>NZ_JOCQ01000048.1 GCF_000720725.1 Streptomyces rimosus subsp. rimosus
CGCGGGCGCCGCTGCGGGCCGGACGCCCGCCGGGCGCCCGGCGGGCGGGGCCGGGGCCGGGCGCGGGCAGTAGCGCGAAGGGCCGCGTCAGCGGCACCAGCTGCAATACGCGGTACACGCACCGGGGCGGCTGGCGCAGATAGGTTTCCCCGCCGTGCGCGGCCACACGGGACCGTACCTCGCACAGCCACTGCAGACCGCTGCAGTCGAAGAAGGTGACCTCGCTCAGGTCCAGCACCACCGTGCGTACGGCGGGCGAGGACACCTGGGACAGGGCGGGGCCGAGGCGCTGGGCCAGCTCCAGGTCGAGGTCGCCGCGTACCCACAGCACCAGCGTCTCCCCGTCCCGCCGCGCGCGCCAGCACGGCCCGTCGCCCCGGCGGTACGGGCCGGTGACCCACTCGCGCGGCCCGCGGTCCTGCCGCCACCAGCGGCGGCCGGAGAGCACGAGACGGCGCGCGGGTGTGCCGCGGCCACGGAAGTAGCGTGAGCAGAGACCGGTCACAGGCGTCTCCTCCGTCGGTGGACGTACCCCGGCCCGTGGGCAGGGACGGCCGGGCAGCCGCGGCCGAGCGCAATGGGCGGGCCGATGCCTTCCAGGGCGTCGCGTCGGCCCCGTCCGTCGGCCTCATCCGGTGTGATGCCCTCGTTTCCCCACGGACAAGCACCCGCGACGGTGCTGTCCCACCGGAGACACGCGTAACCCGGACACCTGAACGGCCGGCCGGACACTGTGCGACGGCGGCCGCCGGGCGGCCGTTCGAGCCGGCGCCGATGCGGTGCCGCGCGGGTGCCGGTACGGGAAGCGGTACCGTCGCCACCGGTACGCGTGGCCGCTGACGCGGCCGGACGTACCCGAGCGACGGTGTGGACTTCCGGGGACACAACCCGACTTCCGTGCGTGACTGTCACCCGAACCGGGCATGAGTGGTACAGACCAACCGCTACGAACCGGCCACCGAGGCGCGACCCGAGGGGGCCGATCCGGCCCTTGGGGGGAGTGAGCCGAACGTTGCGTACCTGTCGCGCCCGCGTCCGGACCACGCGAGCCGAATACCTCTTACCCCACGCCCGGGAAACCGTCTTCTGGGCCCGATGGCTGACCGCCGCCTTCCTGACCCGGGTCATCGCGGACGGCGCCGTGCCCGCCGACCCGGCCGACGCGTACCTGATCGTCACCGAACTGGTCGCCAACGTCACCCGCCACACTCGCAGCAGCTGCCGCCTGCGGCTGTGCGCCGCGGCCGACACCCTGACGGTCGAGGTGAGCGACGACAGCCCGGACCGCCCCCGCTTCCGCCCGCCCACCCCCGGCGGCGAGAGCGGACGCGGCCTCCTCATCGTCTGCGCCCTCGCCCACACCCTCGACATCCTGGACGCCCCCACGGGCGGCAAGACGATCCGCGCCACGCTGAGCGCGGCCTGACCGCGGGGCAGGACCGGGCCCGGCGCTCCCGCCCGTCACCGCACGGCAGGGGTGCGCGACACTTGACCGATGATCACCATGGACCCGGTCCTCGAACTCGACGCCCGGAACGGCTTCACCCTCTGGCCCGTCGCCGACGTCGAGCCGTACACCTTCCTGCGGCTCTGCGGTGGGATGGAGCAGGCCGAGGTCGGTACGGCGGTGATGCAGATCGCCGCCACCAACGCCTTCCGCCCCGAGGACGACGACTGCCCGCCGCTGCCTTCCGATCCGCGCGGCGCCTTCCTCCACGGGCTGCTGACGCGCGAGGACCTCGTCGCGGCCGGCGGCCTGCGGGTCCACGACGCCGGCACCGGCGTGACCGTGCAGCCCGGCTGCTGCGACGGACTGGAGGAATGGCGCGACTGGTACCGGGTGTTCGACGGTGACGGCTTCGTCGGCTTCGGCCACGACCCGTCACCGACCGCCGAACGCCGCGGTGACACCGTCCGCCTGACCGTGGACGTCTACCAGGAGGACAGCCCGGTGATCGATCTCCCCGGCACCGCACTGCGTCACCTGCTCGCGGGCGCGGAACGCGACCTGGCCGCCTTCCTGGCCCTGGCCGCAGCCTGGGCCGCGCACCATCTGCCCGCCCACGCGGCACCCGTCACCGCGGCCCTCGCCCGGTGCCTCGACGTGCGTGCGCCGGGGGCGCCGTAGCGACGTGAAGCCCACTCGTCGCACCCCGACGGGTGGGTCCGGCGTCTCACTCCCACAGGCGCCGGACCCAAGGATGACACCCGTACGTTCCGGTGATCGCGGCGACGAGCCACCGCCGCTGCCGCCCCGTGAGCACGGGCAGCACCGCGTCGAGATCTTCTTCGTCCTTGGGGCGCTGCTCCTTGGCCTCGTAGTGGAGCTGCACCGCCGCACCAAGTCCCCGCGGGCTGCCCGCAGCGGATCAGCAGGCCCTGACGTACCAGACCGGGGTCCAGTTGACCGTACGGGATTCGTACGCCCTGGAGGTGAAGAGCAGCCGGTGGCTCTTGTCGTAGAACCTCGCCACGGTACCCGCGGTCTGGTTGTTGATGAGGGGCCCCGAACCGATCAGGTTGGGCAGCTGGAACTCGAAGTTGCAGTCCTTGTAGCGGAACCAACTGCCGTTGGCGGCCTGGCCGCACACGAAGTAGTACGGACAGTCGAGCCGAGGCTTCGGCGGGGCCGTCCGCTCGGCGGCGGAGGCCGAGGTCCCGATCAGCGAGCCGCCCAGCAGCGTCCCGGCGGCGAGCAGGGTCGTGACCAGTTTGCGCAGTCCCATGGAAGATCTCCTTGAGTTTGCGGTCCTCGGGCCGGTGAGCCGGCCCGGCAGCAGTGTGGGCGGCGGGCCGCGGGCAGGCCAGCCGTTTCGGGCAGGCCCGAAAGCCGCAGGCCGGGACCCCATGCCGAGCCGTGCGTGCATTCCGCCGGTGCACGCCGGGCGTCCGATACGGATGGGGCCGGGACATACGGGAGTGGCGGTGGGGGCCATTCGTCGCCTCATTGGTCGGGTGGCCCCTCTTCCCCTTTCCTGGAGGGCGGGAACAATGGTCCGGAGTGTCGCAAGAGGGGATGGACCCGTACCCGAGCGCGTGAGCGGTGACCGGCCCGGGGCCGGTGTCCGGACCGGCGCATCCGCGCGGGTCTCCGGGCCGTGCGCGCCGACCGACAGACCTTCCCGGGTTTTCCTGAAGGAGTGGTACATGGTCGCTCATCGTGACTACCCCGTCATCGACGCGGACAGCCACATCGTGCTGCCCGACTCCGACGACTGGTGGCGGGGGAGACTGCCCGATAAGTACGCCGCCTGGATGCCCTCCTACCAGGACGGCCGGCTGACCGCCGAGGGCCGGGTCATCGAACAGCCCTCGTCCACCTTCCACGGCCGGCCCACCCAGGCCGCCTGGTTCGGCAGCACCCAGGGCGCCACGTACACCCCCGGAAGCTGGAAGTCCGACGACCCGGCCGCCGTGGACGTGCTCGAAGCGCTCCGGCGCGGCGGCCTGGACCCCAGGGACCGGCTCGCCGCCATGGACCGGGAGGGCATCACCCGCGCCTACATCTTCCCGTCCAAGGTGCTCGGCCTGCTCCCGGCCCTGCGCAGCTCCGCCTTCGCGTACGAGGTCGCCAAGGCGTACAACGACTGGGCCCTGGCCTACTGCGCCGAGAACCGGGAGCGGCTGTTCCCGGTCGCCGCGCTGCCGCAGCACGACATCGTGCTGGCCGTGGACGAGGCGCGCCGGGCCCTGGAACAGGGCGTGCGCACCGTCATCCTGCGGCCCAACACCGTGGCCGGCACCAACATCGACGACGCGGTCTACGACCTGCTGTGGGAGTTCTGCCAGGAACACAACGTGGCGGTGTGTTTCCACGAGGGGTTCGGGGTCGCGCGCATCCCCCGTATCGGGACCGAACGCACCCACGACACCATGCAGGGGCACCTCGTCAGCCACACCTTCGAGCACATGACGGCGGTCATGCTGCTCATCACCGGCGGTGTCCTGGAGCGCTTCCCCGGGGTGCGGTTCGCCTTCATGGAGAGCGGGGCGGGCTGGGCCCCGTTCTGGCTGAACCGGATGGACGACCACGCCGAGCAGTTCGCCAAGGACCGGCCGCCGCTCCCCGAGCGGCCCAGCACCTACTTCAAGCGGCAGTGCTACCTGGGGGTGGAGCCGGAGGACCCGCTGCTGCCCATGCTCATCGACCAGGGACTGGCCCGGAACCTGCTGTTCGCCAGCGACTTCCCGCACTTCGACGCGAAGTTCCCCGGCGCGGTCACCGCCCTGGCCGACCGGAAGGACATCGACGAGACGGCCAAGCGGCAACTGCTGTGCGACAACGCCCGCCGTTTCTTCGGGATCGGCTGATGCGGCGGCTCCTGCCGGAACCGGACTCCCGGTTCACGGCTGTCCTGGCCGAGCTGGAGGAACGGTCCCTCAAGGAGCAGCGGGAGCTGGAGGCGCTGCGCGCGCAGGGCGGCACCGCCCTGCGCGCACGTGCCGGATCGTTCATGCTCGATATCGGCCCGGACGTCGGCCAGTTGCTGAACTCCCTGGTCCGGGCGACGGCCGCACGCACGGTCGTGGAGGTCGGCGGTTCGGTGGGCTACTCCACGCTCTGGCTCGCCGAGGCGGTACGGGCCACCGGCGGACGTCTGTACTCCATCGAGGTCGACCCCGGGAAACAGGCCGAGCAGCGGGAGAACGTGACCAGGGCGGGACTCGCCGACGTCGTCGAACTGACCGCGCTGGAGGCGCCCGCCCTCGTCCCCACCCTGGCCGGCCCGGTCGACCTCGTCCTCCTGGACCACTGGAAGGAGCTGTACGTCCGGGACTTCGACGCCTGCTGGCCGGCGCTGCGGCCGGGCGGCCTGGTGGTGGCCGACAACATTCTGGTACCGAAGAAGAACGCCGAGGTCATCGCCGCGTACCGGCGGCACGTCGGCGGTGTGCCGGACGCGCAGAGCCAGGTGCTGGAGATCGGGGACGGGGTGGAGTTCACCGTAAAGCGTGAAGCGCGGCCAGGCGTTCGGCGGGAGCCCGGTTCCGGGCCCTAGCGTGGCCCCGCCATCAACGCCCCCCTTCCGACGGAGAGCTTGGAACATGAAGATCGGCATCGAGTCAGAACTGCCCGTGGTCGACCGCCGGGGGGCCGCGGCCGGCCGCCCGGCCGTCCAAGCCGTCTTCGAACGGCTCGCCGCCCGCCCGGACTTCACCCCCTACCGCGACGCCACCACCGGCGCACTGGTGGGCGCCCGGTCGGCGCGCGACCACGGGACCCTGGACGTGGGCAACGACTACGGCTTCTGCACGGTCGAGGCGGCCCTGCCGCCGGAAGAGGGGTTCGCCGCCGCAAAGGCCGCCTGGCACCGCACGCTCGACGACGTGGTGTTCCCGGCTCTGGCGGCCGGGGGGCTGTCCGCCCTCGCGCACGGCTGCCAGCCGCTGACCGAGACGCTCGGCGGCCCGTACCTGGCCGACAAGGCGCACTACGGCCTGTGGCTGGCGCAGGCCGAGCGGTTCCCCGGGCACTACGCCAGTGACGCCTGGCCCGGCTTCGCCGCCGTCCAGTTCAACGTCGACGTCCCGCTGCCGCAGGTGATCGACGCCTGCAACACGCTCATCAGGATGACGCCGCTGATCTTCGCGTGGGGCGCCAACTCCGCGGTGTTCGGCGGCCGTGTGCAGCCCTGGTATTCCCTGCGCCTGCGCGGCTACACGGAGCTGTCCGACTCCAATCCGTTCTTCGCCCACCGTCTGCACTACCCGCGCCGCCTCTACGGCAGCCTGGCGGACTACATGCGCGAGGCGTGGGCGCTGCCGATCTTCGAGGTCACGCGGAACGGCACCCTCCACACCCCGTTGCTGCCCGAGTTGACGACATGGCAGTTCGCCGAGGCGGGCCACGCCGAGTTCGTCGACCCGGACGGCACCAAGCGCACCCTGCACTGCACCATCGCCGACCTGGCGTCCGGCCTGGTCTTCTGCTGGCCGGCGGTACGGGTCCGGATGCGCCTGGACGAGGCGTGCAGCGTGGCCGAGGCGTTGGAAGCGGTGACGGCGGGCCGGGGCGAGGCGGTGCTCCGGGACGGCGGACGCGGCACCTTCGTCGAGATCCGCCACCTGCCCACGATGAACCGGGAGGAGACCTTCGCGTGGCTGGCCGTGCTGCTGGGCTGGCTGGGCGACATCGAGGGCTGCCGCGACCTGTTCGGCGGCTGGTCGCTCCAGGACGCCCGCACGGCCGCCGCCGAGGTCCAGACCCGTGGCTGGGCGGCCGAGGTCGCCGGGGTACCACTGACGGAGTGGGGCCGGCGCGCCCTGGACCTGGCGACCGGATCGCTGCGCCGGGAGCCGGTGGCGCCCGCCGAGGAACTCGAACCGCTGGCCCGGCGCCTGCGGGACCGGACGAGCCCGGCGACGGATGCCGTGGCGCAGGTCCGCGCCGAGGGCGTCGAGGCGTTCGTGGAGGGGCTGCGGATGTGCTGAGGGGCTGACGGGCCCGACAGCCGGACGGCTGACGGCGGGCGCCCGGCACGGTGGAGGGGACGCCGTACGGGCGCCCGCGCTGTGCGCGGGACCGACCGGGGCGAAAGGATATACGGACGACCGGGAGGAGACACCGGGATGGACCGTCGACAGGCGGAAGCGCATCGGTGGCAGGCGGACGAGAACCGGCGGCGCGTGTCCGGGGCGCCGGAGCCCCCGGGCGCGTACAACTTCTCCGCGGGGCCCGCGACGCTGCCCCGGCCGGTGGCCCGGCGGGTGCGCGAGGAGTTCGCGGCGCACGCGGGCGACGGCGCGTCGATCATCGAGATCAGCCACAAGCACCCCCGGTTCAGCGGCGTGCTCGACACCGCCGTGACGCTGTACCGGGAGGTGACCGGGCTCCCGGAGGACCACCACGTGCTGTTCGTGCACGGCGGTGCCCGGATGCAGTGCGCCGCCGTGCCGCTCAACCTCATCGGCCGGTCCCCGACCCGCACCGCCGGGTACGCCGTGACCGGCCTGTTCGCCCAGCAGGCGCAGCGCGAGGGCGCTCGCTACGGCACCGCCGCGATCGTCGCCGACAGCCAGGACACCGGCTTCGACCGGATACCCGAGGTGACCGCGCGGCACTGCCCGCCGGACGCCGCCTTCCTCCACCTCACCAGCAACAACACCGTCTACGGCACCCGCTGGAACGATTTCCCGCGCGACTGCCCCGCCCCGCTGGTGGCCGACGCCACCAGCGACATCCTCTCGCGGCGGCTGGACCACGGCCGGTTCGGCATCGTCTACGCCGGGTTCCAGAAGAACCTGGGCCCCTCCAGCACGGCCCTGGTGACCGTCCGCGACGACCTGCTCGGCCACGCGCTGCCCGAAACCCCGCGGCTGCTGGACTACTCCGTCTACGCGGCCGCCAAGTCCCTCGACAACACCCCGAACACCTTCGCCGTCTTCGTCCTCTCCCTGACGCTGGAGTGGATACGCGACCAGGGCGGCCTCGCCGCGGTCGAACGGACGAACCTGGCCAAGGCACGGCTGCTGTACGAGGAACTGGACCGCACGGCGTTCTACCGCCCCACCGCCCACCCGGACCACCGCTCCGTCACGAACATCGTCTTCCGGCTCGCCGACGAGTCGCTGACCGGGGAATTCCTCGCCCGCGCGCAGGAGGAAGGATTCCTCGGCCTGGCCGGACACCGCCTGGTGGGCGGGGTACGGGCGTCCGTCTACAACGGGATGCCCCAGGAGGGCGTACAGGCGCTGGCGGACTTCCTCCGCGAGTTCGCGCGCGTACGGGGGTGATACGGGCGGGACGGGGGTGAAACGGGCGGGGCGGGGCCAGGCCACCGTCCCGTACCGGCCCGTCCCGCCCTGCCCGGGCCGGCTCAGCCGCCGGGCTTGACCACGGTGAACGTGTACCGGCCGAGGCTGAAGAAGTACCGCCCCGCCGCGTCCAGCTCGCGCAACTCCCGGACCCAGGCCCTGGTCACCTCCGGGACCGCGCCGGGATGGTCGGCGAGGAACGCCTCGATGAACCCCACCTGCCAGTAACTGTAGGCGTCGCGGTCGCACCGCCGGTTGAGGAAGGTCAGCGTGGTCAGGCTCTCCTCGATGAACCCGGCCTCCCGGAGCAGCGGGCCGAGCCGCCGGGGCAGCCGGGGGTCGGCGACATGGTCCTCCCACAGTTCGAGGACCCGCCGCATCCGGGGCCGGTCGGCGGAGTGCCACACCAGCGAATCCCAGTCCGTGTCGAGCACCACCGCGCGGCCTCCCGGGCGCAGCACCCGGTACAGCTCGGCCAGCGCCCGTTCGATGTCGCCGACGTACTCGTACACCTGCGAGGAGACGGCGGCGTCGAACGAGGCGTCCGGGAAGGGGATCTCCTCGCAGCGCCCCGCCACCAGGTTCACCCGCGCACCCGCCGACGCGCACCGCGCCCGGGCCAGCTCCAGCATCGACGCGCTGACGTCGATGCCGCACACCTCGCCGTCCGGGCCGACCGGGCCCACCAGCTCCGAGATCAGGTAGCCGGGGCCGCAGCCGACGTCCAGGACCCGCTCGCCACGGGACACGGCGAGCTGCCGGAGCAGGTGCCGCCGCTGCTCGCGCATCTCGGGGGTGTGCGCCTCGATGTCGGCCTCGCAGGCCCGCTCACCTTCGAAACGCAGCAGAGCGGTCATGAGGGCATCCCCTCCTCCGCGTGGACCGGCCACGGACCGCCGGGCGGGGCCGGCCGGAGCCGGGCGTGCTCCACCGCACGGTCGGTCAGGGCACCCGCCTCGCCCACATAGCCGGCCGGGTCGAGCAGATCGTCCAGCGCGGCGGCGGAGAACCGGGAGGTGATCTCCTGGCACTCGCGCACGCAGGCGCGCAGCGGAAGGCCGTCGCTCTGCGCCCGCTGGCTCACCTCGTAGACGAGGGTGTGCGCGCTCTGCTTGCCGATGCGTTCGCCGAGGGCCAGCATCAGCGCCTCGGTGCACAGGAACTCCGCCACCGACGCGGCGTTCGCCGCCATCCGCTCGCGGTGCACCCGCAGCCCGGCGAGGACCTCGTTGAGGATGGCCAGCGCCGCCAGCGTGTAGTGCGACACGTCGGCGACCGCGACCCATTCCATCCGCAGGCCCCGCGCGTCGCGCTCGTGCTCCTGCACCATGCTCTCGACGCCGAGCGCGGCGGCGGACCGGGCGAGCCGGGCGAGCAGCACGACCTGCTCGGAGCGTTCGGGATTGCGCTTGTGCGGCATGGTGCTGCTGCCCACCCGCCCGTGCTCCCAGCCCTCGGACAGCTCACCGACCTCGGCGCGCGAGAGCACCCGGACCTCCTCGGCGATCCGGCCGAGCGTCGCCGTGACCAGGGCCAGCGTGGTGCCGAACTCGGCCACCCGGTCCCGCGCGACATGCCAGCCCACGACCGGTACGCCGAGCCCCAGACGGGCGGCGAAGTCGGCGAGCAGCTCCTGCCCGCGCCCCTGGAAGCCGGCCATGGTGCCGACGCCGCCGTGCAACTGGGCCACCAGGGCCCGCTCGCGCAGCTGGCCCAGCCGCTCCCCGTGCCGCACCAGTTCGTCGAGCCAGCTCGCCACCTTGAGGCCGAAGGTGATCGGCAGCGCGGGCTGGCCGTGGGTGCGGCCCACCATCATGGTGTCGCGGTGCGTCCCGGCCAGCGCGACCAGACGTGCCGTCATGGCGGCGAGTTCCCGGTCCGCCTCGTCCAGCACATCCCGCATCTCCAGGGACTGCGCGGTGTCCTGGATGTCCTGTGTGGTGGCCCCCAGATGCACCACCTCCCCCGAGCCCGCCTCGCACACCGCCTCCAGGCCGCGCAGCAGCGGCACGAGGGAATGGCCCGTACGGCGGAACTCGGGAGCCAGGGAGGCGACATCGATCCGGCCCGGCTCACAGGCCCGCGCCACCCGCGCCGCCGTCCCGGGCGGCACCATGCCGAGCTGCTCCTGACTGGCCGTCAGCGCGGCCTCCACATCGAGCCACCGTCGCAGTCGACATCGGTCACAGAAGATCCGGCGGCTGGCAGCCGTGGCATACCCCTGCCCGTGGAAGAGCGAATCCAGTACGTGCCCCCGCTCATGGCGGCACTCCGCCACCGCGCGGCCGCCGTCGTCCTCCAACGCCGGCGGCGGGTGAGCGGGCCCGGCGGGGCCGTGGGGGAGGCTGCTCCCGTACGGGGCGGATGTCTGCTGGGGCCTGCGAGAAGTATCCATGAATCCTCGCGTTCCATGAGTTGCTTCTAGGTCACTTCGGTCAACCCGGCGGAACTCGCCTCATGGCACCACAGAGGGGGGCCGAGGCCAACCCTGTGCGCGGGGGTTGCCCGGAACGGCCGTCGGCCCACGCCGGAAGCAGGGAACCTACGGAGCGGTGCGCCTAGGGCGTTTCTGATGGATCTCCGTGGGGGACGGAGCGGCGTTCGGTGCGTGCGCTCGGCGTGCGGTGTGAAGGGTCATGTGGCGGAGCCACCTGTCCCTTTGCGCCGTGCGGCGAGGGTGCGTGCCTGGGGGCACCTCCCAGCGGTAGCTGGGGGAGTCGCGATGCCGCGGAGATCCGTCAGAAGCGCCCTAGCGTCCGCCGAGGCTGCTTCCGCCGTCGACGTCGAGGACGTGACCGGTGATGAACCCCGCGTCGTCGGACAGCAGGAACGCCACGGCCGCGGCGACGTCGTCGGGTGTGCCCAGGCGGCCCAGCGGGATCGAGGCGATCGCCCGGCGTTCCGCCTCGCTGCCCGCGGGCCGTGCGCGGCGGAACAGTTCGGTCGCGGTGGGGCCGGGCGAGACCGCGTTGGAGGTGATGCCGTGCGGGGCGAGCTCCAGTGCCCAGGCACGGGTGCACCCCACGAGCGCGCTCTTGGCCGCCGCGTAGGAGGTACGGTCCCTGGCGCCGTATGTCGCCCGCGAGGTGATGTTGACGATGCGGCCGAAGCGCTGCTCACGCATGCCCGGCAGCAGGGCCTGGACGATCTGGACCGACGCGCGCAGGTTGAGGTCCACCACCTGCTGCAAGGTCGCCAGGTCGAGATCCTGGAGGGGCTGGGGCTGAGCGATCCCGGCGTTGTTGACGACGTGGCAGATCGCGCGTCCCCGAGTGGCTTCCTCCAGCAGCTGCGCGGTGGCGCCGGCGTCGGAGAGGTCGCAGCGCAGGAACGTGCCGGGGAACTCCTCCGCGGGCTCGTTCCGGGCCACGCCGATCACCTCGTACCCCGCCTCCGCGAGCCGCCGCGATATCGCGAGCCCGATTCCCTTGCCGGCGCCGGTGACCAGTACCCGCGATACCTCTGACGTGCCGCTCACCTTGCTCACCAGTCTTCCGATCGCCGTTCCCGATTGCTTTTCCGCCATCTGTATCACCCTCTCGCGCTCGCCTCTCGCGCGGCCGTCGGCAATGGCACGCCACCAGGCGCTCAGTGCCCGGGCGTCACGCTGTGTGGTGCCCGCCGATCGATATCGAGCCGTTTCATCATCCTGCCGAGCGGTCGGAAAGTATCCGATGCCCGATTCGGCATTCTCTGCGCCGGCTACTGAGGGTCTCCGCATCGCATCTCGGCGGCGAGCGGTCGCAGACGAACTGCCGCTCGGCCGCCGACTGCCGAAAAGGTTGCCGCACTGTCCGTACTTGGCGGAATCCGGCGGTCGCCCCCTGGCGGACCTATCGAATGCCTCTCGCCATCACCCATCGACACGAAGGAAGCATTGCCGTGCGACCACGTCCGTCCAGTCTCGCCGCGACGGTGAGCATTCTCCTCCTGGCCCCGTCCTCGACCCTGTCCGCTGCTGCGGAAGCGAAAGCTCACGCATACACCGCCCCCGGCCTCCATGTGAAGAACGGCCGGCTCGTCGAGAAGAACGGTGCCGATTTCGTCTTCCGCGGTGTCAATCACTCCCACGCCTGGCACGCCGACCGGACCGGCCGAGCCCTGTCCGACATCAAACGTCTGGGGGCCAACAGCGTCCGCATCGTGCTGAGCAGCGGCGCCCGCTGGACGAAGAACGACACCGCCGATGTCCGCGCGGTCATATCCCGCTGCAAGGCGAACCGGCTGATCTGCGTACTGGAAGTCCATGACACCACGGGTTACGGCGAACAGGCCGGGGCCGTTTCCCTCTCCCGCGCCGCCGACTACTGGATCGGCGTCCGCAGTGCCCTGCGCGGTGAGGAGAGCCATGTCGTCGTCAACATCGGCAATGAGCCCTACGGCAACAACAACACCGATCGATGGGCCGCGGACACCAAGGCCGCCATCGCCCGGCTGCGCGCGGCCGGTCTGCATCACGCCCTGATGGCCGACGGGCCCAACTGGGGCCAGGACTGGTCGGGAACCATGCAGCGCCAGGCCCGTTCGGTCTTCGATGCCGATCCCGACCACAACACCCTTTTCTCCGTCCACATGTACGGGGTCTACAACTCCGCCGAAAAGGTCAAGCATTACCTCGATGCCTTCACCCGGGCCAAGCTGCCGCTCATCGTGGGGGAGTTCGGCCATTACCACCCGAGTGGTGACACGGACGAGGACACCATCATGGCGCGGACCAAAGCCGCACGCATCGGCTATCTCGGCTGGTCCTGGAGCGGCAACAGCGGCGAGGACGCCCACCTCGACCTCAGCAACCACTTCGACGCCAAGTCGCTGACCCCATGGGGGCAGCGTCTTTTCCACGGCGCCGACGGCATCAAGCAGACCGCCAGGGAAGCTGCGGTGTACCGCTGAGCTCCGGTCACTGTGCCACCGAGCCGCTGCCCGTCGCTTTCTCTCGGTGCGGTGCCCGAATTCTCGGACGGCACCGTAAGGCCCGGGCCGGCGGCTGCCGGAACGCTGGGTGTCGATCGAGGACGGCGGCCGGTGACGAGGCACGCCGTTCTTCCGCCACCCAGGAGGTGCGTCTTGCCCGAAACACCGGTGAAGGCCGACCCGTTCAGCGCCGTCGTCGTGCTGTCCGGAGGCATGGACTCCACGACACTGCTCGCCCATTACGCCATGCTGCACTACCGGCTCACCGCGGTGACGGTCGACTACGGCCAGCGCCACCACCGGGAGATCGAATCGGCCCGGACCATCGCCGGGCACTACGGCGCGGAACACCATGTGGTGGACCTGAGCGGAATCGGTGTCCTGCTGGGTGGCTCCGCCCTGACCGACAGCGAGGTCAGTGTTCCCTCGGGGCATTACGCCGAGGACTCGATGCGGGCCACCGTCGTGCCCAACCGCAATGCCATCCTGGCCAATGTGGCGGTGGGCGCCGCGGTCGCGCGGCGGGCCGGCGTCGTGGCCCTCGGTATGCACGCCGGTGACCACTTCATATACCCCGACTGCCGGCCGGCGTTCGTCAGGGCGCTGGATGAACTCGTACAGGTCGCGAACGAGGGGTTCGCCACGCCGCGGATCGAAACACCCTTCATCACCTGGAGCAAGACGGACATCGCCACCTACGGGAACCGGCTCGGAGCCCCGCTGGGCAAGAGCTGGTCGTGCTACCGCGGGGGAGACCGCCACTGCGGTACCTGCGGTACGTGTTACGAACGCCGTGAGGCATTCCGTGACGCCCGGGTGCCGGATCCGACGGAATACCTCGACGACGCCACCGAATTCGCGGCGCCGTGAAAGGACCAGGGCATCCATGGCACGTCTCAACGACATCGGCGGCACCTTCGGATACGGCAGCATTCCGATGGACGGCGAGGACCCCGAGAACCCGCCCCACCCCTGGCGGCACGACTGGGAGGCGCGGGTGTTCGCCGTGCTGATCGGTCTGGCGATGGCGGGCGTCTGGACCGCCTCGGAACTCCGCGACGCCGAGGAACGCGCCGAGCCCACCGCATATCTCGCGGCCGGCTATTACGAGCGGGTGCTCATGGGCATGGAACTCCTTCTCGACGAGAAGGGCATCCCCTCCCGTGGCTGAACGGCGGCATGCCGTCGGAGACCCGGTCCGGGTGCGTCCGGCGGATCCGCCGCACCACACCCGGGCGCCCCGGTACGTACGGGGCCACCTCGGGCACGTCGTAGCCGTACAGCCGCCCTGTCCGCTTCCCGATGACGTCGCCCGGCGTCGCGATCCCTTCCGGGTCCTTCCCGTCTACACCGTGCGGTTCACGGCACGCGACCTGTGGGGGAGCGGGGCGCACAGCGTCCTGATCGACCTCTGGGAGTGCTACCTGGAGCCGGCCGGAGAGGCGGCCCGTGGCCTCCGAGGAGACACACCATGAGTTCCGAACACGTCAGCCTCCCCATCGCCGCCCGGGTACGCAGGCTGGAAGAGCGCGTCATCGCGGCCGGGCTCGTCACGGACGAGCAGCTCGACACCATTCTGGAGCGCAATCTCTCACGAGCCACACCGTTCAACGGGGCCCGTCTGGTCGCCCGCGCCTGGAGCAGCCCCGACTTCCGGGAACTGCTGCTGGGGGAGCCGGCCACGGCTCTGCGGGAGCTCGGCCTCGACGGGCTGCTGGCGGACGACGAGCATCTGCGGGTCGTCGCCAACACGCCCACCGTGCACAACGTCGTGGTGTGCACCCTGTGTTCCTGTTATCCGGTTCTGCTGCTCGGCCCCTCACCGAGCTGGTACAAGAGCGACGCGTACCGGGCCCGCGTGGTACGCGAGCCGCGTGCCGTGCTGGCCGAGTTCGGCACCGTGCTGCCGGAGGAGGTGGACATCCGCGTCTGGGACGCCAGCGCGGAGGCACGGTACATGGTGCTGCCGCGCCGTCCCGCGGGGACGGAGGAGCTGGACGAGGAGCGGCTGGCCGCACTCGTGACCCGGTCGGGGCTCATCGGCACGGCTCCTGTGTGAGCGAGCGGGCCCCCAGGGAACCTGGAGGCACAGTGGAGCTCTCCCCGTCCGGCCTCTCCGGGCCGGACGGGGAGAGCTCCACTGTGCCTCCCAGCAAGCGTCGCCGGGCAGCGGGCTACCCGGCACGCACCTCCCGCAGAATGAGGGCCGCGGCCTCGGCGGCGCAGGCCACGAGACGGTCCGGACCGGCGTCCGGCACCGAGGACAGCCGGCCGCCGTTTCCGGTGCGTACGCCGATGGCCCGGGCTCCGAGCACCCGGGCCGAAGCGATGTCCGCGGGAGTGTCCCCGACCATGTACAGGGCGTCGCCCGGTCGGTGCCCCACCTCGGCCAGGGCCCGGCGGGCGAGGGCCGTCTTGCACTCCGCGTCCGTGGCGTGGGACGCGTCGGCCGCCAGTTCCTCACGGGTGAGGACAGCGCCGAACGTGCCGCGCAGACCGTACCGTTCGAGGAGCTGTCCGGTCGCCGTGGTGCCGACCCAGCTGCTCACCAGCACCAGGCGCACGCCTGCCGCGCCCAGATCCCGTACCGCTTCCGCGGTGCCCGGAAAGAGGCGGCCGTGCGGCATGTAGCGGTGGACCACCTCGTCCACGTGGTCGCGGACGACCGTGTTCCCGATACGGAGCTGTCCGCTGGTGATCGTCTGCCAGTACTCGTACGCGAGGATCGCCTCCCTGGAGGGCGGCGCCATCCCTTGCGCGCGGTGCAGATCGACGATGAAGCGGTGGAACATGTCGGAGAAGTCCAGCAGGGTGCCGTCGCGGTCGAAGACGACCGTCGTGGGGGAGGCAGGCGCCGGGGCGCGGGAGACCCGCGCCCCGGACGCGCCGGGCAGCGTCACCGCGTGGCCTCGAGCGGCACGGCCGTTTCCGCCGGGCCCGGCGGTGCCTCCCAGGGGAAGACCGTCCAGTCGTCGACTTCGAGCGCCTGGTGATCCGGCCGGCCGGCGCAATTCTGGTTGCGGACCAGGACCGCGGTGCGGATTTCGGCGGCGTGCATGGCGCGCAGTGTGCCGACCGCGGTGTCCATCGTGCCGCCGTCGCCCATGATGTCGTCGACGACCAGGACGCGCTTACCCGCCAGCGAGGAGTCCGGGACGACGTACTCCAGCGCCGCCGCGCCGCGCTCGCTGTACCGGCTGTTGGAGGAGTTCCGGGGGATCCCCATGATTCTGAACTCCGGGACGTTCAGCCGGTGCGCGAGGGCGACGGCGGGGGTGAGACCGCCGCGGGTGATACCGACGACCGTGTCCGGGAGGGGACCCGCGGCGCGGATCTCCTCGGCGAGGTCGGTCAGCAGCGTACCGAGGGTCTGCCAGCTGATGGTGAGGAGTCTTTGCCGCTTCCACAGGGGCGGGCCGGGGGTCATGCGTTGCTCCTTGTACGGGAGAGGAGGGCCGTGGTGCCGGTGCCGACGGGGTCGGATCTGAGGTCGATGACCTCGTCCGTGCCCGGTCCGGTGCCGATGAGGTCGACCCGCACGCCGAGCCCCCGCTCGATCTCGTCGATGAGATCGGCCGCCGCACCGGGCGGCAGCGGGCCCTCCCGCCGCCCCCGGACCTCCGGGGCCGCGTAGTCGAGGAAGCTGACGGCGACGCGCGAGGGCCGGTTGATCCGTACGGCCTCCCGGGCCTGGTCCAGGTCGAAGCGGCCCATGCGCCGGCGCCGTCCGGTCACCGTGCCGTATTCGACTCCGATGCGCTCCGCTTCCTGCTCGGACAGTTCCGTCGGGAAGGCGCCGGCCCCGACGCGGGTCGGGTAGGCCCGGAAGACCAGGACCACGTCGTCCACGGCCAGGGGGCCCAGCCCGGCGTCCGCGGCCGCCGTGCTCGCCGTGCTGTCCTTGCCCACCGTGTGGGGGTAGGTCCCGTACAGCACCGACAGGCCGAACCCGTTCGTCCCCTCCACCTGGACCTGCGCGCCCGCGTCCACCGCGCCGTTGACTTCCACGGCGACGTCCGCCAGGTAGGGAGCCAGTTCGGGCACGTCCATCGCCCGGCGGGCATTGCGCAGCGCACGGGCCGCGAGAGCGGGGCCGTGTCCGCTGCCGGTACTGCGGACCGTGTCGGTGAGGTTGCGGTCGCGCTGCTCGGCCTCCAGGTGCGCGGGGTCGATGACGGTCGCCCGGAAGTCGACGCCGACGCGGTCGGCGACCCCCAGTTCCTCGATCTCCCGCAGCAGTACCGCCGGGTTGACGAGCACACCGGCGCCGAGCAGCAGCCGTGTCCGCCCGTTGACCACGGCGCTCGGGATCTGGCGCAGTTTGTGCGTCCGTCCGCCGTGCACGATGGTGTGCCCGGCTCCCGGACCGAGGCCGGCGCGCACCGCGAGGTCCACGTCGTCCTTGAGCGCCAGGTAGCTGGCCATCTTGCCCTTGGCCTCGTCGCCCCACTGGCCGCCCACGATGATGGTGCAGGGCATGTCATCCTCCTTGGACGATGTGTTCGGCGCGCTTGACGGCCGCGGCGGTCAGGTCCCGGCAGTGCCCGGTGTCGGCCCCCGCGGCGGCGAGCCGGCGGACCTCCTGTGCGTCGAGCCGGCCGGCGAGGCGCGGGTGGGCCAGCAGGGCGTCGACCATGTCGGCGCCCTCGCTCGCGGCCCGGCCGGTGGCCTCCTGGAGCAGGCGGTACGCCTCCAGCCGGTCCATGCCGCGCTGGACGAGGAGCAGCAGGACCGCTTCGCTGAGGTGCTCGTTGTGCGAGTGCTCCAGGTTGCGCCGCATCCGGTCGGGGAAGACCCGCAGCCCGTCGATCACGTACGTGGCGGTGGTCAGCATCTCGTCCAGCAGGACGCACGCCTCGGGCAGGGTGAACCGCTCGTTGGCGGAATTGGCCAGGTCCCGCTCGTGCCAGCTCGTGACGTTCTCCAGCGCGGGCCCGACGAGCGAGCGCACCAGCCGGGCCAGGCTGCAGATCCGCTCACTCTGGACGGGGTTGCGCTTGTGCGGCATGGCGGAGCTGCCGATCTGACCGCCCTCGGCGAACGGTTCGGCGACCTCGCCGATCTCCGTACGCTGCAGATTGCGCACCTCGGTCGCCAGGTCCTCCAGGCAGGCGGCCGTCAGCCCCGCCCAGCAGAAGAACTCGGCGATCCGGTCCCGGGCCACGGCCTGGGCGCAGATGGCCGGCTCCGGGAGGCCGAGTTCGCGCAGGGTCTCCTGTTGTACCTCGGGTCCGTGCGCGCCGATTCCGGCGAGTGACCCCACCGCCCCGGCGATCTTGCCCATGACGGCCCGTTCCTTGACCTGGGCGAGGCGTTCCAGGCAGCGGACGAACCGTTCGAGGACGATGGCCAGCTTGAATCCGAGCGTCACCGGCTGTGCCTGCTGGCCGTGGGTGCGGCCGATCATGACGTGCCCGCCCACCGCGTCGATGCGCGCAGTCAGCGCGGTGAGGAGGTCGCGCAGGTCCTCCTCCAGCAGCGTGATGGCCTCGCCGAGCTGGAGTGCGAGCGCCGTGTCGAGGATGTCGCTGCTGGTCGCCCCGTAGTGGACCCACGCGCTGTGGGAGCCGCAGGACTCGGCGAATTCCTGTACGGCGGCGAACAGCTCGTGCCGGCTGGTCGCTTCGAGTTCGGCGACGCGCTCCAGGGAGGAGCGGTGGGTGCGGGCGCGTTCGGCGATGGTGTCGGCCGCTTCCTGCGGGATGACGCCGTGGCGCCCCTGCGCCTTCGCGAGCGCGCCCTCCACCCGTACGAACGCCTCGTAGCGCGCCCGGTCGGTGAACAGCGCGCGCATCCGCGGACTGCCGTACCGGCCGGTGTCGATGGGGGTCGTCACACCGCCTCCGACGCGTAGTCGAGCGGAACCTGGTGGGCGCGTCCGAGGGCGTGCGGGTGGTTCTCGGCCAGGCCGGCGGGGGTGACACGGACGAAGGCGGCGCGCTCGCGGAACTCGGCGAGGGTGTGCGCGCCCGAGTAGCTCATCCCGGAGCGCAACCCGCCGACGAAACGGTTCACCGTGTCGGCGACCGGCCCGCTGAAGGGCCAGGTCGCCTCCACGCCCTCGGGCGTGTACCGCGCCAGCTCCTCCTTGGTCACCGCCTCACCACGGGCCCGCTTGAGCGTGAGCTGCATGCCGAACGTCACGAACCCGGTGCTCACCTTCGCCTGCCGCCCGTCGTACTCCACCAGCAGGGCGGCGCTCTCCTCCGCACCGGCGAGGGCGCTGCCCAGCATCGCCGTCCGGGCACCGGCCGCCAGCACCTTCGCGACATCGCCCGGCTCCTTGATGCCACCGTCCGCGATGACCGGTACGCCGAGCCCCGCGGCCTCCTCCGCACACTCCAGTACGGCGGTGAACTGCGGCATGCCGCTGCCGGCCACCAGGCGCGTGGTGCAGATGCCGCCGGGCCCGATGCCCACCTTCACGGCATCCGCCCCGGCCTCGATCAGGTCCCTGGTACCTGCGGGAGTCGCGACGTTGCCGCCCACGACGGGCACGCCGGGCCAGCGGGACTTCAACTGCTCCACGGCCTTGAGGACGTAGTCCGCGTGGCCGTGCGCGACATCGACCACCAGAGCGTCGGCCCCGGCCTCGACGAGGAGGGCCGCGCGGTCGAGGTAGTCGTCCGTCACCCCGACGGCGGCCGCCGCGCGGAGCCGGCCCTGTCCATCGACCGTGGCACCCGGAGCAGCGGACTCCGCCGGCTGCTCCTTCTTGACGGCGGCCACCTCGGCCGCCTGGTCCTCCGCCGTCTGCATCCGGTGGACGACGCCGAGCCCGCCCGCCAGAGCCATCGCGGCGGCCATCCGGGCGCCGGTGCACCACGGGGTGTTGGCGGACACGACCGGGACGGACAGCCGCAGGCCCGGGACGAATTCCGTACCGACGTCGGTGTGCGAACGACTGGTGACCGAGGTGCGCTGAGGGATGAGAAGGACGTCGTCGAGTCCGAGCCCGGTGGGGATCTCGCGCAACGCTTCCACCTTCTTTCTGTGTAGGGACGGGTGTGGGCGAACGGAGCGGAGCGGGCCCCGTCCGGTCAGCGGCTGCCGCCCGCGGCGCTGACGACCTCGTCGCGCGCGGGCCCGAACTCCTCGAAGATCCCGGTGAACGCCGACGAGGTCATGACCGCCGGCGTGCGGATGCCCCGCATGGTCATGCACAGGTGCTCGCCCTTGCCGATCACGGCCACATCGGGGGACCCGGTCACGGCCGTGATCTCGGAGGCGATGTCGTGGACGAGGCGTTCCTGGATCTGCAGCCGGTGCGCGTGGCGGTGGGCGATACGGGCGAACTTCGAGAGCCCGAGCACATGGGCGGCCGGCCGGTAGGCGATCGTGATCGAGCACGAGAACGGCAGCAGGTGGTGCTCGCACAGCGACCACACGTCGATGTCGGAGACCGTGACCAGCTGTCCGGCCGTGTGCAGCGGGAAGACGGTTTCGACCTTGCCCGCGTCGTACTGGGTGAACTCCCTCCACCACCGGGCGAAGCGGGCCGGCGTGTCCCGCAGGCCGGAGCGCTCCGGGTCCTCGCCGATCTCGGTGAGGAGCTGCCGCGCCAGCGTCTCCAGGGGGTCCCGGACCGGCTCCGCGGGTTCGTGCGGCATCTCCAGCGTGCGGGTTTCGGCGCTCGTCGTCATATGGCTCTCCTGTCGCCCCACACGGCCACGTGAAGGCGTGTGGTGAGGTTCCATCCGCGTGCTACGACGTGGTCGCCGAGCCGTGCGAGATGTCGGTGGGTGGCTTCGGACGTCTGGCCTTCGGGCATGATCCAGACCGGCCGGGTGCCGCAGCGGTCCACGAGGGAGGCGACCTCGTCCAGGTCCGCCTCGCCGCGGCAGACGAATTTGAAAGCGGTGCCGGGGACCGCGGCGAGCGCCCGCAGCGCCTCGGGAACGATCCGCCGGTTCTCGGGGTCCCCGGAGTGGGACAGCTTGGGGGAGACGTTGAACCGCAGGCCGTCGACGATCAGGCCGGGGTCCGGTACGACCGTGCCGTTGGTCTCGATCTCCACGTCGCGTCCGTGCTCGCGGAGCCCGCGGACCAGGGGCAGCAGACGGTTCTGCTGGTTGAGCGGTTCACCGCCCGAGATGACGATGAGGTCGACCTCGTAGGCCAGCAGCCGTTGCAGCACCTCCCGCCAGGGCGTCGGATGCAGCTCGTCCTTGGGCGCGTACGCGATGCCGGAGTCGCCGATGCCCGACCAGTCCCAGGTGTACGGGGTGTCGCACCAGCGGCACGAGAGGTTGCAGCCGCCGAGCCGCAGGAACGCGCACCGCCGGCCGGCGGACGGGCCTTCTCCCTGCACGGCGCTAGGTAGGGCCGAAGATCTCGTTCACGACGAGCTTCGGTCCCACCGTGGCACCACCCCCTTCCCGCTGCCGCCCGGCCCCGGCGGACCGGGTGGTCATGCCCGGTACTCCGCCCAGGTCTTGTCGGTCTCGGAGACCCGGACCGCGGTCAGCTCCGGGAGGCCGGTGCGCCACTTCTCGTGGATCCACCGCGCCAGGTTCTCGGCGGACGGGTTCAGGTCGGCGACCACGTCGTTGAGGTGACGGTGGTCGAGTTCGGCGTCGAGCCACCGCTTGAACTCCGCGAGCTCCCCGTAGTCGCGTACGAAGCCGGCTTTGGTCAGGGCGTCGTCGCCGGCGGACAGTTCGAGTTCGACGACGTAGTTGTGCCCGTGCATCCGGGAACAGGGATGGCCGTCGTCGAGGTGGTCCAGACGGTGGCTGGCGGAGAAATGGAACTCTTTGCTGATACGGAAACCCAACGGACTCGCCCTTCGGGTAAAGGGAAACAAGCGGTTCACCGGTTCCGGGCCGGCGAGTGGCATCCGCTCCGGCCGGGAACCGGGTTCGCGTTCATCTTCGGCGCTGGGAAAAGCGTGGGCCTCTCGGTACGCACCGAAGGTTTGCCCGCAGGCTCCGGCACGTGGAAACCCGTTCCTCCTGTGGAGCCGCGGAACGCCGGAAGGCGGTCGAAGCGCAGCGCTTCGACCGCCTGACCGTTCGGATGAGTACTGCTTGTAAGGGGGCCCCGGGCCTGGCCGCCGTTATCCCTTGGCCGTTTCCTCCGTCAACAAGGCCCACAACTCCTGCCGGTTGTAGAGTTCGGCGAACTCCTTGCGCCCCTGGATGCCGAGCTTGCGGTAGGCGCTGGTCAAGTGGATCTCCACGGTGCGCCGCGTGATGAAGAGGGCGTCGGCGATCGCCCCGTTGCTGCGGCCGCGCACGGCATCGGCGAGCACCTGCCGCTCCCGCTTGGTCAGGGACAGCAGCCCGGTGACGGCCCGGCCGCCCTGGTGCCGCCCCAGGGCCTGCAACTGCTCGCGGGCCTGTGCCTCGACCGGCGCCGCACCGCAGCGGCTCGCGAGCGCGTGCGCCTGTGCCAGCGTGCCCTGGGCGGCGACCCGGTCACCGACGCCCCGCAGCAGGGTGCCCAGGGTCAACTGGGCACGGGCCAGCCCCAGGACGTCGGGGGTCTCCGTCAGGATCCGCACCGCCTCCCGCGCCGGCCCGAGGCCCTCGTCACCCCCGATGACCAGTGCTGCCGTACGCAGGGCGGCTCCCTGTACACGGTCCGTGGCCTTGCCCCGTACGGCTTCCAGCTCTTCCTCCGCCAGCTGCCTCGCCTCCTGGTGCCGCCCCAACTGGTGCGACACCTCGGCGGCCAGCCGGCGCCATTCCCCGAACTCGACGCTGAGCAGCCCCAGCTCCGCCGACCGCCGTCCGCACTCGCGAAGATCCTCCAGCGCGTCACCGAGCTCTCCGGCCGCCATGCGCACCCGGGCCCGCTGCTTCAGCATCGCCTGCGTCGACCACATCGTCGGCATGTCGCCGTGGCAGCCGCTCTCACCGAGCACCGTGCGGGCGGCGGCGGGTTCCCCCAGGTCGACCAGTACGCCGACCAGTTCGGCAGCCGCCCATACGGCGGACGGGTTGGCCCGCCACACCCCGTAGCGCGCGAAGGACTTCAAGCAGTTACGCAGCAGGCTCTCCGCCTCGTGCAGGTCCCCGCGTATCCGGGCGATCTTCGCCAGGGTCGGCAGGAGCGCGGCGACCTGGAGCTGCCGCCCCTCTCTTCTCGCGACGGCGATGCCGTGACGGCAGTACTCCGAGGCCAGGTCGAGGTGGCCCTCGTGCACCAGCAGTGCCGTACCGACGCTCAAGGGCGCCGTGTTGGGGAGTTCGTACAGGTCCGGGTCGCGCAGCGACTCTTTCACCAGGTCCAGCGCGGCCTCCCGGCTCCGGCCCGCCGCATAGGCGCTCGCGGCGCTCAGCGCCCCGGCCGCACTGCGCAGCACGCCTTCCCGGGGACCGGACGCCAGGTAGCGGTCCCCGAGTTCGCACGCCTCCTTCGTGGGCAACTCGGACAGCGAACGCAGTACTTGGTACCACTGCGTGTCGGCGGTGTAGTGCGGCTGCGAGACGGCGACCGACTCGACCGCCTCGGCCAGCTCGCGCCGTACCCGGGGGCGCGTGGCGAAGAAGAACGAGGCGTCCGCGAGCCGGGCCAGGAGCTGTGGGTGCTCTTCCGCGGTCACCCCTCGGCGGGCCATGTCCGAGAGCTGGCGGATGGCGGCGGAGGGGTCGGTGAGCAACTGCACGTCCGCGAGCTGGGTGGCGGCCCGCCGCCAGTCCTCGCCCCGCGCGTCCCGCACGGCGCGCTGCAGATAGCCCACGGCCTCGGCCGTCTCCTCCCGTACGAGGGAGGAACGCGCCGCCGACCGCAGCGTGTCCACCATCCAGGAGGCCGTCAACGGAAGGGTGGTCGCCATCAGGTGCCTCGCCAGCTGTTCGGCCGGGGCTCCATGGCTGCGAAGATGTTCCGCGGCCTGCATATGAGTGGTGTTCTTGGCCATGACGGACGTCTGCTCGCGCAGGGCCGCCGCCACGACGGGGTGGCGGAACGACATCTGTCCCCCGTCACGGAACAGCCGCGTGCGCACCAGGACGTCCGCCGCCTCCGAGCCCGTCGAGCAGTCCAGGTGCGCCAGCTCCGCGACCATCAGCGGATCGACGCCGTCGCCCAGTACGGCAGCGGTACGGGCCATGGCCGACGCCGGCTCCGAGATCCGTGCGAGCCGGGCCAGCACATGGTCGGCGACGGCTCGCGGCGCCAGGCCGGCGACCTCGTGCGCGGTGACGGGACGCCGGGCCGGCAGACATCGCGCGAGCGCCCGCAGGAACAGCGGGTTTCCCGCCGTCGCCGCGCGGCAGGCCGCCGCGAGACCGTCGTCGCACGGCCGGCCGGTCACCGCCGTCACCAGTGCGGCCGTGCCCGGCAGGTCGAGACCACCGAGGTCGATACGGCCACGGGCACTCAGCCGCAGCTCCTCCAGAGCGGCGGGCGCCCGTACCGGCTCACCGTCGGCCAGCGTCAGGACGAGAAGGAACGGGAACACTCCTTCGCACTGGCTCAGCAGGTAGGAGAAACAGCCCAGCGAGGCGGCATCGGCCGAGCCGATGTCGTCGACCGTGATGAGCAGCGGGGCCGTCGCGGTGAGGGCCCGGGCCGCCTCGCGGAGCCCGGCGAACACCTCGCCCAGTACCGGTTCCCGGGCCGCGTCCGAGGTCTCTTGGGCCGGAAGCGCTTCCCGGGCCCGGCGCAGCGGTTCCGCGGCCGGTTCTCCCGCCGGGAGCGATGCGCCGAACAGTGCGATGAGCTTTCGTGCGGCGCCGAAAGGCACGCCGCTTTCCACCGGCGTGCACCTGAGTTCCACGGCCAAGTGGCCGAGCCCGCGCGCCTCTTCGCGAAGGGCGCGCAGAACGGAGGTCTTTCCCGCGCCGGTCTCTCCGTACACGACCCAGTGACCGCCCCGTCCGGCGCTGCTGTCGGCCAGTGCCCGGCGCAGCAGACGCATCTCGGGACGAGGGACGGTCACCGCGGAGTCGGCCGCGCGGGACGTGTCTGCCAGGGACGTCATTCCCACACTCATATGTTTCCGTTCCCCCCGTGTTCACCCCGAGCGGTCGGGCTCTGCGCAGTCGAGATCGGTAAGGCGGGAGGACGAAGACGCGTACGCAATGGACGGCAGTTCATGTGTGGGGGCCTTCCCGTTGGGGAGTTGAGCATGAGCGTGGGGAGCCGCGCCACCACGGAGGAGCCCTGGCTGACGGGAAGAGCGGTGCCTGCCGGCCGGCACGCCGTCTGTCCTTTTCCATCATTCGTCCGGCGGGGCGCATCGCGATGTCGGACGACCCTCGTCGGCCGACGCGGTGGCGACGGCATACAGGCGGTCGGAGGGCGCGCCCAAGCCGGAAATGGGCGTCTCCCTTTCGGAGCCGCAACACGTCGATACCGCACGTATCCGGTGCATCGGGCCGTAGCGTAGTTCACGCGAGTGACGAATACGAGAGTGAAACGGACCCGTCCCCTCCAGCCCCGGGGCAGTCGTCGCGGAGGGGGAGGCGGGCCGCGGAGGCGGACTCGCCCAGGGGGCGGACCTGCTCTGGCGCGGCGGAAACCGCGCTGGTACCGTCCCCATCGGGTTCCCGGGACCGCCCGTCGCAGGCGAGCCCCGCCGTGTCGAAGGCAGCCATCGATACGCCTTCGCGAACGTCGGCTGCGGGCCTTGCGTGCCGTCGCCTCGGCGACCGCGGTTAATGCGGACCCGAGTGGCGAGGCGTGTACTGATGCTTTTCCTGACGAGCCCATGCTTCTGTCAGGAGTGCCGGGTCCTGTCGTCGAATTCCCGTCGTAAGAGCCGCACTCCCTCCAACAAAACGAGCGAATGGCGCCGGGACACCGCGACGTTCCGGGCCGCTCACAGGCCCAATTCGGCGAGCCGGCGGCTGACGCGCGCGTCGGTCGAAACGACGGGCGCGCCGGTGCGCACCCACGGGTCCCCGCCGAAGACCCGGGCGAAGACGCGCTCGGCGGTGCGGGTCGCCAGGGCCTGGGTGGTCAGTGTCGGGTTCGCGCCGCCGAGGGAGTTCGCGAGCGCGGAGTTGTCCGCGACGTACAGCCGGTCGACCGCGCGGCTGCGGCACTCGGCGTCCAGCACCGAGTCGCGCGGATCCAGGCCCGTACGCAGGGACGACTGCACGTGCAGCGGTACGGGGAACATGTCGACGCGCAGCACCCTACGGGCGCCTGCGCCCCGGAGCAGCGCGGTTGCCCTGCGGGCCAGGAACTCGCGGTTGGCGAGCGTACGGGCGCTGCGGCGGCGCTGGTGCACCTAGACCTTCGGCACGGGACCGTGCGCGTCGGCCGGGAAGGCCGAGGGCAGGATGCGGTTGCCCGGCTCCACGTCGTCGTCGGTGAACACCAGGACGTTCAGCAGCCGGTCGTGGCCGCCGTCCTGCATCAGCTCGGCGAGCTCGGGCCCGAAGACGCGTCCGGTAGGGCCGTCCCAAGGGCCTTGCAGCCCGCGGCCGTTGGCGTACGCGCCGCGGATGCCGCTGTCGGACGTGCTGAGGACCAGCGCCTGGAGGGCGGGCGGGAGACCCGCCTGTTCCAGGGCGCCGCGGCCGGGGAAGTCGCACCGGGCCGCGGAACCGGCGCCGCGGCTGTTGCCGACGTCGCGGTCGAAGACACCGACGACGAAGTCCAGGTGGTGGTCGGTCAGCCCGCGCCCGACCCAGCCGTTCGGGTCGGGCAGGCCGCTGTTGTGCCACAGCCGCGGACTCTCCGTACAGCCGCCGGACAGCACCACCACCCGCGCGTCCTCCCGGTGCGACTCGCCGGTCGCGCCGGTGCGCCAGGTGACGCCGGTCGCCGCGCCCGCCTCGGTGTGGATACGGGTCACGAACGCGTCGGTGATCAGTTCGGCAGCCCGGCCGCCGGGGGACCACGCATCGGCGGTCAGCGCCATCGGAACGTAGCTGTTGTCCGTCGAGCGCTTGGCGAACTGGTTGCGCGGCGCCCGGACCGGCTGCATGCAGCCCTGCGCGCAATGGCCGCAGAACGTACAGCCGGTGGACCGCGGGAAGACCAGCAGGCGGGGGTCGGCCGTGCGGCCGGCGTGGCCGCCGGGCTGCAGAATGGCGTTCTGCTGCGGACGGTAGGAATCACCGGTGGTGGTCAGGGCCGTCTGCACGGGAATGCCGAGCGTCTCGCACCCCTGGAAATAGACCTCTTCCTTCGTTCCCATCGCGGCCGTTCGCACGGGCAGGGTCGCCTCCACCCACTCGTAGTACGGCACCAGTTCGGCGTACCGGAACGGGAAGCGGTGACCGGTGTCGTACGCGCCGGCGTCCGGACCGGAATAGCCGGAGAACACGCCGGGATAGGCGCGCGGGGAATTGGCGTAGTAATGCTGCGTCGTGCCGCCGACGCCGGACAGCTGCATGACAAAGGAACTCTGCGGGGTCTCCCGGAACCACGCGCTCTTCGCCCGGTCCGCCGGGCCGAAGCGGAAGAAGCCGGTGAGGGGGTGGTTGGCGTCGTTCTCGTAATGCGTCCATTCCTCGCGGGGACGGGCGTGCCGGGGGCCGGCCTCCAGCAGCAGGACGTCCAGCCCGCGCTCCGCCAGTTCCTTGGCGGCCACCGGGCCGCCGCCGCCCGCGCCGACGACGATGACATCACGCACGTCCGACGGCCTCCTTGCGGCCCTGGTAGTAGCCCTTGAAGTCGTCGAGGCCGTCGGTCCGGCCGTCGTAGCCGGTCAGCCGCCACCCCACGGGCAGCGCCGTGATGTCCCGCCGGCCGGCGTCCCACACGGCGTGTTCGGTGAAGCAGCCGAAGGTGACGAGGGACAGCAGGCCGCTGCCGAGGTACTTCAGGAGGCCGGACACGGAGCCGCGCAGCGGTTGCGGGAGGTGGGTGTCCAGCAGGGCGACGAGGTCGGAGTCGGTGTGCTCCAGCAGCTCGAAGACCCGGGCCTTGTCGCGGTAGGACAGCCGGGAGAACGGCGACAGGAAGAGGCCGTTGGCCGCCGCCGGATTCACCTGTGCGGCGAGGACGCCGAGCAGCACGGCCGCGACGAGGGACAGGGGGATCTTCTCGTCCCCGCGCAGCAGCAGGCGCAGCGCCGCGTCCAGTCGCCCCAGCTCCGGCGGCAGTTGCCGCGGCAGCCCGATCCCCGCGTCCGCGGCGGCCGTCACCAGCGCCATGGTCAGCGGCCGGGCCACCTCCTGCGGGAACGGTACCAACCGGTCGAGCGAGGCCACGACGAGGTCACCGGCCTCGGCGGCGACCCCGCCCGCCCGGCCGCGCGGCGTGCCCTGCGCGCGGGAGTAGGCGTCGTCGCCGGGCAGCGCGAAGGCGGCGAGACCGCGGAAGGTGTCCAGGGCCAGCCGCGCGAGCACCGGCCGCACCAGGCCGATCAGCTCCTCCACACCCGGCACCGGTGCTGCGGCGGCCCGGCCGTGGCCACCGGTGAGTCCCGCGGCGGCGCCGAGGACGCCCGTACGGGCCAGGAAGACGCGCCGGGGCAACGGCGGGAAGGGCGGCGGGGGCTCGGTCATGGGGCGGCTCCATCCGGTCCAGCGGCCCCTGGCCGGGCCGTCGGTACTGAACAACGCGGTGACACGCGTCAGGTACCGGGCCCCGGAGACGCTGACCCCGTGGCGGCACGGCCGGAGCGGGAACGGCAGCTCCGGGAGGGCCTTCGGCCGGGCGGCGGGCCGGTGTCACTTCCAGTCGGTGCACACGGTTCCGGCGCCGGGGACGGTCATGCACGCGGCGGCCTTGAGGTCCATGTCGTTGACCATCCGGGAGTGCGCGTCGCTGCCCCGGTCGATCCGGGTCTCGTAGGTGTTCTGCGGGTTCGCGGTGTTCGCGACCGTGCCGACCGTCCCGACCGGGCCGTGGACCCTGACCCAGGCGGCCCGGCACGCCGCCTTGTAGCGGAGTTCGACCGTGGCACCGGCCAGGTTCCTCGCATCGAGCGTGTCCGCGTTGTCGGCGCAGCCGCCTTCCTCGGGCGTCAGCCCGTTGCAGGCCGGGCCCTTGCAGGCGAGCAGCGGAGCCTTGGCGGAGGTGTGGGCAGTGGTGGGGTGCGCGGCGGGAATCAGCGAGGAGGCCGCGAGGGCCAGTGTGGCGACAGCCGTGGAGACCGTGTGCATGGTGATTACCCCCTGGTGCGGCGGGAGCCCCTTTCCGGGGCCGCCTGTCGCCGGGGAGCCTACGCCGGATGGTGGAGAAAAAGGTCCGAGTAGTAATAAGTCGGACAATGCGACTTACGGCGGTGTGCCGCACGGCGATGGGGTGTGCCGCACGGCGATGGCAGGCGGGTGGAACGCCCGTCAGGGCACCGTCGCGACGTCGCTGTCCGGGTGGCAGGTGAAGACCTGGTCGAGCCCGACGTAACGCAGAATGCGCAGCGTGTTGGCGGGCACCGCGGCCAGGGCGATGTCGGCCTGCGCGGCGAGGGCGTGGTTGCGCGCGGCCAGCAGGGCGGTGATGCCGCTGGAGTCGCAGAACTCCATCGCCGCGAGATCGAGGACCAGTCGCTGGTCCGGCCGTAGGGTCAGGCCGGACACGACGGTGCGCAGCTCGTCGGCGTGGTCGTAGTCGAGGTCGCCGACGATCTCCAGTACGGGACCGGTCGCGGCGTCTCTCGTGGTTATCTTCAGTGAGCTCATCTCTGGAAGGGGGTCGCAGGGACAGGGACAGAAGGGGTCAGGGCCGGGCGGCGGGGACCCCGAGGGCGAGCAGGGCGGTGTCGTCGTCCAGGCCGTCGCCGAAGCCCTCCAGCAGGCCGGACAGTGCCTGGACCACGGCCCGCGGCGGCGACCCGGCATGGTCGACGGCGAACGTACGCAGGGCCTCCTCCCCGTACAGGGCGCGGTCGGGGCCGGTGCGGGCCTCGGTGAGACCGTCGGTGTAGAGCAGGAGGCCGTCGCCCGGGGCGAGGGTGGTCATGGCGGTGACGAAGCGCGGCTCCGGCAGGATGCCGACGAGCAGCCCGCCCGGGGTGGGCAGGTAGTCGCAGGTGCCGTCGGCGCGCAGCACCAGGGCCGGCGGGTGGCCGCCGGAGGCGAGCCGTACGGTGACCTTCCCGCCGTCCTGGTCCGGCTCCAGCACCCCGAATATGGCCGTGCAGTACCGCGGATCACCGCCGCTGTACCGCTCGTGCAGAACCGTGTTCAGGGTGGCGAGCGTGGCCTCCGGGTCCGGGTCGTGCAGCGCGGCGGCGCGCAGGGTGTAGCGGGTCAGCGAGGTCAGGGCGGCGGCCCGGGGGCCCTTGCCGCTCACGTCCCCGAGGAAGAACGCCCAGCGCTTGCCGTCCAGGGCGAACAGGTCGTAGAAGTCGCCGCCGAGCCGGTCGGGGGAGGCGGTGTGGTAGTACGAGGCCACCTCCAGCCCCGGTATGTCGGGCAGCACGGTGGGCAGCAGACTCTGCTGGAGGGCGGCCAGCGCCTCCTGGAGCCGCGCGCGGTCGGCCTCCGCCCGCCGGCGGGCCGCCTCCGCCTCCTGCTGGCGCCGCAGCAGCTCCTCCTCGTACGCGCGCCGGTCGCGGGCGTCGAAGAGGGTGGCGCGGATCAGCAGCGGCTCGCCCTCACTGCCGTACTTGATGGTGGCCGAGACCAGCACCGGAATGCGGGTGCCGTCGGCGCGCCGCACCTCCAGCGCGATCCCGTTGATCTCGCCCTGCATGCGCAGCAGCGGCGCGAAGTGCGTTTCGTGGTAGAGCTTGCCGCCCATGGTGAGCAGGTCGGCGAACCGCGTCCGTCCGACCACCGCGTGCCGGTCCAGGCCGAGCCAGTCCAGCAGCGTGGCGTTGATCTTCGCGATGGTGCCGTCCATCAGCGTGGACACATAGCCGCAGGGCGCGGAGTCGTACAGCTCCTCGGCGCTGTCCTCCAGCAGGGCGGCGAACGCGGCGGTCGTGGCGCCGTCGCCGCCCGCCCCGTGCGGCTCGGGGCTGTCCCGTCCGGTGCGGCTCATCACCGCAGCCCCGTCAGGAAGTCGGTGATCGCCCGGTTGGTGGCCTCGGGCGCGGACAGGTGCGGGCAGTGGCCGGTGGCGTCCAGGGTGACCAGCGTCGAGCCGGGGATTTGGTCGTGCACGTACGCGCCGACCTCGCGCGGGGCGATCATGTCCTGGGTGCACTCCAGCACCAGCGTCGGCACGGTCACCGACTTCAGGTCGTCGCGGGAGTCGGACAGGAAGGTGGTGCGGGCGAAGACGCGGGCCATGTCGGGGTCGGTGGCGCAGAAGCTGTTGGCCAGCTCCTCGCCCAGCTCGGGCCGCTCCGGATTGCCCATGATCACCGGCGCCATGGCGGCCGACCAGCCCAGGTAGTTGGAGTCCAGCGAGTCCAGCAGCTCGTCGATGTCCGCCGCGGTGAACCCGCCGCGGTAGCCTTCGTCGTCGATGTAGCGCGGGGACGGGGCGACCATGACCAGGGCGCCGAAGCGCTCCGGGGCCCGCCGGGCGGCGAGCACGCCGGTCATGGCGCTGACCGAGTGCCCGACGAACGTCGCGTCGCGCAGGTCGAGGGCCTCGGCGATCTCCACCACGTCCTGCGCGTAGCCGTCGAGCGAGGAGTAGCGCTCCTCCCGGAACGCCGACAGGTCGGAGCGGCCGCAGCCGACGTAGTCGAACAGCACCACCCGGTGGACATCGGCCAGGGCGGGCACCGTCAGGCGCCACATGTTCTGGTCACAGCCGAAACCGTGGGCGAGCACCACGGCCGGTCCGTCCGGATTGCCCGTGACGGTGACCTTGTTCCTGCGCAGGATGTCCATGCGGCCCATCCTCGCATTTCCCGTGATCAGCCCGGCAGGCGCCCGCCGGGGCGGGGCGGTGGGCCGTCGGTGGCGCGTCGGCGCCGTGTCGGCGGCCGCTGCGATCTTGCTCTACGGGAGGGCCCGACGCCGGAGCGGCCGGGCGCCCGCCGCCGTCCGGCGGACCGTGACACGACCGAGGAGCCCGTCACCGTGACGTCCAGAACCCCACACCTGAACCAGCCCCCGCACCCGGTTGCCCGCGAGGCCTGGGACGTGCACCGGCTGCCGTCCGCCGAGGGCAAGACCTTCCTGGTCACCGGCGGCAACGCGGGCATCGGCTACTTCGTCGCGGAACAGCTCGCCGGTACGGGGGCCACCGTCGTGCTGGGCAGCCGCGACCGCACGAAGGCCGCGGCCGCGGCGGCGGGCATCCGCTCCCGTGTCCCGGACGCCCGCGTACGGCACGTACCGCTGGATCTGGCGGACCTGGCGTCCCTCCCGGCCACCGTGGAAGCGCTCGCGCTGGACCGCCTGGACGCGGTGGTGCACAACGCCGGGGTGGCGCTCGACGATCCGCCGCGCCGCGAGACCGCGGACGGCCACGAGCTGATGTTCGGGACCAACCACCTCGGGCACTTCGCGCTGACCCGGTGGCTCGCGCCGCTGCTCGCGGCCGCGCCGGCCGCCCGCGTGGTCACCGTCGGCAGCTTCGCGGCGAAATCCGAGCGACTGGACCTGAACGATCTGCAGTCCCGCGCGGACGACTACCGTCCGAAGCGGACCTACGGGCGCTCGAAGCTGGCACAGATGTCGTTCGGTTTCGACCTCGACCGCCGTCTGCGCGCGCTGGGCAGCACGGTCCGCAGCCTGGTGGCCCACCCCGGCGGCGCCCTGGACTCCCTGACGCCGTCGCGCCCGCCGGTGCACGTACGCACCTCCGGCGAGCGGCTGCGCGGGCTGCCCGCCGGACTGCTCATCCAGGGCAAGGACGCCGGCGCGTGGCCCGTCGTGCGGGCCGTCCTCGATCCGAGGGCGGAGGGCGGGCAGCTGTGGGGGCCCCGGGTGTTCGGGCTGCGCGGACTGCCGCGGGCCGAGCCGGTGGCGGGGCAGATGGCCGATGCCGCGCTCGCGGCGCGGCTGTGGGAGGCCAGCTGTGAGCTCACCGGTACGGACCCGGAAGCGGGCTTCCGGTGAACGGCGTCGCCGCCGCCGGTATTACGGCGGCGAAATCCTGTCCATTGATCGCCGCCCGGGTGAACGCCCGGCGACGCCCGGACCACCGTCCGGCTTGTACGCGAAATCCCGGATGCCGCCAGTGACGTTTTTGGGCATTCCTGTGGCGTCCTGTGCCGCTGGTCACCGGGGGTGACCGCCTGTGCACAACGATCGCGCGCGGACCGGAAACAGCGCTTCCGCCCTGGTCAGCAGCCACTTCCACGGTCGCCCGTGACATGGGGGAAGGGGTGCGGGAGGTGGACCTGAAACGGGTGGTCCGCCGTTTGTCCTCCGGGGCATCTTGGACGGGCGAGCCGGGCGTTACCGGCTCGCCCGACCCGGGACACCCGAGGGAGATCCTTCATGGCAGTACGAAGAATGTCCGCGATGCTCCTCGCCGCCGGTACCTTCGCCGCGGCATCGGTCTTCGGTCTCACCGGCGCGGCCTCGGCCGACACCGGCACCGCCGCCCCCTTCGCCGCGCAGGCGCGGCAGGCCGGCCTGACCGGCACCCAGTCCGCACAGCTCCAGGCGCAGGTCGACGGCTACGTCGCCGACCTGGGCGGCAAGCAGGTCTCCGCCAACAAGATCCTCGTGCCGGGCGGCAGCGTGCTCGTCCGGGCCCCCGGCCAGAAGTACGCGCACGACCTGGCGGCCGGCCCGGCCAAGGGCGACAGCAAGCTCGCCTGCGCCTACGGGCACCTGTGTGGTGCGGCCGCCAACGGCAACAGCTTCGACTACTACCACTGCGGCTACTACCAGCTGCCCAACCTCGTCGGCAACGGCACCTGGGTCAACAACCAGACCTCGGGCACCGTGGGCCGCTTCTACAACCAGGACGGCAGCGAACGCTGGAACACCGGCCCGGCGTACAGCTCCGGCACGGCCAACTGGACCCCGGTCTGGTACGCCCGCCCCTGCTGACGGCCGCGCCCACCATCGGCCGCCGGCCTTCTCGTACGTGAGCGCTCAGCTCTCCGTAAGTGAGCGGTCAGCGTCAGCTCCCCCCTGACCGGTCGCTCCCCTGACGCATCGGAAAGGCGCAGCGCACCGCAGCCATGACCCGTACGACCAGCACTTCCCAGCGCCACCGCACGTCCGCACCACGAGGGCCGCCCGCGTCGGGCGGCCCTCTCCGCATGCGGGGCGGCGCGCCCGTCAGGCGGCGGCCGGGCCGTCCGGCGCCACGGCCAGGGCCTCGACCTCGACCCGGAAATCGGGGTGCACCAGCCCGGCGACGCGCACCAGCGAGCAGGCCGGCGGGCGCCGAGCGTCCTGGTGCTCGTCCCGTACACGGCGGAACGTGGGCAGATCCTCCAGGTCGGTCAGGTACACCGTCAGCTTGACGATGTGTTCCAGACCCGAGCCCGCCGCCTCCAGGGCGGTGGCGAGGTTCGCGTACACCTGCCGGACCTGTGCCTCGGCGTCACCGACGCCCACCACCGCGCCGTCGGCGGCCACCGGCACCTGGCCCGAGACCGCGACCATGGTTCCCGTGAAGCGCACCGCGTGGCTGTAGCCCTTGGTCGGCGGCGCGCCTTCGGGGCGCAGAATGTGCTCCATACCGTCTCCTTCCGTCGGAGACGATCATCGCAGCCCGTCCGCCCGGGGACAGCGCCGGGCCGGAACCGGTGCGGGGGACCGCTCTTCGGGCGCTGCGAGCCGTGAAGTTCCCGTACGCAGGACCTGGTTGACGCGTGCGCTGTCCAGGACGCGTTCCCAGCGGGCGACGACGAGGGTGGCCACGCCGTTGCCGGCCAGGTTGGTCAGCGCGCGGCACTCCGGCATGAACTTGTCGACGCCGAAGATCAGCATGATGCCCGCGGCGGGGGCCGTGCCGACCGGGCTGCTGGGCACCAGATCGGTGACGAAGTGTCACCAGCTCCGGTCCGAACCCTGCTCCGCGTAGCGCGCGGCGTCGCCCTCCAGGCGCAGGCTGCCGAGGGCGGCTGCACTCCCGCGCCGGGCCGGAAGACGTTGACGGCGAGCAGGCCCAGAAGCAGGGCGAGGAGGGGCCCCGCCTGGAAGTACGCAAGCGACTTCAGACCCACCCGGCCGACCCGACCGAGGCTGTCGGCACCGCCGATGCCGGTCACGACGGCCAGGAAGACGATCGGCGTGATGAGCATCTTCACGCAGCGCCTACGGGTATTTACCTTCTGACCTGCGGCAATTGCGGTGCCTCTTCACCAACTGGGAGAGAAGAGAAGTGAGAAACGGGGGCATCCAGAGGCCCCCGCGGCCTGATGGAACGTGTCCCATCGCTCCTGCTGCGCCTCCACGATGTTCTGTTCCATTCTGAGGGTCAGGTTGCCCGTACAGGCCCTGGACGCCGGCGATCTCGTGCCCCATGCGAGTCTCGATGGCGGTGTCGCAGTGCCCCTCCTCTTCGAGGCACTCCTTCATCCAGTGCCGCAGCCGGTAGACCGCCATTTCCCCACCGAGAACTCCTCCACGGGCGGGATGGCGGGCCGCGCGGCGTCCCTGCGGCCGTCGCGGGCGGATGCGTGGCCGGCCACCATGAGACGAGCGACACGTCCACCCTGCAAGGGTAGTAGCGGGACCTGGCTTCAAGCCGTTGCGTAAGCGCCAGTTACGCCGGCGATTGGAAGCGCTGCGCCTTCGTTACTCGACACGTGATCGCGCCGTTCGCTTCCTCGAAACTTTGCACGGTCATGCTGCTTTTCTGGCCCGCCGCGACATCTGTGATGTCTTGAACCTCCTCTATCCGTGCGCCGGACGCATCGAGGAATTCCACCTGCATCAGGTAACTGAACGGATGGGCTGCGGAATTCGTGACCACGAGCTTCGCTGAGGGCCGCTTCCACGCCCTCTCGACTGAGCATCCGGTCACCTTCACATCCCGCCTGGCGTCGGCTATGGGGCCCCCGCCTTCCCCGGCCGCAGAACTCGGCGAAACACTCGGCGCCGCTGTTTCACTCTTTGGATTGGCACTCTCTGACGCGCAGCCAGCGAGCGCGATCGCCCCCGCGAACAGACCAACTGCGGCAAGGCGTCTGTGCATGAATCCCCCGTGGAGTTGAGTGTGTGACCGTACGAGCAAGGCACTGCTGGAGATGTAGGCGTGGGGCCGTATGACCGTTATCCGGCGTCCCCGCCGTGCACGCCGCGTCGCGGCGTGGGCTACCTCTGCTGCTGCACGGCTTGCGACGCCCGCCAAACTGGGCGAGCCACCGACGACCGCCAAGCCCTCGCTGGCTGTGGCCAGTTCCAACGCCGTGCCGGATGAGGCAATTTCGGTGATCTTACCCGAGTCCCTGACTGTCCGCGCCCGGCGATCTACTTCTACTGCTGCATCACGGCGGCTCATCCATGCGGCCGTCGCCCCCGGTGGGCGGTCGTAGCGGCTCGCGAGGAGAGGGGCCTTCGTCGGCCTGGACAGTCCCCTGTCCCAGCTTGATCGATGCGATGGGGGCGCGATGGAACCAGGGAGTTCACGCAGCCATGATCAGCTCTTCGCGTGTCGCCGCAGTCCATGCCTCCAGCAGGCGCTCGTACTCCTCCTGGTCCTCCGGCCACAACGGCTGGCCCAGCCGCGTCGCCATGAACGTGCGGATTCGCTCGTTCACCTCACCGGCAGACTGCGGCGAGACGGCCGAAGAACAGGTGGAAGGCATACCGCGGATCTTACGGGCCGGGACTGACAGCCGTCCTCGCCTTTTCCAGCGGCCGCCGTCACGAGGTGAGAACCGGTCAGGGTGGCCAGCAGTGCCTTCGGGGTGAGGAGGCGGGCGGGGTGTGGCCGGAGGACCCGCGCGAGGCGCTGCGGCGCGAGGTGCTGGACGCCTACGGCCTGTTCGTCCAGGCGGCCCACGCCCGCGATCCCGCACACGCCAGGCCGGAGCGATAGGGAACCAACCGCCGCACCACATTGCCGCGCCAGCGGAGGAGACTTGCCGATGCCGCGCCCGTCTCGGTGCAACCGTTCTCGGACCTTCACTCGGTCTTGCTGCAGCCCTGTGCTGTCACAAGGGGGAGGCCCCTGTAGTTCTCCTGTTTGTGGTCTCCCGGTGATGTCTGCGGCGGCGAGCTTGTCACGCGGGGGATGTTGGCGCCGGTCGGTCTGAAGGTGCTGCCAAGCCCGTCTCCCAGGCCCAGGCGGCGATCCCGACTCGGTTGCGTACCCGCAGTTTGCCCTGGACGTTGGCGAGATGGGTCTTCACCGTGCCGGGGGTGATGACCATCCGTGCGGCGATCTCCGCGTTCGTCAGGCCCTGCGCGACCAGGCGGACGATCTCCCGTTCGCGGGGCGTCAGCGGGTCGGGGGCCGGGGTGGCCGCGGTGGGAGGGGCGAGGTGTTGGAGGAGGCGGACGGTGATCTGGGGGCTGATGAGTGTGTCACCGGCCATGGCGGCCCGTACCGCTTCGATCAGCAGCGTGGGGCCGGAGCGTTTCAGCAGGAAGCCCGAGGCGCCGTGGCGCAGGGCGGTGTGTACGTAGTCGTCCAGGTCGAAGGTGGTGACGACCACGACCCGGGTGTCCGCGGCGAGCCGTCGGGTGACCTCCAGGCCGTCGAGGCGTGGCATGCGGATGTCGGCGAGGACGACATCGGGGCGCAGCGTACGGGCGAGGTCGACCGCGTGGATGCCGTCCGCGGCTTCTCCGACCACCGTCATGTCCGGCTGTGAGTCGAGAATCATCCGGAAGCCGCTGCGGACGTCGTCCTGGTCGTCGGCGATCAGAACACGGGTCGTCGTCATGCGGGATCTCCGGCGACGGCAAGGGAGGCGGGACGCGAGGTGAGGTGCGGGGTGGGGAGGGTGACGGTGAGGCGCCAGGTGCCGTCGTCGGCGGAGGTGTGCAGACTCCCGCCCAGGGCGCGGACACGTTCGGTCAGGGCGCGCAGACCCGTCCCGCCGCTCTCGCGGGCGCGGGGTCGGCCGCCACCGGTGTCGTTGGTGACGGTCAGCCGGACCGCACCGTCCTCCAGCACGAGAGCCACCTCGACGCCGGCCGCGTCGGGGGCGTGGCGGCGGACGTTCGTCAGGGCCTCCGTCGTGACCCGGTGGACCGTGGCGGCGGCTTCCCGGGACAGCGCGGTCTCCACGCCGGGGGCGATGTCGATACGAGCCCGGGTGCGGCCGGTTTCATCGAACCTGCTGACAAGTTCGATGAGATGGGCCGCACTCGGGAGGGGCGCGCGGTCGGCCTCGCGCCCCGGCTCCCGCAGCAGGTGGACCGTCCGGTCGAGGGACGCCAGCGCCGCCAGCCCGGCTCGCTCGATCCGCTCCAGCGCCCCGGCCACCGCGTCCGGGTTCTGGCCGGCCACGAACCGGGCGGCCTGGGCCTGCGCCACGATGCCGCTGATGTCATGGGCGACGAAATCGTGCAGGTCGTGCGCGAACGCGAGCTGCTGGCTGAGCCGCGCCTCGTGTACGGCTCGGCGTCGGCGGTGCTCCATCAGCCGTGGGTACCCGCCCACGACGGCCGCTCCCAGTGTGGGCACGAACCAGAAGGCGCCCATGCCGACCCGCTCATAGAGGGACGCGTCCGGCACGAACGGCTGGGGCCACAGGACGAGCGCCACTGCCGCCAGGCCGACGCCCAGGGCAGCTTCCTGGCGCGGCGCCCACCGGAACGCGGCCGCCTGCAGCGCGACCAGTGCGGTGGCCGCCGCGAAGAGCGGGCCGGACTCGTCCTGCCCGACGCCCGGGGCCCATACGAAGGTGACGGCGATCATCACGGACGCGGCGAGTACGGCCACCCGCCCCGTCCAGGCCCGCACCACCACCAGACGACGTCTCATCCCCGCTGCCTCCCCAGTTCTCCCGGCCCGCCCGGTGGGCCGGTCAACGCCGGGTGCAGCTTATGCGCGGGAACCGGTCGCCGCCTCCGCCGATCGGCACAGGCGCGCCCGCACCTGCGCCCGGAGATCTGCCGGTCGGCCGATGGCCGCGCACCCGCCCGGCCCGGAAAGCTGATCACGTCAACGAGGCCGTGTGGCCAACCAGACTCAAGGAACCAGGAGTTCAGCATGCGGTACGCAAGGACGACGGTGGTCGGTGGCGCGCTCGCCACCGTGATGACGCTCGGACTGCTCGCGGGGACCGCCACCGCCGGCTCACCCGCCGCGGAATCCGCGGAATCCGAGAAGGCCAGAGAATCGAGCCTCACCGGCTCCGCCACGATGGACCGGGGGAAGAACGGCGACCGTGTGTCCTTCTCCTTCGACGCCCACGGCTTCGCCCCCACCAACGTTCGCGGCACGTCACGCGGTACCTTCCGCTTCAGCCACCACTCCGCGGACGGCAAACGAGGCGCCACCTTCGAAGGACGCATCGACTGCCTCCTGACCGGAGGCCCCATAGCCACCGCGACCGGGATCATCACACGCTCCGACCACCACGACCGCCGGGTCATCGGCAAGCGGGTCGGCTTCACCGTTTACGACAACGGCAAGCACGACCGGGTCGGCTACAGCTGGGCGGTCGACACCATACCGACGATGAACGTGCCCCAGTGCCTGAGCGCCGCACCCTACGAGACCGCCAAAAGCGGCGACTTCACGGTGCAGCACGTCCTTCCGCCCACCCCCGTCGAGGAGGGCCGGTGACAGCGCACGGAACGGCCACGGTGACACCGGTGACGAGGGCAAGGGCTACGGCAACGACCGTTCCGGAGACGACCGGCGGAACGGTGCCCACCGGCACATCCCTTCCGCCGCCCCGCTGGGCGATCCGGCTCGCCCACCTCGCCGCGCTCACCCCGCTGCCCAGCAGCCTGTGGAGGATCGCTGCCGCACTGGGCATCCCCGTCGGTTTCACCGGCGACAATGCGCTGGCCACGGTCACCTTCGGCAGCTGGTTCTCGCTCTACATGATCGCCTTGAGCCTGTTCGCCGACGGACTCGGGCTGCTGGCCCTCGGCCTGGTCCGGCACTGGGGTGAAGTCTTCCCGCGCTGGATTCCGCTCATCGGAGGCCGGCGCGTACCGACGGCGGTGGCTGTGGTCCCCGCCGGGCTGGGGGCGATCGTACTGACCGCCGTCGGCGTGATGGGCGTGTTCGGCTGGAACGCGCCGGGCAACATGGGTCACCCGGACGCCCCGGACGGCATCGCGTACTGGGCCATGACCATCTGCTACCTGCCGCTGGTGGCCTGGGGGCCGCTGCTCGCGGCGGTGACGGGACACTACTGGCTGCGGCGTCACCGGGGTCGCCGCAGCCGGTCGCGGAACCTGCACAGGCCGGGGTAGGTGCTTGCCACTATCGGCGAAGGCCCCGCCACCACGCTGACCATGAACTCCCCGGCAAGGCGCCACGATCCGCACGACTCTCTCCCTGGCTCTCTGCGATGACCACCGGTGCCCGGACGACCGGCTCGGTGCCGGTCTGCGCGACATCCCGCCCCACGGTGCTCGCCTGCCGGTGCGGGGCTGGCTGTTCATCCCTTGGTTCGTGCGGCGGGGCGGGTGAAGCCGAGAAGGTCGGTGCCGCCTTCTCGGAGGGGAGGCGGTGCGGATTCGGGCGCGCGGGGTGCGGTGTTCCTCGGGGCGGACGGAAGACGGCCACGGGGGGCGGGCCCGGCGGCCCGTACCGGAGCGGGAGGCCCGGGGACCGGTGCCACGAACACGGCCCGGTCGGGCGGCCGGCGCGGGGCGTGGCGGGCAGCAGAGGGCGTGAGCTCCGTGGTTACCGATGGGCGGAAGGCCGGCGGGGCTGGGGGCGTGTGCCGCGTATGTGGGGTGGGAGCGGACGCGTCGAGCACCGGCGGACGGAACATCGGCGACCCCGGGCGGGGTACGCCGGGCGGGCCTTACGAGCAGGTCCGAACCGTGACGAAGTGCAAGGCGTTCGGCAGCTCCCCTATGAAGTTTTCGGAAACTGGGTGTGGGCCCAGTGCAGGGAGTCCTCGCAGGGCTTCTGCAAGCCTCGGGAGAGGTCGATCAGTTGGCGTTACCAGCTCGACGAGAGGGCAGCTGGAGGCTGGCTCACCTGCCGCGTCCAGGTGACACGGGCCTGCCCGTCGGCTCCCTGCCAATCCATGCGGCGGAGCCGACCTGCCGACGCAGGAGGAGTGCACCGGGTTGACGACGAAGTGCACCACCGCGTGCACGTACCGATCCCCCCGTTGGTCAGGTCGCGCTGAAGAGCGCCGCTGGCGGCGAGGGGAGCATGCGGGTGACATGACGCATAGCGGCGTTTCGTAGACGCATACTGTCTGTGTATGGCGTTCTGCATGGAAAGCGCCTGCCGTCAAAAGCAGAAGAGGCACTATGACTCTCACGGACTGGCGCGACGAGGACATCTTGAAGATGCCGCGTGATTTCCCGCCCGGTCCTCTTTTCACCATGCCGCCGGTCTTCACCGAGTTGCAGGACAGCCGTCGGCTGTGCCCGGTCGAGATGCCGAGCGGTGACCGGTTGTGGCTGGTTACGCGGTATGAGGACGTACGTTTCGTGTTGCACGATCCGCGGTTTTCGCGGGACCTGGTCTTTCCCGGGGCGCCGCGGATGGCCGGCGAGGATCTCACCTCGGTCGACGGTTCCTTGTTCAATACGGAAGGCGACCGTCACGCCCGCCTGCGCGGGGTCGTCAGCTCGTACTTCACCCGCGGTATGGCGGACCAATGGGGCTCGTTGATGCGCGGGTATGCCAACGTCCTGCTCGACCACATGGTCGGCAACGGCCGGAGTGATGACCTGATCAGTGCCTTCAGCGTACCGCTCATCGCCCGGTTCGCCCGAGCGCTGATGGGGCTCAGCGGTCAGGAGTACGCCTGGGTGCAGCGCAGCATCCGGCAGCAGCTCGACCTGTCGGGCGACCAAGCACAGATCGCCGGCAGGACCGCCGCTGTCTCGCAGCTGGCCGAGAGGCTGCTGTCGCGGGCGCAAGCGGACGCGGACGCCGCGCCCGGGCTGGTCATGACCTTGGTGCAGGCCACTCACGAAGGGCGCATGACCTGGCAGGAAGCGGTAGGGACCACAGGATTTCTGCTGATGAACGTGACCGAACCGCTCCTGCCGCCATTGACGGTCGGTGTCATGACGTTGCTGCTGCACCCCGAGCAACTGGCCGAGTGCCGGTGCGATCCCCGTCTGTGGCCGGAGGCAGTACGGGAAGTGCTGCGCTACCACAACAACGCGATCACCAATTTCCCGCGGGTGGTACAGGAGGACCTGGAGTACGGCGGCACCCGCATTGCACGGGGCGAAGGAATTCTGACCTCCGCACTTGCGGCCGCGCACGATCCACGCGCGTACGCCGATCCCGGCACATTCACCATCCACCGGCGAGAGAAGACGTCCATCTATTTCGGCGCAAGCTCCCATTTCTGCCTCGGAGCGGCGCTCGTTCCCGTGGTGCTGGCCGCGGCCTACGAGGTGCTGTTCACGCGCCTCGGCGCGCTACGGCTGGCGGTGGAAGAGCATCAGGTGCGCATGGCGGACGATTCCTTCTTCCCCTGCCCGGCACATCTTCCGGTGGCCTGGTGAGCGACAGGACAGGGCAGACACGGGCTGCGACTGCTGACGCCTCCGGCGAGAATGACGGGGCTGTCACCCGTGCCACCTTGCTGCTGATGGCGACCGCCACCGGGCTGTCCGTCGCCGGCAACTACTTCGCCCAGCCACTCCTGGGCCTGTTGGCCCGCCATTTCCACCTCGGCTCCGGCACCGCCGCGCTCGTGGTGACCGTCGGCCAGGTCGGATACGCCTGCGGACTGGTGCTCCTCGTGCCGCTGGGCGACCTGGTGGAACGGCGGCGGCTGACCGTGACCCTGTGCGTCGTCACCGCGTTCGGGCTGCTGTGCATCGCCGCCGCGCCGAACACCGCACTGCTGTGGACCGGCCTCGCCGTCACTGGCCTCTTCTCCGTCGGGGCGCAGGTCATGGTGCCGTTCGCGGCGACGATGGCCGCCCCCGACATGAAGGGCAGGGCCGTCGGCATCGTCATGGCGGGACTGCTGCTGGGCATCTTGCTGGCCCGAACGGCCGCCGGCGGCCTCGCCGAACTCGGCGGATGGCGCACCCCCTACTGGGTCAACGCCGCCCTGATGCTGACGGCGGCGGCGCTGCTGCGCCGCGCTTTGCCCTGTTTCCCGCCCGCCCGGCGCATCCCCTACCCGGCCGTCTTCCGCTCCATGGCCGGCCTGTGGCGCACCCATCCGGTGCTGCGGTGGCGGATGCTGACAGGCGCATCGAGTTTTGGAGCGTTCACGGTGCTGTGGACGTCGCTGACGCTGCTGCTGTCCGGGCCGCCGTACGGCTGGTCGACGGCGGCCATCGGTCTGATGGGGCTGGCCGGCGCGGCCGGTGCGGCTGCCGCCGCGGTCGCCGGGCGCCTGGCCGACCGAGGGCTGGCGCAGCTGGTCACGGTCGTCAGTGCCGTACTCCTACTGGTGTCCTGGGCGCTTCTGCGCGCGGACGCGTACGGTCTGATCTGGCTGGTCGCCGGTGTCCTGGTGTTGGACCTGGCCGTGCAGGCTGTGCACATCAGCAACCAGAACGTGGTCTACGCCCTGGCCCCGGAGGCCCGCAGCCGGCTCAACTCCTTGTACATGACCTCGTACTTCCTGGGCGGAGTCGCCGGTTCCGCACTCACGTCCCTCGCGTGGAGCCATGCCGGCTGGGGCGGCGCCTGCGCTCTGGGCGCCGCGCTGTCGGCCGTCACCCTGCTGTCGTGCTGGGGCGAATGGTACGAGCGTAGGCGCCTGCTCACTTCGTCCTGAATCAGTCGTCGTCCGAGGGCTTGATGGCAGGCGGCGACCTGCGATGTGGCGCGGACCGACCGGACATCGTCTCCAGGAAACGGGACAGAGCTTCGTACTGGGCCAGGACGGTGCCGGGTGGGCCGGTCTGCCGCTGTGGGGACGCCCAGCCCGACCCGGCCCGGCACGGTGACGCCTTTCCAGCTGCCGGTCCCCAACCGCCGGGCCATTTCGTTGACGGGCGCTTCGCCGTCGGTCTGACATGATCAATTGGGAGACGGGTGGGAAATCGCTGTCGCAGATTCCTGCGAGCTGCTGCCAAGTGTTGCGGGAAACTGCGAGAAACCGTCATGCGTGGGCACAGGGACGGCGAGGAAGCCGGGCCCGCGAAGAACGGGTCCGGTTTCCCTGCGTAAGGCAACTGCCGCTGCTGTGACCTCGCTCTGAGCCGGCAGCGTGCGCGGTGCCGCGGTGCCATGGCCTATCTCCTCGTCTCCTCGTTCCCACTGCGGAACGGGCGCGGCCGGGGGAGCGGCGGCCCGGTGCGGGAACGCCGGGGCCGCGGTCCTCACAGGAGTTCGAGGAGCCGGTCGGTGAACTCCGCGGTGGTGGCGGTGCCGCCCAGATCGGGTGTGCGGACATCCGTGTCGGCGAGGACCGCCGCGATGGCGTCGGTGACGTCCGCGGCCGCCGCGGGGTGCCCGAGATGGTCGAGCATCAGGGCGGCCGACCAGATCGCGCCCAGCGGGTTGGCGATGCCGCGACCCGCGATGTCCGGCGCCGAACCGTGCACCGGCTCGAACATCGAGGGGAACTCGCGCTCCGGATTGAGGTTGGCGGCCGGCGCGATGCCGATCGACCCGGCCACGGCGGCGGCCAGGTCGCTGAGGATGTCCCCGAAGAGGTTGGAGGCGACCACCACGTCGAAGCGGGCCGGGTCGAGCACGAACTTGGCGGCCAGCGCGTCGATGTGCTCCTGGTCCCACGTCACCTCCGGGTGCGCGGCGCCGCGTTCGGCGACCAGTTCGTCCCAGAACGGCAGGGTGTGCACAATGCCGTTCGACTTGGTGGCGGAGGTCAGCCGTCCCCGGCGGCCCGCTGCCAGCGCGAAGGCGTGGTCCAGCACGCGCGTCACCCCGGCCCGGGTGAACACCGATTCCTGTACGGCTGCCTCCTCGGGGAAGCCGCGGTTCAAGCGCCCGCCGATCTCGCTGTACTCGCCCTCGACGTTCTCCCGTACGACGACGAGGTCGACCTTCCCGGCCCCCGCGCCCCGCACCGGACTGTCGATCCCCTCGAAGACCCGGACCGGCCGCAGGTTGACGTACTGCCGGAAGCCGCGGCGGATCGGGATCAGCAGCCCCCACAGCGAGACGTGGTCCGGCACGTCCGGACGGCCGACCGCGCCCAGCAGGATGGCGTCCTTGTCCCGCAGCAGGTCCAGCCCGTCCGGCGGCATCATCGCGCCCTCGCGCAGGTACCGCTCGCAGGACCAGTCGTCGTACGAGGTGTAGGAGAACGCGAAGCCGTGGCGGCGGCCGACGGCGTCGAGGACGCGCTGCGCCGGGGGCAGTACCTCGGTGCCGATGCCGTCGCCGGGGATCAGGGCGATGCGGTGGTTCGTCATGCGTCCGATTGCAGCAACGGGGCGCTCGGCGCGTCCAAGACGCATTGGTGATCTGCCTGATAAGGAGGCGTTATCAGGGAGGGGCGCGGAGTTGGTGCTCAGCCGGCGGCCCCGGGCAGGGCCGTCGTCACGAACGCCCGCGCGGCGGGGGACAGGCCCGTACGGCGGCTGACCAGGCCGACGTTCAGCGTCGTCGTCGGCTCGATGTCCAGAACCCGGGCACCGGCGTGCTCGGCCATCGCCCGCCAGGACTCCGTCACCACCGCCGACCCCACCCCGGCGAGCACCAGTGGGAGCAGAGCCACCCGGTGCTCGGTCTCGGCCGCGACGGTGAACGCGACGCCGCGCTCGCGCAGGCCGTCCACGTACGCCCGCATCCCGGTGCCCCGCTGCCCGACGATCAGCCGCTGCCCCGCCAGCTCCTCGCAGCCGACGGCGCGGCGCCCGGCGAACGGGCCGTCGGGGGCCACCACCAGCACGAAGCGCTGCTCCCCTGCGGGGTAGGACGTCACCTCCTGGTCCGGCAACGGCCCCGACGTGGCCAGCAGGCCCAGCTCGGCCGCGCCCGTACGCACCATCTCGACCACGTCCCCGGACGTGAACGCGGCCTTGATGACCACGCGGACGCCCGGGTACCGGCCGCTGAAGGCACGGATCATCGAGGTCAGCGGCTCCACCGCCTGGGACGGCATCGTGGCCACGTCCACCCGTCCCGTCCGCAGCTCGTGGACCGCGGCCACGCTGGCCCGCGCGGTCGCCAGGCCGCGGACCGCCGCGCGGGCCGGTTCAATCAGCGCCCGCCCCGCCTCGGTGAGCACCGCGCGCCGGCCGACGCGGTGGAAGAGGTCGCCGCCCAGGTCCCGTTCGAGCGCCCGGACGGCCTGGGACAGTGACGGCTGCGAGACGTACAGGGCCGATGCCGCCCGGTGGAAACCGCCCTGGTCGACGATGGCGAGGAAGTACTCCAGCTGCCGGATGTCCATGCGCCGATTCTCACCCGCGCCTGGTGCCGGGGCGCGGGCCGGTGCCCGCCACCGGGCTCCGGCCGGCACGGCCGCCGGGGCCGGACCCGTCCCGTACGCCGTGCCTCAGCCATCCTCCGTCGTACGGGATAAACCGCCGCCCGAGGCCAGTTCGGCCACCGTCCACGGGCGGCCGCAGACGGGCAGGCCGGCCACCGCCGCCTCGACGTCCCGGTGGGCGGGCAGCAGCCAGGCGGTGCCGGTACGGGCGGTCAGCTGACGCGCCGTGGCGCTCGCGCCGATCAGCACCACCCCGCCGCCGGTCGCGCGCAGCAGCATCGACAGGCGTGCCAGGGTGCCCAGCGCCTCGACGTCCAGGTCGTCGGCCGTGGTCACGTCCACCAGGACCACCGGTGCGGTGGCCCCGAGCCGGACGGCGCTGGCCAGCCGGGCGGCGGCGGTCGGCGCGTGCCCCGTGAGGGCGAGCAGGTGATAGCGGGAACCCGCGGCGGACGAGGACATGGTCGGTCACCTTTTCCGGGAAGCCGTATGCGCATGCGCGCGAACTTCCCGGGTTCTCCGCCACGCCCGGGTTACGCCTCCTCCGACGTACGCGAAAATACGTTCCCTTCCAGTGGGCGTACGCGTGTTCGCCGGGCGCACCAGACCAGCAGCAGGCAGGCGAGCGCCCCGAACACGGCGTTGCCCGCCAGATCCGCGCCGACGGAGCCGCCGGACTCGGGCCGGACCGGGAACGACACCCACACGTACGTGAGCAGGGCGCCGGCCGCGAGCGCGAACCGGTGGCGCACGCCCCACCCTTCCCGGCGCGACCAACGGCTCACCCACCAGACTCCCAGCACCGTTCCCACGCACCACACGCCCACCCCGACCCACTCGTACCAGTCATCGGTGACCAGGTTGGCGGGCCCCCAGTACGCACTCGTCACGACCAGTGCCGCCAGGCCCACCTGCCACGGCTCGGGCGCCCGTCCCGGCAGCGGCGGCAGCCGCCGCGCCCGTACGGCGAAGGCCGCGGCGATCAGCAGGGCGATGGCCAGACCGACACCGGCGAGCTGCCCGGGGGAGGCGAGGAAATGCTCCTCGCCGTAATTCCCCAGGAAGACCAGCACCCCGCCGGCCACGAACACGACGGCCACCACCGCGAGCCCCGCCCGGCCCAGCCACGGTTCGCTGCGATGCGACCGGGTCAGCGTCTCGACCAGCGCGATCGGTACGCACACGCTCCACACCGTGTGCAGCGCCAGCACCGTCTGGGTCAGCTCCACACTCATCCCCAGGGCCGGGAGGTAGGAGGGCCCGTGCAGCAGGTCGGCCCCCGCGTACGAGTCGTTCCACAGCAGCTGGTCGATCGGCCCCTCCTCGATCAGCGCGTACGCCGCCGCCAGCAGCACCATCGTCGGCCACCCGCCACCGCTGCGCCGGCCCACCTCCCGTACCAGCAGGGCGCCACACCCGTACATCGGCGCCAGCACGAGCCCGAGGGGCAGCTCGGCGAGGGTGAGGTTGCCGAGCAGGAACTCGCCGACGAACGGGGCCAGCAGGAACAGGGCGAACGCGGGGGCGAGGCGGCGCGGAGCGTGCATGGCACCGACGGTACGCCCCACCCTTCACGCTGCTGTCGCATCTCCTCCTGGCTGTACGAGAAGGTCAGAACGAAGTCCGTTCCAGCCAGAAGTCCAGCAGCCGCGCGTCGCCGAGGACCTCCACCCGGTCGCTGTCGGCCGGGAGCCGCCGGTAGAAGACCCGCAGGACGTCCACCACCGGTCCGCGCAGGGCGACCGTCGCCTTGGCATGGCCACGGCGCCAGGTGAAGCCGTCCTCCCCGAACTCGACGACCCACTCGCCGTTCAGGCCGGCGACCGCATCGGTGGCGTGCAGATGAATGCTCCGGCCCGGTCCGCGCAGCTCGGCCAGCCGCGGTTTGCGGGTGCGCGCGTGAGGAGAGGAAAGCATTTCCAGCCACTCGTCCACGGCGTCCGCGGCGACCCACGGGTCCGCGGTGAACCCGCGCTTCGTGGCCGCCGCCGCGTCCGCACGGTGGACCAGCGTCTCGTGGACCGCCCGCCGCGCCCAGAAACCGGTACGGTGCGACTCGCCCCAGGCCCACATCTCCTGGTCCGGCCCGGCCTCCTGCAGCGTCTCCGCGAGCCGGGACGCGCCCTCGGTCAGCCAGGCGCCGAGCGCGGCCGGACCGGCGTCCCCGGCCGGGCCCTCCTGGACGAACGGCAGGGGTTCCGCCGCCCTGGCCCGGACGTTCGCCTCGTACCAGCGCTGGGCCCTGCCGAGATGGACGACGAGGTCACGCAGCGACCAGTCGGGACAGGTGGGCACGGTGGCCGACGGATCCGCGTCGGCGAGGGTGGCCGCGAACTCGTCGGTTTCGGCGAGGAGATGGCGGCAGTAGAGGTCGTGGGCCAGGAGTGTCATGGGGCGCAGCGTAAGCCGCCGCACCGCCGCCGCCATCCGGTTTTCCGCGGGGACGGGGGGAACGGACCGCCCGCGGCGGGAGATGTCAGACCAATGCATTACTGTGCGTTGCGTAAGTGTCGGAAAGATCCGGATGGCGTGGGTGGGTACGAACGCCACCGGCGGGACCACAGGGGTGGGACGTGCACAAGCACATCGCGCGGCGGGTCGCCGCGGCGCTGGCGGCCGCGGCCGTGCTGGCGGGCGTGACGGGCTGCCAGGACGACGGCGGCGACAAGGGCAAGAAGGCGGCAGGCGCCGGCAGCAGCCAGGAAGCCGGGCAGGAAGCCGGGAAGCGGACACCGGCGCAGGCGCTCACCGCGGCCTACAAGAAGACCGCGGCGGCGAAGTCCGCGAAGGTCACGATGACGATGTCGATGCCCGCCACGATGAAGGGCGGCGGCCAGACCCGCGTCACCGGCGTCATGGGCTGGGGCCCGATGGTCATGGACGTGACGGTGCCCCAGAGCGGGGCCGCGGCGGCGGGCGGCAGCGAGAAGAACCGCATGGTCTGGGTCGACGACGTCATGTACATGGACCTGGGCGAGCGGATGGACGGCGGCAAGACGTGGGTCAAGATGGACCTGAAGGCGATCGCGGCGGAGTCCGGTAACGCCGAGCTCGCCAAGCAGCTGACCGCCGGCCTGTCCGACATGCAGCAGGACCCGTCCCAGCAGCTCGCGCTGCTCCTGGACTCGCCGAACGTCAAGCACCTGGGCTCGGGCGAGGTCGACGGTCAGCGGGCCGAGCACTACAAGGGTTCGCTGACGGTCCAGGAGGCACTCAAGGGCCGCAAGAGCCTGGACTTTCTTTCGCCCCAGGACCGCGAGAAGCTGCTTGCCAACATGAAGAAGTCCGGCCTCAAGGGCTACGACTACGACGTCTGGGTCAACGGCGACGACTTCCCGGTGAAGATGGGCGTCGACATGCAGACCCCGCTGGGCAAGATAGCCACGACCACCAGCTACTCCGACTACGGCGCCAAGGCCACGGTGCAGGCCCCGCCGGCCGACGACACCGCCGACCTGCTGAAGATGTTCAAGGATCTCGGGACGAAGATCAAGGAGCAGCGCAACGCCTGACGGATTCACCACACCGGGCGGAGGGGGACCTCGGTGCCGCCGTACGTGTGACGCAGGTAGGCCTCCAGGTCGGCGCGGACCGCTGCCAGCCGGTCGGCGCCGATCACCTCGGCCCACTCCTGCTCCGCCTCGGCCCACAGCTGATCGGCCTGGTGCAGGTAGTCGCGCCCGCGCCCGGTGAGGGCGAGGGCGTGGGCGCGGCGGTCGCGAGGGTGGGGGTGACGTGTCAGATACCCCCACCCCTCCAGCTCCGCGACGGCTTTGGAGGCGGCCTGTTTGGTGATGCCCAAGTGGGCCGCGAGGTCGACCGTGGTCGCGTCGGTGTGCGCGGCCAGATAGCGGAAGGTGTAGCCGTGCGCGGGCCGCAGCGGCTCGCGGCCCAACTCCGCCAGCCGGCCGAGAAACCGGTCGTTCATGGCCCGGAAGGCCATCGCGAGCAGCAGGGGAACCTGGCCGGGCAGGTCGCCCGGGCCGTTCGTCGGCTTCGGCTCGTCGTGCGCGGCGCTCACGGTCACGGGTCTCCTTGTACGGGCGGCTCTCGGTCGAGGTGTCGGTAAACCGACACCGCAACCCTAGTAGGCAACTCGGTTGACCACATGCAGCGCCACCGCTTACTGTCCAACAAGACAACCAAGTTGACCACTGGGCGCGTCGCCGAGCCGGCTTCCCCGTACCCGTCCTCTCCCGCTTTCCTTTCCCCTTTCCCCTTTTGCCTTCTCCTTCGTGTTCTCCGGCTCCCGAACGCGTCCTCGCACCTGTGAAGGACGTGCCATGCCCTTGTCCACCGGAGCCGACGCTCCGACCTTCGAACGCCCCGGCTTCACCTTCCGCCCGCTCGCGGTCCCTTCCCGCGGCAGTACGGAACTGGCCGTCTGGACGCTGCACGCGGCGCCCGGAGCCACCAGCGAGCCGCACACCTTGAACCACGAGGAGGTCTTCGTCGTACAGACCGGCCGGATAGCGGCCACCGTCGGCGGCGAGGAATTGGTCGCCGGGCCGGGCGACGCCATCATCGTGCCTCCGCGCACGGAACTGAGCCTGCGCAACGGCGACCCCGACATGCCCGCGACCGTCACCGTCGTCACCTCGGCAGGCATAAAGGCCACCCTCGGGGACGCGACGTTCCCGCCTCCGTGGGCGCAGTAGCGGAAGGCGCCTGCGTACGGCTGGGATGAAGGGGCGGGCGGCCCGTGGCGGTGCCGCCCACGGCCGCCCGGCGCCGCGCGTCCCTCTTTCGGCGACGCGTTCGGCCGCATCTCGGCTCCCGGGTGTGCACCGGGCGGCGGCAGGGGTACCGGTCCACCCTGCAACGTCGTCGTAGGAAGCGAAGGAATCATGGCATTCAATCCGCTCCCGGAAGAGGGCAAACCCGGCGGCACGGCGGACCGCGCCGGCTCGGTGACGGACGGCGGCCACCGGCGGTGCGGAGCGGGCCACGAGGGCACGGCGTACGCGCCGGGGGAGGAGATCCCCCTGCGGGGCTACGCCGTACTGGCGGGGAGCTACGCCGGAGCCACGGCCCTGTTCGCACTGGGCTTCCGCAAGTCCGGGCGTACGCTGCCCTCCCGCGTCCCGCCGTGGGACCTGCTGCTCCTGGGCGCCGCGACCTACAAGGCGTCGCGGCTGCTCGCGAAGGACAAGATCACCGCTCTCGTACGGGCACCGTTCACCCGCCGCAAGGAGGCCACCAGCGCCAGCGAGGTCATGGACGAGCCCCGCGGACGCGGCCTGCGCCTGGCCGTCGGTGAACTGCTCGCCTGCCCCTTCTGCCTGGCCGCCTGGGTCGGCACCTCCCTGGTCTGCGGCTACGTGGCGGCCCCACGCGCCACCCGGCTCGCCGCCGCCGGCCTGAGCGCCGTCACGATCTCCGACTGGCTGCAGTACGCGTGGAGCGTCACCCAGGAGCGGGCGGAGGGGTGACGGGGCGGTCCCGGCGCGCCGCATAGGGGAGGGGGCCTCGCCCAGGCCGGCCGCCCTCCCGGGTGACCGCTGCCTCCGAACGCCATCGCGAAACCCGCTGCCGTAAGCGCCGGTTGGCCTATAAGGTCATTACATGTCATACGTGCGGCAAGCAGCGGAAGGCGACGTCCCGGAGCTGGTGCGCCTGCGGGCGCTGCTGTTCGACACCCTGGGCGGTGACTTCTTCGCCCCGGCGTCGGCGGACGACGGCTGGCGGGACGCGCTCGCCGTGGTGCTGAAGGACCAACTGGCGTCGGTCACCGTCCGCATCCTCGTCGTGGACGGCGGCCACGGCCTCGCCGCCTGTGGCATCGGCACCCTCGAACAGCGGCTGCCCGGCCCGCACCTGCGCAACGGGCGGATCGGTCATGTCATCGGCGTGGTCACCGACCCGGCGTACCGGCGGCGGGGACACGGCCGCGCCGTCATGCGGGGTCTGCTCGACTGGTTCCGGGAGCGGGAGGCGGCCCGGGTGGACCTGTACGCGTCCGTCGACGGCGAGCCGCTCTACCGTGACCTGGGCTTCGTCGAGCACCCCGACCCGTCGCTGTGCTGGCGGCCGTGACACCCGGGCCCGGAGGCCGATGCGCGCCGGGACCCCGGCGCGCCCGGCGGCGCGTCAGAGAACCGGTGGCTCCAAGGCATACGTGGTGCCGCACGCGCCGCATGCGAAACGGCCGTTGAGACCGTCGTTGGCGCTCTGGCACTCCGGGCATGTGGCGGAGGTGAAGTACGGCGGGCGTGGTTCCCCCACGCTGACGCCGGTGCTCTCCTCCGCTTGGACCTTACGCTTTTCCGTCATCCGGACGCTCCGCAATTGCACGACCACCTGCCGTCGGGCCCTTGGATGACCTCGGCGCCGCACCGGCTGCAACTCATGATGCCCTCCCCCGTGCCTCCGAAGTCCGCGACTTCCCCAACGAGAGAGTGTGCCTACAAAAACATCACAAAACCCCCTGGGAACGGTTACGCGGAGGCGGCGGACGCGCGGCACCGGCGCACGGTGCCCGTACCGGAGCGTGGGTGACTTCTAGGGGGCGCAGGCATCGTCGGAACGCGCCCTGCCTGACGCCCCCACTTCCTGAAGCCGCTGGTCGGGCCCTGCCGCCCCGGCCGGAGCCCCGAGCCCGAAGCCCGGAGCCCGGCCGCGGCCCGGTTCAGCCGCCGGGCTTCACTCCTCCTTCCCCGGTTCGCGTACGGCCGTGGCGACCTGGCCACCCCCGAGGGCGTCCGTGTGCTTCGGGAGCAGCAGCATGAGTGCTGCCGCCGCTACGTAGAACGCGATCTGCCAGGGGAGCACCGAGGCGAACGCGTCCCCGTACGCCGTGAGCGGGGCGCCGCCCGCCGAGGCCGACGTGTCGAGTTCGGCGAAGAACCGGACGCCCAGCACGGCGACCCCGACCGCGTTCCCGATCTGGCCCACCGTGGTGAGCGCCCCGCCCGCGGCACCGGCGTCCCGCGCGGGCACCCCGGTGAGGACCACGTTGACCAGGGAGGGCGAGGTCAGCCCCAGCCCCAGGCCGCCCACGAACAGCGGCAGCGCCAGCGCCCAGTACGAGGGCGTGGCCCCGTCCCGTACGACGAGCAGCAGGAGGAACTGCGAGACGGCGAGCACGAGCGAACCCGTGACGAGCAGCAGACGGCCGGCGCGGGCGGCCAGTTGGACGCCGATGCCGGACGTGAGGGTCGAGCCGACCGCGTACGGAAGGATGATCAACCCGGTCTCCAGGGCCGAGCGGCCGGTGCCGGACTGGAGGTAGAGGGACAACAGCAGGAAGAACGAGCCGATGGCGCCGAAGAACAGTGCGGAGGCGGCCAGCCCGCTGCTGAAGGCCCGTACCCGCAGCAGCGCCGGATCGAGGACGGGCTGCTCACCGCGGGCGGCCAGGCGGCGTTCCCGCCGGAGGAAGAGCGCCGTGACCGGGACCGACAGAAACAGGATCGCGTAGCCCCACCAGGGCCACCCCCACCCGTTCCCCTGCACCAGGGGGAGGAGCACGCACACCGCGCCCGCCGCGGCGAGCGCCGCTCCGGGCAGGTCCAGCCGGGTGCGCACGGCCGCGGCGGACTCGGGCAGGAACCGTACGCCGAGCGCGAGTCCTATGGCCGCGACCGGCACGTTCACCCAGAAGATCGTCCGCCAGCCCAGCCCGAACACGTCCGCCTCGACGAGCAGCCCGCCGGCCAGCGGCCCCGCCACCGAGGCGAGCCCGAGCACCGCCCCGTACGCGCCGAGCGCCCTCGCCCGCGCGGTCGGTGCGAAGGACGATCGGATGATGCCGAACACCTGCGGGACCATCAGACCGCCCGCCAGGCCCTGGGCCACGCGGGTCGTGACGAGTACCGCCGGGTCCGGCGCGAGGGCGCAGGCCGCCGAGGCGATCGCGAACGCGGTCAGCCCGATCAGAAAGACGCGCCGCCGTCCGAACTGGTCACCGATCCGGCCGCCGGTGATCAGCCCGGCGCCGAGGGCGAGGGTGTAGCCGGCGACCGTCCACTGCAGCGCCGCCTCGCCGGCGCCCAGCCCCTCGGCGATCGCCGGGGCCGCGACCGTGACGATCGTGGCGTCGAGCAGTTCCATGAACGAGGCGATGAGCACGACGACGAGCGCGATCACCGCCGAGCGACCGGAGACGCCGCCCGGCCCCGGAACGGTTCCTGCACCCGAGCCGGAATCCGAAACGGAGGCAGGCGGGGCAGCCGAGGCAGCAGGGACAACCGGGGCAGTCGGAGCAGCCGGGGCAGATGGAGCATCTGGGGCGCCCGACGCAACGGGCACCTCAGGAGTACGCGATGAATCAGAAGGCTCACCCGAAGCTGTCGACGGGTGTGCCGGAGTAGCGGCAGCCGTGCCGCCGCTCCTGTGGGATGGAGTGGTCATGCCGATCAGCGTCACAGCAGTAGCGGCCACATAGTGGCCGTCATTCTTGGCACAGTTGGACCCATGTCAGAGACCTCCGCGCGCCTTCTCCTCCTGCTGTCCCTGTTCCAGACCGGACGCTCGTGGCCGGGCGCGGCACTGGCGGAGCGCTTGGAGGTGAGCCCGCGCACCGTGCGCCGCGACGTCGACCGGCTGCGGGCACTGGGCTATCCCGTACACGTCACCAAGGGGCCGGGCAGCGCCTACCGCCTGGATGCCGGAGCGAAGATCCCGCCCCTGTTGTTCGACGACGAGCAGGCCATCGCCGTGGCCGTAGCGCTGCAGACCGCACCCGCCACGGTGGCCGGCCTCGGAGAAGCGGCCGCACGGGCCCTGGCCACCGTCCGCCAGGTCATGCCGGCGCGCCTGCGGCAACAGGTCGACGCCGTACGGATCACCTCGATCGAGAACGCCTGGGACCTCTCGGCGCCCCCGGTCGACGCCGAGGTGCTGCTCGCCCTCGGCACGGCCGTCCGCAACCAAGAGGTGCTGGCTTTCACGTACGCGGGCGATCCGAACCCGTCGGCACGGGCGGAACCCCACCACCTCGCCATGTGGTCGGGCCGCTGGTACCTCGTCGCCTGGGACCTGGGGTGCTCCGAATGGCGCACCTTCCGGGTCGACCGCATCACGCCGTACGCCCCCACGGGGCGGCGCTTCACGCCGCGCGAACTGCCCGGTGCCGATGTCACGGCGTTCGTCTTCGGCCAGTTCGACCGCGGTGACATCCCCGGCCAGTGGCCCTGCCACGGCGAGGTGATCCTCGACGCGCCCGCCCCGGTCGTCGCCCGCTGGGCACCCGGCGGCGCCGTGGTGGAGGAGATCACGCCCGCCGGTACGCCGCCGCGGCAGCCGGCCGCCGCATCCGCTGCTCCGCACGTACGCGCAGCAGCAGCGCGACCCAACTGCGGTACGGCCTCCAGCCGTCGGCGAGGGCGGCCAGCCGCTCTACATCCTCGGCACCGGCCGCGCCGAGACCGTACGCGTCGGCCATGGACGCGTGCAGCCGCGGCTCATGACGGGGGAAGACGTCCGGGTGCCCGGCTCCCCGTATGAGGATGAGTTCGGCGGAGAACGGACCGATACCGGGCAGGGCGCGCAGCGTCGCCAGCGCGTGGTCGCCCGGCATCGCGCGCAGCCGCGCGGCGTCCAACTCCCCGGCGTCGGCGGCCTCGGCCAGGGCGTGCAGCCGCGCGACCTTCGCGTCCGGGAGCCCGGGAACGCGGGTGAGCGAGCGCAGAACCGGGGGAGTGGGGAAGGCGTGCAGGTCCTGGCCGGCGACCCGTACGCGCTGCCCGTACCGTTCGGCGATGCGGGCCTTGATCGCGGCGGCCTGGGTCATGCGCATGCGCTGCCCGATGATCGCCCACGCGGCGGCTTCGTACGGCGAGTGGAAGCACACCGGACGGAGTCCCGGGTGTTCCGCCATGAGCCGGGACACCACGGGATCGTCGGCGGCGAGCCCGGGGAACCCGCTGCCGTCGACATCGAGCGAGAGAATTCGGGCCAGCTGGTCCTGGACGATGAGTCGCTCCGGGGCGATCGATCGGTCTCGGGCAACCGATAGGTCCCGGGCGGCCGTTCGTCCTCGGACAACCGGCCGATCCGGTACGAGCAATTGCTCTCGGACGGCCGTGCCGGGCCCCGGCCCGGCGGTTCCCGCACCCGCCGGGCCGGACCCCGCGTCGCCGGGGTGCACGGTGAACTCGGCCCGTACGCTCCCCGCAGTGCCGTCCGCCGCTGCCGCCTCCTGCCGTGCCGCCACGGTGACCGTCGTGTCGCCGTCGTCCGAGGGGAAGGCCAGGCGAAGCACCTCGTCCGGCGCCTTGCGGTACCGCGCGGGAGTGAAGTCTTCCAGGAACCGCACACTCGCCGCGAGGGAGAAGGGCCCCTGCGGGGCGATGACGACGGCGCTCACGATCAGCTTCCGTGCGCGGTGAGCGCGTAGCCCTCGGGCCCGGCGAAGGTGAACGTACGCCCGAACGGGCTGTCCTTCGGCGGGCTGATGATCGTCACCCCGGCGGTGACGAGCCGGTCGTGCAGCGCCTGCGCGTCGGCGGTACGGAACCACAGGGCCACCCCGAGACCGGGCCGCGCCACGGCGTCGAGGTCGACGCCCGGCAGCGGCTCGCGGACGGCGAACGCGATCGGCTCGGTGGCGAACACCACCGCGCCGGGCGGCGAGGCGGGCGCCCGGCGCATCCCGAGCCGCTCCTCGCAGAAGGCGGCCGCCGCTTCGACGTCGCGCACCTGAAGAGCGATGAAGTCGGGGCCGTCGAGGGTGGCGGAGGCGGGGTGGGTCATGAGGTGTCACTCTTCCTTCGTGTCCGTACGCTGAGCCGGGCGGCCCGGGCCCACACGCGAGTTGATGTCAGGGTTCTGACATCTGGGAAGGTAAGTCCGCGCCGGCTCGTATGTCAAAATACTGACATGAAAGACCGGAACCCCGTACCGCCTCCCCACCCCGCCCGGGACGTCACCGAGCACGTGGGATACCGCCTCAAGCGCTCCGCCGCCGCGCTGCGCGGCGCCATGGACAAGGCCCTGCGCGAGCACGGCCTGACCGTGCCGCAGTACGCCTGCCTCGAACTCCTCGACGAGCAGCCGGGCCTGTCCAACGCCGAACTCGCCCGCGGCGCGTTCGTCACGCGCCAGTCCATGAACGTCGTACTGCGCGGCCTCCAGGAAGCCGGCCTGGTCGCCCGGCCCAGCACCACCGACCACGGCCGTGCCCTGCCCGCCCACCTCACCGAAGAGGGCCGCGACCGTCTCGACGCGGCCCGGAACGCCGTCTACGCCATCGAACGGCAGATGATCGACGCGATCCCGCCGCGGCGACTGACCGCCCTCCTCGCCGACCTCGACCGCATGACGGAGGCTCTGGGAGGCTGACTCGCCGACACCGTACGAGCTGAGGGAACAGGCCATGAACACACCGAAACGTCTCCACGTCCCGGACCGGCTCGCCGCCTCGTACGGCACGACCGAAGCCGGAAGGGCGTGGATCGCCGGCCTGCCCGCCCTGGCCGCGGAATTCCTCGACCGCTGGGAATTGAGCCGGGACGGCGAGGCCGGATTCGGCGAGGCGTCCCTCGTCCTGCCCGTACTCCGCACGGACGGCACCCGCGCGGCTCTGCGGTTCCAGCTGCCCAAGGAGGAGACCGCCGCCGCGCTGATCGGCCTGCGCACCTGGAGCGGCGATGGCATCGTGCAGCTCATCGAGCACGACCGGACCAGCGGCACCATGCTGCTGGAGCGCCTGGACGGATCCCGCACGCTCGCGTCCGTCGAGGACGACGACACCGCGATGACCATCCTCGCCGGGCTCCTGCGGCGCCTCGTCGCCGTCCCCGCGCCGGAGGGACTCCGCGGCCTCGGCGACATCGCCGCCGACATGCTGGAGCAGGTACCCGCGGCGGTGGCGGCCCTGGCCGACCCCGCCGACCGGCAGCGCCTGCGGACCTGGGCCTCGGCGGTGGCCGACCTGGCCGGCGAGCCCGGGGACCGGATGCTGCACTGGGACCTGCACTACGACAACGTGCTGGCCGGGGAACGCGAACCCTGGCTGGCCATCGACCCCGAACCCCTCGCCGGCGACCCCGGCTTCGACCTCTGGCCCGCCCTGGACAGCCGGTGGGAGGAGGTGGCGGCGACGGGCGAGGCCCACCGCGTCGTACGCCGCCGCTTCGACCTGCTGACCGACGCGCTCGCCCTCGACCGCGAGCGAGCGGCCGGCTGGACACTGGGCCGCCTGCTGCAGAATTCCCTGTGGGACATCGAGGACGGAAAGACGGCCTTGGCGTCTTCGCAGGTTGTGGTGGGGGAGGCGGTGGTGGCGCGGTAGGGGTGGTCGGGGCGTACGGGTACGGGGCGTACGGGTACGGGCCGTACGCCGCCCCCAGTCACCGGCTGCCATTCCCGGCCCGGCCTCTCATCCCGGCCACCGGCCCACACCTCCTGTCCTCTCCCTCTCTCCCTCTCTCCCGCGCCCCCTCCCGCCTCGTGACCCACACCACAGCGATACCGCCGGATCACCGGGTGTAAGGGGCGACCGGTGGGACACACGAGCGGCAGTGCTTCGGAACCGTAGGCACCCTTCCTTTTTCTGGCCGAGGGGCCCGTCTGTCGTTTTCCGGACCGGCCTCCCGGCTGTCTGCGGACACCACTTTTTTGAGCGGCAAAGGAGAGCCGGCGATGGCCACCCCCGCAACCGCGCGCCCCGGCAAGCGCGGTGCCAACGATGTCGACACCAGCGACGAGTTCCGTCTGCTGGCAACGCTGGAGGACGGGCCGGTCAAGGAACAGATACGCCAGCGCATCATCACCGCGTGGCTGCCGATGGCCCACCGCCTGGCGTACCGGCTGCGGGAGCGCGGCGAACACCTCGACGACCTGAAGCAGGTCGCCGCCCTGGGCCTGGTCAAGGCCGTCGACCGGTTCGACCCCGACCGTGCCGACGCGTTCGAGCAGTTCGCCGTCCCGACAATTACGGGCGAGCTCAAACGGCACTTCCGCGACCACACCTGGCACGTGCACGTTCCGCGCCGTATCCAGGACCTGCGCAACAGGGTCCGCGTCGCGGTCAAGGAACTGAGCACCACCCTGGACGGGCGTACACCCGGTACGGAGCAGATCGCCGCGTACGCCCAGCTGTCCGAGCAGGACGTCACCCTGGGGCTGCGGGCGCTGGAGACCTACCGGTCCCTGTCCCTGGACGCGGCCCTCGACCACGGCGAGGGCGGCAGCGAAGAGCAGCACACCCTCCTGCACGTCATCGGCGCGCTCGAAGACGCCTTCGCGCTCGTCGAGGACCGTGAAGCGGTCAAGCCGGTCCTCGCCCGGCTGTCCGAGCGCGACCGCCGCATCCTCTACCTGCGGTTCTTCCAGGACATGACACAGAGCGCCATCGCCGCCGAGCTGGGCGTCTCACAGATGCACGTGTCCCGGCTGCTCAACCGGGCCCTGGCCCGGGTCCGCGCGGAGGCGACGCGGGCCCCGGCCGGGAAGTACCGCAAGGCGGCCTGAGCCGGAAGCGGAACCCGTCGGGGCGGCCCGGCCCGGTACGCCCTCGATGAGGCCTGGGACGTGGCCGCGCCGACGGGGTACCGAGTGGAAACGTACGGCCCGCCGCCAGAAGCGGACCGGATGAGGAACGGAGCGTGCATGGCCGGTCAGGCGCGGAAGCAGGAGACCGAGGCCCAAGAGACCCGTAGGGAAGAGCCCCGTACGGAAGAGACCGGTACGGAAGAGACCCGTACGGAAGAGGCGCGTACGGAAGGGGCCGGTACCAGGATCAAGTCCCGGTACCGGGAGGAGCCCGCGGCGCAGGGGCGGATCGCCCGCCTGCGGCAATGGTGGAGCCGGGCCTGGGGATCGGCGGGCCACGAACGCCACACGCTGCTGCTGATCGGCAAGAGCACGCTGGCCGCGACCGTCGCCTGGTTCTTCTCGTACAACCTGCTGGGAGCCGAGTCCCCGGCGTTCGCACCGTTCTCCGCGGTGTTGATCATGCAGGTGACGGTGTATCAGTCGCTGCTCCAGTCGCTGCGGTACGTGGGTGCCGTGGCGACCGGGGTCGCCGTACAGGCGGCCCTGGGGTACCTGGCCGGCCCCGATCTGCTCACCTTCGCGCTGGTGGCGGTGGTCGCCCTCACCATCGGCCGGTGGCCCGCCCTCGGATCGCAGGGCTCGCAGGTGGCGACGGCGGCGTTCTTCGCCTTCTCCACGTACGTCACCGCCCCGGCCGGCCTCGGCAAGATCACCCACCTCGCGCAGATCATCCTGCTGGTGCTCATCGGATGCGGCGTCGGCGTCATCGTCAACGTCGCCCTCGTCCCGCCGCTGCGCTACCGCAGCGCCGAGCACGGCATCCACACCCTCGCCCGCGCACTGTGCGACCTGGTCAGCGACATGTATCCGGCCATGCGGCAGGGGGAGATGGAGGAGGAGCGCATCAGCCACTGGCGCGGCCGGGCCGAGCAGACCGGCGGGCTGATCACGCAGGCCAAGAACGGGCTGCGAACGGCGCGCGAAAGCCTCTACTTCAACCCTCGCAGCCGCCTGGGCCGCCATCGGGGCCGTACGGGCTTCGAAGGGTACGGCGCGGTGCTGGCGGCGCTGGAGCGGACCATGTACCAGCTGGCCTCGCTCACCCGCAGCCTCGACCAGTGGCGCCAGGACGGCAGCGAGCGCGACCGGCGCTTCCTGCGCGGCTATGCCGACTTCCTCGAATCCGTCTCCCGGATCGCCCAGGTCCTGGGGGAGGTGGACGAGGACACGCTGGCCGACCAGGCCCGCGATCTGTGCCAACTCGCCGACGAGGCACAGCAGTGCTGCCGCCGGGTGACGGACCAGGCCGAGCAGGACGGACTGCCGCTGACCGACCCGGCCTACCCGTACGGGGTGCTCGTGGTGGAGGCCACCCGGCTGATGGACGAGTTCCAGTACACCTGCGATGTGCTGCAGAGCCAGGTGGACGAGCAGTGAGACGGCCGGCCGGGACCCCTCACCCACGTGCCGAGCCATCCGGGTGATCTTCAGCAACCGTCACCGGCGGACGCGCCACGCATCGGCCGACCGCCTACGACGGCGTCGCCTCCACGACCAGGTGCCGGTGCGCGGGCGGCAGCCCCGGAAGCGAGCCGGGCCACACCGTCTCCAGTACGTGCGCGCTGGGCACGAACAGCCCACCGGCCAGTACCTGGAGATCGGTGGCCTCGTGCCACTCCCAACGCTGGATCAACTCCGGCTCCCGCACGACCGGCGTTCCCGAATGCGCGGCGATCCGCACCGCCGCCGTCACACGCGGGATGCCGTGGACCTCATCCATCACGATCGCCACCAGCCGCGCGTCAGCCGCCTCGGCCCGCAGTCCGGTCTCCTCTTCGAGCTCCCTGACCGCCGCCCGCACGAACGACTCGCCGCCCGCGTTCTTCCCGCCGGGCAGCTCCCACAGCCCCCGTACGGACCGGCCCAACAGCACCCGACCGGCCTCGTCCGTCACCACCGCGCCCGCGCCGGTCAGAGCGTGCGGCGCCGGCTCGCCCCTGTTCCCGTACGCCACCGGTGTACGGAGCGGACCGCGCAACACCAGCAGGGCGAGCCCGTCGGCGTCGTGCCGCTCGGCGGTGTCCCACCCGGCGGCCAGCAGGGCGATCTCCTCCTCGTCGAGGGCGATGCCGCGTTTGCCGGGCGGCACGGCGTCCGCGACAGGCGTGATCACGCACAGCGCGCCGCCGGGGCGCAGCCGTTCCCGCAGCCGGTGCAGCACCCGGGTGCGGTCCTGCACGAACGCGTAGCTGAGGCGGAAGGTGATGAGGTCGTAGGCGGGGTGGGGGAGTGCGGTGAGCGCGTCGCGTTCGATGTCCAGGTGTACGTAGGTCACCACGCTGTCGTCGGCGACGGCCTCGGTGCCTGTTCCGGTGCCGGTGCCGGTGCCGATTTGGCCGACGCCATCGCTGTTGGTGGCGGGCGTCTCCTCCCGGGCGGCGGCGATGGCGGCAGGGGAGTAGTCGACGGCGTCGACGCGGTAGCCGGTGGCCGCCAAGTGACGGGCGAGTTCCCCGCGCCCGCAGCCCACCTCCAGGGCAACCGCACCCACCCGGGCCGGTACGCGCTCGGCGAGCAGCGCCCGCTCCCGCTCACCGAGCGGACGAAAGGATCCGCCTTGGCGGTAGTGCTCGTCCCACTTACTCCGCGGCGTGTATTCCGTAGCCGCCCGCGCGCCCGCGCCCGTGCCCGTATCACTTCGCGCGCCCGTACTCGGACCCGCATCACTTTCCGCGCCTGTACTCACACCCGTACCGATACCCGGAATTGCCGACGCGCATCGCCGTTCGACACACCGCACACCGCACACCACCATTCAAGCCGCCGTCCTTCACTCCACCGCAACGCTCTCCAACACCGAATCAATCTCCCGCTGCCCGCTCACCACAGAAGTCCGGGCAAGGCCGAGGAGGAATGCGGAGCGGCTGTCATCCACGCAATTGAGCGTGAAACGCAGACGCGCCGTGCTGCCATGGCCGTCCCGTACGTTCAGCACCACGCGACCGTCCTTTCTGCCCCCGGCCCGTCACCCGCGACCGGTCACCCAACGGCCTCCCGTCACCCATCAACCACCGCGCGGCAACCACCCCACCGGCCAACACGAGCACCAGCGCCACCACAGCACCGATCACCACAGCACCGATCACCACGGCCCGGCGCTTACGCGGACGCGCGGCCTGCCCCGGCGGAGTCGGCGTCGTCATACCGCCGGCTTTCCGACCCCGACCGCACCCCTCCTGAGCATCACTACCTACTCAGTTACTCAAATCCCCCACAGCGTGCCCCGCCTCACTTCTCACC
>NZ_JOCQ01000049.1 GCF_000720725.1 Streptomyces rimosus subsp. rimosus
TCACCTCGCAGCGACCCCCGCTCATGTCGCAGCAACGCCCCCTCACCTCGCAGCGCCCGCCGCTCAACCTCGCAGCGACGCCCCCACCTCGCAGCGCCCTCGGCTCAACCCCGCGGCAACGCCCTCACCTCGCAGCGCCCTCAGCTCAACCTCGCAGCGACGCCCCCACCCCGCAGTGCCCTCGGCTCAACCTCGCAGCGACGCCCGCTCACCTCGCAGCGCCCCCGGCTCAACCCCGCAGCAGCGCCCCCCACCCCTCAGCCACACCCCTCACCTCAAAGCAGCGCACCCCCGGTCGCATCAACCCACTGCCCCGTAACCCAGCGGCTGTCGTCCGAGGCCAGGAAGGCGGCGATGTCGCTGATGTCGCGGGGCTCGCCCACGCGGCCGAAGGGGGATATGTCCGAGGACGCCTGCCAGGCTTCGGAGTCGTTGCGGAGCCAGCTTGCGTTCATGTCGGTGTCGACCACGCCGGGGGCGACCGCGTTGACGGTGATGCCGCGGGGGGCCAGGGCCTTGGCGAGCGTTGAGGTGAAGGCGTCGATGGCGCCCTTGGTCATCGCGTAGGCGATCAGTTCGGGCATGGCGGCGCCGTGGGTGAGGCCCGTCGAGACGTTGATGACGCGGCCGCCGTCGCGCAGCCGCTCCAGGCCCAGCTGGGTGATGAAGAACGGGGCCTTCGTGTTGACCGCGAAGACGTGGTCGAAGTCTTCCTCCGTCGCGTGCTGGAGCGGTTCGCGCCGACCGGTCACGCCGGCGTTGTTCACCAGGATGTCCAGGCCGTCGGCCTGGGTGTCGAACGCCGACCACAGTGCGGCGGCGTCGCCCGGGACGCCCAGTTCGGCCTGGAGGGCGAAGGCCCGGCCGCCGGCCTCCTCGATCGCCGCCACCGTCTCCTTCGCGGCGGTCTCGTCGCGTCCGTAATGCACCGCGACCCGCGCGCCGTCCCGGCCCAGCCGCTCGGCGATCGCCCGGCCGATGCCCCTGCTGCCGCCCGTGACCAGCGCCGTCCTGCCCGTGAGCACGTCCATGACCGCGCCCCCCTTTCTGTATCGGTTGCTACAGAAAGACCGTAGCAGGCTTTCCGTAGCGGGCGCTATAGAATTCGAGGATGGCGACGAAACAGCGTGGGCGGCCCCGGTCCTTCGACCGGGAGACGGCTCTGGAGCAGGCGATGCGGGCCTTCTGGGAGCACGGCTACGAGGCGGTCTCCATCGCGGACCTGACCGATGCCATGGGCATCAGGGCGCCGAGCCTGTACGCGGCGTTCGGCGACAAGCGGACGCTCTTCGAGGAGGCGATCGAGGCGTATGTCCGGGACTTCGGCGCCTTCTCCGGCCGGGCCCTCGCCGAGGAGCCGACGGCGCGCCGGGCCGTGGCGCGGATGCTGCGCGAGGCGGCGGCCTTCCACACCCTGCCGGGCTATCCGCGTGGCTGCATGGTCATCACGGCCGCCACCAACTGCACGGCGCAGTCCGAGGACGTCATGCGCGGCCTCCAGGAGCGCCGCGCCGAGAACGTGGCGACGGTCGAGGCGCGGATACGGAGCGACATCGCGGCCGGTGAGCTGCCCGCCGACACCGACGCGCACGCACTCGCGACCTATAGCGGGGCCGTGCTCCAGGGCATGTCCCAGCAGGCCAGGGACGGTGCGGACCGTACGACGCTGGAGCGGGTGGCCGAGCTGGCGATGGCCGCCTGGCCCGCCGGGAAGGGCGAGGCCGCATAGGGGCCCAAACACCCGCGGGCCGCGGCGCCGGGACAGGACCCTCAACCTGTCCGGCACCGCAGCCCGGAGCTTCATCGGCCGGCCCGGCGGCGGCTTGCGCCCCACGTGCGGCAGGAACACACGCACGCCCGGAGGCCGGTCGATTTGAGGCCGTCGCGCAGTCAGGGCAGAGAGCGCTCGGGCCTCTATCCGCCCTCCTGTGCGGGGAGAGCGGAGGTTTCGGCGGTTCTTGGTGCGGTATCGCGGGCCTGGCGGCCGCCCTCGCGGGCTGCGATACCCAACTCATTGTGGACTAGACCATTTAGATCTGTCCATGCCCTTGCGAGGGCAACACCCCCACCGTACGCCGGTAGGCTCCAGGGCGTGCCCTCCATGAACGATCTCGTACGCCAGCACACCGCCCTCAGCGACTCCGACCTGGAATGGCTGCACCTGCTGGTGTCGGAGTGGCAGCTGCTCTCCGACCTCTCCTTCGCCGATCTCGTCCTGTGGGTCCCCACCCTCGACGGCACACGGTACGTGTCCGTCGCCCAGATGCGGCCCAACACCGGACCGACCTCCTATCAGGACGACATGGTCGGCCATCTCGTTCCGCGAGGCCGCCGGCCGATGCTCGACTCCGCCCTGGACGAGGGACGGATCGTACGCGAGGGCGACCCCGAGTGGCGCGAGGAGGTGCCCGTACGGGTCGAGTCGATCCCGGTGCGCCGGGAGGGCCGGGTACTGGGAGTGATCGCCCGGAACACCAATCTGCTGACCGTACGGACGCCGAGCCGACTGGAGCTCACCTACCTCCAGAGCGCCTCCGACCTTGCCCAGATGATCGCCGCAGGATCCTTTCCCTTCCCCGGGCAGCAGGTCGACATGGACGCCTCGCCGCGCGCCGGCGACGGGCTGATCAGGCTCGACGCGGACGGCGTCGTCCAGTACGCCAGCCCGAACGCGCTGTCCGCCTACCACCGCCTGGGCCTCGCCGCCGACCTCGTCGGCCACCACCTGGGCCGGACCACCGCCGAACTCGCGCCCGCGCGCGGCCCGGTGGACGAGGCGCTGGTGAAGCTGGCCAGCGGGTGGGCGCCGCGGGAGTTCGAGGTCGAGGGGGAGGACGGGGTGATCCAGCTGCGCGCCATCCCGCTCAAGCCCAAGGGCACGCACATCGGTTCGCTGGTCCTGCTGCGCGACGTCACCGAACTGCGGCGCCGTGAACGGGAGCTGATCACCAAGGACGCCACCATCCGGGAGATCCACCACCGGGTGAAGAACAACCTGCAGACCGTGGCCGCGCTGCTGCGCCTGCAGTCCCGGCGGATGGACTCCGAACAGGGGCGCGAGGCGCTCAACGAGGCGGTGCGCAGGGTCGGTTCGATCGCGATCGTGCACGAGACGCTGTCCCAGAACCTCGACGAGCGGGTGGAGTTCGACGAGATCGCGGACCGGGTGCTGGCGATGGTCGCGGAGATCGCGCCGGGCGCGGTGACCACCCGCCGCACCGGCCGCTTCGGGATACTCGACGCCGAGGTCGCCACCCCGCTCTCCATGGTCCTCACGGAGGTCCTGCAGAACGCCCTCGAACATGCCTTCGTCCCAGGGGACCAGGGGGCCGTCGAGGTCGGCGCGGTGCGCGGCGGCAGCCGCACGGAGCCCCGCCTGCTGGTCACCGTCCAGGACAACGGCCGCGGCCTGCCGGACGGGTTCGATCCGCACCGGGCCGGGAACCTCGGGCTGCAAATCGTACGCACGCTGGTGGAGGGCGAGTTGGGCGGAAAGTTCGACATGGTGCCCGGCGCCGAACGGGGCACTCAGGTGATTCTCGACATTCCCGTACGGGCGGAGAAGCACTGATGAAGCCGCCGCCCATCAAGTGAGCGGCGATCGGAAGGAATTCGGGAAGGAATACCGGAGAGAAGTCCGCGCCGACCACCCGGGTCGCCCAACTGCCGCACAGCAGATCGACGTAACGAAAGAGTGACGGCAATGGCGGCGAATGGACAACGGTGTGGCAGAGCTGTGCATTTCGCGTGGGAGGGGTGCGCGATGTGGGCCGGTGGTGGACAGGTCCGGACCTAGAGGCGAGGACCGTGGGTCCGGGGGTGCGGACGGACCGGCCGGTGGTGCGGACAGCAGTAAGCCCCGGACCCATCTGGTCCGGGGCTCAAAGCTCACATTGCGTGGGGGGCTCCCAGGCGCTCGGGGCGCTGGGGGAGCGGTGGGGGTACTGCGCGCTGCGGCTCGGGGGCCACGGGGGGCGTCTGCGGTCAGGCGCTGGCGTTGCGCGCCCGGTTGCGAGCTGCACGGCGCTTCATGGCGCGGCGCTCGTCCTCGCTGAGGCCACCCCAGACGCCGGAGTCCTGGCCGGACTCCAGCGCCCACTGCAGGCACTGCTCCATGACGGGGCAGCGGCGGCAGACGGCCTTGGCTTCCTCGATCTGCAGCAGCGCAGGACCGGTGTTGCCGATGGGGAAGAAGAGCTCGGGGTCTTCCTCGCGGCAAACGGCGCGGTGACGCCAGTCCATGGCTGCTCCATCTCCTCGTGTGACGGGATCGTTGCTTGTGAATGTGAACGCTTTCACGAATCCCTCCACAAGGGAAGGGCCGAACCCCAGTTGAGAACTGGTGCGGTCCTGAGAATGAGGAGGGGGATTCGGGCTCTCAAGGGGGCCGGAAGAAACGGCCGTCCCGATCGCCATGAAGAGAGTCGCAAACCTCGGCGGCGGATACAACCCCTTCCGGAAACTTTTTTTTGATTCCTTGGTGTCGCCTAGGTCACAGCCGTACTTCTAGGGGGTGGAAGTCAGCCTAAACGTTCGACTGAAAGGACTTTAGGCCCTACTGCTCACACAATCACACGCAGTGCACGGCGAACGCCTGTGAACGTCACGCTCGTACGGAGTCCCAGGTGGTCGCCGTCCATCTGAAAGGGCAGTGGAGCCTGGGAATGCAAGGTGAAGTCCGTCAAGTCATGGAGCGAGACCACATGCTTGCCACGGGGGCCGCGCTCCGGTGTTGACGCCAGGAGCTGGGTCGCGTAGCGCGTCACCGCGGTCGCGGAGAGTTTCGACAGGGCGAAGACGTCCAGGGCCGTGTCGAAGGACGCCGCGGGCGCCGGGTAGACCGGGCGGTTGCCCAGGTAGGTCCAGGGGGCGGTGTTGCAGATTATCGACATGACCAGGTGTTCCACCGGGTCCTCGCCCGGCCGCTCCAGGGTGATCGTGCCGTGCCGGCGGTTCGACTCGCCGACGTACTGCCGCAGCACCTGCCGCATGTAGAGCGAGTGCGTCGAACGCTTGCCGCGCTCCCGCTGCTGTTCGACCCGCCCGACCACTCCCGCGTCGAAGCCGAACCCCGCGCAGAAGGTGAACCAGCGGGCCGGTACGCCCTCGTCGTCAGTACCCGGGGTGCCTGCCGCCAGGCCCAGGCCCACCGTGCGCTCGCTGCCGTCACGCAGCGCGTCCAGGAGGGCACCGGTCGCCTCGACCACGTCGTTCGGCAGGCCCAGGGCGCGGGCGAAGACATTGGTGGAGCCGCCGGGGACGACGGCGAGGCGGGGCAGGGCGTCGGGGTCGGGGCCGTGCGTGAGCAGACCGTTGACGACCTCGTTGACCGTGCCGTCGCCGCCGAGCGCCACGACCAGCTCGATCTGACCGCCCTCCGCGGCCTGCCGGGCCAGGTCGCGGGCGTGCCCCCGGTACTGCGTCTCGGCGACCTCCAGCTTCAGATCGCTGGCCAGCGCGTGGGTGAGCACTTCACGCGTGCGCGCACTGGTGGTGGTAGCTGCGGGGTTGACCACGAGAAGTGCGCGCATGTGATGCAGGGTACCTACTTGCCGGTACCCGACCCCACTCCCTGCCCACCGTGGGGAGGGTGCCCCGGGGCTACCCTGCAGGGGTGAGCAGCAAGCAGAAGCGCCCCGCGCCCAAGGCGGCCCGGCCCACCCGGCCGGCCGGGGCGACGCGGGGCAGCAAGCCGGACGGAACGGACGTACGGGCCGGGGGCGCGAAGGGCGCCTCGTCCGCCGGGGGAGCCCGGACGGGCACCGGCGGCAAGAAGGCGGCGGCCGGGCCGGGCAAGGCCGCCGACGCCGCTGCCGGACCGAGCGGGCCCCGGCCCGGCCGGATCAGCGCCGCCGCGGTGCTCACCGCCGTCGAAGGCCTGGCACTGGCCGCGCTCGGCGTCTACATGCTCGTCGTGGGCCTGGCCGGCTCGCCCGACAGCCCCCGGCAGGCGGAGATGGGCGGCCTGACCGTGCTGGCGCTGGCGGCGCTGCCGCTGGTCGCGGCGCGCGGTCTGTGGCTGCGCCGCCGCTGGAGCCGCGGGCCCTCGCTGATCACCCAGATCGTGGCGTTCCCGGTGGCCTGGACGCTGGTGAACGGCGGCGGCGCACTGATCGCCGCCGGCATCGGCCTGGCGGTGGCCGCCATCGCGGTCCTCGCCCTGCTGGTGAACCCGACGGCCACGGAGGCGCTGGGGATCGCGCCGCGGGACTGAGCCAACGGGGTGCTCGTCCCTACCTCATCCGTACGGGGTACGAAGGCGTGAGCCGCGGCCGTACGGTCGGTGCGCGGTCGTACGGGCGGTACGTACGCCGCCGGGCTTCCGTCGGGCGGCCGACGTACGGCGCCCCGGGCTCCTGACGAGACCGGGGCGGTGGCCGACGACGGTGAAGCCCGCTCACTCCTCCACGAGGAGCTTGTCGCGGAGCTGGGCCAGGGTGCGGGCCAGCAGGCGGGAGACGTGCATCTGCGAGATGCCGACCTCCTGGGCGATCTGCGACTGGGTCATGTTGCCGAAGAAGCGCAGCAGGAGGATCTTCTTCTCGCGCGGCGGCAGGTCCTCCAGCAGCGGCTTGAGGGATTCGCGGTACTCGACGCCCTCCAGCGCCTCGTCCTCGGCGCCCAGGGTGTCGGCGACGGCCGGCGACTCGTCGTCGGTGTCCGGCACGTCCAGGGACAGGGTGCTGTACGCGTTCGCCGACTCCAGGCCCTCCAGGACCTCTTCCTCGGAGATCGCGAGGTGCTCGGCGAGCTCGTGGACCGTGGGGGCGCGGCCGTGGCGCTGGGAGAGCTCGGCGGTCGCGGTGGTCAGCGACAGCCGCAGCTCCTGGAGGCGGCGGGGCACGCGGACCGCCCAGCCCTTGTCGCGGAAGTGCCGCTTGATCTCGCCGACGACGGTGGGCGTGGCATACGTGGAGAACTCCACGCCGCGGTCCGGGTCGAAGCGGTCCACGGACTTGATCAGGCCGATGGTGGCGACCTGGGTCAGGTCGTCCAGCGGCTCGCCGCGGTTGCGGAAGCGCCGGGCCAGGTGCTCGACCAGCGGCAGGTGCATGCGCACGAGCGCGTTGCGCAGTTCGGCGCGCTCCGCCGAGCCGTCGGGCAGCTTGCGCAGCTCGTAGAACATCGCCCGCGCGCCGCTGCGGTCATGGGGGTCGTGAGGGTCATGAGGGTGGTGCGGGGTGTGCGGATCGCGCTCGTTCCGCCTGTGCTCGCTCTGGTCCATGTGGTCCGCCCGCTCTGCCTGCTCCGCGTCCAACCGGCCGCCGTGGTCATCCGCGCCCACCGGTTGCGGCCGGGCATGCTGCTCGGGGATGGCCACACCGGGCGCCATCCGCGTGCCGCGTTCAAGATCCTTCACGGGGCCCCCTGTTCGGTCATGACGGTCCGGGACCGGCGCCGCGCTCCTTGTACAGGCTGATCGTGACCGTCCGGTCCTCCGCGACGGTGGAGTCGACCTTGCCGGCCAGCGCGGAGAGCACCGTCCAGGCGAAGGTGTCGCGCTCGGGGGCGCGGCCGTCGGTCGTCGGGGCCGAGACGGTCACCTGGAGCGCGTCGTCGATCAGGCGGAAGACGCAGCTCAGTACGGAGCCCGGCACGGCCTGTTGCAGAAGAATCGCGCACGCTTCGTCCACGGCGATGCGCAGATCCTCGATCTCGTCGAGGGTGAAGTCCAAGCGGGCTGCGAGGCCGGCCGTGGCCGTACGCAGCACCGACAGGTAGGCACCCGCAGCGGGCAGCCGGACTTCCACGAAGTCCTGGGTCCCGGGCTCGCCTGCGATCTGGGACACCCTCACCTCCAAGGTGACACAAGCTGGTTGAGCTGATATTCGCGCCGGTCGCGGCCCCTCTCGTACGGAGAGGGGAACGCTCCGGCGCGGCACGTGGTTCGCCTGCGACGCTATCGCGATCTGCGGGGCGATGTCGCCCGGAAGAGGCAGGGCCGACCTCCGGCACGACGGCTGTACTCGCAGCGTCCCGCAGTCCTACGACTGTCACTCATTGTAAGCCTACGGGTACGGACAGTGGCTAGGGGTCTGCACTGCCAAATCGAAGCTGATTACGCTGCGTTGACGTTCGAGACGCCCGCAAGGTTGTGCAGTGCATCTCCAGTGAGCCGGAAGACGGTCCATCCGTCCATGGGTTCCGCGCCGATCGACCGGTAAAAACCGATGGACGGTTCGTTCCAATCCAGGACTGACCACTCGAAACGTTCGTAGCCGCGCTCCACGCATATCTCCGCGAGGGCCGCCAGCAGCGCCTTGCCGTGGCCGCCGCCGCGGGCTCCGGGGCGGACGTAGAGATCTTCGAGATAGACACCGTGCGTGCCCGTCCACGTGGAGAAGTTGCGGAACCACAGGGCGAAGCCGACCGGGGCCCCGGCGTCCTCGGCGATGAGCGCGAACGCCGCCGGATGCTCGCCGAAGAGCGCCTCGCGCAGCTGCGCCTCGGTGGCCCGCGCGGACTCCGGCTCGCGCTCGTACGCGGCCAGCTCGCGGATCATCGTGTGGATGACGGGTACGTCGTCGACCGTCGCGGTGCGGATCATGCCTGAAGGCTAGCGGGCGGCACCGACAATCGGCCGCGGGGCCCGGGAATCGGCCCGGAGACCGGCCGGGAGCCCCGTCCGGAGCCCCTTCCGGCATCCTTCCCGGACACCTCTTTGTCCGGCTTCCGGCGCCTTCGTCGGACGAGCATCCCGTCTTCGTCAGACGAGCATCTCGTCGACGAAGCACCACCGCCAGGACTCGCCCGGCTCGTACGAGCGCATCACCGCGTGGCCGGTCGCCTCGTAGTGGCCCGTGGCGTGCCGGTACGGCGAGGAGTCGCAGCAGCCGACGTGTCCGCACTCCAGGCACAGTCGCAGCTGTACGGGGTGGCTGCCGACCGCCAGGCACTCGGGGCAGGTGTCGGTCAGCGGGGCGGGCTCGGGGCGCGGCAGTTCGGGAACATGCGGGCACTCGCTCATGATTGCCAGGTTAGATCGCACCAGCGGGTACGGCACGGGTGGCCGCCGCGGTGACCGGGCGGCGCGGGCCGGCCCGGCGGGACGGGACAGGACGGACGAGGCCGATGGACGTGATGCCACTTCTGCTGCTGGTCGCGGGAAGCGCGGCGGTCGCCGGGGCCGCGCGGCGCACGCCCGTGCCCGTGCCGCTGCTGCTGGTCGCCGCCGGGCTGGCCGCCGCGTACATCCCCGGCGTACCGGACTACACCCTCGATCCGCACATCGTGCTGCCGCTGCTGCTGCCCCCGCTGCTGCACACCGCCGCGCTGGAGAGCTCCTACCTGGACCTGCGGGCCAACCTGCGGCCGGTGGCGCTGCTGTCCGTCGGCTACGTGCTCTTCGCGACGGTCGTCGTCGGGTACGTCGCGTACCTGATGATCCCGGACCTGCCGCTGGCGGCGGCGCTCGTGCTGGGCGCGGTGGTCGCGCCGCCGGACGCGGTCGCCGCCACCGCCATCGCCCGCAGGCTGGGCCTGCCGAGCCGGATCACGACGATCCTCCAGGGCGAGTCGCTGGTCAACGACGCCACCGCGATCACCGCGTACAAGGTGGCGGTGGCCGCGGCCGTCGGAGCGGGCGCGACCTGGACCGACGGCATCCGGGAGTTCGCGGTCGCCGCGCTGGGCGGCATCGGGGTCGGGGTGGTGCTGATGATCCCGCTGCACTGGCTGCGCTGCCGGCTGCGGGACGCGCCGCTGCTGGAGAACACCCTGTCGCTGCTCATCCCGTTCGTGGCCTACCAGGTGGCGGAGGAATTCGGGGCGTCCGGAGTGCTGGCGGTCGTGGTGGTCGCGCTCTACCTGGGGCACCGGTCGTGGCAGGTCGACTTCGAGACGCGGCTCCAGGAGGAGGCCGTGTGGAAGATGGTCTCCTTCGTGCTGGAGTCGTCGGTGTTCGCGCTGATCGGCCTGCAACTGCCGGTGGTGCTGCGCGGGCTGGGCGAGTTCGGCGGCGGGGAGGCGGTCTGGTACGCGGCCATAGTGTTCGTGGTGGTGGTGCTCGCGCGCTTCGTGTGGGTCTTCCCCGCGACGTTCGTGCCGCGGGTGCTGTCGGAACGCATCCGCACCCGCGAGCCCGGTACGAACTGGAAGGCACCCGTGATCGTCGGCTGGGCCGGGATGCGGGGCGTGGTCTCGCTGGCGATCGCGTTCTCCATCCCGATGACCGTCCACGGCTCCGACGAGGGCTTTCCGGCCCGCAACCTGGTGCTCTTCCTGACCTTCACGACGGTCATCGGCACGCTCGTCGTGCAGGGGCTGACGCTGCCGCCGCTGATCCGCGCGCTGCGGCTGCCGCAGCGGGACGTACGGGCCGAGACCCTGGCCGAGGCGCAGGCGCAGAACGAGGCGTCGCGGGCCGCCGAACAGCGGCTCGACGAGATGCTGGAGGACCCGCGCAACGCGCTCCCCGGCCCGCTGGCCGACCGGCTGCGCACCGTACTGGAACGGCGGCGCAATGCCGTGTGGGAGCGGCTAGGGACGGTCAACGAGGTGACGGGGGAGTCGGCGGACGACACGTACCGGCGGCTGGCGCGGGAAATGATCGACGCCGAGCGCAAGGTGTTCGTCCGGATGCGGGACGAGCGGCGGATCGACGACGAGATGATGCGGGTGCTGCTGAAGCGGCTGGACCTGGAGGAGGCGGCGGCGTACCGGGAGGGGGCCGACTAAGGGGCGGGGCTCGTCCGCGGTGCCGCACGGCCCCGCCGGGTGTGCCCCTCAGGGCGCGTCTGCTCTCAAGGCGCGCCCGTGATCACGGCGGTGACCGTCGTACCGGGGCGGAAGGCCCCTTCCCCGGTCAGGGTGGTCAGGCCCAGGAGGAGCTTCGCCACGTAAAGGCGCTCCACCGGGACGCCGTGGCGGGCCTCGAAGTCCGCGGCGAAAGCGTCCAGTTCGGGGGTGCGGCGGGCGTACCCGCCGCAGTGGAAGCGGGCGTCCAGGTCCCAGGTGCCGCGCCGGCCGCCGAAGGCCGCGTGCTGGAGGCGTTCGGTGTCCGCGGCGAGGAAGTGCGGGGCGCCGCCCTTGAGGACGGGGATGCCGAGGGCCCGCTGATCCGGCGCCAGGCCCGCGGCCAGGCCCGCCAGGGTGCCGCCGGTTCCGCAGGCGACGGCGGCGACGTCGGTCTCGCCGCGCAGCTCCCGGCCCAGCGCCGTACAGCCCTGGGCGGCGAGCGCGTTGCTGCCGCCCTCCGGGACCACGTAGTGCGGGCCGAAACGTTCGCGCAGCGCCTCGGCGACCTCCGGGTCGGCCTTGCGGCGGTACATGGCCCGGTCGACGAAGTGCAGCCGCATGCCGTCGGCGGCGCAGCGCTCCAGGGACGGGTTCAGCGGCTTGTCCGCCAGCTCCGCGCCCCGTATGACGCCGATCGTCGCGAAGCCCAGCAGACGGCCGGCCGCGGCGGTGGCCCGCAGGTGGTTCGAATAGGCGCCGCCGAACGTGAGCAGCGTGCGCTCCCCGGCCCCGGCGGCCGCCCGCAGGTTCGGCTCCAGCTTGCGCCACTTGTTGCCGGGCAGCTCGGGATCTATCAGATCGTCCCGTTTGAGGAGCAGCCGCACACCGCGGCGCGCGAACCGCTCGTCCTCGATCCGCTGGAGCGGGGACGGCAGCCGCGGCCGCAGTGCGGCGAGTCCGGGGGCGGGGGTGGTCACGCGACCCATTGTCGCGTGCCGGCGGGACCTACTTCAGCCGGGCGCCGACGCGGGCCCGCATGTCCTTCATCGTGAAACCCTTCGGGTCTATCTTGTCGGCGCGCCACTCCAGGTGGCCGATGACCGAGTACTCGTTCCAGCCATGGACGCGGCACAGCGCGGCGGCGGCCTTCTCGATGGCCTCCAGCTGGGCCTCGGGCCAGGGGTCCTTGCCGTCGCCCAGGTTCTCGCACTCGAAGCCGTAGAAGTGGATGTTGCCGTCGGCGTTGTACTGGTTGGTGGGGGGCAGCTGCTTCTTCTCGGCGATCACGGCGTTCAGGACGTCCCGGTCGCCGCTGCCCGCGTGGTTGGCGCGGCCGCAGCCGACCAGGTGGACCCGGCCGTCCTTGGTGATCACACCGTGGCACAGCGGGCCGGGCAGTGCCGGGCTGCCGTCGTAGCACAGCCGGACCGTCTCCTCGGTCCCGGACGTGACGGTGTGGTGGATCACCACACCGTGCACCGGTCCCCAGGCGCCGTGGCCTTCGCGGTTGTGCGTGCGCCACTCGCCGACCTCGACGACCTCCAGACCTTCGTCTCTGAGGGCTTTGAGGAAGGTGTCCGCGGACATGGGTGGGGCCATGGCCGACTCCGTTCGGTGCGCGGCGGCCGCCGACCGCGCACCGCCTCGTAAAACGCTTGTACTGGAACGTCAGGTCCCAGACCAGCCGTTCGTCGCGTGTACGAGCGGGTGAGCGAGCGGTTTCAGCCGCTTTCCACCACTTTTTCCCGTGCCTTTTCAGCCGCGCAGGAAGCCGTCGCCGTGGGTGGCGATATGGGCTTCCAGCGCGCTCAGCGCTTCCTGGGTGGCCTGATCGGAGCCGCTGCCGCGGCGCTCGGCGTAGTAGGCCGCGCCCAGCTTCTTCAGCAGGTCGTTGCCCGCCCGCTGCTGCTGGACCTCGTCGACCTTCTGCTTGCCCTGGTTCAGCGCGCTCTGAGCCTGCTCCTTGGCGCGGTCGAGAAAGCCTGCCATTGCTGCCTCCGTGGGGTCGGGGGAGGGGCGTACGGCCCGCCGTTCACGGGCTGTACCCGATCAACGGACCGGACGTTACCCGCGTTCCCGTGCCAGGCTGGGGAGGTGGGCACGGACGGGGACGATGGTGTGCGCCGGGGTGCGGACGGGGCGCGCGGTGAGTACCGCGAGCGGGTCTCGCGGCTGTCCGGCGCGGTCGTCTGGGCGAAGCGGACGCCCGACGGCGTACGGGAGGCGCCGCAGCGGGTGCTGCCCGACGGCTGCACGGACCTGCTGTGGATGGACGGCAGGCTGACCGTGGCCGGCCCGGACACCACCGCCCACATCCCGGCCGTCCGGCCCGGCTCGCTCGTCGTCGGACTGCGCTTCGCCCCTGGTCAGGGGCCCGCCGTCATCGGTGTGCCGGCGCACGTACTGCGTGACCGGCGGGTGCCGCTGGAGGAGCTGTGGCCCCGGGACCGGGTGGCGCGGCTGGCCGGGACGCTGGCCGGGAACCGATCACCCGGAAGAGTGCTGGAGGAGATCGCCGTGGACCGGCTGCGGGCGGCGGACGACCCGCCAGATCCGGCGCGCGGCATGATCGCCGCCGCGCTCGCCGGCGGTCGCTCGGTGGCGGAGGTCGCCCGGACTGTCGGTGTCGGCGAGCGGCAGCTGCACCGCCGGTGCCTGACGGCGTTCGGGTACGGGCCCAAGACGCTGGGCCGGGTGCTGCGCCTGGTGCGCGCGCTGGAGCTGGCCCGTGGCGGCATGCCGTACGCGGACGTGGCGGCCCGCGCCGGGTACGCGGACCAGGCGCACCTGGCGCGCGAGGTGAAGGCGCTGACAGGGGTCCCGCTGGGGGCGCTGGTGGCCTCGGGTTAGCGTGTCCGTCATGGACTACCAGGCCGTTCTTGAGGAGGTAGCGGCCTTTGCGAGGCCGTATGTCGGACATGGGCAGGTTGCCGACTACATACCGGCGCTGGAAAAGGTGCCGATGGGCCGCTTCGGCATGGCGGTCGCCGACATCAACGGCGAGGTCCACGGGGTGGGGGACTGGGAGGTCCCGTTCTCCGTACAGTCCATATCCAAGGCGTTCTCACTGGCGCTGGTCATGGCCAACGACAACGACGACATCTGGAAGAGGGTCGGCCGTGAGCCGTCGGGCACCCCGTTCAATTCGCTCGTGCAACTGGAGTGGGAGAACGGCGTCCCGCGCAACCCCTTCATCAACGCGGGCGCGCTGGTCGTCACCGACCGCCTCCAGACGCTGACCGGCGACGCCAGCACCACGATGCTGCACTTCCTGCGCGAGGAGAGCGGCAACCCGGACCTCGCCTTCGACCAGGCCGTGGCCGACTCCGAGGCCGACCACGGCGACCGCAACGCGGCGCTCGCGCACTTCATGGCGAGCTTCGGCAACCTGGAGAACCCGGTCCCCAGCGTCATCGAGCACTACTTCTGGCAGTGCTCGATCGAGATGAGCTGCCGCGACCTGGCGGCGGCCGGCGGGTTCCTGGCCCGGCACGGGCTGCGCGCGGACGGCAGCCGCCTGCTGGAGGCGCGCGAGGCCAAGCGGATCAACGCGGTGATGCTGACCTGCGGCACGTACGACGCGGCCGGGGAGTTCGCCTACCGGGTCGGGCTGCCCGCCAAGAGCGGCGTCGGCGGCGGCATCGTGGCGGTCGTGCCGGGGCGCTGCACGCTGTGCGTGTGGAGTCCCGGGCTGGACAGCCGGGGCAACTCGGTGGCGGGCGCGGCGGCGCTGGACCACTTCACCACGCTGACCGGCTGGTCGGTGTTCTGAGCGGGCCGCCGGGTGGCGGCCGGCCCCCTCGCGGGCGCATCGTGGGGGCGAGGAGGTGTGGCGCCATGGAGCACGAGATGCGCGCGGAGTACGCGGACGGCGGCTCGCCGCGGGAGCCGGACGCCCCGGTCAGGATCTGGCACATGGTGCGGTTGGACGGCACCCGGTCCATGTGCGGACGTGAACTGCAACCGGATGCGGCGGTGCAGTCCGCGGACGTGTGGGGTACGTCCGCGGCCGAACCGTTCTGCCACTCGTGCGGGGCGTTGTACCTGCGGGAAGTGCCGTAGCGGCGGGAGCCAGGACGGTACGGAGGCGCCGCGCACCACGCGTGCACCACGGCGCCCCGCCCCGTAGGCCTACGCCCGCCCCGTACGTCCAAGCCTGCTCCGCACGCCTACGCCCGCGCCGCGAACAGATCCACCCCGTGCCCGTCCGGATCCCGGACCACCGCGTACCGCTGCCCCCAGTCCGCGTCCCACGGAGCCTTCTCCCCGGCGTACCCGGCGCCGGTCAGCTCCGCGTAGACCTTGTCGACCTCTGCCGGGTCCGCGCACTCGAACGCCAGGCCCGTCGCGGCGCCGCCGGCCGGCGGCGTCCACCCGGGGTCGATGGAGCGCGCGGTCTCGTACGTGTCCCACATCAGGCGCAGCCCGCCGGGGAGCGTCGCCTCGGCGTGCGGGGCGGTGTCGGCCTCCGCCGGGACCGTCAGGCCCAGGCGGCGGTAGAAGGCGAGCGAGGCCGCCATGTCGGCGACGACCATGCCGATCGCGGCGAGGTGCGGGGTGATGGTGCCGGTCGTGGGCTGCGTTTCGTTGCTCATGCGGTGAGCGTAGGCAGCGCGCCCGGGCCGGGTCTTGAAGAAATCGGACGCGGCCGGAAGGCGGCGCGGTCACGTTCCGGGAGCCCCCTCAAGGGCACCGGATCACCTGCCCCGCATACGACAGGTTGCCGCCGAACCCGAAGAGCAGCACCGGGGCGCCGGACGGGACCTCCCGCCGCTCCACCAGCTTGGACAGGGCCAGCGGCACGGACGCGGCCGAGGTGTTGCCGGACTCGACGACATCGCGCGCGATCACCGCGTTGACCGCGCCGATGCGCTCCGCCAGCGGCTCGATCAGCCGCAGGTTGGCCTGGTGCAGCACGACCCCGGCCAGGTCCGCCGGCGCGATGCCGGAGCGTTCGCACACCTGGCGGGCGATGGCCGGCAGGCGGGTGGTGGCCCAGCGGTAGACGGCCTGGCCCTGCTGGGCGAAGCGGGGCGGGCTGCCCTCGATACGGACGGCGTCGCCCATCTCGGGGACCGAGCCCCACAGCACCGGGCCGATCTCCGGTTCCGGCGCTGCCGTGACGACCGCGGCGCCCGCCCCGTCCCCGACGAGTACGCAGGTGGAACGGTCCGTCCAGTCCACCACGTCGGTGAACTTCTCGGCCCCGACGACCAGCGCGTTGACCGCCGACCCGGCCCGTATGGCGTGGTCGGCGGTGGCCAGCGCGTGGGTGAAACCGGCGCAGACGACGTTGATGTCCATGGCGGCGGGCGACGGCAGGCCGAGCCGGGCGGCGACCCGGGCTGCGGTGTTCGGGCTGCGGTCGACGGCCGTGCAGGTGGCCACCAGGACGAGGTCGATGTCCTGGGCCGTCAGGCCGCTCGCGGCCAGCGCCTTGGCCGCAGCGGCGGCGGCCATCGCGTCCACGGTCTCGTCGGGGGCCGCGACGTGCCGGGTGCGGATGCCGACGCGGCTGCTGATCCACGCGTCGTCGGTGTCGACGAGCTTCGCGAGATCGTCGTTGGTCAGTACCCGGGAGGGCTGGTAGTGGCCGAGGGCCAGGACGCGTGCGCCCGTCATGGAGTCCCCTGTGCGTGTGCGGACGGTATCCGTTCAGTGTTGGGGGCACGGCTCCCGGGCGGCGTTGCGTGATACGCCAATCTTCGGGGGTGTCTTCTGGAGGGAATGTCACGTACCGCTCGGGGCGGGCGCTTCCGGCGGCCCCGTACGGTGACGTGATTCCGCGCACGCCACCGGCATCCCGCGCAGGTCACCGGCCCCGTACGCCACCGGCCCCGTACGCCGCCGGCCCGGTACGCCACCGGCCCGGTCCCGCCGGCGATGTGCCGTCGGAACCGGGCCGGAGGCCGGGGCGTCCCCGCTCAGCCGAGCGGCTTGAAGCGCCGCAGCCGGAGGCTGTTGGCCACCACGAAGACCGAGGAGAAGGCCATCGCGGCCCCGGCGATCATCGGGTTGAGCATCCCGGCCGCGGCCAGCGGCAGCGCGGCGACGTTGTAGCCGAAGGCCCAGAAGAGGTTGGCCTTGATGGTGCCGAGGGTGCGGCGGGCGAGGCGGATGGCGTCCGCGGCGGCGCGCAGGTCGCCCCGTACCAGCGTCAGGTCGCCGACCTCGATGGCGGCGTCCGTGCCGGTGCCCATCGCCAGCCCCAGATCGGCCTGGGCCAGCGCCGCCGCGTCGTTGACGCCGTCGCCGACCATGGCCACCGACTTCCCCTCCGCCTGGAGGGCCTTGACCACCGAGACCTTGTCCTCGGGCAGCACGTCGGCGATCACATGCTCCGCCTCTATGCCGACCTCGGCGGCCACCGAGCGGGCGACGGCCGCGTTGTCGCCGGTCAGCAGCACCGGGGTGAGTCCGAGGGCGCGCAGCCGGCGGATCGCCTCGGCGCTGGTGGGCTTGACCGCGTCGGCGACGACGAGCACGGCCCGCGCCTCTCCGTCCCAGGCCACGGCGACCGCCGTGTGCCCGGCGTCCTCGGCGGCGGTCTTCGCGTCGGCCAGCGCGGCGGGCAGCTCGATCGCCCACTCGGAGAGGAGCGACGTACGGCCGACGAGGACGGCGTGGCCCTCGACGACGCCCTGGACACCGCGGCCGGGTACGTTCGCGAAGTCCTCGGGGACCGGCAGCTCACCCGTACGCTCGGCCGCCGCGGTGGCGATGGCACGGGCGATGGGGTGCTCGGAGGAGTGCTCCAGGGCACCGGCCAGGCGCAGCGCCCCGTCCTCGGACACGCCGTCGGCGAGGTGGACGCCGGTGAGCGTCATCGCGCCGGTGGTGACGGTGCCGGTCTTGTCCAGGACGACGGTGTCCACGCGGCGGGTGGTCTCCAGGACCTCCGGCCCCTTGATCAGGATGCCCAGCTGGGCGCCGCGGCCGGTGCCGACCATGAGCGCGGTCGGGGTGGCCAGGCCCAGCGCGCAGGGGCAGGCGATGATCAGTACGGCGACGGCGGCGGTGAACGCGGCGACCGCGCCCGCGCCCGTGACGAGCCAGTAGCCCAGCGTCCCGAGGGCCAGCGTGATGACGACCGGGACGAAGACCGCGGAGATCCGGTCGGCCAGCCGCTGGGCGGCGGCCTTGCCGTTCTGCGCGTCCTCGACCAGCCGCGCCATCCGGGCCAGCTGGGTGTCCGCGCCGACCCGGGTGGCCTCGACGACGATCCGGCCGCCCGCGTTGACGGTGGCGCCGGTGACCTGGTCGCCGGGGGCGACCTCGACGGGCACCGACTCGCCGGTGAGCATCGAGGCGTCGACCGCGGAGGAGCCGTCCACGACCGTGCCGTCGGTGGCGATCTTCTCTCCCGGGCGGACCACGAAGCGGTCGCCCACGGCCAGCTCGGCGACCGGTACGCGGACCTCGCGCCCGTCCCGCAGCACCGCGACGTCCTTGGCGCCCAGCTCCAGCAGCGCCTTCAGCGCGGCCCCGGCCCGGCGCTTGGAGCGGGCCTCGAAATAGCGCCCGGCCAGGATGAAGGCGGTGACGCCGGCCGCGGCCTCCAGGTAGATGTTGCCGCTGCCGTCGCTGCGCGCGATGGTCAGCTCGAACGGGTGGGTCATACCGGGCATCCCGGCGTCGCCGAAGAACAGCGCCCACAGGGACCAGCCGAGCGCGGCCAGGGTGCCCATGGAGATCAGGGTGTCCATCGTGGCGGCGCCGTGCCGCAGGTTGGTCCAGGCGGCCTTGTGGAACGGCCAGGCGCCGTACGCCACGACGGGCGCCGCCAGCGTCAGCGACAGCCACTGCCAGTTGGTGAACTGGAGCGCCGGGACCATCGCCATCAGGATCACCGGTACGGCCAGGACCACCGAGACGGTCAGCCGCTGCCGCAGCGGGGCGAGGGCGTCGGCGCCCGGCTCCGGAGGCGGGGCCGCCGCCCCGGGCTCGGACGGCGGCGGGGCGGGGGCCGGCGGTTCCGGTACGGCGGCGGTGTAGCCGGTCCTCTCGACGGTGGCGATCAGGTCCGCGACGCCGATGCCCGCGCTTTCCTCGTAGGTGACCTGTGCCTTCTCCGTCGCGTAGTTGACGGTGGCGGTGACGCCGTCCATCCGGTTGAGCTTCTTCTCGACGCGGGCGGCGCAGGAGGCGCAGGTCATGCCGCCGATCTCCAGCTCGATGCGGTGTCCGTCGACGGTGGTGGTCATGGCTGCTCCTTCGGGGGCGGGGGGACAGCGGGGCACCGCTGTCGTCCACTGCCTGGACTGTATACCCCTAGGGGGTATGTGCGCTACCCCTCCCGGGTATGGGGTGCCGTCGCCGCGCCCTCCCCCTCGGTCGCCCGCAGCACCCGCCCGCCCAGCTGCCGCAGATGTGCCACCAGCTCCGCCGGTTCGTGCACCGTGAACTCGTGGCCCAGCATCGCCAGCCGGTACGCCGTCCACTCCAGGGGGTCGGGCCGGGTGCGCAGGCGGCAGGAGCCCTCGTCGAGCGGCTCCACCTCGGCCGCCGCGTTCCCCATCAGGGCGGCGACCTCCTCGGCGGGCGCGTACACCGTGGCCACCGCGGTGACACCGGCCGCCGCCAGGCTCCGCAGCTGCCCCTTCACGTACGCCGCGGCGTCCTCGGCGGGCAGGGCGCGCGGCGGCGTCCGTACCCCCGTGGGGTAGGGGTCGGACAGCCGGTCGACCCGGAAGATCCGCCAGTCCTCGCGCTCGTTGTCGTACGCCACCAGGTACCAGCGGCGCCCGGCCGCGACCAGCCGGTGCGGCTCGGCCAGCCGCTTGGAGCGGACGCCGTCGCCCGCCCGGTAGGAGAACCGCACCCGCTCCTGGTTGGCGATCGCCGCGGCCAGCGCGGTCAGATGGGCCGGATCGACGGTCGGGCCGTCCCCGGAGGGCATCGGTACGGTGGCGGTGCCGAGCGTGCCGACCCGCCGCCGCAGCCGGGACGGCAGCACCTGCTCCAGCTTGGCGAGGGCGCGTACGGACGCCTCCTCGATGCCGTCGACGGTGTGCCCGGCCGCCGAGCGCAGGCCGACGGCGATGGCCACCGCCTCTTCGTCGTCCAGCAGCAGCGGGGGCAGCGCGGTGCCCGCGGCGAGCCGGTAGCCGCCCTCCGCGCCCATCGTGGCGTGCACCGGATAGCCGAGTTCGCGCAGCCGCTCGATGTCACGGCGGATGGTGCGCGTGGTGACCCTCAGGCGCCCGGCGAGTTCGCTGCCGGGCCATTCGCGGGGGGTCTGGAGCAGGGACAGCAGATTCAGCAGACGGGCCGAGGTTTCACTCATGCCCTGCATGATGGCCGACGAAGTAGGACCGGGTCTGTCCTAGAGGGACCCTAGTGTTCTGGTGTGCAGCAACCGCGGTACCCGAAGGGTGCCCCGCCGCATCTGCCGCATCTGCCGTCCGCCGCCCAGCCGCGGACACCCCGGAAACCCCCAGGCCCCAGGAGACAGCGCCATGCCCACCCCGCCCACGCCCGCCCCCGGCCCGACCGGCCGCAGACGCTGGATCGCGCTGGCCGTCGTCCTGACCGCCGCCTTCATGGACCTGGTGGACGCGACCATCGTCAACATCGCCATCCCCAGCATCCAGCGGGACACCGGCGCGTCGTTCGGCGCGATCCAGTGGATCACCGCCGGCTATGCGCTCGCCTTCGCCGTCGGCCTGATCACCGGCGGCCGGCTCGGCGACATCCACGGGCGCCGCCGCCTCTTCCTGCTCGGCATGGGCGGCTTCACCGCCGCCTCCGCGCTCTGCGGGCTCGCCGCCGACCCGCAGATGCTGATCGCGGCCCGGGTCCTCCAGGGGGCGATGGCCGCGCTGATGGTGCCGCAGGTGCTGGCGATCATCCATGTGACCTTTCCCCCGCACGAGCGCGGCAAGGTCTTCGGGATGTTCGGCGCCGTCGTCGGCCTGGGCGCGGTGTGCGGCCCGCTGATCGGCGCGCTGCTGACGCAGTGGGACCTCCTCGGCCTCCAGTGGCGGCCGATCTTCCTGATCAACCTGCCGGTCGGCGTCGCCGGCATCCTCCTCGGCCGCCGCTTCATCGCCGAGTCCCGCGCCCCCAAGGCGCTGCGCCTGGACCTCGTCGGCATGGTCCTGGCCGCGCTCGCCCTCCTGATGGTGCTCTATCCGCTCACCCAGGGCCGCGAACTGGGCTGGCCCGTCTGGGGCTTCGTGTCGATGGCCGCCAGTCCGCTCGTCTTCACCGTCTTCGTACGGTACGAGCGCGCCAAGGCCCGCAAGGACGGCTCGCCGCTCGTCGAACTCTCCCTGTTCAAGCTCCGCACGTTCGCCGCGGGCACCGGCGTCCAGCTCACCTTCGGCGCGCTCTCCGGCCTGTTCTTCCTGGTCTGGACGCTGTGCATGCAGCTCGGCCTGGGCTGGGGCCCGCTGCACGCCGGGCTGACCGGAATCCCGTTCTCGCTGGCCTGCTCGGCGGCGGCCGGCATCTCCGTACAGAAGCTGGTGCCGCGCTTCGGGCGCAAGGTGCTGCAGGCCGGGGCGCTGATCATGCTGGCCGGTGCGCTGCTCTACATAGCGGAGGCCGGACGGTACGGCACGGAGCTGACGTCCTGGCAGATGGTGCCCGCGATGCTGCTGATGGGCGGCGGCATGGGCCTGATCGTCGCCCCGATCACCGACGCGGCCATCTCCGAGGTCCCGGCCGAGCACTCCGGATCGGCGTCCGGCATCTTCAACACCACCAGCCAGCTGGGCATGGCGCTCGGCCTCGGGCTGTCCTCGGTCGCCTTCTTCGGCGTCCTCGACGACGCGGCGGGCGGGGACCCGCGGGCCGCGGTCATCGATGCCACGGTCACCTCGCTGTGGTGGGTGGCGGCCGGGCTGGCGGTCATCTTCCTGCTGCTGTTCCTGCTGCCGGGGAAAGCCCGTACGGGCGGGGGAGCGGACCGGTCCGCCGCCCCCGCGGACGAGCACCACGTCCCCGATGCGGACCGCGCCCTGGTCCACTGACAGGAGTGACCGGACTGCCCGCCGCGGCGCGCTACGCCCGTGGCGGGTAGTCCCTGCCGTTCAGCGCGCGGTAGATGAACCGGGTGGCCACCTCGACGGCCTCCGCCTCGGGCAGCTCGGGCAGCAGCTGCGTGGGGGCTTCCATCATCGCGCTCATCAGCGTCAGCGTGGTTTCGACGGACGCCGGCAGGTTTTGTACGTGCGCCAGGTGGTCGGCCAGGTCTTCGAGCTGCGCGCGGCGGAACTGTTCGAGGGTGCGCGCGAAGTCCTCGCTGACCAGCGCCGCCTGGCGCAGCGCGAGCATGGTCGGCGCGTGCTCCCGGTGCACGCGCCAGTAGGCGGCCACGTGGTAGCGGATCGCCTCCGGGTCGGTGAAGTCCGACTTGTGCTCATCGGTGACCGCGTAGCGGTCGCTCGCCGCGGCCAGCTCGTCCAGCAGCGCCTTGAGCAGCTCTTCCTTGCCCGCGAAGTGGTTGTAGAAGGAGCCCGCCGCCCGCCCGGCCTCCGCCGTGATGTCGGTGACCTTCGTGTTCAGGTAGCCGCGGGTCGCGAACAGGCGCTTGGCCGCCTCGATCAGCGCCGCCCTCGTCTCGCTCGCCTGCTCCGCGCGCTTCACGTGTCCTCCCGCTTCCTTGACAGCGCACGCTAGCAGCCCTCACGATGAATCTAAGTTCAGTGAATCGAGTTTCAGTGAGAGGGGTTCGTCATGCGGGTACTCGTCGTGGGCGGGGGACCGACCGGACTGACGCTGGGCATCGAGCTGGCCCGGCGCGGCGTCGGGGTACGGGTCGTCGACAAGGCGACCGCGTACTTCGACGGTTCGCGCGGGGACGGCATCCAGCCGCGCACGCTGGAGGTCTTCGACGACCTCGGCGTGCTGGACGCCGTACGGGCGGCCGGGGCGCTGCCGGGACCGCTCCGCGTACACCTCGACGGCCGTTTCGTGGGCGAGCACTGGATGGCCGAGCCGCGCGACCCCCGCCCGGACGTCCCGTACCCGAACGGCTGGGTGCTGGGCCAGTCGCAGACCGAGGGGATCCTGCGGGACCGGCTGGGGGAGTTCGGCGTACGCGTCGAGCTGGGCACCGAACTGACCGGCCTGGCGCAGGACGCGGACGGTGTGACCGCGCGGTTCGCCGACGGGGAGGAGGACCGGTTCGACTACCTGGTGGGGGCCGACGGCGGCGCCAGCCGCGTCCGCAAGGCGATCGGCGTGGCGTTCCCAGGCGTCACCGACGAGTCCTTCCGGGTGCTGGTCGGCGACGTGAGCGCGCCGGGCCTCGACCCCGCGACCGGCCACTGGTTCGCCGCCGAGGGCGAGATGATGAAGGGCGTCGCGCTGACCCCGCTGCCGGGCACCGGGCGCTTCCAGCTGATCACGCCGCTCGGGGACGGCGACGACGCCTCACTGGAGACGATGCAGGCCGCGCTCGACCGGTTCGCGTCCGGGGTGCGCCTGACCGGACACGGCTGGTCGACGGTGTGGCGGCCGAACGTACGGCTCGCCGAGCGGTACCGCGTGGGGCGGGTCTTCCTGGCCGGTGACGCCGCGCACGTCCACCCGCCGACCGGCGGGCAGGGCATGAACACGGGCGTGCAGGACGCGTACAACCTGGGCTGGAAGCTGGCCGCGGAGACCGCGCTCGACACCTACGAGACCGAGCGGCGGGCGGTCGCGGCGCGGGTGCTCGGCGTGAGCACCGACCTGCTGGACAAGTACGTGGCGGGCCACCCGGACGCGCACAAGCGCGGCGAAGAGGGCTTCGGCCTCGACATCACCTACCGCGCCCCGGACGCCACCGGCCTTCTCGTCACCGGCGACCGCGCCCCGGACGCCCCGCTGCTCGACGCGGACGGCAAGAGCGTCCGCCTCTTCGACCTCTTCCGCGGCCCGCACTTCACCCGGCTGGCCTTCGGGACACCCGCTCCGGACGAGGAGCACGCGTACGCGGTGCTGCGCCCCGGCGACGCGCCCGGCCACGGGCGGTACGTCACCGACGCCGAGGGCCACGCCTTCGCGGCCTACGCGGCGGAGCCGGGCGACACCTTCCTGATCCGCCCGGACGGCCATCTCGGCTGAGCGGCGGCGTCCCCGGGGGTCCTACAGCCACCCGTTGCGCTTGAACCCCCGGTGGATGAGGAAGCACAGCGTGAGCGTGACGGCCATGACCAGCGGATAGCCGAACGTCCAGTGTTTCTCCGGCATGTGCTCGAAGTTCATGCCGTAGATCCCGCACACCATGGTCGGCACGGCGAGGATCGCCACCCAGGCGCTGATCCGCCGCATGTCCTCGTTCTGCGCCACGGTCACCTGCGCGAGGTGCGCCTGGAGTATGGAGTTGAGCAGTTCGTCGAAGGCCGTGATCTGCTCGGTCACCCGCTCCAGGTGGTCCGACACGTCCCGGAAGTACGTGGTGATGTGCGGGTCCACCAGCGCCATCGGCCGGGTGGCCAGCGCGTGCAGCGGGCCGCCCAGCGGCGCCACCGCCCGCTTCAGCTCCAGCAGTTCGCGCTTGAGCTGGTAGATCCGGCCCGCGCCGGTGCCGGAGCCCTTGGCCCCACCGCGGCGTTCCCCGCTTCCCGTACGGCGCGGGCTCTCGGCGAAGACCTCGCTCTCGACGTCGTCGATGTCGTCCTGCACGGCGGCGGCGACGTCCAGATAGTCGTCCACGACCAGGTCGGCGATGGCGTGCAGCACCGCCGACGGGCCGACGGCCAGCTGCTCCGGCTCGGACTCCAGCTGCTCGCGCAGCGGGCCGAGCGAGCCGTGGCCGCCGTGCCGGACCGTGATCACGAAGTCGGCGCCGGTGAAGACCATGATCTCGCCGGTGTCCACCACCTCGCTGGTCTCGGTGAGCCGGTCGTGCTCCACGTAGCAGACCGTCTTGAACACCGTGAACAGCGAGCTGTCGTAGCGCTCCAGCTTCGGCCGCTGGTGCGCGTGCACCGCGTCCTCGACGGCGAGCGGGTGCAGCCCGAACAGCTCGGCGATGCCGGCGAACTCCTGCTCCGACGGCTCGTGCAGGCCGATCCACACGAAGCCGTCCTTCGACTCCCGGACCCGGCGGACCGCGTCCTCGGCCGGGTGGTCGCCGGGCTGGCGCACGCCCTTCTCGTAGACCGCGCAGTTCACCACGGCGGTGCCCAGCGGCGAGCGCGCCGGGTGGCTGAGGTCGACACCGCGGCGCCGCTGCTGCGGCAGCCGGACCGCTTTACGGAGGTTGCTGATCACCGACACGGGACCCAGTATGGCCCGCCCGTCCGGGGGAACGGGAGGCGCGGCGCTACCCGCGCGCCCCGACCCGTACGTACACAAACCCGGCTGTGTACGGAGTTCAGTGCCCGTTGTGTACGGAGTTCAGCGGCCCGCGACGTGCCGGGGCCGGGCCGCGCCCAGCCCCATCGCCACCTGCGGGACCAGCAGGGCCAGCAGCACGGTCACCGGCACCGTCCAGCCGCCCGAGGCGTCGTGCACGGCGCCCAGCACCGCGGGCCCGGTGGCCGCCAGGATGTAGCCGAAGCACTGGGCCATGCTGGACAGCTGCGCGGTGTGCCGGATGTCCGGGGCGCGCTGCACGATGAACAGCAGGGCCAGGCTGATGGCCGCGCCCTGGCCCAGGCCCAGCAGCGTCATCCACACGTACGCGCCGCCGGCCGGCGCGGCCAGCATCCCGGCGAACCCGGCCGCGCAGAGCACCGCGCCGAGCGTGGACAGTACGCCCGCCGGCAGCCGCCGCCCGACGATCACCGGTGCCAGGAACGAGCCCGCGATGCCCAGCAACGAGGAGAACGACAGCATCCAGCCCGCGTCGCCCGCGCTCATCCCGGCGTCGGTGAGCATGGTCGGCAGCCAGGCCGCCGCCGCGTAGTAGCTGAGCGACTGCAGGCCCATGTACGCGGTGACCTGCCAGGCCAGCGGGGAGCGCCACAGGCCGCGCACCGGGTGGGCGGCCTCGCGGGCGGTGGCCGCGGCGGTACGCGTACGGCTGCGGGTCTGCGGCAGCCACACCACCAGCGCGACGACCGCCAGCGAACCCCAGCACGCCAGCGTGGCCTGCCAGCTCAGCCCGGCCGCGCGCTGCACCGGCACGGTGACCCCGGCCGCCAGCGCCGCGCCGCCGAACAGCGACATGGAGTACAGCCCGGTCATCAGCCCGGACCGGGCCGCGAAATCGCGCTTGATCAGGCCCGGCAGCAGGACGTTGGCGACGGCTATGCCCGCGCCGATGACGATCGTCCCGGCGAACAGCGCGACCACCGAGTCCAGCAGCCGCAGCGCGGTGCCCGCGCAGATCAGCGCCATGGTGCCGAGCAGCGAGCGCTCCATGCCGAAGCGGCGGCCGAGGCGCGGCGCGACCGGCGCCAGCAGGCCGAAGCAGAGCAGCGGCAGCGCGGTCAGCAGGCTGGTGGCCGCGGCGGACATCCCGCTCTCGTCGCGGATGGTGTTGGCCAGCGGGGACACGGCGACCAGGGCGGGGCGCAGGTTGAGCGCGAGGAGGACGACGCCGGCGCCCAGGTAGAGGGCGCGGCGTCCGGCGGCGCCCGGCGGCGGGGTGGGCGGGGCGGTGTCCCCGGCGGGCGCGTCCGGCCGCGCGGCGCCGCCGGTGCCGGGCGCGCTCAAGGTGGCGGCCGGTCCGTCGTCTTGCATGGTCTCTTCTCCTGGCTTGCTTCACGTGCCGGGGCGTCCGCCACCGGCTTCACGTATGGGGCGCGTCCGCCGTCGGATCGCCGCCGCCGTCCTCGGGCCGCGCCTCGCGGAGCGCGTCCATGGCCTCGGTCAGGTGCTCCAGCGCGGCGCGTTCGGCGGCGTCCGGGTCCCGGGCCTCGATGGCGTCGACGATGGCGGTGTGCGCGTCGAACTGGTGGCGTACGGAATCGGGCAGCGGCCGGCGGACGACGGCTTGGAGGGTGCCGCGCAGCGCGTCGCTGAAGTGCTCGTACAGCTCCGCGAGCACGCTGTTGTGCGCGGCCGCCGCGACGGTCCGGTGGAAGTGCACGTCCGCGTCGATGAACGCGCCGACGTCGCTGTTCGACCAGGCCCGGTCCCGCTCGGCGAGCGCGGACCGCAGGGCGGCCAGGTCCTCGCCGGTGCGGCGCAGCGCCGCGTAGCGGGCCGCGTCGCGCTCCAGCGAGGCGCGGACCTCGTACGCCTCCAGGTCGGCGGCCCGGCGCAGCCTGCGCTGCACCGCGGCCCCGAAGTCGCTGCTGGCCCGTACGTACGTGCCGTCGCCCTGGCGCGGCTCCAGCATCCCGGTGTGCACCAGGGCGCGCACCGCCTCGCGGACGGTGTTGCGGCCCACGTCCAGCGTCTCGACCAGGACCGGCTCGGCGGGGATTTTCGCGCCGACCTCCCACTCGCCCTCGGCGATCAGCCGTTCCATCTGCTCGATGACCAGGTCCACCAGGCTGGTGCGGGCGGTGCTGCGCAGCGGCATGAACGCCGTCCTCCCTCTCGATTCCACCGGTGATGGGAACATCCCATGTTTGGCGGTGTCAAACGCCCGGAGTTAGCCTGAAGGCGCCGGTGATCAGCGGATCACCGCCCGGCGGTGGGGCCCGCCGGACCCGAACCGCGGTCGCCGGAGACCGCCGACGGTCCCTGCTTGCAGAGCGGAACGCAGCCACGCACGCACCGCGCGAGTAGGAGACGCATGAGCACCGGAGCCCCCCGCCCCCTGACGGCCGGCACCACCTCCGCCCCGGCCGTACCGCACACCGCCGAACCGCCCCGGGAACGCCCGCGCCCCGTGCCGCCCTGGCAGGGCCAGTGGCCGGTCGTCGGCGCCGTCGCGCTCGGCGGCGGCATCGGCGCGGCCGCCCGGTACGGCGCCGGCCTCCTGTGGCCCACCGCCCCCGGCACCTTCCCCGTCACCACCCTGCTGATCAACATCACCGGTTGCGCCCTCATGGGCGTCCTGATGGCACTGATCAGCGAACGGGGCGCCCCGCACCAGCTGCTGCGCCCCTTCCTCGGCACCGGCGTCCTCGGCGGCTTCACGACCTTCTCCACGTACGCCGTGGACACCGAGCACCTGCTGACCACCGGCCGGGCGGCCCTCGCCCTGGCCTACCTCGCGGCCACCCTGCTCGGCGCGCTGGCGGCGGCGTGGGCCGCGCTGACGGGCACCCGCCGCGTACTGACCCGGCACGGACGAGAAGGGCGACAAGCATGAGCGGGACCACCGGCGCTGCGCTGCGCCTGACCGTCCACCTGGGCGAGTGCGACACCTGGCACCACAAGCCGCTGTACGCGGAGATCGTGCACCGCGCCCGCGCCGCCGGTCTCGCGGGCGCCAGTGTCTTCCGCGGCATCGAGGGCTTCGGCGCCTCCTCCGTCGTGCACACCCAGCGCCTGCTCTCGCTCAGCGAGGACCTGCCCGTGGCGGTGGTCGTCGTGGACACCGAGGAGCGGGTACGCGGCTTCCTGCCGCAACTGGACGAGCTGGTCACCGGGGGGCTGGTGACCCTCGAACCCTGTGAGGTGATCCGGTACGGGGCCCGTCCGGGCGCGGACGGCGACGGCCCGGCGGACGGGGGAGCCGCCCGGTGAACTGGCTCCTCGTCGTGGCCGGCGCGATGGCCGGGGCGCCGCTGCGGTTCCTGACCGACCGCTTCGTGCAGGCCCGGCACGACACGGTGTTCCCCTGGGGGACGTTCGCGGTCAACGTCGCCGGCTCGCTGGTGCTGGGCCTGGTCACCGGGGCGGTGGCGGCGGGCGCCGGCTCCTCGCGGCTGCTCCTCCTCGTCGGCACCGGCCTGTGCGGCGCGCTGACGACGTACTCGACCTTCTCGTACGAGACGCTCCGGCTGGCCGCCGACGGCGCGCGGTGGCCCGCGGCGGCCAACGCGGCCGCGAGCGTGGCCGCCGCCCTCGGCGCGGTGTTCGCCGGTGTGGGACTCGCCCACGTCCTCTGGGCCTGAGCGGTACGCGCGGGACCGGGCGCGCCGGGTGGGCTCGCCCGTGCGACGCCGCACCCGCACGGGTGAACGAATGGGGCCGAGTTTCGAACGGAACCTTTCTTCACCGTCGCCCGACGCCGGGCCGGAATACGCTGATGGCGCGGTGCCCCGGACCCCGGTTCGCACGAATACCAGTCAGTACGTGCATGTGTGAATTCAGGGGCGGGAGCGCTATGGACCTCCACCGTATGGACCTCCACCACCGGACCGGCGCCGGCCGGGTCAAAGTAGTGCGGCCCGAAGGCGAGCTGGACCTCATGACGGCGCCACGCTTCCGGGACCTGCTGCGGCGGGGCCACCGCCGCTCCACCGGCCCGCCCCGTCTGATCGTCGACCTCGGCGCGGTGACCTTCATGGACTGCTCCGCGCTGCGGGAGCTGTGCGACGCGCAGGCCTGGGCCGTGGAACAGGGCGGCTGGCTCCGCGTCGTGCACGCGCAGCGCGGCATCGCCACCCTGCTCCGCGCGACCCGGCTGACCGGCCGCTTCCCCCGCTACGCCACCGTGCGGGACGCGCGCTGCGACCAAATGGCGAACTGCGCCCCGTGAACCGCGGGTTGCCCTGGGTCTCCCCCCGAGTGGTTTGCCCGGGGCATAGTAGCCATGCGACCGCTACCCGAAGACGATGTACGGGCCACCACCGGCCGACGACGGAGAGGGATGGTTTCCATGGCCCGGGATGAACGCCTGGCGACGGCTCGGGGGGACCTGCCAGGGGGAGTCGTCGGCGACTTCGACACCGTCGACCTGCTGCGCCGGCTCTCCGCCCACTGCGCCGACCTGGTCGGCGCCGACGCGTCCGCCGTGCTCCTCGCCGACGCCCAGGACCGGCTGCACGTGATGGCGGCCTCCGCCGACACCGCCCGCCTGCTGGAACCGGCCGCCCACGGCGAGCGGTCCCCGTACGACGACTGCTACCGCAACGGCGCTGCCGAGACCGGCATCGTCCTCACCGACCCGCGCACCGCCGCACGGTGGCCGCGGTTCACCGCCCGCGCGCGCGAGCGCGGATACCTGACGGCGCACGCCGTACCGATGCGGCTGCGCTCCCGCTCCGTCGGCGTCGTCGTCCTCTTCTGCTCGGGCACCGAACCCCTCGGCGAGCAGTGTGAGGCGTTCGCCCGTTCCCTGGCCGACCTGCTGGCCGTCGCCGTCATACAGCAGCGCAGTCTGGAGCGCAGCCACGTCGAACGCACACAGTTGCAGAACGCGCTCAGCTCCCGCATCGTCATCGAACAGGCCAAGGGCATCCTCGCCGAGCGCTGGGGGACGAGCGTGGACGAGGCGTTCGAGAGCTTCCGGTCCTACGCGCGCGCCCACCGCCGCCGGCTGCCCGACCTGGCCCGCGAGGTCGTCGACGGCACGCTCGACAGCGGCCTCGTGGAGGAGTACTTCCTCAACCGAAGGTGATTTCTGGGACCTTGTGGGAGGACCGGATGGCAGAAGTCTTCTTGCGGCGCCTGACCAGGTGGCAGGCCGAGGCACAGCGCGAGGCCATGGCCGACCTGTACGTCGAGGCGTACCGCGAGCCCTCGGGCGAGGAGTTCCGCGAACGGGGGGCCTTTCTGCGTCGGTTCGCCGAGCACGTCCAGCGCCCCGGCTTCGAGATGGTGATCGCCAGCGACCCGGCGCTGGTGGGCTGCGCCTACGGCTTCCCCGCCGAGCGGGACGCCCGGTGGTGGCAGGAGATCAACGGGCGGGTCCCCCATGAGCTGGAGGAACTGACCGCCTCCGGGCGGGTGTTCGTCGTCGCCGAGCTGATGGTGCTGCCCGCGCACCGGCGCGGCCACGTCGCCACCCGGCTCCAGGAGTCACTGCTCCTGCGGAGTACCGCCACCTTGGTGGTCACCTTCGTCGACACCGCCAACGGCGCGGCGCGCTCCGCGGTACGCGCCTGGGGGTGGCGGCTGGCGGGGCAGCTGCGCCGCTCCGACGACGGAGAGCCCGAACTGGAGGCGTGGAGCCGGGGACCGGCGCACTGAGACACGGCGCAACGGTACGAAGCGCGCCCGGCGCGCGGCGCGGAACGCGTACGCGCGCGGCAGGGCTCCGAGGAACCCGCCGCGCGCGTAGGTGTTGTCGCTCCACGGTGCTCGCGCACCGTAATTTCCCGGGTCCGTGGCGTGGTCACGCCTTACCGGACCTGCCGGGGGAGGACGCCGGTCAGAAGCGTACGCCCTTGAGGCCGTTGGCCCAGAGCTGGTCCACCTTGGCCCGCTCGGTCCGGTCCGGCTGGGAGTTCGTGCAGGACGGGCCGGGGCCGCCGCCGGACATCAGCTCGCTGCACGGGCCCTCGTAGTGGTCCGGCAGGCCCAGCACGTGGCCGGTCTCGTGGGTGGTCACCCGGACCGAGTCGTATTCCTGGTTCTGCTGGTAGTCCAGGAAGACGAAGCCCTTGCCGTGGCCGTCGGTGCTGGCGTACGAGCCGCGGGCGTCGTTGCCCTCGCGGTACTGGAAGTCGCCGCCGCTGCCTTCCTGGAGCTTGACGTTCTGCACCGCGCCGTTCCAGATCTGGGCGCTCTTGGCTATCTGGCTCTGGAACGTCGGCGCCGCGCTCGCGTCGTAGGTGACGGTGACGGTCTTCAGATTCGGGTGCGCGGCCCGCTTGGCCTTGACCGACTTCATGACGGCCTCGAAGAACGCCTTGGTGTCGGCCTTCTCGGCGGCCGAGCCGGCGTAGGCGGCGGTGACCCGGTGGGTCTGGGGGGCGGAGGCGGCGGTCGCCGTCGCCGGGGCCGCCGCGGCCAGCGTGGCGGCGAGACCGAGGCCGAGCACTGCCGACAGAGCCGTCTTGGGAGATCTCATGTGGGGGGACTCCTTATCGTCCGTGGGGCCGTACGGCCGCCGTGTGGGGCGGCGGCCGGGGCCCTGCGGATGAACTCGTGGTGCGGCAGAGTCTGTTCGAGACCCACGGGGGGTGCGGAGATCACAGATGGCGATAGCACCAGGTGATACCCCTGGCGGAAAGAGCCCTCGGCCTGGCCGGAGAGTCTGGTGTGACGTGCGCAAACGTCGTTATGCTCCGGCCGTGGAGCTCGAAGTGAGGCACCTTCGTGCGCTGTGCGCCATCGCGGACGCCGGCAGCGTACGCAAGGCGGCCCGGCAGCTGGGCATGACCCAGCCCTCCCTGACGGCACAGCTCCGCCGCATCGAGAACGCCCTGGGTGGCCAGTTGTTCTTCCGCGAGCGGACCGGCAGCAGGCCGACGCCGCTGGGGCACTCCGTGCTGAGCCGGGCCCGGCCGATAGTGGCCGACATGCGGGCGCTGGTCGACGAGATCGCCTCGACCTCGCTGCGGGCGGGCTCCCGGCTGCGCATCGGCAGCACCAGCAGCCGGGCCGTGGCGGGCTGGCTGCGGCGGCTGCGGGCCAGGCTGCCCGACACCGACACCACCATCCGCATCGACGTGTCCGCCAACGCGCTGCTCCAGATGGTGGCGATGGGCCAGCTCGACGTGGCCTTCGTCCACGAGGTGGAGGGGGCGCCGCTGCGCCGCCCCGACGGGCTGGTCGAGCGGGAACTGCTCGCGCGCGAACCGCAGTTCGTCGCGCTGCCCGCGGACCACCCGGCGGCCCGCCGCCCGGTGGTCGAACTCGCCGACCTGGCCGGTGACCAGTGGATGGTCGACCCGTCGGTGGACGGCGAGTGGACCGGGCTGCGCCGGGTCTTCGCGGCGGCGGGCCTGGACCCCCGGGTGGTGCACGGGGACTATCTCACCGCGGCCGACCTGGTCGCGGCGGGCGAGGTGGTCACCCCCTGCCAGCCGACCTCCCGCCCCCGGTACGGCATGGCCGTCCGCCCCCTGCGCGGCGACCCGCTGGCCGTCCGCCTCTTCATGGCCCACCGCCCCGGCGCCGCCCCGGCCGCCCCCGCCGACGCCCTCTTCGCCGACCTCACCGCCTCGTACATGGAGGTGGCCTGGGAGAGCACGGCGTACCGGGAGTGGCTGGTGCGGAATGAGGGGCCGTTGGCCATCGGGAGGTGAGGGGGCGGCGCGCCCGCCCCCGCCTCCCTCCTCAGGAGGGCATGCACACCTCGTTCTTCGGCTGCGCGAACCGCCGGGTGGCTTCCTCGGGGGTCATGACGACGTGGAACGGCAGGCCGTCGGGGAACGCGGCGGGTCCGACATCCCGGCCGGTACGGGAGTCGGCGCGCGGTACGGCGTGTTCGGATATGTGCGCGATCACCGGCGGTTCGGAAATGGGCAAGTCGGATCGACTTTCTGGTTTCTGTTACTGACCTTGTTCTGTGAGGGCGTCAGCCAACAGTCACCGGGCCGATCCTGTCAAACTCGGTCCACCAGACAAGACTTCGCGAACATCTATTCGCGTAGATCGACTCCCGCCACCTCGCTCACCCGTTCCTCCAGCCGCCGAAATTCGAACACGTCCAGCCTTTCGAACAACTCCAGTGCGCGCCGCCACAACGCACCGGCCTTTTCCCCGTCCCCGTTCGCCAGGTAGAGCTCCGCGAGCGCGTCGCACGCGCGGGCCTCCTCCTCGGGAGAGCCGGTCTGGCGGGCGACACCCAGTGCCAGTTCCAGGCGGCCGGCGGACAGCTCCAGCAGGCCCAGACGGTGCCCGGTGACGCCCAGGCCGCGCAGCGCCTGCGCCTCCTCCAGGCCCGCGCCGATGGACCGCGCCAGTTCCAGAGCATTCTCGTAATGCTGTCCCGCCGCCGTGAATTCTCCCGAATCGCGCAGCGAATCACCCATATTGACGAGGGTGATGGTCTCGTTCCTGCGGTCGCCCAGCTGCTGGAAGGATCGCAGTGCTTCCGCGTAGAGCCCCAGGGCCGCGCCGAGTTCCTGCGGCATGCGGAACGTGGACGCGAGATTGATTCGCGCCATCGCCTGTTCCGAACGGCTGCCGGATTCCGCCGCGGTCGCGAGTGCCTGGGCGAAAGAGGCCCGCGCGGCCTCCCTTTCCCCGGTGTGCAGCTGCGTGTCCCCCAGATTGTTCAGCGACTGGGTCTCGCCCCGTTTGTCGCCGGTCTCCCGGAACATGGCCATCGCCTGCCGGAAGTGCCCCATCGCCGCGGCGGGATCCCCCAGATGCAGACGCGCGATCCCGAGATTGTTGGTGCTGCGCGCCTGGTTCCAGCGGTCGCCGGACCGCATCCGCAGCTCCACCGCCGCGCTCTGCACCGCGAGCATCGAGCGGTACTCGCCCCGGTGCCAGTGCAGCACCCCCAGTTTCTGCAGCGCCTCCGCCTCCGCCTCGGTGTCGCCCACCGCGCGGGCCAGCTCCAGCGCCCGCCGCCCGGCCGCCTCCGCCTGCGGATAGCGGGCGGCGTGTGCGTGCGTGGTGCTCAGGTCGGTCTGCGCCCGGGCCTCCGCGCGCCGGTCGCGGCTCTGCTGCCAGTACAGCGCCGCGTGCCGGTGGATGCGCTCGGCCTCGTCCCAGTGGCCCTCGGTGTCGAGGAAGGCGGCGAGGACATGGCCGAACCAGGCCGCGCGGTCCGGGGCCCCGTGCGTACGGGCGTGCTGCTCGGCGGCGAACAGCGCCTGATGCTCCGCCGCCAGCCACTCCTTGGCCTCCTGCGGCCCGCTCCACGAAGGCAGCGGCCCGGGGTCGGGCGGGTGTGGCACGTCCAGGCGCGAGCGGCGCGGGTTGACCAGCCGGTCCGCCCGGTCCGCCGCGCAGAGGTAGAACGCGGACAGCCGGTGCAGGGCTGCCTCGCGCACCTCCGGCGGGTCCGCGGCGGCCAGCGTGAGCGCGTACTCGGCGATCAGGTCGTGGTACTGGTAGCGGTCCGCCTCGGGCTCCTGGACGAGGTGCGCGTCCAGCAGCGCCTCGACGGTCCGCTCCGCCGCGTCCAGCGGCAGCCCGGTCAGCGCGGCGGCCGCGTGCGGGCCGAACTGCGGGCCCGGGTGCAGGGCCAGCAGCCGGAAGACGGTGCGCTGCCCGTCGTCGAGCGTGCAGTACGACATCTCGAAGACGCGGGCGATGTCGCGGTACGGGTCGCGTATCTCGCCGAGGCGGCCGGGCCCCCGGGAGAGCCGCTGGAGGAGGTGGGCGGTGGTCCAGGAGGGGCGGGAGACCAGCCGCCCCGCCGCCAGTTCGAGCGCCAGCGGCAGGCGCCCGCACAGCCGTACCACGGTGGCCACCTCGGAAGGGTCGCCCGCGCGGTCGTCGCCGACCAGCCGGACGAAGAGCGTGGCCGCGTCCTGCGGCGGCAGCACGTCCAGGAAGACCGGGCGCACCCCGGGCACTCCCGCCATCCGACGCCGGCTGGTGATGATCGTCAACGACCGGGAGCCGACCGGGAGCAGCGGCCTGACCTGGTCGGGCCCGGCCGCGTCGTCCAGGACGACCACGGCGCGCCGGCTGCTCAGCAGGGCACGCCACAGGGAGGTCAGCGCGTCCAGGTCGCGGGGGATGCCGCCGGCCGGGACGCCGAGCACGCGCAGCAGCGCGGCCAGGGCGGCCTCCGGGGTGAGCGGTGGGCGGCCGGGTGCGTGGGCGCACAGGTCGAGGTAGATCCGGCCGTCGGGGTAGCGCTGCGCCAGCCGGTGGGCCAGGTGTACGGCGAGCAGCGACTTGCCGACGCCCGCCATGCCGGAGATGGCCTGGAGCGCGATCACCGCGCCGTCCCGTACGGGCGAGGTCAGCACGCGCAGCTCGTCCTCGCGGCCGACCAGTTCGCCGTGGCTGGGCAGGTTGTCGGGTACCGGTGGCGCACCCGGGCCCGGAGCCGCGGCGGCGGGCGGCGGCGCGCCGCGCGGCAGCAGCCGGTCGGCCGGAGCGCCGTCCAGGATGTGCCGGTGGATCCGGGCCAGCGCCGCGCCCGGCGCGGTACCCAGCTCGGTGGCCAGCCGCCGCCGCGTCGTCTCGTACGCGCGCAGGGCGTCCGCCTGCCGCCCGCAGCCGTAGTTCGCGATCATCAGCTGGGCCACCAGGTCCTCGTCGGTGGGGTGCTGTTCCCACAGCGCGGCCAGCTCCGCGGTGAGTTCGGCGAACCGGCCCCGGCGCAGCCCGATGGCGACCCGGCGCAGCGCCGCGGCGAGGCGGTGCTCGGCCAGCCGGGCCCGTACGCCCTCGGCCCACAGCCCGTACAGACCGCACAGCGGTTCACCCCGCCACAACGCCTCCGCCTCCTCGAAGACGGCCAGCGCACCGGAGTCGTCCCCGTCGTCCGCCAGCGCGCGGGCCCGGTCGGCCAGGTCCCGGAAGCGGTGGCAGTCCACCCGGCCGGGCGGCACGTCGAGGGTGTAGGCGTGTGCCTGCTGGGTGAGCGCGGCGCTCCCGTTGCCCGCGCGCAGCCTGCGGCGCAGGCGGGCGGCGTACGAGTGGAGGCCGGCGCGGGCCTTGGCGGGCGGGTGGTCGTCCCACAGGCGCGCGATGAGCGTGTCGAGCGGCACGGGACGGCCCGCGTCCACCGACAGCGCGGCCAGCAGGGCCCGTTCCTTGAGCGATCCCAGGGGGTCGGGGCGGCCGTTCAGCCGGATGTCCACGGGGCCCAGAACCCGGATGTCGACGTGCACGAGCGAACCTTCTCTCCGGTACGCCCCGCTCACTTACGGCTCAGAATGGCACGTCGTCACCCGCGCTCACCAGAGACCGTTCCTTGATCCTGCGGGGTGGCCGGAATATGCCGGTCGAAGGAGCCCCCGGCTGTTTCCTCATGATTTCCCCATGACTCCCCCATGACGCGGGTAGACCTTCCCCAGCGGTCGGTCACCGGTTTCCGGGGACGTGGGTCGGGGACCGCGCGGGTGGGGGAGGCGGTGGCCGGGGTGCCGATGTCGGTGACGGAAGTGACGGCGGTGCTGGCTGATGCGGCACGCCGCCCCGCGGAATGGCGGACGGTGATCGCCGAACTCGGCGCGGCACTTCCCGCGTCGGGAATTGCCGCCGCGGATCTGATCGCCCGCGCCGCCGCGGCGCCGGACGATCAAGTTGCCGTACGCGAACTGGCCGCGCTGGCCGCCGAACTCGCCAGGGAAAGCCCCTCCCTCGCACAATTCCTGGCGGCTTTACGGCACCGCGTGACCGACGCCGCCGACGGGGCACCCGATGCCAGGCGCACGGCCAACGTCATCAAGGACTCCACCGCCGTCACCGGCCACGTCATCCAGGCAGGCGCCATCCACGGCGCCATCCACCTCCCGCCGGCCGCCGCGCCGCGCCCCGTACCGCGCCAACTCCTCGGCACCCCGCCGCACTTCACCGACCGCGCCGCCGACCTCGCGGCGCTCGACGCCCTGCGCGGGAGCCACTTCGCGGCCGGCCCGCTGCTCATCGCCGTCACCGGCCCCGCCGGAGTCGGCAAGACCACCCTGGTGTCGCACTGGCTGCGAGGCCTGACCGAGCACTACCCCGACGGCCAGCTCTACGCGGACCTCGGCGGCCACGCGCCCGGCGGCCCGGTGCGGCCGGGCGAGGTCCTGGGGGCGTTCCTCCGCGCCCTCGGGACTGCGCAGGTCCCGGCGGAGACCGCCGAACAGGCGGCGCTGTGGCGGACGCTGACCGCCGGGCTGCGCATCGCGGTCATGCTCGACAACGCGGTCAGCGCCGCCCAGGTCCGCACGCTGCTGCCCGGCGCGGCCGGCAGCCTGGTGGCCGTGGCCGGGCGCAGCCGCCTGACCGGGCTGGGCGTGGACGGCGCGGTCTTCCACCAGCTCGGCACCCTCGATACGGGCGCCGCGGTGGAACTGCTCGGCCGCCGGGTCGGCGGCGGGCGGGTCGACCGGGAGCCGGCCGCCGCCCGCGAACTGGTCCACCTGTGCGCCGGGCTGCCGTTGGCCGTCTGCGTGGCGGCGGCCCGGATGGCCGTCCGCCCCCGGCAGACCGTCGCCGCCCTGGCCGGTGCGATGACGCAGGAGACCGGGCGCCTGGAGGTGCTGCAACTGGGCGGCGAGCGCGCGGTGCGCTCGGCGCTGGAGGAGTCGTACCGCTGCCTGCCGCCCGCCACGGCCGGCGCGTACCGCCTGCTCGCCCTGCCCCCGCTGACCGTCCTGACCGGCCCGCTCGTGGCGGCGGCCTGCGCGGTCCCGCCGTCCGGGGCCGAACGCCTCCTGGACGACCTGACCGAGGCCCACCTGCTGGAGGACCTGGGCCCGGACGACGCCACGGGCGCCGCCCGCTTCCGCTTCCACGACCTCGTACGGCTGCACGCGGCCCAGTGCGCGGAACGGGAGGAGACCGCCGCCGTACGGGACCGGACCGTGCGGCGGGCCCTGGAGTGGTACCTGGCCACCGCCACGGCCGCCCGCGCGCTCCTGTCACCCGCCCACCGCCGCCTCGACCGCACCTACGTCTTCCGCGCCCAGCCACTGGCCTTCGCCGACGCCGGTACCGCGCTGCGCTGGCTCGACTCCGAGCGCGGCCGGCTGATGGCCGCCGTCCGCACCGCCGCCGACCGCGCGTGGCACTCCGTCACCTGGCAGCTCGTCGACTCCCTCCAGCCGCTCTTCCTGCGGCTGCGCCCGTACGACCTGTGGATCGAGGCCCACCGGATCGGCCTGGAGGCCGCCCGGCGCGCCGGGCACCCGCAGGGCGTGAGCCGGATGCTGACCACCGGCGGCAGCGGCCTGTACAACGCCGGACAGCTGGACGAGGCGGTCGCCTGGTTCACCGAAGCCCTGCACGACGCGCGGGACAGGGCGGACCGGCAGGCCGAGGCGCAGGCGCTGCACGGCCTGGCCCAGAGCCACCGGCTGGCCGGCCGCCTGTCGCTGGCGGAGCCCCTGTTCACCGAGGCCCTGTCCCTGCGCGAAGCCATCGGCCACCACCGCGGGGCGGCCCTCACCCGCCTGTGCCTGGGCGACATCGCCCTTGCCACCGGCCGCGCGCGGCTGGCCCGTACCCTGCTCACCCGGGCGCGCGCCGACCTGCTGGCCGTACCCGACCCGTACGACGCGGCGCGGGCCCTGGCCCATCTCGGCCGGACCCACGCCCACGAGGCCATAGGGGACCACCCCACCGCCGAACGGCTGCTGGCCCAGGCGCTGGAGGAGTTCCGCGCCACCGGATCGCTCCACTGGCAGGCGCGGGTCCTGGAGATGCTGGGCCAGACCGCCGAGGACCGGGGTGACGCCGCAACGGCCCGTGACCGCTACGACGCCTCCCTGGACCGCTACGCCTCCCTCAGCCCGAGCGACGCCCGGCGCCTGGAGGAACGCATCCGGAACCTGGCGCCACCGCCCGCGGCGCCCTGACCCGGCCCGTACCGCGCATCGAGGAACCGCACCGAGCGCAGCGCCTCCACGGGCAGCCCCTCCGCCAGCCAGCCGTGCAGCAGCGACGCGAGCAGCCGCAGCTCCCGCGGACCGGCCGGCGCGGGCCCGGTCGCGGTCACCGCCAGCCGGGTGCCGTCGCGGACCACCGCCTCGGCCGTACGGGCCGTGCGCCGCCGGACGACGACGAGGCAGCCGGGGTGGCGCCGCAGCGTCAGTACGGCCGGTTCGGCGCCGCCGCCGTGCAACGCGTCGGCACACGAGCGCCGTCGTTCGTCCGGGCAGCGGTCCAGATCGACGGCCAAGTGCTCGTCGGAACCGGCACCGGAACCGGCCCCGTCGTACGTCCCCGCCGGGTCACCGATCACCACTACGTGCGTACCCGACGGCGTGTCCACCAGCGCCACCGCCACCGGCCGGACCACCGCGGCCGGAAGCACCGCGACGGCGGTCGGCGCGACCCCCGGCAGGCGGGCCGCGGTCATGCGGGCACCTCCGCGTCCCCGGCTCCGCCGTGCCCGCCCGCGCCCGCCGGGTCCAGCGGCGCGGGCATCGGCAGCGGCGGCGTCACCGGCGGGCAGGCCGGCTGGCCCAGGCCGAGCACGCGGTACATCAGACGGCGGAAGTTGCGATGGCAGTGGCCGGGCTCGGAGGTGATGCGCGCGGCGATCCGCGCGTAGTCCTCGGCCCTGTACTCCTCGGCCGCGTAGCGCAGTTGGGCCTCCAGCGGGTGGGCCGGGGACAGCGCCGGAGCGGTCAGCGCCAGCTCGACGCCGGGCGAGGCCGGATCGGCGTCCTCGTGCGGGAAGCGGCTGAGCAGGATGGGCGCGCCGGACATCGCCCCGTACAGCGTCACCGACCCGTAGTCGCCGATGATCCAGTCGGCGGCGATCAGCGGCGGGCGCCAGTCCGCGTCCGGCGGCAGCACGTGCAGCCCCGCCCGCCGGCACCCGGCGAGCCAGGCGCGCAGCTGCCAGTGCCCGTACCGCGACCACACGTTGGGGTGGACCAGCAGCGCCGTACGGTAGGTGTCGCGCGGCAGTTCCGCCAGCAGCCGGGGCAGCAGCGCGTCCAGCCGGTTGAAGGCCGAGCGCCGCCCCCAGGTGGACGTCACCAGTACCAGCTTCCGGCCGCGCCGCAGGCCCAGTGCCGTACGGTAGCGGCGGCGCAGCGGCAGGCTCGCCCGGATCCGGTCGTGGCAGGGGTCGCCCACCACCTCGGCGGCCGGCAGCGCCTCCGGGCACCAGCGCGCCAGCTCCGCCAGGTCGTCGCGGTGGGCCAGCGCCACCGCACGGGGCACCACCCGGCCGCCCCACATCAGATACCGCCGGCCCGTGATGCCGCCGGGGCCGCGGCTGCCGGGCCGCACCCCGTCGGCCACCCGGGCCAGGGACAGGTGCCCGGCGCCGTGCGAGATCCGGATCAGCGGCGCCCGTACCTGCTCGATGCCCTGCGACCCGGCGGCCAGCGCCAGGTCGAACCCGGTGCGTACGGCCGTCTCCCAGGGGACGACGGTGGCCCCCAGGGCACGCAGCAGCCGCCGCGCGCCCGCGTCGAAGGCGTGCGGCGGAACGGTGAAGGTCACCTCGACCCGCAGGTCGCACTCCAGCAGCGGCAGCAGATCCAGCAGCCGCCTGCCGTACACCTCGGTGTGCACGATCACCAGCACCCGCTTGGTGCCGGAGACCGTCGGCCACTGGTCCGGGTCGCGCCGTACGGCGCCCTGCGGCGCCGGGCCGGTGCCTGCCGGAACGGGCCGGTCCGCGGGCCGCTCCTGATCGGGCGCCACCCGGCCGGCCGTGGCCGTGAAGTCCGTGACGGACATACCAACTCCCCCATGCTCGCGTCGGGTCCTCGGTCGGATCCCGTACGCGGGGGGTGCTGCCCGGCCATCGCGGCGCACTTCTTGCACGGGCCTTGACGAACCCTTGCAGAGCAGGCCGGCCGCGTGGTCCGTTACTCGCGCGGCCGCCCCGGGTCGAGCCGGCCCTCGACGACCTCGCGGGCGACCTCCGTCAGCAGCCGCTGGTGGGAGCGGGCGTAGCCGCGCAGCACGGTGAACGCGGCGTCGGGGGAGAGGGCGTGCCGCGCGGTCAGCGCGCCCTTGGCCTGCTCGATGACGACGCGGTTGGCCAGGGCGTGCTCCAGCTGGGCGGCGAGCACCCGGCCCGCCTCGACCTCGTGCTCGCGCAGCAGTGTCACCGCGGCGAAGTCCGCCAGCGACTGGCCCAGCGCCATGAGGTCACCGGTCAGCGGGGTCTGCCGGGAGGCCAGCAGGATCAGGGAGCCGACCGGTCCGAGGTGGCCCCTTATCGGCAGCGCCGCGACGCGCGTGCAGCCCAGCCGGAGCGCGCGCGGCGCGTAGCGCGGCCAGCGCTGCCGGGCCGTCGTCCCGTTCAGGGGCGTGTCCCCGAGCGTGCGGCCGGAGCGGCGGCAGGCGTGGCCCGGGCCCTCCTGCCAGGCGATCGCGTCCTGTTCGAGGCGGCGTACGCCGGCCTCGGAGGCCGCCACTTGGGGGGCGTCCCGGGAGCCGGGGGCGAAGGTGACCGCGGTCGCCCGGACCGCGAGCAGTTCCCGGCTGCGCTCGGTGAGCCGGGCGAGCAGGGTGGGAACGCCGGGTGGCCCCGGCGCGCCGCCGCCCGCCAGCTCCACGAACACGGACGCGAGGTGATGCGGAGCTGTGGTCATGGGTTGAGGTCCCCTCGTGGGTTCAGCTGCCCTGGGCGAGTTTCAGCGTGCCGTCGATGATCCGCCGCGCGACGGCTTCCGGCGTCTGCCCGTCGGTGAATGCCCGTGCTTTGATCAGCGCGAGTGCGTCCTGGACCCGGCAGCGGGCCTGGACGGAGAGCATGCCGGCGGCCTGCTGGACGCAGTCGCGGTGGTCGGCGCCGTCGTACAGTTCCGGGTCGGCGTCGGGACCGAGGAGCACCGTGCGGGTGAGGGCGTCGGCGATGACGGTGAGCGTGTCGGCGGTGCCCGGACCCGCACCCGGGTCGAAGACCGCGAGCGCGCCGATGCAGCTGCCTTCCGTGCGCAGCGGGGCGGTGAGCACCTCGCGGATGCCCAGCGAGGTCAGCGCGGGCCCGTAGGCGGGCCAGCGGCGCTCGATGGCCCGCCCGCTCGCCGCGACCGGGCGGCCGCTCACCGACGCGTCGTGGGCCGGCCCTTCGCCGAGCACGAACTCCAGGTCCTGCGCGGCCCGGGAGGGCTCGTCGGACGAGGCGACGGACAGCTGGCCGTGGTCGGCGTTCATCAGCGTGAGGGCCGCGCTGGGGGTCCCGCACGCCTCCGCCACGCCCGTCATGAAGCGCGGCCGGCTGGTCTCGTCGCCGGCCCAGGCGGTCATCCGCTCGGCGTACGCTTCCTGGAGACGCGCGGAGGACAGGTGGCACTCGGCGGAGCGGCGGTAGGCGTCCGCCAGATGCTGGTGCAGTTCCCCGCCGACCGAGGCGGCCAGGATCTCCTGTTGCTCGGCGCACGCGGCGGCGTACTCGGCACGCTGCCGGGCCCTGGCCGCACGACGGCGCGCCAGCTCCGCCTGGACGTCCCTGCCTGAGCCCCGAACCATGTCCACAGCGTACGCTCCCGGTGGCGCTCAGTCGTTGGTGTCGCCCCGGTCGGCCTCCAGCAACAGGACCACGCCGCCGTTGTGCCGGTCGAACGGCGAACAGAGCACGTTGCAGGTGATGGCCCGCCCGATCCGGTTGACGGCCGAGATCCGGGAGGGGGACGTGCGCTTGCCCGACTCCAGGCACTTCTCGACGGCCGGGCGCAGCATCTCGGTGGGCAGCCCGAAGTCCAGCGAGAAGAACGGCTCGTCGATCACCTCGTCCGGGCGCAGGCCCCACATGTCCACCGCGCCGCGGTTCCAGCTCTTGACCTTCAGGTCCTTGTCGAGGACGACCACGCCCGCGGCGATGCTGGTGACGACCCCTTCGAGGAAGGCGCGGGCCTCGTCCAGCTCCTCGGTGCGGGTGCGCATCTCCTCGTTCATCGTCTCCAGTTCCTCGTTGCCCGACTGGAGTTCTTCGTTGGTGGTCTCCAGTTCCTCGTTGGTCGACTGGAGTTCTTCGTTGGTGGTCTCCAGCTCCTCGATGCTCGACTGGAGTTCCTCGTTGGTGGTCTCCAGTTCCTCGTTCGTGGACTGGAGCTCTTCGTACGCCGTCTCCAGGTCTTCGCGCACGCGCTTGTTCTCGGCCTTGAGCTGGGTGGACACGGTGACGTCGCTGAAGGTGATGTTGGTGGCGGCCAGCAGCCCGTTGGCTCCCATGAGCGGCTGGATGAGGATGTCGAAGTACTGGACCTCCTCGCCGACCCGCCGCTCGGCGCCGTTGACGCGCAGTGTGCGGCGCTCGTGCGTGGCCTGCTCGATCAGCGAGCGCAGCTCGACGGGCCGGTAGGAGATCTCCAGGTCCTGGAAGGGCCGGCCGATGTCGTTGGACGTGAGCCCGAACTGGGCGCGGGCCTGGCTGTTGATGAGCACCGCGGTGCCCTCGCCGTCCACCGCGATGGCCGGGGCCGGGTTGGCGTCGAGGATCAGGTCGCGCAGCTGCCGGCTGCGGGCCGCGGTGGTCAGCTTCTCGCTGCCCAGCCCCACCCGGATCTTCGCGGGCGCGGAGTGGTACGGCGGGCCGGCGTCCCCGGGGCGCCGTCGGAACGCGCGCTGGCGCATGCTCAGCACCTCGAACCGGTCCGCGTCGTTGAGCAGCATCTCCGCCTTCCCGAGGAAGAGGAAGCCGCGCTCGCGCAGCGCGAAGTGGAACCGGTCGATGATCTGCCGCTGCGCCTCGACGTTGAAGTACATCAGCGCGTTGCGGCAGACCAGCAGGTCCAGCCGGGAGATCGGGGCGTCGCGGGTGATGTCGTGCCGCCCGAAGATCACCCGGCGGCGCAGATCGGTGCGGAAGTTGAAGCGGGTGCCGTTCTGCTCGAAGTAGGTCTCGCGCAGCTCCGGGGACAGCGGCTCCAGCGACTTGGACGTGTACAGGCCGGAGCGGGCGTCGCGCAGCGCTTCCTCGTCCACGTCGGTGGCGTAGATCTTGACCCGGTTCAGGGCCTCGTCGACGCCCATCGCCTCGGCGAACATGATGGCGAGGGAGTATGCCTCCTCGCCGCTGGAGCAGCCCGCGCTCCACACCCGGATCTCCTCGTCGGTCCCGGTGTCCGCCAGCAGTTCGGGCACCACCTCGCGCTGGAGGAAGGTCCAGGCGTCGGGGTCCCGGAAGAAGGACGTCACGTTGATCAGAATGGTGTTGAAGAGCGCGTTGAATTCATCGGCGTTCGTCTCCAGGCGATCCCGGTAATCCGCGTAGGTGTCGGCGTCGACATCGGACATCCGCTTGCGGATGCGCCGGCCGAGCGACGAGCGCTTGTAACCGGTGAAGTCGAAGCCGCGGGCGTCCCTCAGAAAACCGAGCAACTCCTCCAGTTCCTCATCCGCCTCGACGTCCCGAGCTTCACCCATTACTGCCTCTTGGTCTCGACAAGACCGCGGATGACCGCGGCGATCTCTTCCAGGGGCAGCACGAAGTCCACCGATCCCGTACCCACCGCTGCCTCTGGCATTCCCTTGAATTCAGCTGTACGGGGATCCTCGGAGATCACCGTGCCGCCGCGTGACTTGATGGCGTCCACGCCCATGGCGCCATCGCTGCCGGTCCCGGTCAGCACACAGCCGATCGCCTGCGCCCCGTACGCCCCGGCGACCGACTCGAAGAGCAGGTCGGCGGAGGGGCGCAGGAAGTGGACCAGCTCGCTGCCGGAGAGCGTCAGCGTACCTCCGGGCCCGACCAGGAGGTGCCGGTCGGGGGGAGCGATGTAGACGGTGCCGGAGCGGGCGCGCTCGTCCGCTTCGGCCAGCTTGACCCGCATCTCGGTGCGCCGGGCCAGGACCTCGGCGATGACCGTGCGGTGCCGTGGGTCGAGGTGCTGGACCACCAGGACCGGAACGGGGAAGTCCGCCCCGAGCGTGCCGAGGACCGCGGTCAGGGCCTTGATCCCGCCCGCGGACGAGGCGACGGCCAGGACCTCGTAGTGGTCCGCCGGGCAGCGGTCTGTCGTCACGTTCCGAGCCTATCGAAAGGCGGACCGACCGGCGGGTACGCGGATGCGCCACCGCGTGGGAACCGCCGCACACGGCCGCACCCGGCCCGCGGGGCGCCGGGAGGGCGCCGCGCGGACCGGGTGCGGTGACGCGAAGGGGGCCGGGGCGGGCGCGGTCCCGGTGACGGACGCGCGGCCGGACCGGCCCGCGGGCGGGTCAGCCCTGCTTCGTCTCCCAGAAGATCTTGTCGATCTGGGCGATGTGGTCCAGGGCCTTCTGGCCGGTGGCCGGGTCGTTCGAGCCCTTGGCGGCGCTCAGCGCCTTGAGGGTGTCGTTGACCAGCTGGTGCAGCTCCGGGTACTTCTCGAAGTGCGGGGGCTTGAAGTAGTCGCTCCACAGCACCGAGACGTGGTGCTTGGCCAGCTCCGCGCGCTGTTCCTTGATGACGACGGCGCGGGTGCGGTAGTCCGCGTCCTCGTTGGCCTGGTACTTCTCCTGGATGGCCTTGACCGACTCGGCCTCGATACGGGCCTGGGCCGGGTCGTAGACGCCGCAGGGCAGGTCGCAGTGGGCGCTGACCTTCACCTTGGGGGCGAACAGGCGGGAAAGCATGTTCAGTCCTTCCTCGTGATCGTCTTCTCAGGTGCGAGATTACTCGCCCGGGGAAGCCTTTTCTCGGGTGCCCCGGGGGTCTTAGGGCAAAAGGCCGGTGTGAGGCTGGGACTGATGGAGGATGGGACCGGGAGCGGACGACCGGGCCGTGGCGGTCACCGGGCCCGGACCGGGAGGTGTGGCGGATGCCGGAGCGGCTGGAAGAACGCGGGCCGGAGCAGGGGGAGGAGCAGGCACGGGAGCGCAGGGGATGGCTGCGGGCCTTCGGCCTGGCCGAGGTCTACAACCCGTCGATGGTGCCGACGCTGCGGCCCGGCGACCAGCTGGTGGTCCAGTACGGGGCGGTGGTACGGCCGGGTGACGTGGTCGTGCTGCGCCACCCGTTCCGGCAGGACCTGCTGATCGTCAAACGGGCCGTGGAACGGCGCGGGGACGGCTGGTGGGTCCAGGGCGACAACCCGTTCGTGGAGAACGACAGCCGGGAGTTCGGCGTGGTGCCCGACGAGCTGGTGGTCGCCCGCGCCTGGGTGCGGGTGCGGCCGCCGCGCGGGTTTCAGCGCTCGCTGTCGGGCGTGCTGTCCTGGGTGGTCTCCGCGGTCCGGCCGGTACGGGCCGAGCGCTCGCCGTCCTGGCGCTTGCGGGCCCGGTAGGCGGCGACGTTGGCGCGGGTCGCGCAGCGGTCGGAGCAGTAGCGCCGGGAGCGGTTGGTCGAGGTGTCGAGGTAGGCGTTGCGGCACGGGCGTGCCTGGCAGATGCCGAGCCGGTCCACGCCCAGGTCGGTGAGCTGGATGGCCAGGCCCATGGACGCGGTGGCGGTGTAGCCGGCGGTGGCGTTGGCCGCGTGGTCGGCGATGTGCATGTGCCACTTGGGGCGCCCGTCCTCGTCGCGGAACTCGTGCCCGGAGATCTGCGGGCTGACCGGGAACTCCATCATCAGCGCGTTCAGCAGGTCCACGGCCCGCACCTCGTCGCCCTCGTCCGCGGCCTCGAAGACGGCGCGCAGCCGCGCCCGTACCGCGCGCAGGCGGGTCACGTCGCTCTCGGTCGCCCGGCGGGCCATCTGCTGGGACGGTCCGAACAGCTCGCGCACCGCCTCCACCGAGGTCAGGGTGTCGCCGCCGCGCTCGGGCTGTTCGGTGTTGACCAGGCGAACGGCGTAGTCCGAGTAATAGGCCAGTTCCACTTGTAGTCCTTACGCGCGCGCTCTAGTGTTCGTAATAGGTGTTGTTGCTACGAGGGTATTACGGCCTGGAGGTAACGCTATGACCGAGACCGCCGTCGGTGCTGACTGGCAGGGTTGGCAGGACAGTTGGGACCGCCAGCAGGAGTGGTACATGCCGGACCGCGAGGAGCGGTTCCGCGTGATGCTGGACATGGTCGAGGCGCTGGTGGGCACGGAGCCCCGGGTGCTGGACCTCGCGTGCGGTACGGGCAGTATCTCCGACCGGCTGCTCAAGCGGTTCCCCAAGGCCGTCAGTGTCGGCGTGGACCTCGACCCGGCGCTGCTGGCCATCGCCGAGGGTTACTTCGCCGGCGACGACCGGGTGACGTTCGTCCGCGCGGACCTCAAGGACCCCCGCTGGACCGAAGCCCTGCCCCACGATTCGTACGACGCCGTACTCACCGCCACCGCCCTGCACTGGATGCACACCGGCCCGCTGCGCGGACTGTACGGGCAGCTCGGCGGCCTGGTCCGGGAGGGCGGCGTCTTCATGAACGCCGACCACATGCCCGACGGCGACACCCCGCGCATCGACGCGGCCGAGCGCGCCTTCCGGCACGCGCGCCAGGAGCGGGCCAAGGAGGCGGGCGCGCTCGACTGGCGTGACTGGTGGGACAAGGCCGCCGCCGACCCGGTGCTCGCCGCGCCGACCGCCGAGCGCTTCGCGATCTACGGCGAGCACGCCGACGGCGACACCCCTTCGGTCGCCTGGCACTGCGAGGTGCTGCGCGAGTCCGGCTTCGGCGAGGCGCGCGCGGTGTGGCGCTCGCCCATGGACGCGCTGGTCCTCGGGCTGAAGTAGGCCCCGCCCGGCGGGCCGCGCCCACGAAGGGCGGTACGTACGAAGGCGCCGGCCGCGCCCGTACGTACCGCCCGTCACGTATGTCTCCGTGCCGTTCCCCGGCGGTGTCAGAGCACCTTGGACAGGAACGACTTGGTGCGCTCGTGCTGCGGCTTGGCCAGCACGTCGCGCGGGTGGCCGGACTCGACGACCACGCCGTCGTCCATGAAGACCAGGGAGTCCCCGACCTCGCGCGCGAAGCCCATCTCGTGGGTGACGACCACCATCGTCATACCGTCTGCCGCCAGGTCCTTCATGACGTCCAGCACGTCACCGACCAGCTCCGGGTCGAGCGCCGAGGTCGGCTCGTCGAAGAGCATCAGCTTCGGCTCCATGGCCAGCGCGCGGGCGATCGCGACGCGCTGCTGCTGGCCGCCGGAGAGCTGCGAGGGGTAGTTGCCCGCCTTGTCCTTGAGGCCCACCCGGTCCAGCAGCTTCAGAGCGCGCTCCCGGGCGGACGCCTTGGCCTCGCCCTTCACCTGGACCGGCGCCTCCATGATGTTCTCCAGCGCCGTCATGTGCGGGAAGAGGTTGAAGCGCTGGAAGACCATGCCGATGTCGCGGCGGCGCGCGGCGACCTCGCGGTCGCGCAGCTCGTAGAGCTTGCCGTTGGCCTCCCGGTAGCCGACCAGCTCGCCGTCGACCGACAGCCGGCCGGCGTTGATCTTCTCCAGGTGGTTGATGCAGCGCAGGAACGTCGACTTGCCGGAGCCGGACGGGCCGATCAGGCAGAACACCTCACGGGGCGCGACCTCCAGGTCGATGCCCTTGAGGATGTGGGCCGCGCCGAAGGACTTGTGGACGCCCTCGGCCTTGACCATGGGGGTGGACTTGCTGGTCATGCGGCACCTCCGGCCGACGAACGGTTGACGCCGCCGAACCGGGCCCGCAGCCGCTGGATCGGCGTGGGCGGCAGCTGGCGGCTGGCGCCGCGGGCGTAGTACCGCTCCAGGTAGTACTGGCCGATGCTGAGCACCGAGGTGGCGATCAGGTACCAGACCGCGGCCAGGACGAGCATCTCCACCACGGGACCGGCGTCGCGGCCCACGTTCTGCGCCGACTGCAGCAGGTCGTAGTACTGCACGGCGATGACCAGCGAGGAGGTCTTGAGCATGTTGATGACCTCGTTGCCGGTCGGCGGCACGATCACGCGCATCGCCTGCGGCACGATGATCCGGCGCAGCGTCTTGCCGTGGCTCATGCCCAGCGCGTGCGCGGCCTCCGTCTGGCCCTCGTCCACGGCCAGCAGACCGCCGCGGCAGATCTCCGCCATGTACGCGGCCTCGTTGAGCCCCAGGCCCAGCAGCGCGCACAGGAACGGGGTCATGAAGTCCGACCACTCGTCCTTGTAGATCGGCATGATGTCGATGTACTGGAAGACCAGGCCCAGGTTGAACCACAGGAACAGCTGGACGTAGACCGGCGTGCCGCGGAAGAACCAGATGTAGAACCACGCGACCGTCGAGGTCACCGGGTTCTTCGACTGCCGCATCACGGCCAGGATCACACCCAGCACGATGCCGATCACCATCGACAGCACCGTGATCAGCAGGGTGTTGCGCAGACCCCGGAGGATGTCCGCGTTGAACATGTAGTCGGGTATCGCGCCCCAGTTGACCTTGCCGGCGGCGAAGGCCCGCACGAGCAGGGCGAGCAGGGCGATGACGATCAGCGCCGCGACCCAGCGCCCGTAATGGCGGACGGGGATGGCCTTGATCGGCTCGGGCGCGGGCGGCGGGGCGTCCGCCGGCGGCTGGGCCGGCTTGTCGACGTCAACGGACACGGGTGTTGCCTTTCAGCGTTCGGCGGGAGGGACGGGCCGTGCGCGGGCGGAGCGGGCACACGGCCGGGCGGGGCTCGGCGCGCTCAGCTGCCGCCGTTGAGCTTGACTTCCTTGACCGCGGCGTCGGAGACGTTCCACTTCTTGAGCACCTGGGCGTAGCTGCCGTTCTTCACGATGGCCTCCATGGCCGCCTTGAGCGCGTCGCGCAGCTGCTGCCGGTCCTTGGGCACCGCGATGCCGTACGGAGCGGCCTTGACCGGCGAGCCGACCAGTTCGAAGTCCTTGCCGCCACCGGAGGCCTTGACCGCCCACGCGGCGACCGGGTAGTCGCTGGAGACCGCGTCCACGCCGCCGGTGCGCAGCCGGGTCTGCGCCTCGGTGTCGTTGTCGAAGGCCTCGATGGAGATCGGGCCCGTGCCGGACTCCTCGCACTTCTTCGTCTGCTCCTTGGCCAGGTCGTGCGAGACTGTGCCGCGCTGCACCGCGATCTTCTTGCCGCACAGGGCTTCCCAGCCGTCGATGCCCTGGGTCTTGCCCTTCTGGGTGTAGATCGAGACGCCGACGTCGAGGTAGTCGATGAAGTCGACGCCGTCGCTGACCTTCTTGCCGGTGGTGCTGTCCACGCCCTGCTGGCGGTCCTTGGTGTCCGTCATCGCCGACATGGCGATGTCGTAGCGCTTGGACTTCATGCCGCCCATGAGGGTGTCGAAGGTGGCGTTGTTGAAGTTCAGCTTGACGCCCAGCACCTTGCCCATGGCGTCCGCGAGGTCCGGGTCGATGCCGGTGACCTCGCCGTTGGTGCGGAATTCCACCGGCTTGTACGAGATGTCCGAGCCGACCTGGATCATCGCCTTGTCCTGCACGTCCTTGGGCAGCAGCTTGAACAGCGGCGCGTCCGGGTTGCGGTTCTTGGCCGCCTCGCGCTTCGCGATGGCCGCGTCGGTCTGGTCGCCGCAGGCGCTGAGCAGCAGCAGCGAGGCGGCGACCGCGGCCGCCGCGGCCGCGGCCGACCGAGACCTGCCGGCGGCCGGGCGACGGGTGGGGCTTGCGGTCATGCTGATCCTCCTGCGGATGAGGGAGAAGCCGACTGGCAGGGGCCGGGCACACACCTTCGGGCGTCGCGACCTCGTTTGGTGACGGAATCTTGCCATCCGGACACCGCTATCCGGACTGTCGTACAGGTCAAAATCGGATAACGGACGTAAGCGGAGTGGCGCATGCCAGGTGCCCCAAGGGTGACCTGCGCACGAAGGGGCGCGCGGCGGCGGCCGGTGCGGGCCCGCGTCTCGCAGTGCGGACAGCGCATGGGGAACTTCCAGCGGTTTACGCTGTTCACGGCTATTGCCGGAGTTGTAAGCCGGGGGTAACGAATCCGACTCGTCGGGGCCCGCACCCGTCCGGTAGAAAGGTGCGTTACACCCCTCATCCGGGGCTCAGGGCGCGTGTGCGGCGCGCCCGGCGTCCGTACCTCCCCCCGCGGGACGGCCATCCGTCGCGCAGGGCACGGACGCGGTGCCCGCCCACCCCGACCAGGGAGTGGTCACCCTCAACTGACAGACGAATAAAGGGGTTGAACCAGTGACAGCCAAGACCGCCCAGTCCCACAGCGGCGGCAACACGCAGACGAACGCCGGCACCGGCCAGGACGCCAAGGGCGCGCCCGGGTCCGGACCGGACGGCGGCGACGAGCGGCAGTGCCAGGACCCGGCCTTCCTCCTGCACCGCGGCGGCAAGATGGAGATCCGGGCGACGGTGCCGGTGCGCGACCGCGAGGACCTCTCCCTCGCGTACACGCCCGGCGTCGCCAAGGTGTGCAGCGCGATCGCCGAGGAACCCGAGCTGGTGCACGACTACACCTGGAAGTCCCAGGTCGTGGCCGTGGTCACGGACGGCACCGCGGTGCTCGGCCTCGGTGACATCGGCCCCGAGGCGTCCCTGCCGGTGATGGAGGGCAAGGCGATCCTCTTCAAGCAGTTCGGCGGCGTGGACGCGGTGCCGATCGCGCTCGCGACGACCGACACCGACGAGATCGTCGACACCGTGGTGCGGATGGCGCCGTCCTTCGGCGGCGTCAACCTGGAGGACATCTCGGCGCCGCGCTGCTTCGAGATCGAGCGCCGGCTCCAGGAGCGCCTGGACATCCCGGTCTTCCACGACGATCAGCACGGCACCGCCGTGGTCACGCTGGCCGCGCTGCGCAACGCCGCCCAGCTGACGAACCGTTCACTCGGCCAGCTGCGCGCCGTCATCTCCGGCGCGGGCGCGGCCGGGTTCGCCATCGCCAAGATCCTCGTCGAGGCGGGCATCGGTGACGTCGCGGTCTGCGACCGCAAGGGCGTCGTCACCGCCGACCGCGACGAGCACATGACCGACGTCAAGCGCGAGCTGGCCTCCTTCACCAACAAGGCGGGTCTGTCCGGGTCGCTGGAGACCGCGCTGGACGGCGCGGACGTCTTCATCGGCGTCTCCGGTGGCACGGTGCCGGAGGAGGCCGTCTCCAAGATGGCCAAGGACGCGCTGATCTTCGCGATGGCCAACCCGAACCCGGAGATCCACCCGGACGTCGCGCACAAGTACGCCGCGGTGGTCGCCACCGGCCGCAGCGACTACCCGAACCAGATCAACAACGTCCTGGCGTTCCCCGGCATCTTCGCCGGCGCGCTCCAGGTGCGGGCCACCCGCATCACGGAGGGCATGAAGCTGGCCGCCGCCGAGGCGCTGGCCTCCGTGGTCGCCGACGACCTGAGCGCCGAGTGCGTCATCCCGTCGCCGTTCGACGAGCGGGTCGCCCCGGCGGTGACCTCGGCGGTCGCCGCGGCCGCCCGGGCGGAGGGCGTCGCGCGCCGCTGAGCCGAGGCCGATGCCACCGGAAGGGTCCCGCCGCCGTGCGGGGCCCTTCCCTCGTTGTGCGGGGCCCTTCCGTCGTTGTGCGGCGCGGCGCGTGTCACACCCCGGCCCGGTACCGCCCGGCCCCCGCGCGCCCTACGTTGGGATCATGTTTGCTGCCTACGCCGCCCGCATCGACCGGGACCAGCCGCTGAGCGGCCTCGAACTGGGGGAGCGCCCGGCCCCCGAGGCGCGTCCCGGCTGGACGACCGTCAACGTCAAGGCCGCCTCCCTCAACCACCACGACCTGTGGTCGCTGCGCGGCGTGGGGCTCGGGGAGGAGGCGCTGCCCATGATCCTCGGCTGTGACGCGGCCGGCATCGACGCGGACGGCAACGAGGTCGTCGTCCACTCGGTCATCGGCCAGAGCGGGCACGGCGTCGGCCCCGACGAGCCGCGCTCCATCCTCACCGAGCGCTACCAGGGCACCTTCGCCGAGCAGGTCGCCGTCCCCGCCTGGAACGTGCTGCCCAAGCCGAAGGAGCTGTCCTTCGCCGAGGCCGCGTGCCTGCCGACGGCCTGGCTGACCGCGTACCGCATGCTGTTCACCAACGCCGGGGTGCGGCCCGGGGACAGCGTGCTCGTCCAGGGCGCGGGCGGCGGCGTGGCCACCGCGGCGATCGTGCTGGGCGCGGCGGCCGGGCTGCGGGTCTTCGCCACCAGCCGCAGCGAGGACAAGCGCAAGCGCGCCGTCGAACTGGGTGCCGAGGCCGCCCTGCCCACCGGCGAGCGGCTGCCGCAGCGGGTGGACGCCGTGATCGAGACGGTCGGCGCGGCCACCTGGTCGCACTCGGTGAAGTCCCTCAAGCCCGGCGGCGCCCTCGTCATCTCGGGCGCCACCAGCGGCTTCAACCCCGAGCGCACGGAGCTGAACCGGATCTTCTTCCTGGAGCTGAAGGTCGTCGGCTCGACCATGGGCAGCAAGGACGAACTGGCCTCGCTGCTGAACTTCTGCGCGGCCAAGGGCGTGCGGCCCGTCATCGACACGACGCTGCCGCTGGACCGGGCGCGCGAGGGGTTCGCGAAGCTGGCCGAGGGCGAGATGTTCGGCAAGGTCGTCCTGACGGTCTGAGGCGCGCGGGAGCGGGGAGGGGTGCGGGTGCGGGTGCTGCGCGCGGCCGGCCGTACGGCGTCGGCCTGGAGCAACGGCGGCGGCGTGACGCGGGAGATCGCCGCCGCGCCGCCCGGCGCGGGCTGGGACGCCTTCGACTGGCGGGTGAGCCTGGCCGAGGTGGGCCGGGACGGCCCGTACTCCGCGCTGCCCGGCGTCGACCGCGTCCTGACGGTGGCCGAGGGCGCCGGACTGGAACTGACCGTCGACGGCACCCGCCACCTCCTGCCGGGCCACTGCCCGTTCGCCTTCCCCGGCGACGCGCCGACCGACTGCCGCCTCCTGGACGGGCCGGTGGTCAACTTCAACGTGATGCTGCGGCGCCAGCGTTCGACGGCGACCGTGGAGCTGACCCGCGACCGGTACGCCGCCGAACCGCGCCCGGCCACCGCCCCGCGGGAGCCGGCCGAGGAGCGCACGCGGCTGATCGTCGCGCTGTCCGGCCGTACGACACTGGACGGGTACGCGCCCGCCGCGCCCCCGGTGTCGCTGGAACACCACGACGCCGCCCTCCTGCGCGCCGACGCGGGTGTCTCACTGCGCACGGACGGCGTCGCGGCCATCGTCACCCTGACGGTACGGACGGCGGCCGGCGCCTGTACGGACTGAGGCGGTGGCCGGTGCCGCGCCCGTGACCGGGGCGTCCGCCGCGCCGCCGCCCAGGGTGCGCCGTGCGTGGTCGGCGAAGGCGGCGGTGGCGGGGTGCGTGGCCGTACGGGGCCGGGCCAGCAGGACCGTGAGCGGCCCGGCGTCGGTGATCGGCAGGTACCGGACGCCCGGATGCGGATGGCTGTGCCCGGTGGCCTCGGCCGTCACCCCGGCCGCCTCGCCGGTCGCGATCGCCGTCAGCCACTCGTCCACGTTGGCGACCTCGAAGGTGCGGTGCGGCCGCCGCCCGGCGGGCCATAGCTCGGTGCTCGTGGTGCACGCCGTGGCGCACAGCGCGATGGTGTGGTGCGTCAGATCGGCCAGCCCGACGGCGTCGGCGCCGGCCAGCGGGTCGCTCTCGCACAGCGCGGCCATCCGCCGTTCCTGGTACAGCGCGACGGTGCGCAGCGCACAGTCGTCCGCCGGGAGGGTGCGCAGGAAGGCGAGATCGACGGAGCCACGGCGCAGCTCGGCCTCGGGGTCGGCGAGCCGGTGCACCTCCACCGGCGCGTCGGGGCGCGTCCGCCGCCACTCGCGCAGCAACGGCACCGTGTGCCGGCCGAGCGCGGCCCAGACGAAACCGACCCGCAACGGCCGGGGCCCGGCCGTCGCCTCCGCGAGCGCGTCGTCCAGCTGGATGAGGATGCGGTGGGCGTGCTCGTACAGCCGCCGTCCGGCCGGGGTGAGCCGCAGCCGGCGGGTGGTCCGCTCGACCAGCGAGGTGCCCAGCCGGCTCTCCAACTGCTCCAGCGTGCGGGACAGGGCGGGCTGGCTGACGTGCAGGGCCGCCGCCGCGCCGGTGATCGTCCCCTCGTCACCGATGGCGGCCAGCGCGCGCAGGTGCCGCAGCTCCACGTTCACCGCGCACCTCCGTACGGGGCCGGGCCGGGACGCCCGGGTCCGCGCCGTTCGTCACTCATAACCCCCGAGCATAAATCGCCCGCAGAAGGTATTTCCCTCCCGTGCGCGGCCCCGCCTAGCGTCCTCCGTATGAAGATCCTCCTGATCGGCGCGACCGGGAAACTGGGCACCGCCGTACACAAGACGCTGGCCGGACGCGGCCACGAGATCATCACCGTCGGCCGCAGCGGTGGCGATCTGCGCCTGGACATCGGCGACCCGGCGCAGGTCACCGAGGCGTACGAGCGCGCCGCCGAGCGGGCCGGGACACTGGACGCGGTGGTCAGCGCGGCCGGTGACACACCGTTCAAACCGGTCGCCGAGATGACGGCCGAGGACTACGCGGCGGGCTTCCGCGGCAAGGTGCTCGGCCAGATCGAGCTGGTGCGCCAGGGCACCGCCCGCATCTCCGCACGCGGCTCCTTCACCCTGATCACCGGCGTCCTCGCCCGCGACCCGATACCCACCGGCAGCGCGGCGGCGATGGCCAACGGCGCGGTGGAGTCGTTCGTACGGGCCGCCGCGGTCGACATCGCGCCGCAGCGCGTCAACGCGGTGAGCCCGACCGTGGTCACCGAATCCCTCCCGGACTACGGCGCCTTCTTCCCCGGCATCGCGTCGGTGAGCCTGGAGCAGGTGGCGGCGGCGTACGTCCGTTCCGTCGAGGGCGGGCAGACCGGGCAGGTCTACGAGCTGACGTGACGGCCGCGGGGCGCCGGGGCGCTCAGCCCGCGTGCGTGCCGGTGTGCGTGCGGGCGGCCCCGGCGTTCCGGTCGCGGGCGAGTGCCTTCTCGCGCCCCTTGTCCAGGACGGCGAGCAGGGCGAAGGCCGCCACGATGACCGCGCCCGAGGCGACGTAGTTCCAGGGGGCGTCGAGGTAGTTGACGGGCCGCATCGGGGTGCCGTGGTCGTCGCTGATGACCCGGTAGAGGATGGCCGCGGGCCCCTCCCAGAAGCCCGCGGTGAACACCAGGATGGACAGCAGCCGGTACCAGGCTTCGTTCATGGTCGTCTCCCCGTTTCCGTGACGGTGTTTCCTCGTGCCTTGGATACGACCGTATCAATAAAGTCGGGTCGATGTCTTGACTGTGCGGCCACTGTCTGATATTCGTCACGCTTGGCGTGGCGCGGTACCCTGGTTCCGTGCGTGACGAAAAGACGACCGGGTGCCGGGTCTGCGGTACGGGGCTGCCCGCGGCGGTCCGTGGGCGGCCACCCGCGTACTGCTCGCGGAGCTGCCAGGCGAAGGCATACCGGCGGCGCAGGAAGTCCCGTACGGCCGACCGTCCCGAAGGGGCCACGGCCGCTCCCGGACCACAGCCCCCGCAGCCCGAGCCCCCATCGGACGGCGCGCGGGAGCGGCGCCGGCGTCAGGTCGCCGAGGCCGTCTGGCGCATCGCGGCCGGGCGCGGACTGGAAGCCGTGAGCATGCGTGAGGTCGCGGCCGAGGCGGGGGTGTCGCTGCGGGTGGTCCAGTACTACTTCGGCAGCAAGCACCGCCTGCTGGTCGAGGCGCTGCGGATGCTGCACGAGGAGAACGACCGGCGCGCCCGCGCGCGTATGGCCGGCCTGTACGAAGGCGGCGACCTGCGGGCCGTCCTGCGCGCCGTACTGATCGAATTCCTCCCGCTGGACGAGCAACGCGCGCTGGCGCTCCGCGTGTTCACCGCGTACTTCGTGCGCAGCCTGGCCGACCCCGCGATGGCCGAGGTGTTCCTGCACGGCGAACAGGCCGTGGAGTCCCTGGTCGCCGACCTGATCCGGGGGATCGGCGCGGTACGGCCCGGCACCGACCCCGCGCGCGAGGCGGACCTGCTGGTGTCGGGCGTCACCGGGCTGGGGATGGACGTGCTCCACGGGCGCCGCACGATGGCCGACGTACAGGCCACCATCGACTATCACCTCGACCGGATCTTCACCTGACCGGCCAGGGGGCGGTTCGGGCGCCTCAGGGGGCCGGGGCGTTCACCAGGCTCCTGTGCAGCCGGGCCGCCACGTCGCCGCCCGCGAACTCCCGCCAGGAGGCGGTGTCCGCCCACTCGGCGAGGTTCAGGACGCGGCTGCCGTCCTTGGAGAGGTGGAGGTGCGCCCCGAGGAGCCCCGGTACGCGTGCCCGCTCCAGCGCGTCGATCACGAGGTCGGCAAGCGTGTGCTGGGCCGCCGGGCCGGTGGTGGCGAACGTCGGAGTGACCAGTAGGCCGGGCTGCCGACCGGCGGTCCCGTCGGATACGTAGCTGCGGTGGCGCGTGTACCGGGTCACTCCCGGCCGCCGAATGCCGGGAATCGACTCATCGATACGGCTGATGGTGGCAGGCCGCCGGTGGCGTACCCGCGCCCGGTGCGCGTCGTCGTCCGTCCACTGCGCGTAGTTCAGGACGTGGCTGCCGTCGTCGCTCAGGAAGGTGCTGAGCGACAGCAGCGCGTCGGGGCGCGGCTGCCCCTCCCATGCGTCGAGTCCCACGCGTCGAGTACGGAATCGGCGGCGCGGCGCGGCCGCCGCGTCAACCGCTATTGACACCGTCCCGCACGTCAACCTAAATTGACGTCATGAGCGAAGCAACGAAGCTCGCCGAGCGGGCGGGCGATCGGGACCCCCGGATCGGGCTGCGCGCCGTCGCCGCACTCCGCCGGCTGCTGGAGCAGCTGGAAGCCGTACAGGTGCGCAGTGCCCGCGTGCAGGGCTGGTCGTGGCAGGACATCGCCGCCGAGCTGGGAGTCAGCAGGCAGGCGGTCCACAAGAAGCACGGGAGGCGTTGATGTTCGAACGGTTCACGGCGAGCGCCCGGGACGCGGTGCGCGGCGCCACCGCCTACGCGGTACGGCCGGGCCCCGGCACGGTCGGCGAGGGCGAGCTGCTGCTCGCCCTGCTGGACGGCCGGGGCTCCCCGGGCGCCGAGGCGCTCGCCGCCCTCGGCGTACGCGAGCGCCGGGCGTCCGTGGAGCGGTCGGTGGACGAGGCCCGGCGCCGGGGCGGCCTGACGGCCGCCGACGCGGAGGCGCTGGCCGGGCTCGGCATCGATGTGGCGGAGGTCGTCTCGCGGGTGGAGCAGGCGCACGGTGCGGGCGCGCTCGCCACCTCCGGCCGGCCCGCGCGACGCGGACGCTCGCTGCGAAGCCCCTTCGGCGATGAGGCCAAGTCCGTACTGGAACGGTCGCTGCGCGTCGCGCTCGGCCGCGGGGACAAGCACATCGGCGACGAGCACCTGCTGCTCGCCATGGTGGCCAAACCGGGCCTCGCCGCGTCCGTGCTGGCCGAGCACGGGGTCACGCACGCGGACGTCATCCGGGTGCTGGCGCGGCGGGCCGTGGCGGGGTGAAAGGGCGTGCGGCCCGCCGCGGGGTGCGGGCCTGTTCCGTACGGGGGCGCCGCGGCGCGGCCGGGTGCCGGGCTCCGTGTGCCGCGCGCCGTACGCCGGTCCGCTACGGGTACGCGACCTTCACCGCGCCGATCCCCAGCGTCCCGTGCCGCGGCAGCAGCCCGGCATCCGAGATGGTGCCCAGCAGCGGATTCAGCAGCTGGGCGAGGCGTTCCGCGCGGGAACGGCCCAGGGCCCGCCAGGGCCCGGCGGCCAGCCGGTCCGTCATGCGCTCGACCTCGTCGCGGCCCTCGCGGGCCCGGTCCGTGGGGCTGCCGTCCGGAGCGATCCAGCCGCGCGCCGCCAGCCGGTCGTGCGCGGCGCTCCACTCCTGCGAAGTCCAGCCGCGGCTCCTGAAGTTGGCCTTCGGCGCGGCGCCGATCGCGGCGAACGACACCAGGGCCTCGCACGGTTCCAGGTCGTGGGTCAGCAGGGCCGCCAGATGGCCGTCGCCGCGGTGCTCGCGCAGCACCGTGATGGCGTGCCAGAGCGCCAGGTGCGGCGCGTCCGGCCAGGGCAGGTCGCGGTTGGCCGCGGCCAGCGGGCGGGCGGCCATGGAGGCGTTCTCGGCCGCCTGGCGGGCCAGCCGGGCCGCCTCGGCGATCTGGTCGGCGGAGATCCGCCCGGTTCTCATCAGGCCGGTCAGTATGCGGTCCACCGCCTGCAGCCGGGCGTCGAGTATCTTGCCGGGCGCCGCCGTCGACCAGATCGCCGGAACGTACCGGGCGATCATCCGCGGGCTGAAGCTGTAGAACGTCGCGGCCACCAGGTCGGGGCCGGCCGCGCCGAGCGGCGCCGTACGCCAGGCGAAGTAACTGGGCCAGCGCGAGTCGGTGTCGTAACCGAGGGCCGCCGCCTCCTCGAACGCCTCGGGTGCGAAGTAGAGAAGGGCATGGACGGGCTCCAGCTGGCGCCACATCCGGCGGGCCACCGCGGGGTATTCCGACATCGCGTACCTCTTGGCCTTCAAGATCCGTGTCGACAAGGAGAGTTGACTGTAAAGGCGGACACGGCCATAGGTCTGCGATTTCTCGCGGCAGGACCCGTCGTCGGGCAAAAAGCCGTGCGAGGGTCTGAGTTCCCCGATTACGGCGGGTGAATCCAGACCCTCGCGAGCAACTGTGCGTAATCGCCGTGCGGTACGGCGCAGGAGTCAGCGCGGCGGTTCCTGACCGGCCGCATATGCCTCCGGGTCACGCAGCAACGCTCCGACGTGCGCAGCAGTTGCGGACAGACGGCTGCGTACGTCCTTCAACTGCGCCGCCGTCACGCCGTGATCGCGCGCGGCGTCCCGCAGGTCGTCGCGGAACCGGTCCAGCAGCCGGTCGAAGTCCCGCGCGGGGTCGCCCGAACCGGGTTCGGAGGCCCACGCGGGCTCGGCGGGCGGTCGGCCCGCGGCCGCCGTGCGCGCCGTGCGCGTCGTGCCGGAACCGTCGTCGCCGCCGGGCCGCGCCGCGGCGTCTTCCTTGGTGAGGCCGACGCCGCCGCCGTCCTCCGGCGCCTGCCCGGCGCCCCCGCCCGGCCGGTCCGCGCCCGCCGCCCCCTCCGGCCCGACCGTGAACCGGCCCACCTCGCGCGAGACTTCCGACAGCGCCTCGCGCAGGGCCCCGGCCCAGTCGCCGGTACGTACGTGTTCCTGGGCCTGTTCCTGTACGCGCTTGATGGCCTCCTGGACCTCTTCGCGCACGAACGACCGGGCCTCCCGGGCCTGCTTGCGCGCCCGCTGCGCGTCCTGCTTCGCCCGCCGGCTCTCCTCCTTCGCCCGCCGGGCCTGCTCCTTCCACTCCTCCTTGGCGCGGCGGAACTCCTCCTTCGCCTGCCGCCAGGTCTCCCGGTCGCCGTACCGGCCGTCGAAGAAATCGGAGGCGTCCGGAAAGCCGTGCTCCTCGCCGCCACCGTCACCGCGCCCGCCGCGCCGGCCCTCCCGCGCCTGCTTGGCGGCCTCCCGCATCTCGCGGCGCACGTCCCGCGCCGAGCCGCTCACGTCCTCCCGGATGTCGGACGCCAGCGCCGCGACCGACTCCCGGATCTCCATCTCCAGGTCGGCCAGCTCGCCGCCCCGGTCCGCCAGTTCGGCGCGGCCCGCCGCGGTGATCGAATAGACCTTGCGGCCGCCCTCGGTGGTGTGGGTGACCAGGCCCTCGGCCTCCAGCTTGGCCAGCCGCGGGTACACCGTGCCGGCGGACGGCGCGTACAGCCCCTGGAAGCGCTCCTCCAGCAGCCGGATGATCTCGTAACCGTGCCGCGGCGCCTCGTCCAGCAGCTTGAGCAGGTAGAGGCGGAGGCGGCCGTGGGCGAAGACGGGGGGCATGAGTCAGAGCACCTTCTTGGGGGCGGGGCCGGCGGGGCCGGCGGGGCCGGCTTCGCCGGCTTGCCTACCGGGGGCGTCGTGCGGGTCTGCGGGCTCGGACGGTGGGCGGCGCAGCAGGGCCAGGCCGCCCGAGATCGTGGTGACCTTCAGCCGGCCGTTGCCCGAGCCGAGTCGGCCCGTGATCCGCTTGGCCCCCCACTGGCCGCTGACACGCAGGTCCTCGAAGGCGTTGGAGACCGTGCCGCTGGTGGTGTTCGCGTCCACCTCGGTGTCGCCCGGCGCGGGCAGCCGGATGGCGACCTCGCCGGAGACCGTCGTCAGCTGGACGTCCGTACCCGTGGCCGCCGGGTCGAGGTCCAGCATCATGTCGCCGCTGACCGATTCCGCCTTCACGGAGCCGCCGGAGCCCTCGATGAGGGTCAGGTCGCCCGAAACGGAGTTGAAGCGCAGGTCGCCGGTGACGGCCTGGCCCTCGACCCGGCCGGACACGGTCTCGGCCCGTACCGGGCCGGTCAGGCGGACGAGGGTGCTGTGACCGGTCACGCCGCGCACCTCCGTCCGCCCGGCGATCCCCGAGATCACCGTGCTCGCGCCCGCGGTGCCGATCGCGACGTTCGTCGCGGTGGGGACGGTCACGGAGACGACCGCGCTGCGGTGCCAGCCCTTGCGGTGCAGGAACCCCCTCCAGGGCAGGTCGTCGTACGTGACGGTGAGTGTCCCGGCCTCCTGCCGTACGGTCAGCGGCGGGCCGGACACCTTGCCGATCTCCACGCGGGGGCGGCCGCCGTCGGTCGTCCCGACGACGTTGACGGTTCCGCCGACCAGGTGCACCTCCAGTGCGGTGACCTCTTCCTCGATCTCCAGCGTGCGCGGCGCGGAGACCGACCACTCGGTCCGGGCTGACATGTCCTGGCCTCCCCTGGGGCGTCGGTAACGCGAGCTATCGCGTGTCCGGGTAACACGATATATCGTGGGCGGGGAGGCGCCAAGTGGGTCGTCCGCTGGCGCGGTGGGTGGGGGTGTCTGGACCGCGCTTCGCGCGGATCGCGCTGTCGCGCTGGTTCGCATTGGTTTCGCCGTGGGGCGGGGGCGCGCAGGGGGCCAACTCCTCGGCACCGTGCACGGCGTCCAAGGGTTAATAGTGAACCGAGGGCACCCGGCTGCCTGCGGGGATGGCTCGGGGACACGTAGGGGTCTCCCCGCAGGCGACCGAGGCCCCGGCCGCGAACGACCATAAGGTCGCGTCCCCGGCAACGAGGAGTGACCCCTGCGGGGCCCCGAGCCCCCACCCACCGGGCAGACCGCGCGCAACGCGCACCCCCACCGAGCCGACCGTGCAACCCCAAGCGCGTGACTACTCGTCCTCCTCGTCGTCCAGTCGCGCCAGCCACGTAGCCAGCCGCTCCACCGGAACCTCGAAGTCCGGATTGAGGTCCACGAACGTGCGGAGCTGGTCGGCGAGCCAGGCCAGGGTGACCTCTTCCTCGCCGCGTCGGCTCTCCAGCTCCTCGATACCGCGATCCGTGAAATACACCGTGTTCTCCACCTGGTTTCCGTGACGTTCCCGGCCAGGATAGGCAGGCGCCGCGACCCCTCGCGTCACTCGCACCCTGGGGATAACCTGATCACCTGTCAACGGCCCTGGGGCAGTGCGACATTGCCGCTCAGGGGGAGCAGGAGGCCGTGATGCGCGATCGCGCACATCTGATCGAGCTGCCCGACGGGACCCAGGTCTGGGCCCGCGTCTCCCGGTTGGACATTTCGGGCGATCCGGACGAGGAATACAACGACGTCGGCGTGTGGGACGCCCTCGGCGCACGGGTGGAGGGCCTGCGGGAGCTGGTCGGCGGGGTCGCGGACAGCGTGCGGGCGGCGGCCGAGCGGGTGGCCCCGGACGAGACCAGTGTCAGCTTCGGCGTGGAGGTGGCGGCCAAGCCCGGGCGCGCCGTGGCGCTGCTCGCGGACGGTGAGGCCAAGGCGAACCTCTCGGTGACGCTCACCTGGCGGCGGGAGCGGGAAAGGGCGGCGGCGGATCAGGGCCGGAGCGACGGCCGAGGGCCGGACGATTCGGGCGTGTGATGGCGGCCTCGGAAGGCGGTCACGGGTCCGCGCGCACCGAGCGTGCCGACCGCGAGAAGTACGCGCACCTCCTCGGCCACGCGGGCCGCGCCACCGTCGCCGTCCGCCCGGCGCCCGGCGTGGACCCGGCCCCGCTGTGGGGCAGTGGCGTGTTCGTGGCCCCGGGGTGGGTGCTGACCTGCGCCCATGTGCTGGTCAGCGGTGACGGGCGAAGCCGCCCGACCGGACCGGACGGGGAGGTCGGTGTCGCGTTCGGCGGCCGGGTGGTCGCCGCGCGCCTGGAGTACGACCTGAGCCGCCCGGGGCCCGCTCACCCGGCCGGCCACGGCCCCCGCACCGATCTGGCCCTGCTCCGGGTGCTCGATCCGGACGTCGCGCATCCGTGCGCCTGGCTCAGCGATCAGCCGGCGGCGCTCCTGGAGGACGCGTTCATCTTCCGGGGGCATGATGAGCTCGGCGTCGGTACGGGGACTGGCGCGGGCGCCGGTCTCGACGCCACCCCCGGCGATGCCGCCGGTGCGGCCCCGGCGCACCCGTACCACCGTGCCCCCACCCCCATCGACCCCTTCATCGCCGTCCGCTTCGGCGCCCGCGACTCCCGTGGGCTCCAGTTCGGCAGCGACGTACGCGTCACCCCGGGCGCGTCCGGCGGGCCGCTGCTGGACTGCGACCGCGGGGAGGTCGTCGGCATCGTCAAGGGGAGCCACCGCGAGGACCGGGTCGGGCTCGCGGTGCCGGTGACCGAGTTGCGGCGGCTGGCGCCGTACCACCTCGTACCGGGTGCCACCGGGCTCGGCGACGACCCGTACCACGCGCTGATGAGCCTGCACGACCGCTGGCACTGGGCCGGGCAGGACCTCGGCGGGACGGGCGAGCCGACCTGGTTCGACGCGCAGCACGCGATCATGTCGGGGCGCGGCCGGCTGTGGGGCGTGCAGGAGCGGCTGCAGGCGCTCGACCTGCTGGCGTCGCTGCCCGCGCCGCGCGATCCGCTGGTGGTGGCGGCCGCGGTCGCCGAGGCGCTGGGGCGCGCGGACCCCTCGGGCCGTACGGGGCGGGCCGGGCCGTGGACGCTGCGTACCTGGCGGGACGGGCACGGCGCGCTGTACCAGGGGAGCGACCCGTATACGGAGCTGTGCGCCTTCGTGCACTACCTGCGCATCGTCGCGCAACGCACCGCCGACGAGGCGCGTGGCGCGCCCGGTGACGAGGGCGCCGTGATGCGCGTGGCGGCCGAGCGGCTGGCCCTGTTCGTGACGGCCAAGGCGGTCGTGCTGCTGCCCAGGGACCGGGAGCGGATCGGCCCGGTGCGGCGGCGGCCCGACTCGGTCCTGGTGGAGTTCGAGCCGCTGTTCTACGAGGATGCGGGTGGGCGCCAGCTGTTCAACTGGTCGGTGAGCGAGGGGTACGGCCAGGGGCAGTGGCAGCGTGTCGACATTCAGGAGTCGCGGGCGGGGATGACCTTCGAGGAAGCCCGTGACCAGGTTCTGCGGCGGCTCGGTCCGCGGCTGCTGCGCGCCGATGACGCGGCGGGCGGTGTGCGGGTGCGCCTGGAGGTGGCGGTGCCGGAGGAGCGCTGGCACACCGCGGCGGACCGCTGGCAGGTGCCTGCTTCCACCCGTCGTACGGCGCGGCTGCGTCCGCTGGGTCCGGCGCGGGCGGTGGTGCTGCGCGACCAGGGGCGGCGTCAGGAGGGCCGTGAGGAGGTGGACCCGGCCTGGCTGCGGCGCTGGCAGGGGCTGACCGCGGCCCGGCGGCTGACCGCGTTGCGGGTGCCGCCCGGTAGCCGCGCCTCGGTGTCGGGGCTGTCGCGGCTGCTGGAGGAGGCGGACGAGGGCGCGGTCCCGGCGCTGTGCCGGTCGGTGGCGGACGGCGCCGGGCTGGAGGCCGTCGGCTGGGCGCTGGACACCGGCCACCCGGTCGCCCTGTGGCCGGCCGGCGGCCATGACGAGCGCGACTGCGACCGGGTGTGTGACGAGTACCACCGGGAGGTGCAGCAGCTGCTGGGGGCGCCGAAGTCGGTGGCCGAGCTGCCCGAACTGGTGCGTGAGCTGCGCGCCAAGGCCGCGGAGGGCGGCGCCTCCTGGGCCCGCGATCTCGTGCTGCTCTACGACGACCCGGGCAACCCGATCCCCCAACTCTTTTCCCAGGGAGCGCAATTGTCGCCCCAATGACGGCCCCCGAGACCGGAAAACGCCCCGTATCCTTCCGTCCGGCTGGCTACTGTCCTAGCGTCGTGAGAGATTGCCATGGGGGACGGGTCCGGGGAGGGCGGGAAGCGGTGCCGACGCTTGCCGGATGCTCCGCCGCGGCCCTTCGCCCCTGCCCGATGGCCGGCCGGCGACGAGGAGTTCCGACGTGAGCGACTGGCTCATCTACCGTGGCGCGGGGGCTCCGCACGACGGCATCGAGCAGTTACCCCCACCCCCTCCGTGGCGCGATTTCGACGGCGGCCCGCTCGTGGCGCCGCCCGCCGCCCTCGACCACGCCTCCGAGCGCCGGCTCGGTGTGCAGCGCCGCGAGGCCAGCTACCACCGGCCGGGCGAGACGGAGCGCGAGCTGGTCAACGCGGCGCTCTACCTGCGCCGCCCGCTGCTGGTGACGGGCGCGCCGGGCAGCGGGAAGTCCACCCTCGCGCACTCGGTCGCGTACGAACTGGGCCTCGGCCGGGTGCTGAACTGGTCCATCGTCAGCCGCAGTTCGCTGCGTGACGGGCTGTACGAGTACGACGCCATCGGCCGCCTCCAGGACCTCCAGATCGCCCGCGCGGCCCAGCCGCAGGCGACGCCGGGACCGGCGCAGGGGCGGCCGGGCCCGCAGGACGAGCCGGGCGGCGGCATCGGCCGCTACATCCGGCTCGGCCCGCTCGGCACGGCCCTGCTGCCCGCCGCGAAGCCGCGCGTCCTGCTCGTCGACGAGCTGGACAAGAGCGATATCGACCTGCCGAACGACCTTCTCAACGTACTGGAGGAAGGGGAGTTCCGGATTCCGGAGCTGGAGCGGCTGGCCGGATCGGCCCCCGAGGTGCCGGTGCTCGGCGACGACGGCGTGCGGGTCACCGTGCGCGACGGCCGGGTGCGCTGCCGTGCCTTCCCGTTCATCGTGCTGACCAGCAACGGCGAGCGGGACTTCCCCGCGCCGCTGCTGCGCCGCTGTATCCACCTGAACATCCCCACGCCCGACAAGGAGCGGCTCGCGGACATGGTCCGGGCGCACTTCGGCGAGAGCGCCGCGGCCGACTACGAGTCCGTGATCGACCGCTTCCTGGACCGCGAGCCCGGCGACGTACGGGCCGTGGACCAGCTGCTCAACGCGATCCACCTGACGCGGCAGGCCGGCTGGGCGGACGAGGACGAGGAGGAGACGCGGCGCCGCCTGACGGCCGAGCTGCTGCGGCCCCTGGATCGGACCAGGTGACCCGCGGTGCCGGCCGGCGGACCGGGCTTCGGCCCCCTCGGTGAGATCGTCGCGCGGCTGCGCGCGGCCGGCCTGCCCGCCGACGCCCGTGCCCTGGCGGACGCCCTGTGGCTGGCCCGGTGGATCGTCCCGGGGGCGCCCGACGACGGCGTGACGCCTGCCGAGGAGACGATCCCGCCCGCAGCGCAGGGCCCAAAACCGGCCACTTTCTCCGTCGACCCCCATGGCCGGGAGTCCGCCCGCGATACGCCGTCCGCCACGGAACCCGCCGCCCGGGACCGCCCCCGCCGTACGGAAGTCGACCTGCTGCCCGCCCAGGACGACCGCGCCCTCACCCCCGGCCACGGCCGCCTCGGCGAGGTCGGCATCCCGGTGGCCTCCGCCTTCCCGGGACTGCTGCCGCTGCAACGCGCCCTGCGGCCGATCCAGCGCTACCACCCGCCGGTCGCCCCGGCCCGTCAGGAACTGGACGAGGCCGCCACCGCCGACCTCTCCGCACACGCCGAAATGATCATCCCGGTGCTGCGCGGCGTCCGCCGCCGCGCGGCCAGCCTGCGCCTGCTCATGGACGGCTCGTCCTCGATGGCCGTGTGGGAGCAGATGCTGCACGACCTGCGGCAGGTCTGCGAGCGGGTCGGCGCCTTCCGCGACGTGACGGTGCACTACCTCCACCCGTACGGCGACGAGGTCGGCGTCGCCGCCGGCCCCGGCCGGGACGCGCCGCTGCGCCCCGCCGACCAGCTGCACGACCCCACGGGCCACCACGTCACCCTCGTCGTGAGCGACTGCGCGGGCCCGCTGTGGCGCGACGGGCGCATCCAGCGCCTGCTGTACCGCTGGGTGGCCGACGCGCCGCTCGCCGTCGTGCAGCCGCTGCCGCAGCGGATGTGGGCGCGCACGCTGCTGCCCGCCGTCGCGGGCACCCTCGTACGGCAGCAGGGCCCGTTCCGCGCCCTGGACTTCCGCCCCGCCCGGCGCCGCCGCCGTACTCCGTCCGCGGCCGGGCAGGCGCAGGGCGGCAACCGCGAGCGCGCCGTACCGGTCCTGTCGGCCGCGCCCGCGGCCCTCGGCTGCTGGGCCCGGCTGGTCGCGGCCGAATCCGGTCTGTCGCTGCGCGGCGCCGCCGCCGTCGTCCGCCGCGACCACGGCCTGGGCGCGGACCTCGCCCGCGCCGCCGAGCGCCCCGAACCGTCCCGGCTGGTACGCGAGTTCGAGCAGACCGCCTCGCCCGACGCCCGCCACCTGGCCGTCCACCTGTCGGCCGTACCGCTCGCACTGCCCGTCATCCAACTCGTCCAGCGCGCGATGCTGCCCCAGACCGGCCCCGCCGAGCTGGCGGAGGTGCTGCTCAGCGGCCTGATAGAGCAGCTTCCCGACCCCGCTGGCCCGCCGGGCGGCGAGGGCCCGGCCGGCGGCCCCTGGTACGAGTTCGTGCCCGGCGTACGGGACGAGCTGCTGAGCCGCCTGAGCGCCGGCGAGGCCGCCCTCGTCCTCAAGCACTGCTCCCTCTACATCGAGCGCACGTTCGGCCGCAGTGCCCGGAACTTCCCCGCGGTGGCGGTCGCCATGCTCTCCGGCAGCGGCCGGGAGCCGACGACCGGCCAGCGCGCCGTGCCCGAGCCGTTCGCGCGGATCTCCGAGCGGGTGCTGCGCCGGTTCGAACCGGCCCTGCGGACGCCCGCGCAGCTGTCGTACGCGCCCGACGGACCCGCCGCCGAGGGCGCCGCGCTGCTGGAGCGCTACGAACAGGACGGCACCGTACGGGACTTGATCGAAGCGGTGCGGCTGCTGCGCGCCGCGGCGCAGCGCTCGCCCGCCGCGGGCACCGACCTCGCCCGCGCGCTGCTGCACGGCTGGGCGAAGTGGCGGCAGCCGGACGCGCTGGAGGAGGCGGAGCGGGCGGTACGGGCGGCCGCGGAGGCCGTCGGCGGCGATCCGGCGCAGTCGGCGGACGGGGACGGCGAGGCACGCGTCAGGGCGCTGATCGTGCTCGCCCGGGTGCGCTACGCCGCCGCGCAGGAGCGCGGCGCCGCGGGGTACCCGGACGGTGAACGGAGCGCGCTGGAGGAGTCCGCGCGCCACCTGGACACCGCCTGCGGGCTGATGAGCCTGCTGGATCCCCGCGTATTGGAGAGCATGGTGCTGCGTACCGAAGTGCTGCGGCGGCTGGCCGCGCTGCCCTCGGCCGCCGCGGCCGTCACCGGCCGCGCCGCCGACCCGCTGGACGAGGCCGAACAGGCCCTGACCACCCTCCTGGAACAGTGGCCCAGTGGCGAGCAGGTGCCCGGCGAGATCTATGCCGCACGCGGCGGCGTCCTGCTGGACCAGGCGCGCCGCGCCGCCGAGTACGAAACGGAGACCGAGGCGTACACCGGAGCGCTCGCCCTGCGCGCCACCGCCGACCTGGACGCCGCCACCACGCTGCTGCGCCGCCGGGGCGGCTCCGCCGACCGCGAGGTCTGCGAAACGCTGCTGGAGCTGGCCCAGGCCCGCTCCCTGCTCGGCGGCGGCACCGGCCCCGACGCCGTGCTCCCGGTCCTCGAACGGGCCCGCGCGCTCGCCCGCGAACTGCGCGACCCGGCCCTGGAGGCGGAGAGCCTGAGCCGTACGGCCGAGGCGTACAGCGCGCTGCACGCCCGCACCGCCGACCCCGACGCCCTGGACGCGGCGATCGAGGCGCTGGCCGCCGCCCTGCGGCTGACCACTCCCGACTCGCCCGAGCACAGCTCCCTGCTCGCCCGGCGGGGTGCGGCGCTGCTGCTGCGCGCCCGCCTGGAACCCCCGGGCGACCAGGCCAAACGCCTGGCGAACGAGGCGGTGCACGTGCTGCGCGAGGCGCTCGGCCGGGTCGCCCCGCACGACCCCGAACTGGGGGCCCACCGCCTGCTGTTCGGCCGCGCCCTGCGCCTGCGCCACGACCGGCAGCCCTCGCTGGCCGATCTGCACGAGGCGGACTGGGTGCTGGAGCTGGCCGCGCGCAGCTCGGCCGACCCGGTGGTCGGCGCGGAAGCCTGGCTGGAGGTCGGCGACGTCCAGCTCGTACTGGACCGCCGCTTCGACTCCCGGGAGCGGCACGACCGCGCCGCCGCGTCCTACCGCAGGGCCGCGTCCGCCGCCGAGCGGGCCGGCAGCCCCCTGCTGGCGGCGCGCGCCCACCACCGGCGGGCCGGCGTCCTGGAGGACACGGCCGGGCCGCAGGCGGCGCTGCCCGCCTACCGGGAGAGCTGGGAGCAGTGGCAGCGCGCGTCCGAGGAGAACGGCCCGGAGGCCCGGCGTACGAGGGAGCGGATGCGCGCCCTGGAACCGTCCGAATGAACGGCTGACCCGGCCGGGCCGGGTGTTTCCGTGCCCGGGCGCGCGGGAAACACCCGTCCACCCGGCCCAGAGGAGAACAGCGTGGCGACAGTCCCCGTCACCGGTACGGCCCCGGCCGCACCGGCCGAGCCGTCCGGTCCGTCGGCAGAGCCGCTGCCGGACTTCGGCGGTGTCGATGTGGCCGCGGTGGCCGCACGGACGGGCCACCCGGTACTGGGGGAGGTGGCCGCCCTCCTGCTGCGCAACTGGATCCCCGCCGAGCGGGCGGTGGCGTACTACGACGATGGTCCGGGCCCGACCGTGCGGTGAGCGTCCTTTTCTGAACACCGGGCGTCGGTTTTTGGGCAAACGGGCTTCGGTTCCGGCCAGTTGCTATTGCCGTGTGCATGTTCTCCGGTGGCCGAGCCAGGTATCGCGACAGCGGGCCGTCATCGGGCTGCCCGGACGTCGGACGCAGGCAGGGGGCGGCGTCGTGGTGTTCCAGAGCCTTGAGGCGCCCGCGGTCCCCTTCCGCCAGTTCGTCCTGAAGACCCACAGCCGCTGCAACCTCGCCTGCACCTACTGCTACATCTACGCGGGCCCGGACCACAGCTGGCGCGACCGCCCGCCGCACGCCCCGCCCGGCACCGTCCGCCGGACCGCGCTGCGCATCGCCGAACACGTACGCGCGCACGGCCTCGACGAGATCCGCGTCGACCTGCACGGCGGCGAACCCCTGCTCACCGGCCCGGGGCCGCTCCTCGCCCAGGCCGCCGCGCTGCGCGCCGTACTCCCGGCCGGCTGCCGGGCGCACCTCGGCGTACAGACCAACGGCACCCTCCTCACCCCACAGGCACTCGACGCCCTGGCAGCCGCGGGCTTCCGCATCGGGCTCAGCCTGGACGGCGGCACCCCCGGCCTGAACCGGCGGCGCGTGGACCACGCAGGACGGCCCTCCTGGGCGGCCGCCTCCCGCGCCGCCCGGCTGCTGGCCCGCCGCCCCGACGCCTTCGCGGGCATCCTGTGCACCATCGACATCACCTCCGACCCCGCCCTGGTCTACGGCTCGCTGCGCGCGCTCGGCCCCCCGATGCTCGACTTCCTCCTCCCGCACGCCAACTGGACCAGCCGCCCGCCGCTGCCGCCGGGCCCGGCGAGCCGCACCCCGTACGGCGACTGGCTGTGCACCGTCTTCGACCTCTGGTGGGACGAGAAGGAGCCCGCGCCCCGGATACGCCTCTTCACCGAGATCATCGGCCTGCTGCTCGGCCGCCCCAGCAGCAGCGAGGCGGTCGGCCTGTCGCCCGTGGTCGCGCTCGTGGTCGACACCGACGGCGCCATCGAGCAGGTCGACTCCCTCAAATCGGCGTACGAGGGCGCCGCCGCCACCGGCCTGGACGTCTTCCGCAACAGCTTCGACGAGGCGCTGGCCCACCCGGGGATGGCCGCCCGCCGCCTCGGCGCCGACGGCCTGTGCGCACAGTGCCGCGCCTGCCCGCTGCTCACGGTGTGCGGCGGCGGCAACTACGCCCACCGCTACCGGGCCGGCAGCGGCTTCCGTAACCCGTCCGTGTACTGCGCCGACCTGGAACGGGTGATCCGCCACATCGCCGCCCGGCTCGACGCCGAAGTGCACGCGGACCGGCCGCCCGGGGCCGGTGCCGGACTGGCCGCCGTGTCCGTCAACTGGCCTACGCCGTACAAGACCTGACGTGGCGTCGCCGCACGGGGCGATACTTGGGCTATCGTGCCGAACAGCCAGCTCGCGCACGCGCGAACCGCCGCATCCCGAGGAGACGGGCGCATGGCCGACCAGTCCGCTATTACCGGCTCCGGAGAGCACATCACCATCAGCTATGCGGGGTTCAACCGGCCCTGGGCGGCGTGGATCTCGCACCAGCTGGAGCAGCTCGGGCACGGCACCACCATGCTGCGCTGGGACCCCGCCGCCGACAGCCCGCTGACCGAGGAACTGGCCGGCCTGCTCGCCGCCGAAGGCCGCCTGCTCATGGTGCTGGACGACTGGTACTTCAAGCTGGGCCCCAAGACCCACGAGGAGTGGACGGCCGCCCTCCAGGAAGTCGTACCGGAGCACGCCGACCGGTTCGCCGCCGTCAGCGTCGCCACCCAGCGGCTGCCCGCCACCGCCTCCGTGCTGCGCCCCGCCGACCTGCGCGACCTGGACGCCGTCGAGGCCAACCGGCGCGTCCTGAACCGCCTCGGCGTCCCGGCCGCCGCCCGCCGCCCCGCCGAGCCCGCCGCCAACGCCCCGCGCTTCCCCAACGACCCGCCCGAGATCTGGAACATCCCCCGCCGCAACAACCGCTTCACCGGCCGCGACACCGCGCTGGAAGAGCTGCACGGCAAGCTGGCGGGCCCGCTGCCGGGCCCCGGCCAGCCGCTGGAGACCCGGATCGCCCTGTACGGCATCTCCGGCGTCGGCAAGAGCCAGATCGCCGCCGAATACGCCCACCGGTTCGGCAACGACTACGACGTGGTCTGGTGGATCAGCGCCACCAACCGCGGCGCCGCCCGCGAACAGCTCGCCGAACTGGCCACCCGCATGAACCTGCCGGTCGGCCAGGAGCTGGGCGACCGCATCCGCGCCGTCCACGAGGCGCTGCGCATCGGCCGCCCGTACCGCCGCTGGCTGCTGATCTTCGACAGCGCCGACGACATGGAGCAGATCGAGGACCTGGTGCCGGACGGCCGCGGCCACGTCCTGATCACCACCCTCACCCGGGACTGGTCCGGCTCCGGCAGCGCCCAGGAGATCGAGGTGCTGCCCTTCACCCGCACCGAGTCCGTCGCCTACGCGCGGCGCCGCGCCCCGCGGCTGACCAACAAGGAAGCCGACCTGCTGGCGGACGCCGTACAGGACCTGCCGCTGCTGCTCGCGCAGACCGCCGCCTGGCTGGACGCCAACCCGATGGCGCCCCGGGAGTACATCGAACTGATCCGGCGCGGCGAGCCGAGCCTGGTCGGCATCCGCATCTCCACCGACTACCCGATGGCCTTCCAGACCAGCTGGGCCATAACGCTCAACACGCTGCGCGAGCGCAGCCCCGCCGCCGTCGAACTGCTCAAGCTCTTCGCGTTCTTCGCGCCGGACGCCATCCCGGTCCCCATGCTCGCCCGTGCCCGCCGCGGCGACCTGCCCGAATACCTCGCCGACCTGGCCGCCGAGCCGATCGCGTGGAACACCGCGCTGCGCCGGCTGACCGAGTCCACCGCCGTACGCCTGGACTACCAGGTCGCCCAGACCACCTCGGACCCCGCCGTCGAGACGGCGCAGATGCACCGGCTCTACCACCGGTTCCTGCGCAGCGACATGGCCGAGGACGAGCGCGACTCCATGTCCGCCACCGCCTGCCGGGTGCTCGCCACCGCCGACCCGCAGAGCCCCTCCGACACCCGCACCTGGGAGCAGTACGCCGCCCTCATCCCGCACCTGGAGCCGGCCGGCGTCCTGGACAGCCCGGAGACCTCCGTCCAGGAACTGCTGCTGAACTGCATCGAGTACCTGCGGGTCCGCGGCGAATACCGCATCGGCCTGCGGCTGTGCGAGCAGTTCCTCTCCCGCTGGCGCACCCGCATCGCGCCCACCCAGCGCACCATGCTCGTGATCACCCACCAGCACGCCAACATGCTGCGCCGCCTGGGCCGCTACCGCGAGGCCGAGGCGGTCGGCAGCGCCATCGTCGAGGAACTGGCCGCCGAACGGGACCCGGGCGACGGCGCCCTGCTGCGCGCGCAGGACGGCCTGGCCGGCACCCACATGGCGCTGGGCTCCTACCAGCAGGCGCTGGAGATCTTCGAGTCGGTCGTCCGCGGCCGTACGGAACTCCTCGGCCCCGAGGCCCCCCTCACGCTCTCCTCCCGCAGCAACCTCGCCTCCGCGCTCAGCGCGGTCGGCCGCTACGAGGAAGCGCTCGCCCTCTACGGCGAGGTGCTGCTCGTCTGGGAGCGCCAGCTGCGCGCCCGGCACCACCTCACGCTCGGCGCCGCCTATTCGTACGCCCGCATGCTGCGCCTGCTCGGCCGCTACACCGACGCCCTCTCCCGCCAGGAGCTGAACGTACGGCTCTACCACCAGGTCATGGGCAAGCACACCCCGCTGACCCTGCGCGCCGAGCACAACCTCGCACTGTGCATGCGCCGCTCCGGCGCCGTCACCCAGGCCGACGCGCTGATGGGCGACGTGGTGGAGCGCTCCCGCCGGGTGCACGGCCCCCGCCACCCGGAAACCCTCATGATGCAGGCCAACTACGCCACCTTCCTGCGCGAGCACGGCGACCTCGGCCAGGCCAGGGAGCTGGGCGAGGAGGCGGCCGAGCGGTACCGCACCCTGGTCGGCGAGGCCCACCCGTTCACGGTCGGCGCGCTCGGCAACACCGGCCTGGTGTGCTGGGAGTTCGGCGAGCGGGACAACGCGCTGGCCATCGCCGAGCAGGCGCTCGCCGGCATGACCCGGGCGATGGGCCCCGACCACCCCTGGACGCTGGGCTGCGCCCTGAACGCCGCCGGCGCCCGCAACCGCGTCGACGACGAGGAGAGCGCCGCCGGGCTCAGCCGGGACACCCTGGAGCGTGCCAAGCAGACGCTCGGCGAGACCCACCCGCTGACGCTCTCCGCCAAGACGGCCCTCGCCGACGACCTGCGGGCACTGCGGCGCGGCCAGGAGGCGTCCAAGCTGGAGCAGGAGGCCGTGCAGCAGCTCACCGAGACGCTGGGCGCCGAGCACCCGCACACTCTCTCCGCCCGCCGCCGGCGTCGCCCGTACTGGGACTTCGAGCCGCAGCCGGTCTGACGGCGAACGGCGAGGGGCCCCGCAGCGATCGCTGCGGGGCCCCTCGCTTTCACACCGGGTGGATCCGGATCACGCGTCGAACGCCTCGGCGATCAGGGCGGCCTGCTCGGCCTGGTGGCGCTTGGCGGAGCCCACGGCCGGCGACGAGGAGTGCGGCCGCGAGATGCGGCGCAGGCGCTCGCCGTGCGGCACGTCGGCACCGACGGACAGGTCCAGGTGGTCGATCAGGTTCAGACCCAGGAACGGCCACGCACCCTGGTTCGCCGGCTCCTCCTGCACCCACAGGTACTTGCCCGCGTTCGGGTACTTGGCGATCTCCGCCTGGAGCTCCTTGCCGGGCAGCGGGTACAGCCGCTCGATACGGACCAGCGCCGTGTCGAACGCGCCGCGCTTGACCCGCTCCGCCTCCAGGTCGTAGTAGACCTTGCCGGAGCAGAAGATGACCTTGGTGACGTCCTCGGCCTTCGCCGCGTCGTCCGAGATCACCGGCCGGAAGCCGCCCGTGGTGAACTCCGCCGTCTTCGACGACGCCGCCTTCAGACGCAGCATCGACTTCGGGGTGAAGACGACCAGCGGCTTGTGGTGCGGGTTGTGCACCTGCCAGCGCAGCAGGTGGAAGTAGTTCGACGGGAGCGTCGGCATCGCGACGGTCATGTTGTTCTGCGCGCACAGCTGGAGGAAGCGCTCGATACGGGCCGAGGAGTGGTCCGGGCCCTGGCCCTCGTAGCCGTGCGGCAGCAGCAGCGTGACGCCGGAGGTCTGGCCCCACTTCTGCTCCGCCGAGGAGATGAACTCGTCGACGATGGTCTGCGCGCCGTTGACGAAGTCACCGAACTGCGCCTCCCACATGACCAGCGCCTCGGGGCGGGCCAGCGAGTAGCCGTACTCGAAGCCCATCGCCGCGTACTCGCTCAGCAGCGAGTCGTAGACGTTGAAGCGCGCCTGGTCCTCGGACAGGTAGAGCAGCGGGGTGTAGTCCTCGCCGGTCTCCCGGTCCACCAGCACCGCGTGGCGCTGGCCGAAGGTGCCGCGGCGGGAGTCCTGGCCCGACAGGCGGACCGGGGTGCCCTCCATCAGCAGCGAGCCGAAGGCGAGGGTCTCGCCGGTGCCCCAGTCGATGGTGTCGTCCTCCACCTGGGCCGCGCGGCGCTGCAGCTGCGGCAGCAGGCGCGGGTGGACGGTGACCCGCTCGGGGATGTTGACCTGGGACTCGGCGATCCGCTTCACGACCTCCTGGGAGATCGCGGTGTCCACGGCGACCGGGAACTCGGCCTGCGGCTCCGGCACCTCGGGGGCGGCCGGCGCGGTGGTGGCCTCGCGGACCTCCGTGAAGACCTTCTCCAGCTGGCCCTGGAAGTCCTGCAGCGCCTGCTCGGCCTCCTCCAGCGTGATGTCGCCCCGGCCGATCAGCGACTCGGTGTAGAGCTTGCGCACCGAACGCTTCTTGTCGATCAGGTCGTACATCAGCGGCTGCGTGAAGCCCGGGTTGTCGGTCTCGTTGTGACCGCGGCGCCGGTAGCAGATCAGGTCGATGACGACGTCCTTGTTGAACGCCTGGCGGAACTCGAACGCGAGGCGCGCGACCCGGACGACGGCCTCGGGGTCGTCACCGTTGACGTGGAAGATCGGCGCCTCGATCATGCGGGCCACGTCCGTGGCGTACATGGAGGAGCGGGCCGACTCCGGGGCGGCGGTGAAGCCGACCTGGTTGTTGATGACGATGTGCACGGTGCCGCCGGTGCGGTAGCCGCGCAGCTGCGACATGTTCAGCGTCTCGGCGACCACGCCCTGGCCCGCGAACGCCGCGTCACCGTGCAGCTGGACCGGCAGGACGGTGAAGTCCGTGCCGCCCTTGCCGATGATGTCCTGCTTGGCGCGGGAGATGCCCTCGACGATCGGGTCGACCGCTTCGAGGTGCGAGGGGTTGGCGGCCAGCGAGACCTTGATCTGCTCGCCGTCCAGGCCGGTGAAGGTGCCCTCGGCGCCCAGGTGGTACTTCACGTCGCCGGAGCCGTGCATCGACTTCGGGTCGAGGTTGCCCTCGAACTCGCGGAAGATCTGCGCGTACGACTTGCCGACGATGTTGGCGAGGACGTTCAGGCGGCCGCGGTGGGCCATGCCGATGACGACCTCGTCCAGGCGCGACTCGGCGGCCGAGTCGATGACCGCGTCCAGCAGCGGGATGACGGACTCGCCGCCCTCCAGGGAGAACCGCTTCTGGCCGACGTACTTCGTCTGCAGGAAGGTCTCGAACGCCTCGGCGGAGTTCAGGCGGCGCAGGATGCGCAGCTGCTCCTCGCGCTCCGGCTTGGAGTGCCCGCGCTCGACCCGGTCCTGGATCCACTTGCGCTGCTTGGGGTCCTGGATGTGCATGAACTCGATGCCGGTGGTGCGGCAGTACGAGTCGCGCAGCACGCCCAGGATGTCGCGCAGCTTCATCATGGTCTTGCCGGCGAAGCCGCCGACGGCGAACTCCCGCTCCAGGTCCCACAGCGTCAGCCCGTGCTCGATGATGTCGAGGTCGGGGTGCTTGCGCTGCTCGTACTCCAGCGGGTCGGTGTCGGCCATGACGTGGCCGCGCACCCGGTAGGCGTGGATCAGGTCGAAGACCCGGGCCGCCTTGGTGACGTCGTCGTCGTGGGAGACGTCGATGTCGCGCAGCCAGCGCACCGGCTCGTAGGGGATGCGCAGCGACTTGAAGATGTCGTCGAAGAAGTCGTTCTCGCCGAGCAGCAGCTGGTTCATGATGCGCAGGAACTCGCCGGAGGCGGCGCCCTGGATCACGCGGTGGTCGTACGTGCTGGTCAGCGTCATGACCTTGGCGATGCCCAGCTTGTTCAGGGTGTCCTGGGAGGTGCCCTGGAACTCCGCCGGGTAGTCCATCGCGCCGACGCCGATGATGAGGCCCTGACCGGGCATCAGGCGGGGCACGGAGTGGACGGTGCCGATGCCGCCCGGGTTGGTCAGCGACGCGGTGACGCCGGTGAAGTCGTCCATCGTCAGCTTGTTGTTGCGGGCGCGGCGGACGATGTCCTCGTACGCCTGCCAGAACTCGAAGAAGCTGAGCGTCTCCGCCTTCTTGATCGCCGCGACGACGAGCTGGCGGTCACCGTTGGGCTTGACCAGGTCGATGGCCAGACCGAGGTTGACGTGCTCGGGCTTGACCAGCGTCGGCTTGCCGTCCTTCTCCTGGAAGGAGTAGTTCATCGACGGCATGGCCTTGAGGGCCTGCACCATCGCGTACCCGATGAGGTGGGTGAAGGAGACCTTCCCGCCACGGGCGCGCTTGAGGTGGTTGTTGATGACGATGCGGTTGTCGAACAGCAGCTTCACTGGGACGGCGCGCACGGACGTGGCCGTGGGCAGCTCCAGGGAGGCGTTCATGTTCTTCGCCACGGCGGCGGAGGGGCCACGGAGGGTGACCAGTTCCGGGCCTGCGGGCGCCTCGTCGGGCTTCACGTCGTCCTTCTTGGCTGCGGGCTTGGCAGCCGGCTGAGCAGCGGGCTGAGCGGTGGGCTGGGCGGTCTTCGCGGGTTCGGCCTTCGCCGGGGCGGCCTTGGCGGGCGCCGGGGCGCTCGTGGCCGGCTGGGCGGCCGGGGCCGCGGGCTGCTGCTGCGCGGGCCGGGCCGGGGC
>NZ_JOCQ01000050.1 GCF_000720725.1 Streptomyces rimosus subsp. rimosus
GCCCCCAGGAGGACGGCCAGCCGGACGCCCTCATCACCACCGGCGGCACCGAGTCCAACCAACTCGGCCTGCTCCTCGCCCGCGAACACGCCCGCGCCCGGCACACCGAGCCGCTCCGCGTCGTCTGCGGCGCCAACGCGCACCACAGCGTCCACCGCGCCGCCTGGCTCCTCGGCCTCCCCGAACCTCTCACCCTCCCCACCCCGAACGGCACCCTCACCCCCCACACCCTCCACACCGCCCTCACCGACCTCCACCACCCCGGCACCCCCGGCCCCCCGGTCCTCGTCTGCGCCACCGCGGGCACCACCGACACCGGCGCCATCGACCCGCTGCCCGCCCTCGCCGACCTCGCGGACACCCACGGCGCCCGCCTCCACGTCGACGCCGCCTACGGCGGGCCCCTCCTCTTCAGCGACACCCACCGCCCGCTCCTCACCGGCCTGCACCGCGCCCACACCGTCACCCTCGACCTGCACAAACTCGGCTGGCAGCCGGTCGCCGCCGGCCTCCTCGCCGTCCCGGCCACGGCCCACCTCGCCCCGCTGGCCCACCGCGCCGCCTACCTCAACGCCGACGACGACACCGAGGCCGGCCTCCCCGATCTGCTCGGCCGCTCCCTGCGGACCACCCGCCGCCCCGACGTCCTCAAGATGGCCGTCACCCTCAAGGCCCTCGGCCGCACCGGGCTCGCCGACCTCGTCGACCGCACCCTCGCCGCCGCCCGCGGCCTCGCCGACCTCATCGACGCCCACCCCGCCCACGAACTCCACTCCCGCCCCACCCTCAGCACCGTCCTCTTCCGCCCCGCAGGCGCCGACGACACCACCGTCGCCACCATCCGCCGCCGCCTCCTGCACCGCGGCCGCGCCGTCCTCGGCCGCGCCGCCACCCCCACCGGACTCTGGCTCAAGGCCACCCTCCTCAACCCGCACACCACCACCGACGACCTCACCTCCCTCCTGAAGCTCGTGGAAGGCCACACCCCGCGATGAGCACCCCCCACCCCGACGCCGCCACCCTCCCACTGCCCTCCCCGAATCCCGGGCCCGAGGCGCCGGCCCGGACCCGCACCGCCGGCACCGAACCCGATCCCGATCCCGCCGGCATCCGGCCCGTCAGCACCCCCGACGAGCCGCTGGACCTCGTCGGCATCGGCGTCGGCCCCTTCAACCTCTCCCTCGCCGCCCTCGCCGAGCCCCTGACCGAGCTGCGCACCGCCTTCTACGACCAGCGCCCCGCCTTCCAGTGGCACCCCGGCCTGCTCATCGAGGACGCCACCCTCCAAGTCCCTTTCCTCGCCGACCTCGTCACCCTCGCCGACCCCGCCAGCCCCTGGAGCTTCCTCAACTACCTCAAGCACCGGGAACGGCTGTTCCCCTTCTACTTCGCCGAGCGCTTCCACATCCACCGCGCCGAATACGACGCCTACTGCCGCTGGGTCAGCAAGAACCTCCCCGCCCTGCGCTTCCGCCACCAGGTCGACGCCGTCCGCTGGAACGCCGACCGCGCCGCCTTCGAGGTGGACTACACCCAGCTCGGCCCGGACGGCGAGGCCGAGGCCCTGGGCCGCGCCTACGCCCGCAACCTCGCCCTCGGCATCGGCAGCGTCCCGCACGTACCCGAGGCCCTCAAACCGCTCGCCGACGCCCCCGCCGTCCCCGTCCTGCACTCCGCCGACTACCTCGCCCACCGCGAACGCCTGCTGGCCGCCGAGCACATCACCGTCATCGGCGCCGGCCAGTCCGGCGCCGAGGTCTTCCTCGACCTGCTGCGCGCCCGCCCCGCCGGCCGCGAAGGGCTGCACTGGCTCGCCCGTACCGGCGCCTTCGCGCCCATGGAGTACAGCAAGCTCGGCCTCGAACACTTCACCCCCGACTACACCCGCTACTTCCACGCCCTCCCCGAGCCCGTACGCGACGAACTGCTGCCCGGCCAGTGGCAGCTCCACAAGGGCATCGACCACGACACCCTCGCCGCCATCCACGACGAGCTGTACCGGCGCACCCTCCACGGCGGCTGGCCCGACGCCACCCTCACCCCCGGCGTCACCGTCCGTACGGCCGGCCGCGTGGGCACCACCAAGGTCGAACTCCACCTCGAACACCCGCACCAGGCCGCCCGCAGCCGCCTGACCACCGACGCCGTCGTCCTCGCCACCGGCTACCGGACGTCCCGCACCGACACCCTCCTGGCCGCCCTCGACCCGTACATGCGCCGCGACGCCGCCGTCCGCCCCCGCATCGACACCGAACAGCGCCTCGTCCTCGACCCCTGCGTCACCGGCTCCGTCTTCGTCCAGAACGCCGAACACCACACCCACGGCGTCGGCACCCCCGACCTCGGCCTCGCCGCCTGGCGCGGCGCCACCATCCTCAACACCCTCACCGGTCGCCCCGTCTACCCCCTGCCGTCCCGCACCGCCTTCACCACCTTCGGCCTACGCCCCTCACCACCCCGCTCCACTACCAGTGCCCCCCGCCCCAACTCCACCCTCATCGACAACCCCTGACCCGCCCGGCCCAGGCTCCGCACGCACGGACACCTGGGCCTTCGTACGGCCGCGACTGCGCCGCCGTCCCCGCGCCGGGTCTCAGAACACCGGCACCCCGTCCCGGGTCAGCCGCCAGTCCACCGAAGCGAACCGCGCGCCGTCGATCTCCCCGGTCTCCTTCACCCAGTTGCTGATCACGTTACGGATCTCCTCCGACGTCGACCACACCTGCGGCGCCTTCGCCACATGCGGGAAATTCCCGCCACCGCTCGCCCGGTAGTTGTTCACCGCCAGCACGAACCGCGCGTCGTCCGCCACCGGCTTGCCCTCGAACAACAGCTTCCCGATCCGCCGCCCCGGCTCCCGCGCGATGTCGATCTCGTACGAAACACCGCTCACCGCGTCGTAGTTGTAATCCGGAACACCATCCGCATTGGTCAGCTTCGCCGGATCGACCGGCCCGCCCGCCGGCGTCCGCACGTAATACCGCGCGGAGAATTCCAGATAATCCCGCAGCTGCTTCCCGGTCAGGATCCGCGCCTCCAGCGTGTTGTCGAAGGGATACAGCGCGGCCATCGACCGGATCGTCACCTCACCCGCCGGCACCGCCGCCGTACGCGAGAAACACGACGCCTGCGACAGCACCGGCAGCTTCGCGTGCTCCCCGCCCGCCAGCGCCTTCCGCACCGCCTCCGCCTGCACATACGCGATGAAATCCAGCACCGGCGTGTCCTTGTACGGCGCCTCGGCCGCCGTCATCTCCGCCTTCGACCGCCCGATGACCTGATTGACATAGGCCACCACCTTCCGCTGCTCCGTACGCAGCAGCCGCGTGATCCGCGGATCCTCCGGCACCGTATTGGAATTCAGCACCTTCGCCGACACCGACTCCACCGACCAGCGCCCCCGCGAAAACACCAGCTCAAAATCGAAGAGCGTCAGCCGCTGCCCCCACTTCAGCGGCTCCGACAGCACCACCTCGCGTCCCGTCGCGCGGTTCACCACCCGCCGCTCCGGCACCTCCACATGCGCGTGCCCCACCAGGATCGCGTCGATCCCCGGCACCTGCTCGGCCACCAGCGCCGCCGCGTTCTCCACGTACGGCAGCTGATCCCCGTACGACGAGGAGCCGCTCGTCCCCGAATGCGCGGACACGATCACCACGTCCGCGCCCATCGAGCGCAGCTTCGGCACCCATTTCGCGGCCTGCTCCTCCAGCCCGGGAAACGCCAGCTTCCCCTGCACATGCGCCTTGTCCCAGATCGCGATACCGGGATTCGTCAGCCCCAGCACGGCCACCTTCACATCCCGGCCGCACGGCGTGCGCAGCCGCTTCATCCAGTACGGCGGAAACGCCGGGCGCAGCGACTTCGCGTCCACCGCGTTCGCCCCCAGCAGCGGGAAATCGCAGCTGTCCTGGAACTTGCGCAGCACCTCGATACCGTAATTGAACTCGTGGTTACCGAGCGCCGCCGCATCGTAACCGATGGCGTTCATCGCCTTCGCCATCGGATGCACCGGACCGTGCGGACCGGTGATCGGCTCCACCTTCGCGTAGTAATACGCCAGCTGCGTGCCCTGGATCGTGTCACCCGCGTCGATCAGCAGCGTATGACGCTCGCCCTTCTCCGCCCTGACCCGCCGCACCAGCGTCGATATCTTCGCCAGGCCCACATCGTTGTGGTCCTTGTCGTCGAATTCCGCGTCGGTCGCGTAATCCCAGTTGAAGACATTGCCGTGCAGATCCGTCGTCCCCATCACTGTGAACGCGTAACGCCGCGCGGGCCGCGCCCGGCCGTCGGACACCGGCGCGGCCGCCGCCGGCCCCGCCGTACCGATGAGCGCGGCTCCCGCGCCCGTGGCGACCGAACTCCCCAGGAACTTCCTACGGCCGAGCGGCATGTACATCTCCCTTGACGAAACACGGCGGCGGACGACGGCTGCGGCACACGCACCGACGCACGCCACGACACCCATGGACAACGCGCGTAGATTCTGGCTCAGCAACCTCATCCGCAACACCCCTTACAGGTTGCGATCAGATGACCGTGCCGCCGGACCGCTCCCTGACAAACGCCCCGCCCCGTGCCAGGCTGCCCCCATGACCGACCCCGACACCCGGCCCGACGCCCACCCGCACAAGTCCCCTCCCCCGTACGGGACCCCTCTCCCGTACGGCACCCCTGACGCGCCCAGCCTCGCCGTCCGCGGCGAAGCCCGCATCGAGGCCGACCCCGAGATCGCCCGGATCGACATCACCGTCCAGGCCCGCGGCACCGACCGCACCGCCACTCTCAAGGACCTGACCCACCGCAACGACCAGGCCCTCGCCCTCGTCAAGAGCTATGGCGACGCCGTCGAAAAAGTCGACACCGGCGCCTTCTCCGTCACCCCCGAGATCACCGCCAAGGGCCGCCACGAACGGGTCCGCGCCTACCACGGCCGCGTCCGCATCACCGCCACCCTCGCCGACTTCACCGCCCTCGGCGAACTCACCACCCGCCTCGCCGACCTCGACCTCACCCGCGTCGACGGCCCCTGGTGGTCCCTGCGCCCCGACTCGCCCGCCCACCGCGAAGCCCGCCGGCAGGCCGTACAGGAAGCCGTCCAGCGCGCCCGCGAATACGCCGAAGCGCTCGGCGCGCGCCTCGACGCCGTCCTCGAAATCGCCGACACCGGAGCCGAGGACGCCACGCCGATGCCGGCCCCCGGCGGCGCTTTCCGCTCCGTCGCCTACGGAGCAGCGGCCGAAAGCGCCCCCGCCCTCGACCTCGAACCCGCGCGACAGGAGGTGTACGCACAGGTCAACGCCCGCTTCACGATGACGCGCCCGCAGCTGTGACCCCACCCGATACGGCACCCGGTGCCACTCAACAGCCCCGCTCATCCGCTCATCAGAGCACCGATCCGCCCATTCAATTACTTGTCAAGAGCCTTTCACGCAAAGGCCGTTGGGCAGTCGCTTTCCCACAGTTCCCTACCTATGAGTAGGTCGTAGGGTCGGACCATGCGCCGAGCAAAGATCGTCTGCACACTGGGACCCGCCACCGACTCGTACGAGCAGATCAAGGCACTCGTCGAAGCCGGAATGGACGTGGCCCGCTTCAACCTCAGCCACGGCACCTACGCCGACCACGAGGCGCGCTACGAGCGGGTACGCAAAGCGTCCGAGGAGACCGGCCGCAGCGTCGGCGTCCTCGCCGATCTTCAAGGTCCGAAGATCCGCCTCGGCCGCTTCCGTGAAGGTCCCGTACTTCTCGAACGCGACGATGCCTTCACCGTCACCGTCCGGCCCGGCGTGGAAGGCGACCGCCACCGCTGCGGCACCACCTACGAAGGACTCGCCGACGACGTCACCCCCGGCGAACGCATCCTCGTCGACGACGGCAAGGTCACCCTCGAAGTCACCGGCGTCCAGGACACCGAGGTCCACACCAGGGTCGTCGAAGGCGGCATGGTCTCCGACCACAAGGGACTCAACCTCCCCGGCGTCGCCGTCTCCGTCCCCGCCCTCTCCGAGAAGGACTGCGAGGACCTGCGCTGGGCCCTGCGCATCGGCGCCGACATCATCGCCCTGTCCTTCGTCCGCAGCGGCGCCGACATCGACGACGTACACCGCATCATGCGCGAGGAGAACCGCTTCCGGCCCGTCATCGCCAAGGTCGAGAAGCCGCAGGCCGTGGACGCGATCGACGACATCGTGGCCGCCTTCGACGGCATCATGGTCGCCCGCGGCGACCTCGGCGTCGAAATGCCGCTGGAAACGGTCCCGGTCGTACAGAAGCGCGCCATCAAACTGGCCAGGCGCAACGCCAAGCCGGTCATCGTCGCCACCCAGATGCTCGACTCGATGATCGAGAACTCCCGGCCCACCCGCGCCGAAGCCTCCGACGTCGCCAACGCCGTCATCGACGGCACCGACGCCGTGATGCTCTCCGGCGAGACCAGCGTCGGCAAATACGCCACCGAGACCGTACGCACCATGGCCCGCATCGTCACCGCGGCCGAGGAAGACCTCCTCGCCAAGGGCCTGCCCGCACTCACCGACCGCAACAAGCCCCGCACCCAGGGCGGCGCCGTCGCCCGCGCCGCAGCCGAGATGGGCGACTTCCTCGGCGCCAAGTTCCTCGTCGCCTTCACCCAGTCCGGCGACACCGTCCGCCGCCTGTCCCGCTACCGTTCCCCCATCCCCCTCCTCGCCTTCACCCCCGAGCCCGCCACCCGCTCCCAGCTCAACCTCACCTGGGGCGTGGAAACCTTCCTGGGCCCGAAGGTCGACTCCACCGACGAAATGGTCGCCCAGGTCGACGAGGAGCTCCTGCGCATCGGCCGCTGCGAACGCGGCGACGTCGTCATCATCACGGCCGGCTCCCCACCCGGCGTGGCCGGCTCCACCAACCTCGTCCGCGTCCACCACATCGGCGAGGACGATTCGCCGAAGTAACCGCGTGACCGTGGGGTTTGCTTCAATACTTGGCCCCGATGTGAATGCCCATGAGGGCTACGGAAGCACGCCGGGCCACCGAAACATTCTGCGCGCGGCGGCTGTGGCGGGCCTGCTTCCACGCCACGCCCACCGCGTCCAGCGTGTCCGTACAGAGCCGCAGAATGTCGGCGGACGTATTGGTGAAGAAATACCGCGGATATTCGTAACGCCGGCGCACGCCGCCCACAAGGCGGGTCGCCCAGTTGGTGATCCGGCAGCCGTCGGAATGGAACAGCCCGCGAAGGAATTCCCAAGGGTGCGCGTCGACGATCTCGCGCTGCCACGCATCGAGGGCAATGACGCGCTCATGTTTCCTCCCCGGCCCGTGCTGCGGGAACAGACAGGGCCAGTGCCGGCTGTAGCTGGAAACCATGACGCACCCCTCTTTGCCCACCAGGCAGACGCTGTTGGCGGCTTTGGTGCGCGTAATGGCCACCCGGCAGACATCGATGAGCCCCGGCCAAGCGTCCGCGCAGGCGATGCGCAGCACGTAACCCCCGTGCGGATGCGGGCTGATGCAGCCGTCACCCAGGTAGAGCCCGAGCAGGTAGGAGTATGAGGCGGGGTCGGCGGGCGGCTGCGGCCGGCTCGCGCACCGTACGCATTCCGTGGCAGGTCGGGAGAGCGGCTCCAGCCTGATCCGCCACTCCCGGATCGCGGCGCGCGATATCCCGGTCTCCTTGCTCACGGAGTTGAGATTGCGGCCCTGGGCCAGGAGGGCGAGGGCGTGTTTGCGGGTGGCGATGTCGTACACGGCCGGGCTGCCTTCCGGTGCGAGGTCAGTACTTCGGGCCGATGTGGGTGTCCATGAGGGCTACGGAGGTTCGTTTGGCTACGGAGATGTTGAAGGGGTCGCTGCCACGCGCGAGCGTCGTCCACTCAACGCCCAGTTTGGTGAGGGTGTCCGAGTAGAGCTTGCGGATGTCGTCGGACTTGTTGGCGAAGAGATAGCGGGGATACTCGTAGCGTTTTTTCTGGCCGCCGACCATCCGCGTGGTCCAGTTCGTGATGCGGCAGCCGTCGGAGTGGAAGAGACCGCGGATGAACTCCCATGGGTGGGAGTCGACGATCTTCTGCTGCCAAGGGGCCAGGGCGATGTGCCGCTCGTGCTTCTTCCCCTTGCCGTGCTGCGGGAACAGACACCGCAGGTGCTTCGAGTGCACCTTCAGGCCATGGCAGCCGGCCTTGCGGACCCGGCAGACCGAATTGTCGGGGAAGACGGCACGCATCGCCGCCTCACAGGCGTCCATGAGGCCCGGCCAGTCATCGGCGCAGGTGATCGTGAGGTTCGGTACCCGGTGCTGGGCGTGCTGAACGATGTGGCCGTCGCCCAGGTAGAGCCCTAAAAGGTAGGAGTAGGCAGATCCGTCGAGGAGGCGGCCATCGCACCGAGGGCATGTCGAGTGATGTGGGCCGGGGCACTCGCCGCGTTTGGCGCGGTCCATGTGCCGCCAGTAGCTGATGGTGCCGAGGGGGATGCTCAAGGCTCGCGCGACATCGGCGTTCTTTGATCCGGCTCGAAGGAGGGAGAGAGCTCGCCGGCGCGTTTCCGTGTCGTACATGAAGTCGAGCATGGCTGAAAGGGCACCGTCGAACGGTGATGCGAGGATGCCTTCACCGGCATGAGTGAAGATCACCGCCCCGCTCGCGAGTGTCCATGCCTGGACGTGAGAGCTGACTGGACGGTGGCAGGTCACTCGGTCGAAGGAAGTTTCCCGATTGTCGCGTGACCTTGGAATCGAAGAAAAAGTGCCCCGGGTCGGATTCGAACCGACACTGTATGGGTTTTGAATCCATTGCCTGCTACCAATTGGGCTACCGGGGCCGGTAGATTCAAAGGCTAGTGGCTACCTGCTGTGGGACCACCATACAGGAGCTAGGTAGGCTCATGGAGCACCACCTGCCTGGAACGAGGAGACCCGTGAGCGCCGCCGAGCCCGAGCAGCCCGTCGCCGACGACGACCAGTCGCATGTCCCGCCGCAGACGACCCGTGTGGTCATCGCCGAGGACGAGGCCCTCATCCGTCTCGATCTCAAAGAGATGCTGGAGGAAGAGGGCTACACCGTCGTCGGTGAGGCCGGGGACGGCGAGAAAGCCGTGGAGCTGGCCCGGGAGCACCGGCCCGATCTGGTGATCCTGGACGTGAAGATGCCGATCCTGGACGGGATCTCCGCCGCCGAGCGGATCGCCGGGGAGAGCATCGCCCCGGTCCTGATGCTCACCGCGTTCTCGCAGCGCGAACTGGTGGAGCGGGCGCGGGACGCGGGCGCCATGGCGTACCTCGTCAAGCCGTTCAGCAAGAGCGACGTGGTGCCGGCCATCGAGATGGCCGTGAGCCGCTTCACGGAGCTGAAGACGCTGGAGAAGGAGGTCGCCGACCTCACCCAGCGGCTGGAGACCCGCAAGCTGGTGGACCGCGCGAAGAGCGTTCTGCAGACCCAGTACGGGCTGACCGAGCCCGCCGCGTTCCGCTGGATCCAGAAGACGTCGATGGACCGCCGGCTGTCCATGCAGCAGGTCGCCGAGGCGGTCATCGAGGACGCCGAGGAGAAGAAGCAGCAGAAGAAGGAGAAGGAGGGGAAGGAGTAGCGCCTTCCTCGCCTGGTTGAGGCTTGAGGGGCTGTGCCGGTCACCGACCGGCACAGCCCCTTTTCCGTATGGACCCGGCCCCTCAGTCCTCGCCCAGATACGCCTTCCGTACCGACTCGTCGTGGAGCAGTTCCTGGCCGGTGCCGGACAGGACGACGGTGCCGGTTTCCATGACGTGGCCGTGGTCGGCGAGGGAGAGGGCGGCCTGGGCGTTCTGTTCGACCAGGAGGATGGTGGTGCCCTGGGTGCGCAGCTCGCGGATGGTGTCCATGATCTTCTGCATCATGATGGGGGACAGGCCCATGGAGGGCTCGTCCAGCATGAGCAGCTTCGGCCGGGACATCAGGGCGCGGCCCATGGCGAGCATCTGCTGTTCGCCGCCGGAGAGGGTGCCGGACGCCTGGCGGCTGCGTTCGCCGAGGATGGGGAAGAGTTCGTAGACGCGCCGGATGTCGGCCTCGATGCCGACCGGGTCCTTGCGCAGGAACGCGCCGAGCTTGAGGTTCTCGGCGATGGTCAGACGGGGGAAGAGGCGACGGCCTTCGGGGGAGTGGGCCAGGCCGCGTTCGACGATCTTGTGGGCGGGCACGCCGGTGAGTGGCGCGCCGTCGAAGGTGATCTTTCCGGCGAGGGGTTTGAGCAGGCCGGAGAGGGTGCGCAGGGTGGTGGTCTTGCCGGCGCCGTTGGTGCCGATGAGGGTGACGACCTGGCCGGCTTCGACGGAGAACGAGATGCCCTTGACGGCTTCGATCTTGCCGTAGGCGACGCGCAGGTCCTCGACCTGGAGGAGCGGGTGGGCAGACGTGGGCGTGGTCATCGGGCACCTCCTTCCGGGGTGGCGGGCCCGGACGCGGCGTCCGGAGGCGAGTCCTCCGGGGCGGCTCCTGGTGCCGCCCCGCTTCGCGCCTCCTCCGCCGCCCGTACCTCCGCCGCCTCCTCGGCTCCGGGTGCGTCATCGAACGGCGTGCCCAGGTAGGCGGCGATGACGCGTTCGTCGGCCTGGACGACCTCGGAGGTGCCTTCGAGGAGCTTCTCGCCCTGGACGAGGACGGCGACGCGGTCGCAGAGGTTGAAGATGAAGCGCATGTCGTGCTCGATCACGAGGACGGCGGTGCCCTGGTCGCGGATGGCGAGGACGAGGTCCTGGGTGGCGCGGGTCTCCTGGGGGTTCATGCCGGCGGTGGGTTCGTCGAGCAGGAGCAGGCCGGGGTCGCTGGCGAGGGCGCGGGCGATCTCCAGTTTGCGCTGTTCGCCGTACGGGAGGTTGCGGGCGAGGTGGTCGCGTTTGGCGGCGAGGCCGGTGAACTCCAGGAGTTCCATGGCGCGTTGCTCGGAGGAGCGTTCGGCCTTGTGGAAGCCGGGGCCGCGCAGGAGGGCGGACCAGAGGCCCTCTTTGGTGCGGGTGTGGCGTCCGACGAGGGTGTTTTCCAGGACGGTCATGTTGGCGAAGAGGCGGATGTTCTGGAAGGTGCGGGCGATGCCGGCTTTGGTGACGAGGTGGGGTTTGCGGGAGAGGCGGGTGCCCCGGTAGCTGACGCTGCCCTCGGTGGGGACGTAGAGGCCGGTGAGGCAGTTGAAGAAGGTGGTCTTCCCGGCGCCGTTGGGGCCGATGAGGCCGACGATCTCGCCGGTCCGTACGGTGAGGTCCACGCCGCGTACGGCGGTCAGTCCGCCGAAGCGCATGGTGACGCCGGCGGCTTCGAGGACGGTGCCGGTGGTGTCGGCGGTACCGGCAGGTTCGGCGGTGCTGGGGAATGTCGTCATGGTCGCGTCACGCCTTCGCCTGGGTGCCGCCGATGGCCTGGTCCCGTTCGGGCAGACCGGTGTCGGGCGGTACGTCGAGCTGGCCGGTCTCGTGGAATTCGAGCTGCTTCCTGCGGTCCGGGATCAGGCCCTCCGGCCGGAAGCGCATGAGCAGGACGAGCGCGAGGCCGAACAGGAGCAGCTGGTAGTCCTGGAGGAAGTCGAGTTTGGCGGGGATGAGGAAGAGCAGGGCCGCGCCGACCAGGGGGCCGCTGAGGGTGCCCATGCCGCCGAGGATGACGGCGGCGAGGAGGAAGGCGGAGTTCGGCGGGGTGGGGCCGGCGAACTGGAACTGCTCGGGGGTGGCGGTGGTGACGATGTGGACGTGGACGGTTCCGGCGAGTCCGGCGAGGGCGGCGCCGAGGGCGAAGGCGAGCAGGCGCAGCCGGAAGCTGTTGATCCCCATGGCCACGGCGGCGGTCTCGTCCTCGCGGATGGCGATCCACGCGCGGCCGATGCGGGAGGCGGCGGCGCGGCGGAAGACCAGGACGACGAAGGCGGTGACGAGGATCATCAGGAGGTAGTAGTTGCCGTAGGTGGCGATGGTGAAGCCGAGGATGTCGTGGGGCTCGCCGAAGTTGAAGCCGAAGATCTCCAGGTTGGGGATGTTGGGGATGCCCATGGCGCCGTTGGTGACGTCGGGGCCTGTGGTGCCGTTGAGGTTGAGCATGGCGATACGGAAGATCTCGCCGAAGCCGAGGGTGACGATGGCGAGGTAGTCGCCGCGCAGCCGCAGGGTGGGGGCGCCGATCAGGACGCCGAAGACGAGGGAGGCGGCGGCGCCGGTGAGCAGTGCGGCCCAGAACGGGAAGTGCAGGCCGAGGGCGGATTCGGGGCTGCCGGAGACCAGGGCCGCGGCGTAGGCGCCGACGCCGAGGAAGGCCACGTATCCGAGGTCGAGGAGTCCGGCGAGGCCGACGACGACGTTCAGGCCGAGCGCGACGGTGGCGAAGACGAGGATGTTGGCGCCGATGATCGTGTACTGGTCGGTCTCCTGGGTGAGGGGGAAGCAGGCCGCGGCGACGAAGGCGGCGGTCAGTGCGAAGGTGCGGTGCCGGGCGGTGATCTCGCTGAGGCGGCTGGTGAGTCCGGCGCGCTGGAGGGCGGGGACGGCGAGCACGACGAAGATCAGGTAGCCGACGAAGGGCGGGCCGTCGTCCGCGTCGATGCCGTACGTGAAGACGTACAGTCCGGCGGCGAACGCGGCGGCGATGACGAGGATCTCGCCCCAGTAGGGCAGCGCGCGGGCGGGCTTGCGCAGCGGTACGGGGGCGAGGGCGCCGGTGAAGCGCTGCCAGGCGCCGGGCGCCGGGCCGGTCTCCCGGCCCGCGGGGGCGGTGCGGTCGGCGGGCAGTCCGAGGGCGCCGAGGAGCGCGGCGAGGGCGGCGGCGCCCGCGGCGAAGCCGCCGGGTTCGAGGTTGACGAGCCCGCCGAGCTGGACGGCGATGGCGCCGAGGGTGAACCAGGTGGCGGCGAAGGTGGCGATGGCGGCGAGCAGGACGGGGGCGGTGCGGCCGGCGGGGGTGAGCCAGCCGAGGCCGCGGACGCCGAGGCCGGAGAGGGCGAACAGCAGGGTGAGGACGCCGCCGGCGAGGGTAATCAGTTGTAGGCCGGCGGGGGAGCCGTAGTAGGTGAGGTCGCCGGGGAACTCGCTGCTCCAGGTCCAGGCGAGGCCGGTGGAGGCGGCGGTGGCGAGGGCGGCGGCCGCGGTGGTGAGGAGGGCGCCGCGTTGGGGCAGGGGCAGGACGCCGGGGTGGTGCTGCGGCGCGGCGCCGGTGGTGGGTGGGGTGGTCATCGCTATCACGCCCGATCCGCGACGCGTTCGCCCAGCAGGCCCTGTGGCCTCAGGAGGAGTACGAGGATGAGGAGGACGAAGGCCCAGACGTCCTTCCAGGCGCCGCCGCCGAACTGCTGCATGCCGGGGATGTCCTCGATGTAGCCGGTGGCGAGCGCTTCGGCGACGCCGAGGACGACGCCGCCGAGCATGGCGCCGTAGATGTTGCCGATGCCGCCGAGCACGGCCGCGGTGAACGCCTTGAGGCCGAGGATGAAGCCCATGCGGAACTGCACCTCGCCGGTGCGCAGTCCGTACGCGACGGCCGCGACGCCCGCGAAGGCGGCGCCGATGGCGAAGGCCAGCACGATGATCCGGTCGGTATTGATGCCCATGAGCTTGGCGGTGTCCGGGTCCTGGGCGGTGGCCTGCATGGCGCGGCCGCTGCGGGTGCGGGAGACGAAGAAGCCGAGGGCGATCATGCAGACGGGGGCGGCGACGAGGACGAAGATGTCGCCGCGCTGGACGGTGGCGCCGAGGATCTGGAAGGAGTCGCCCTTGAACTGGGGGAAGACGCGGGCCTTGTTGCCTTCCGGGTACCACTTCCAGACGGCCTGCTGGAGGGCGATGGACAGGCCGATGGCGGTGATGAGGGGGGCGAGGCGGGGCGCGCCGCGCAGCGGCCGGTAGGCGAATCGTTCCGCTGCCACGCCGACGAGGACGGCGACGAGCACGGCCCCGATCAGCATCAGCGGCAGCGCGTAGAGGAGGTTGACGCCGGAGGGCAGGAGGAGGAAGACGGTCAGCGCGCCGAAGCCGCCGACCATGAATATCTCGCCGTGGGCGAAGTTGATGAGCTGGACGATGCCGTAGACCATCGTGTAGCCGATCGCGATGAGTCCGTACATCGCGCCGAGGATGAGTCCGTTGGCCAGCTGTTGCGGCAGTTCGTTCACCGCAGGGCCTCCGTGGGGTGGGAAGACGGTACGGGCGGTGGCGGCAGCCCGTGTGCCGCGGGCGCGCCGGGTCGTTCGTGGCGTCCTGGCGCGAGCCGGGGCACTGGCCGGTGTGGTGCGGTGCGGTCCGGCGGGCCCGGGTCCGGGTACGGTCCGGGCCCGCCGGCCTCGGCGGGTGGTCAGCTCAGGGGGCTCAGCTCTTGCCGGCCTTGTCGAACTTCTTGAACTCGGCGCTGAAGCGGGCGACCCACTTGCCCTGGTCGACCTGGTAGGCGGTGATCATCGTGTTGGTGGTGTCGCCGTACTGGTCGAAGGCGACATGCCCGGTGACGCCGTCGAAGGAAACCTTGTTCAGGGCGTCGACCACCTTCTTGCGGGCGTCGGTGGGCAGCTTGCCGCCGTTGTCCGCGACGACCTTCTTGACAGCCTGGATGACGGCCCAGGTGGCGTCGTAGGTGGAGCCGCCGTACGCCTCGTAGCGGTCCTTGTAGCCGGCGGCCTTGTAGTCGGCGATGAACTTCTTGGCGGATTCGAGCTGTTCGACGGGCTTGCCGACGGAGGAGGCGTAGTCGCCCTGGGCCTTCTTGTTGAGCTGGATGTAGTCGGCGCTGTACATGCCGTCGCCGCCCATCAGGGGCGCGGTGACGCCGCCGTCCTTGAGCTGCTGGCTCAGCGGGCCGGCCGCGGGGTACTCGCCGCCGTAGAAGACCACGTCGGGTTTGGCCGCCTTGACCTTGGCGACCACGGCCTTGAAGTCCCGGTCCTCGGGGTTGACGTGCTCGGAGCCGACGACCTTGCCGCCCAGCTTGGTGAACTGGGTCTTGAAGGAGGCGGCGAGGCCCGCGCCGTAGGTCTTCTGGTCGTCGATGACGTAGGCGTTCTTGAACTTGCCCTTCTCCCAGGCGAACTGGCCGTCGAAGGCGCCCTGCACCTCGTCGGTGGTGGCCGTACGGAAGTAGGTGGAGAACTGCCGTACGCGCTTGTTCTGCTTCCAGTCCTTGCCCTGGGTGAGGTCGGGGGTGGTGTTGGCGGGGGAGATCAGGACGACGCCGCTCTGCTGGGCGACCTGCTGCATGGACTGGGCGACGCTGGAGTTCAGCGGGCCGACGATGCCGAGGACGTCCTTGTCGCCGGCGAGTTTGGTGGCGTTCTGCTGGCCGACGTTGGCCTGCGCCTTGTCGTCGAGGGGTTCGAGCTTGAAGGTGACGCCCTTGACCTCGCCGGCCTTGTTGGCGTTGTCGACGGCGAGCTGTGCGGAGTTGCGGATGCCCAGGCCCAGGGCGGAGAGTTCGCCGGTGACCGGGGCGTCGAGCCCGATGGTGACGGACGTCTTCGCGCTCTCGCCGCCCTTCGAGCCCTCGTCGCGGGAGCCGCATGCGGTCAGGGTGAGGGCGCCTGCGGTGACCGCGGTGGTGAGTATGAGCAAGGAACGGTGATGCACGATCAGTCCTTTCCCTGGCGCGGTCGGCGCGCGTCGCACGACCGGTGCGCGCGCCGGGCCGTACGGGGGTGGTACCGGATCCGTGCTGGGGCGCGCCCGGCGGCGCGGTGACTGGCGGTGACTCTAGAGCGGTGCCGCGTGCCCTGACAGAGCCGCTGACCAGGATGTGACGCTCTTGTTATGACCGTCGATGAGCGTTTTGCGCTCATGGTCCTTACATCGCGTACGGACGCCGGGCGGAGCGTGAACTCGCACTTTGTGCAGGGTATTTGGGGTTGATCATGGCGCGGGTGTCCGCATATCGGATGTGGCGTGCGGGACGGGTGCGCGGGTGAGGGAAAAGAGGGAGCCCGGCGGCGGGCGTGCCGGCGGCGCGGACTACGGAGTGTGATGGCGGGCGACGGCGTACGGCGTGGGGCCGCGCGCCCGCGGACGTACGGCGGCCCCGCTCCCTGGTACGGGAACGGGGCCGTGTGGTGCCGGGCGCTTCGCCGGGCCGGTCTCAGTTGCGGTACGCCGACGCGTCCACCTCGCGCAGCATGCAGGTCAGCCGGGCGCTGCACACCCGCTTGCCGCTCTCGTCGGTGATGACGATCTCGTACGTGGCGGAGGAGCGGCCGCGGTGCACGGGGGTGGCGACGCCGGTGACCAGGCCGGAGCGGGCGCCGCGGTGGTGGGTGCAGTTCAGGTCGACGCCGACCGCCTGCTTGGCGGGGCCGCCGTGCAGCATCGCGCCGACCGAGCCGAGGGTCTCGGCGAGCACCGCAGAGGCGCCGCCGTGCAGGAGGCCGTACGGCTGGGTGTTGCCCTCGACGGGCATGGTGCCGACCACCCGCTCCGGCGCGGCCTCCAGGACCTGCACGCTCATGCGCGTACCGAGGTGTCCGGCGGAGAACAGTGCGGCGAGGTCCAGGCCCGGCTCGGCCCACTGGTCGATGATCTCCTGCGGAAACTTGGTCGCGCTCTGCTCGCCCATGTCCTGCGGCTCCGTTCGTGTGCCCGTGGTGTCGGTGCGGCGTACCGGTACGGCCGGACCGATGCCGGTCGTTGAGTCGTGCATGTTCTTATCAGGCCACGGGACGGCGGAACGGGCCGGGGCCGTACCGCCGTGCGTACTGCCTGGTCACGTCTGTGGCGCGGCCGGTTCCAGGCGGACCACCAGCGACTTGGAGGCGGGGGTGTTGCTGGTGTCGGCGGTATGGTCGAGCGGTACCAGGACGTTGGTCTCCGGGTAGTACGCCGCCGCGCAGCCGCGCGCGGTCGGGTAGTGGACGACGCGGAAGCCGGGCGCGCGCCGCTCCGTGCCGTCCGTCCACTCGCTGACCAGGTCGGTGTACGAGCCGTCGGCGACGCCCAGCGCGCGGGCGTCCTCGGGGTTGACCAGGACGACGCGGCGGCCGTTCTTGATGCCGCGGTAGCGGTCGTCGAGGCCGTAGATCGTGGTGTTGTACTGGTCGTGCGAGCGCAGCGTCTGCAGGAGCAGCCGGCCCTCGGGCAGGTGCGGGTACTCGACGGGCGCGGCCGTGAAGTTGGCCTTGCCGGTGGCGGTGGGGAACTTGCGCTGGTCGCGCGGGGCGTGCGGGAGGGCGAAGCCGCCGGGCCGGGCGACCTTGGCGTTGAAGTCCTCGAAGCCGGGGACGACGCGGGCGATCCGGTCGCGGATCGTGGCGTAGTCCTTCTCGAACTCCTCCCAGGGCGTGGGGCTGGCCTGGCCGAGGACGCGGCGGGCGAGGCGGGCGACGATGGCGGGCTCGGAGAGCAGGTGCCCGCTCGCGGGCGCGAGGCGGCCGCGGGAGGCGTGCACCATGCCCATGGAGTCCTCGACTGTCACGAACTGCTCGCCGCCCGCCTGTACGTCGCGCTCCGTACGGCCCAGGGTGGGCAGGATCAGGGCGCGGGCGCCGGTGACCACGTGGGAGCGGTTGAGCTTGGTGGAGACGTGCACGGTCAGCCGGGCGCGGCGCACGGCGGCCTCGGTGACCTCAGTGTCCGGGGTGGCGGAGACGAAATTGCCGCCCATCGCGAAGAAGACCTTGGCGTCGCCGTCGCGCAGGGCGCGGATGGCCCGTACGACGTCGAAGCCGTGCTCGCGGGGCGGCGCGAAGCCGAACTCCTTCTCCAGGGCGTCCAGGAAGGCGGGGGCCGGGCGCTCGAAGATGCCCATCGTGCGGTCGCCCTGGACGTTGCTGTGGCCGCGCACGGGGCACACGCCGGCGCCGGGGCGGCCGATGTTGCCGCGCAGCAGCAGGAAGTTGACGACTTCCTGGATGGTGGGGACGGAGTGCTTGTGCTGGGTCAGGCCCATGGCCCAGCACACGATCGTGCGCCGCGACTTCAGGACCATCTCCAGGGCGCGCTCTATCTCCGCGCGGGTCAGGCCGGTGGCGGCGAGCGTCTGCTCCCAGTCGGTGTCCGCGCGGGCCGCCGCCGCGAACTCCTCGAAGCCGTGGGTGTGCTCCTCGATGAACCCGGTGTCGACGGCGCCCTCGGTCTCCAGGATGAGCCGGTTCAGCGTACGGAAGAGGGCCTGGTCGCCGCCGATGCGCACCTGGAGGAAGAGGTCGGTCAGGGCGGTGCCGCGGCCGGCGAGGCCGCGCGGGGTCTGCGGGTTCTTGAAGCGTTCCAGGCCCGCCTCGGGCAGCGGGTTGATCGAGATGATCTTCGCGCCGCCGTTCTTGGCCTGCTCCAGCGCGGAGAGCATACGGGGGTGGTTGGTGCCCGGGTTCTGCCCGGCGACGATGATCAGATCGGCCTTGTACAGGTCCTCCAGCAGGACGCTGCCCTTGCCGATGCCGATGGTCTCCGTGAGCGCGGAGCCGGAGGACTCGTGGCACATGTTGGAGCAGTCGGGCAGGTTGTTCGTGCCGAATTCGCGGGCGAAGAGCTGGTAGAGGAAGGCGGCCTCGTTGCTCGTCCGGCCGGAGGTGTAGAAGACGGCCTCGTCGGGGGAGTCGAGGGCGGTCAGCTCCTCGGCGATGATGTCGAAGGCCCGCTCCCAGGACACCGGCTCGTACCGGTCGGCGCCCTCGGGCAGATATACGGGATGGGTCAGCCGGCCCTGCTGGCCGAGCCAGTAGCCGCTGCGGTCCGCGAGGTCGGAGACGGGGTGGGCGGCGAAGAACTCCGGGGTGACGCGGCGCAGCGTGGCCTCCTCGGCCACCGCCTTGGCGCCGTTCTCGCAGAACTCGGCGGCGTGCCGGTGCTCGGGCTCGGGCCAGGCGCAGCCGGGGCAGTCGAAGCCGTCCTTCTGGTTGACCCGGAGCAGCGTCAGGGCCGTGCGGCGCACGCCCATCTGCTGCTGGGACACGCGCAGCGCGTGTTTGATGGCCGGCAGGCCGACGGCGGAGTGCTCCGGTGCCGTGACCTCGGGCGCGTCCTGGATGGGGTCCGACGCGGGCGGCTTGCCTGCCATGGCCTCTCCCTTGAGCCGGGCCCGGCCGCCGGTCCGGGAGGTGTGTCCGGGCGGCTGCCGAGCGTGGTCGATGCGGTGGGGGTGCGTGCGGCGCGGTCCCCGCGGGCGGCGGCGGCCGGGTGCCCGTACGCCTTCAGATCCTGTCACGGACGGCTGACAGCGGCGCCGCCGCGGTCGTCGCGGCGGGGATTGTCAGTGGGGCGTGGCAGGATCGGGGTGTGGCAGCAAAGGCAGCGAAGAAGAGCGAAGCGACCGGCACCGAAGCGGTGGAGGGCGGCCGTCCCCGGCTGCTCCTGATGGACGGGCATTCCATGGCGTACCGGGCGTTCTTCGCCCTGCCCGTGGAGAATTTCACCACCGCCACCGGGCAACCGACCAACGCGATCTACGGCTTCGCGTCGATGCTCGCGAACACCCTGCGTGACGAGGCTCCCACCCACTTCGCGGTGGCCTTCGACGTCTCGCGCAAGACCTGGCGCTCGGAGGAGTTCCCCGACTACAAGGCGAACCGCTCCAAGACCCCCGACGAGTTCAAGGGCCAGGTCGAGCTGATCGGCGAGATGCTGGACGCGATGCACGTCAAGCGCTTCGCCGTGGAGGGCTTCGAGGCCGACGACGTCATCGCCACGCTCGCCACCCAGGCCACCGCCCAGGGCTTCGAGGTCTCCATCGTCACCGGCGACCGCGACTCCTTCCAGCTGGTCACCGACGACGTCACGGTGCTCTACCCCACCAAGGGCGTCTCCGAGCTGACCCGCTACACCCCGGAGAAGGTCCAGGAGAAGTACGGCCTGAGCCCGGCCCAGTACCCGGACTTCGCGGCGCTGCGCGGCGACCCGTCCGACAACCTGCCCGGCATCCCCGGTGTCGGCGAGAAGACCGCCGCGAAGTGGATCAACCAGTTCGGTTCGTTCGCGGAGCTGGTGGAGCGCGCCGAGGAGGTCAAGGGCAAGGCCGGGCAGAATTTCCGCGACCACCTGGAGGCGGTCAAGCTCAACCGCGTCCTGACCGAGATGGTGCGCGACGTGGAGCTGCCCTGCGGCCCCGCCGAGCTGGTGCGCGCGGCCTACGACCGCAAGGCGCTGACCGTCTTCCTGGAGGCGCTGGAGATCCGCAACCAGGGCCTGCGGGACCGGCTGCTGGCCGCCGACCCGGGCGCGGCGGAGGCCGAGGACGCCGGCCCCGCGCCCGCCGAGGTCGAGATCGACGGCACGGTCGCCGGCGCCGGCGAGCTGGCCCCGTGGCTGGCCGAGCACGGCGAGAAGCTGCTCGGCGTCTCCACGGTCGACACCTGGACGGTGGGCAGCGGCAGCGTCGCCGAGGTCGCCCTCGCCACCGCCGAGGGCCCGGCCGTCTGGTTCGACCCCACCGAGCTGGACGAGGCCGACGAGCGCGCCTTCGCCGCCTGGAGCGCCGACCCCGCCAGCCACAAGGTCATGCACAACGTCAAGGGCCTCATGCGGGTCTTCGGCGAGCACGGCTGGAGCATCGACGGCGTCACGATGGACACCGCCCTCGCCGCCTACCTCGTCAAGCCCGGCCGCCGCTCCTTCGCCCTGGACGCCCTGTCCGTCGAGTACCTGGGCCGCGACCTGGCCCCGGCCGCCGAGGGCGACGGGCAGCTGGCCTTCGGCGCCGACGACCGCGCCCAGGCCGACGCCCTGATGAACCAGGCCCGTACGGTCCTCGACCTCGGCGCCGCCATGACCACCAAGCTCGACGAGGTCGGCGCGGCCGGGCTGCTGCGCGACCTGGAGCTGCCCACGAGTGTGCTGCTGGCCCGGATGGAGCGGGCCGGCATCGCGGCCGACCGGGGCTGGCTGGAGCGCATCGAGCAGCAGTTCGCCGCCGCCGTCCAGCAGGCCGTCCAGGAGGCGCACGCCGCGGCGGGCCATGAGTTCAACCTCGGCTCGCCCAAGCAGCTCCAGGAGGTCCTCTTCGGCGAGCTGGGCCTGCCCAAGACCAAGAAGACCAAGACCGGTTACACCACCGACGCCGACGCCCTGGCCTGGCTCGCCGCGCAGACCGAGAACGAACTCCCGGTGATCATGCTGCGCCACCGTGAGCAGTCCAAGCTGCGCACCACGGTCGAGGGCCTGATCAAGACCATCGCGGCGGACGGCCGTATCCACACCACCTTCAACCAGACGGTGGCCGCCACCGGCCGCCTCTCCTCCACCGAGCCCAACCTGCAGAACATCCCGGTCCGCACGGACGAGGGCCGCGCGATCCGCCGCGGCTTCGTGGTCGGCGAGGGCTACGAATCCCTACTGACGGCCGACTACAGCCAGATCGAGCTGCGCGTGATGGCCCACCTCTCCGAGGACGCGGGCCTGATCGAGGCGTTCACCTCCGGCGAGGACCTGCACACCACCGTCGCCTCCCAGGTCTTCTCGGTCGCCAAGTCCGAGGTCGACCCGGAGATGCGCCGCAAGATCAAGGCGATGTCCTACGGCCTGGCCTACGGCCTGTCCGCGTTCGGCCTCTCCCAGCAGCTCGGCATCCAGCCCGACGAGGCCCGCCGCCTGATGGACAACTTCTTCGAGCGGTTCGGCGGGGTGCGCGACTACCTCCAGGACGTCGTCGACAAGGCCCGCGCCACCGGCTACACCGAGACGATCATGGGCCGCCGCCGCTACCTCCCGGATCTGAACAGCGACAACCGCCAGCGCCGCGAGATGGCCGAGCGGATGGCGCTGAACGCGCCGATCCAGGGCACCGCCGCCGACATCGTCAAGGTGGCCATGCTGCGGGTGGACGAGGCCATGCGGGCAGCCGGCCTCACCTCCCGGATGCTGCTCCAGGTGCACGACGAAATCGTGGTGGAGGTCGCGCCCGGCGAGCGCAAGCAGGTCGAGGAGCTGGTGCGGCGCGAGATGGCGGGCGCCGTGGAGCTGCGCGCCCCGCTGGACGTATCGGTCGGCTACGGCGGCGACTGGGAGTCGGCGGCGCACTGACCGGGGCGTACGGGGGCGCACTGATCCGGGCGGTACGGCGTCCGCGGACGGGTGCGCCCGCAGACGCCGCTCACCGCCGGGAGCCGGAGCGGTCGTACGCGGCGCTGCCGTCGGCCAGGGGCGCGCGGTCGCGGCGGTGCAGCAGCCGCGCCGCCAGCGCGTACAGCGGCAGCCCGAGGGCGAGGCCCGCGCCCGCGCCGAAGAGCACGGTCGGTACGTAGTCGAACCACGTCACCGCCCGGTCCCCGAATTCGGCGCGGGCCCGCAACGTCCGGTGCACGGCCCCGGCCAGCAGGCACACCGTGAGCAGCGCCACGGCCGGGAGCCGCCCGCCGGCGGGCACCGGCAGCCCGGCCGGCACCGCCGGATCCGGCACCCGCCGCAGCGCCGTCCACAGGAACCAGCCGATCACGCCCAGGGCCAGCGCCGACGTGCCGTACTGGATGTACATGCACAGCGGGAAGCCCCCGACGACCTCGTTCAGCACGGGGATCAGCCGGGTGCCCCAGCGACCCGGGTGCGTGAACGCGTCCCAGACGATGTGGGTCAGCGCTCCCAGCACCGCCGAGGCGTAGAACCGGGCGAGGTACGCCGCGACCGGCAGGCCGCCGGTGCGCGGCCGTCCGCGTACCACCGCGTACACCCTGCCGCGCCAGGCCGCCGGCAGCAGCGCCACCAGCGGCTCGCGCAGCAGCAGCCAGCCGCCCACGAGGACGGCGGTGATCAGCACGTCCACGGTCAGCACGCCCGGTATCCCGTGCGTGAAGTCGCCGAAGAGCATGGCGCCGGGCAGCACGCTGTCCGCGAAGTACGTGATGTCCGGCGCGAACGACCCGGCGACGAGAGCCGAGGCGACCAGCGGCCCGCGCGCCTCCCCGGTGCGGCGCAGCACCGGCAGCACGGCGGCAGCGTGGCTGAGTGTGAACGGCATGGCTCTCTCCCTGATCGTTTAGGATCAGTATGTCTGGCGTTGCGAGCAGTAGAAGACCGCCGGAAGTTGTCGTAGTGTCACGTGAGTTGGGAGCGCCGGGGAGCGCGCCACGGCGCCGTGCGTGCGGTGGATCAACGCTGAGGGGACGGGCACAGATGGCAGCCACATTCGGGCGGCGGCTCCGCAAGGGAGCGGCCTCGACGGCGGTGGCGGCGCTCGCGCTGGCCGCCCTGACCGCTTCCCAGGCCCCGGGAGCGGCCGAGAGCAGGACCGGCAACGGCGCCAAGGACCCCGCGCCCGCCGGTGACGCCCCCATCGACGGCGGCTCGCCCTACTACACCGACCTGCCGCCCCTCAACAGCCCGGTCAAGCCCGGCGGTTCGCCCGGCACCGGCGGCCCGGTCGGCACCGGCCCGGCCGAGGCGGGCATACCCGCCACCGTCCTGGACGCCTACAAGAAGGCCGAGGCCCGGGTCGCCCAGTCGCAGCCCGGCTGCCGGCTGCCCTGGCAGCTGCTCGCCGCCATCGGCAAGGTCGAATCCGGCCACGCCCGCGGCGGCGCCGTGGACGCCGAGGGCACCACCCTCCAGCGGATCACCGGCCCCCAGCTCAACGGCAAGGGCTTCGCGATGATCGCCGACACCGACGGCGGCACCTTCGACGGCGACACCACGCACGACCGCGCGGTCGGCCCGATGCAGTTCATCCCCTCGACCTGGTCCAAGGGCGGCCCCGACGGCAAGGGCTGGGGCGCCGACGGCAACGGCGACGGCCTCGCGGACCCCAACAACATCTACGACGCGGCCCTGGGCGCCGGCCGCTACCTGTGCGCCAACGGGCGCGACCTGGGGACGCAGGCCGATCTGGACAAGGCCGTCCTCGGCTACAACCCGTCGCAGAAGTACCTGAACACGGTGCTGTCCTGGCTCGCCTTCTACCGCAAGGGCACCCACGAGGTCCCCGACGGCAAGGGCCTGCTGCCGGTCCACCGCGGTGGCGTGAGCAACGGACAGGGCACCAAGCCCACCCCGGGCGCCGGGCTCACTCCGGGGCGTACGACCGGACCGGGCGCGGGCCACAGCGGCGGCACGACCACCAAGCCGGGCAGCAACGGCAGCGGAAAGCCGGGCGGCAGCAAGCCGACGACCCCGCCCACCGGCCCGGGCACCCCCAAGCCCACCGAGCCGACCAAGCCGCCCACCACGCCTCCCACCAAGCCGCCGACGAAGCCCACCCCCGCGCCCGTCGCCGAGCTGGAGCAGGCCGGCGCCAAGGACCTCACGGCCACCGTGGGCGAGGACTTCGGGCAGATCGTGCGCGTGCGGGCGAAGGACACCGCGGGCAAGCCGGTCGCGGGCGTGCCCGTCGAGTTCCGTATCGTCGGCGAGACCGGTGCCCGCTTCCCGGGCAAGGCCGACCACGTCGCGGTGCGGACCGGTGCCGACGGCATCGCCACCGCGCCCCGCATCAACGCGGGCGACAAGGCGGGCGGCTTCACCGTCCGCGCGACCGCCGTGGGCCGCAAGGTGCCCGCGTCCGAGGTCGGCGCCACCGTCAAGGCCAAGCCGGCGCCCGCCCCCAAGGCCGACGCGCTGGCCCGTACGTCCGACGCCAAGCTGACGGCGAAGGCCGGCACCGCGTTCGCCGAGGGCGCCGTCGAGATCAAGGCCACATACAAGGGCAAGGTCGCGGCGGGTGCCGAGGTGACCGCGACGATGGTCACCGACGACCCGAAGCAGCCCGCCGAGAACGACAAGGGCCCCTACTTCGCGGGGACCGAGGACAAGGGCAAGGACGAGAACAAGGGCAAGGACGAGGGCAAGGGTGCGGACAAGGGGAAGCAGGTCCGCAGCCTGACGCTCAAGACGGGCGCCGACGGCCTGCTCAAGCTGCCGGAGATCCGCACCGACCGGCACGCGGGCACGTTCCTGCTGCGCCTGACCACCGCCGACGGCGCGGTCCTGACCGTCGAGCTGACCGTCACGCCGTAACCGCCGCGCGCAGCGCGCCACCCCACCGGCGCCGTCGCACCACACCGCCACCGCCGTCCCGCTCCCGCCCGAGCCGGACGGCGGTGGCGGTTCCGCCGCCGGACGGTGGCGCGCTGTCGCGTCGCCGACGCCGTCGCTGTCGGTGCAACGTGTTCTCATCTGCGCCGCCCGTTGCTACGGTGCCCCCGCCCCTGACGCCCTATCAGCTCACCGGAGCCCGCGACACGGCACGCGCCCGGCCCCGGGCGCACGGCACGCCGGCCCCGCACCGCGGCTCCCCGGGAGGCCGAGCATGCGCGCACTGACAGCCGCCGCGATCGGACTGGCCGCGGCCTTCGCCCTCATCCTCGCCGTCACCGCGGCCGGCGCGCCCGGCGGCGGGACCTCCCCCGAACCGCTGCGCACCACCGTCCCCGCACACCCCTGAGGGAGGGACGCCGCCGCCATGCGACGCAAAGCCAGCCTGGTCCTGCTCGCGTTCGCCGTCTTCTTCGCCGCACTGTCGCCGCTGCTGCGCTGGTACGCCTTCCCGCGCCTCGCCAAGATCCCGCCGAACCAGTACCAGGACACGGTGCTGGAGGCGAAGCCCGCCACCCTCCTCGACTACGGCACGATGCGGGCCCGGCAGGTCCCGAAGGTCTCCATCGTCCAGACGCTCAAGGGCAACGTCGAGGAGTCCGAACGCATCGAGAAGACCGCCGGCCGGGACGTGGTGGTCTGGGACGCGCTCTCCTACGTCGCCGGGCCCGACGGCAAGATGGTCTCCCGGATCCCCGAGCGCTACATCTTCGACGCCCACACCCAGGAGCCCGTGCACGCCACCGGCGAGATGGTCGACGGCGATCCCGTACGGCGTACCGGCATCGAGTACAAGTGGCCGTTCCTCACCGAACAGCGGGACTACGACTACTTCGACGCGCAGACCCGCACCAGCGCCCCCATCCACTACAAGGGCGTGCGCACCTTCCGCGGCCTGGACGTCTACTACTTCGAGCAGACCATCCCCTGGACCAAGGTGCCCTTCCCGAAGAAGCTGCCGGTCCAGGGCATCACCTCGGAGGCCGTCGCGAAATCCGGCACCACCCGGTGGTACAGCACCAAGCGGATGTTCTGGGTGGAGCCGGTCACCGGGGCGCCCGTCAACGGGGAGGAGATCCACAAGGAGGAGCTGCGCGGCGGCGGCCTCGTCCCCGGCGGCGGCAAGGTCACCGCCTTCTCCGGGCACGTGAAGATGCGGCCGGACTACGTGGACGCCACGGTCGGCCTCGTCACCTCGCAGCGCCGGCTCGTCCTGCTCCTCACCAGCTACCTTCCGTGGGGCTTCCTCGCCCTCGGCGCCGCGCTCCTCACGGTCAGCCTGATCCTGGAGGCCCGCGGACGCCGCCCGGAGCGCGACCGTCCGGAGCCGGAGCGGCCCGAGCGGGTCGGCTTGGCTTGAGGGACGGTGGGGCAGCTCCGTTTGCCGAGCGGCGGCGGGTCAGCTCGGCTTGTCGAGAGGTGGTGGGGCTCCGCTCGTTGAGACGGGCGGGGTCAGCTCCTCCTGTTCAGACGGGCCGTCGTGTACCGGGTCGGCTGCGCGCCGGACGGGTCCTCCGGCCAGGGGTGCTTCGGGTAGCGGCCGCGCAGCTCGGCCCGTACGGACCGGTAACCGTCCCGCCAGAAGGACGCCAGGTCGGCCGTGACCGCGGCCGGGCGCCCGGCGGGGGACAGCAGGTGGACGAGTACGGGCACGCGACCGTCCGCCACCCGCGGCGACTCCTGCCAGCCGAACAGCTCCTGGAGCTTGACGGCCAGCACCGGCTGCTCACCGCCGTAGTCCACGCGCACCCGCGACCCGCTCGGCACCTCGATGCGCTCCGGCGCCAGCTCGTCGAACCGGACCGCCGCCCCGCTCGCCCACGGCAGCAGCCGGGCCAGCGCCTGGCCCGCGTCGGCCCGTTCCAGGTCGGCACGCCGCCGCGCCCGGCCCAGCTCCACACCCAGCCACGTGTCCAGCTCGGCCAGCAGCGCCGCGTCCGACACGTCGGGCCACTCGCCGCCCAGCACCCGGTGCAGAAACGCCATCCGGTCCCGCAGCGACCGAGCGCCGTCGGTCCAGCGCAGCAGCCCCAGCCCTGCCCGGCGCAGCCCGTCCGCCAGCGCCTCCCGGACGAGGGCGGGGTCGGGGGAGCGCAGCGGGCGGGTGACCAGCTCGACGGCGCCGAGCCGCTCGACGGAGCGGGCCACCACGTCCCCGTCGGCCCAGCGGACCTCCTCGCCCGCCGCGTACAGCGCCCCGGCCGCCGTACGCGCGGTGTCCTCGTCGATCTCCGCCGCCAGCCGCACCCGCGCGGACGCCGCCGCCACCGGCCGGTCGGCCACCGCCACCGCCAGCCACGGCGCGCTGCGCAGCCGCGACCCGTCCCCCAGCTCGGCGCCGGTCCCGGACGCCATCAGGAACGCGCCCGCGCCCCGGGCCCGCGCCACCCGCTCGGGGAACGCCAGGGCGGCCACCAGGCCGGCGGCCGCGTCGTCGGAGCCGTGCGCCGCTTCGGAGGCGGGCTCCGTATGCGTATCGCCCGCCCCCGCCCCCGCCACCGCCGAGGCGAGCCGACGGGCCTCCTGGCGCCAGCGGGTGCCATACGCGTCCTGCCCGCGCCGGGCCGCACGCCACGCGGCGGCCAGATCGTCCCCGTACTCCCGCGGCGGCTCCTCGCTCAGCAGCGCGACCACCTCGGCGGCACGGCGGCCGCCGACCTGCCGCGCGCCGTCCAGCAGGGCGCGCGCGAGGCGCGGGTGCACGCCCAGCCGGGACATCCGTACGCCCCGGTCCGTGACCCGGCCGTCCGCGTCCACCGCGCCGATGGCGGTCAGTACCTCGCGCGCGGCGGCCAGCGCGCCCGCGGGCGGCGCGTCGAGCAGGGCCAGACCGGCTGCGTCCGGATCGCCCCAGCAAGCGGCCTGCAACGCGAACGCGGTGAGGTCCGCGACCTTGATCTCCGGCGCCGGGAAACGCGGCAGCCGCGCGTCCTCGCCCTCGGACCAGCAGCGGTAGACCGTCCCCGGCGCCTCACGCCCGGCCCGTCCCGCGCGCTGCCGGGCCGACGCCTGGGAGGCCCGTACGGTTGTGAGCGCGCTCAGCCCGCGCGCATGATCGGTACGGGGCTCCCGCGCCAGCCCGCAGTCCACGACCACCCGTACGCCCGGAACCGTCAGGCTCGACTCGGCCACCGAGGTCGCCAGCACCACCCGCCGCCCGGAGCCGCCGGACAGCACCGCGTCCTGTACGGCGGCCGGCGCCCGCCCGTGCACCTGCAAAACCTCGGTACCGTCGGCCGCGACATCGCCCAGCTGCCCCGCCACCCGCGCGATCTCCCCCACGCCGGGCAGGAAACAGAGCACGTCGCCCGGGCGCTCGCGCAGCGCCCGCCGCACCGTCGCCGCGACGTGTCCGAGCAGCGCCGGATCGACCCGCATGCCGTGGGCGGGCCGCACCGGGCGTTCCGGCGGTGCCCAGACGACCTCCACCGGGTGGGAGACCCCGGCGGCCTCCACGACCGGCGCCGGGCCGCCGTCCGCGCCGTTCGCGCCGTCCCCGCCCAGCAGCCCGGCCCAGCCCTCGGCGTCCGTCGTCGCCGAGGCCGCGAGCAGCCGCAGCTCCGGGCGCAGCGTCGCCCGTACGTCGAGGAGGAAGGCGGCGGCGGTGTCGGCGTCCAGATGCCGTTCGTGGCACTCGTCCAGCACGACCGCGTCGACACCCGAAAGTTCGGGGTCACGCTGCAACCGTTGCAGCAGCACACCGGTGGTCACGACCTCGACGACCGTACGGGGGCCCGCCCGGCGTTCGCCGCGCACGGTGAAGCCGACCCGTTCACCCACCTGCTCACCCAGCAGCCAGGCCATCCGCCGCGCGGCGGCCCGGGCCGCGATACGGCGCGGCTCGGCGACGATCACCCGGCAGGGGTCGGCGGGAGCCTCCGGCCCGGTCAGCCCGGCCAGGGCCAGCGGCACCAGGGTCGTCTTGCCGGTGCCCGGCGGCGCACACAGCACCGCCGCGCCGTGCCCGTCCAGCGCTTGGCGGAGCGCGGGCAGGGCGGTGCGTACGGGCAACTGGGCGAGGGCGTCGTGGCGGATCACGTCACCAGTCTCCCGGACCGTGCCGTAGCGGCCGGTGCCGGACCGTTCCGTACCGGCTGGTGCCGAACCGTTCCTTCGACTCTCCCCGGCCGGTGCCGGACCGTTCCTTCGATCAGTCCGCGACGCAGACGAAGATCGCCGTACCGGGGATGAGGTTCCCGCGCAGCGGCGACCAGCCACCCCACTCCTGGTTGTTCCACTCCGGCCACTCCGGCTCGACCAGGTCCACCAGCCGGAAGTCCGCCGCGGCCACGTCCCGCACCCGGTCGCCCAGCGTCCGGTGGTGCTCCACGTACACCGCGCGGCCCGCCTCGTCCTGCTCGACGTAGGGCGTGCGGTCGAAGTACGACGCGCCCACGCTCAGCCCCTCCGGGCCCGGCTCGTCGGGGAAGGCCCAGCGGATGGGGTGGGTCACCGAGAACACCCAGCGCCCGCCCGGCCGCAGCACCCGCCGCACCTCGCGCATCACCCGCACCGGATCGGCGACGAACGGGATCGCCCCGTACGCGGAACAGGCCAGGTCGAAGGAGGCATCGCGGAAGGGCAGCGCGCCGGCGTCCGCCTCGACCAGCGCGACCGCCTGCGACACGCCGGGTTCCGGGCCGTCGCCGTCGGGCCGCGCGTCCGTACCGATGCGCAGCGCGTGCTGGAGTTGGCGGTGCGAGAGGTCGAGCGCCACCGGACGGGCGCCCTGCGCCGCCAGCCAGCGCGAGCACTGGGCCGCGCCCGCCCCGATCTCCAGGACGCGCCGCCCCTTCAGCTCCGCCGCGGGCCCCAGCAGCCCGGCCTCCGCCTCGTCCAGCCCCTCGGGACCCCACACGAAACGGTCGTCCCCCAGGAACGCTCCGTGCTCGTTCTGGTACTCGTCCGCGTTGCGGTCCCACCAGCCGCGGCTGGCCCGGCTGCTCTCCGTGTCCGAGGCGGCACGTCGTGTCGCCTCCGGCTCGTACTCTTGGATCATCGCGCCCGTCGTCGTACTCTTCGCTGAGCTTGTGGCTGCCGGTCTCGGCGAGGCCGTGTTGGCCTCGCGGAACATGGCGTGTGCCGGTTATGGGGCGTTCCGCCCCGGGTGTGCGCCTTCGCGCATTGACCGTGTCCGGCTGCCCCCGTATGCTACAAGTTGCGCTGCGGGCCTGCGCACCTCAGACGGAGCAGGTCGCGCTCGCATCTGTATGTATGTCCCCTCGGTTTTCGGGACGCCGCCGGTGCTTCGGTTCATTCGGAGTGCCGTCACAGGTGTCTTTGACGCTGTCCGGTCTTATGCAGAAGCGATACAGGCTCCCGGCGTAGCAGTACCTACGACTTCAATGTCCGTACCGGAGCCCTTTCCCACATGACGAGCAGCACCGAGACCACCGCCACCACCCCGCAGGTTGCGGTCAACGACATCGGTAACGAGGAAGCCTTCCTCGCCGCGATCGACGAGACGATCAAGTACTTCAACGACGGCGACATCGTCGACGGCGTCATCGTGAAGGTCGACCGGGACGAGGTCCTGCTCGACATCGGTTACAAGACCGAAGGCGTTATCCCGAGCCGCGAGCTCTCGATCAAGCACGACGTCGACCCCAACGAGGTCGTCGCCGTCGGTGACGAGATCGAGGCCCTGGTCCTCCAGAAGGAGGACAAGGAAGGCCGCCTGATCCTCTCGAAGAAGCGCGCCCAGTACGAGCGTGCCTGGGGCACCATCGAGAAGATCAAGGAAGAGGACGGGATCGTCACCGGTACCGTCATCGAGGTCGTCAAGGGTGGTCTCATCCTCGACATCGGCCTCCGCGGCTTCCTGCCGGCCTCCCTGGTCGAGATGCGCCGCGTGCGCGACCTGCAGCCCTACGTGGGCAAGGAGCTCGAGGCCAAGATCATCGAGCTGGACAAGAACCGCAACAACGTGGTCCTGTCCCGCCGTGCCTGGCTGGAGCAGACCCAGAGCGAGGTCCGCCAGACCTTCCTCACCACCCTCCAGAAGGGTCAGGTGCGCTCCGGCGTCGTCTCCTCGATCGTCAACTTCGGTGCCTTCGTGGACCTGGGTGGCGTCGACGGTCTGGTCCACGTCTCCGAGCTGTCCTGGAAGCACATCGACCACCCGTCCGAGGTCGTCGAGGTCGGCCAGGAGGTCACGGTCGAGGTCCTGGACGTCGACATGGACCGCGAGCGCGTGTCCCTGTCGCTCAAGGCGACCCAGGAAGACCCGTGGCAGCAGTTCGCCCGGACCCACCAGATCGGTCAGGTCGTCCCGGGTAAGGTCACCAAGCTCGTGCCGTTCGGTGCGTTCGTCCGCGTCGACGAGGGCATCGAGGGCCTGGTCCACATCTCCGAGCTGGCCGAGCGCCACGTGGAGATCCCGGAGCAGGTCGTCCAGGTCAACGACGAGATCTTCGTCAAGGTCATCGACATCGACCTGGAGCGTCGCCGGATCTCGCTGTCGCTGAAGCAGGCCAACGAGTCCTTCGGCGCCGACCCGACGGCGGTCGAGTTCGACCCGACCCTGTACGGCATGGCCGCGTCCTACGACGACCAGGGCAACTACATCTACCCCGAGGGCTTCGACCCCGAGACCAACGACTGGCTCGAGGGCTACGAGACCCAGCGCGAGGCGTGGGAGACCCAGTACGCCGAGGCGCAGCAGCGCTTCGAGCAGCACCAGGCCCAGGTCATCAAGTCCCGCGAGGCCGACGAGCAGGCTGCGGCCGAGGGCGCTGCGGCTCCGGCCGCGGGCGGCTCGGGCAACGCCGGCGGCGGCAACGTCTCCGGTGGCTCGTACTCCTCCGAGTCGAGCGACAACTCCGGCGCCCTGGCGTCGGACGAGGCCCTGGCCGCGCTGCGCGAGAAGCTGGCCGGCGGCCAGAGCTGAACGCGTCGGCCGGTAGGCGCTGACCGGGCTTCCCGGTAGCGACCGGCAGGACATGGAAGGCCCGCTCCCCTTGGGGGCGGGCCTTCGTCGTGTTCGGGTGTTGTTTGGGTGTTGTGTTTTTGCGTTGTGTTCGGGCTGCGGGAGTGGAGTGGGGGGCTTCCGGCTAGTGCCTGTTTAGGAGTTGCTGGTGTGCTGGGTTGGCCGTGCCGGAAAGTGGCGGGCGGCCATCCAGATGGTGAGGTCGTGGGCGATCCGGTCGATGCTGGTTTCGGTGCTGACGTCGTGCTCGCGTCGGGTGGCGTCGCGGCGGACAATCTCATAGCCGCCCTCATCCAGGACGGCGACCGAGGTGAACCAGGCAGGGGCGTCTTCGTCGGGCTGGATGACGACAAAGGTGTTGTCCGAGTCGTTGAGATCGTCGATCAGCATGAACAACGCGTCCTCGGACGGATCATCGACGTGGTCACCGTTCTCGCTGTCGGCGCGATAGTACGCAGCGCCCATGAAACTGCCGTCCCTTCACTCACCGGCCTGGCCGAGGCCAGGATGGCATGCGGGACTGACACCTCCGGCAGGTCACAGCCATTCGTTCGCGTGCGTGACCTTGTACTCCTGCCGGTCGACAGCCGGCGGGCGGCCACCGGCGCGGCCGCGTCGGTTACGGACCTGATCGGTCGGCTCCGGGATCGTGCGTGCGGTACCGCGTCTGCACAGGTAGGCGCGGTTCTCGCGGGACCGGGCCCACGCTCCCTGCCGCTGCCATCGCCGGAACAGCCCGTACGCGGGCTGCCAGGGTCCGTACACGGTCTGCCAGTGCCCGTACTCGGGCGGCGGCAGATCATGCCACGGAACCCCGGTCCGCACCCTCCACCGCGCACCGTCCACCCACCGCCGCCGACCCGGCGACCTGCGATTCACACCGGCCGCAGGAACAACGACTCCAACGCTGACCGCTGCTCATCCGGGATCTCCACGCCCCACACCATGATCATCACGGGGCAGCACGTCGAGCTGAACACCGACCTAAGACACGCTTTAGCCGACCGGCACGCCCGGAGTGGCGATTCCGCGTCCGCCGGTGACCTTGTTGTCGCCGGTGATCGTCACCGGACAGCTGCCCGCCTGGTAGTTGGTGATGTGGAAGCCGTAGCGGTTCGGGCCGGTCGCGCCGCTGAGGTCGGACCGGTTGCCGCGGAAGACCGTGCCGCAGCCCCAGCCCGGCTGCTGGCTGTGCGTCTCGTATCCGTTGTTCCGCGTGTGCTTGCCGGTGTTGTCCTCCACCAGGACCTTGTTGCCCTTGATGTCGGCCCACGAGTCGTCGTAGTGCGCCCCGGTCAGCCCGCTGCCGTCGAAGGTGTTGCCGATGATCTTCGCGCCGGTCGTGCCCTCCTTGATGTCGATGTTCTCGCCACCGACGCCCGGCCCGATCGTGTTGTGCAGGATCTGCACGTTGTCGCTCTTGTCCCCGGTGCCACCCGCACTGCCCACGTACACCCCCTCGCCCATGCCCCGGCCGTCCCGCCCGGTGTCGTAGATCTTCGAGTCCTTGATGACACCGTCTCTGCTGGACTTGCGGAAGTGCACGCCCTCCATGTCCAGGCCGTGCACCGTGACGGAGTCGAGGACGACGCCCCGCGCCGCGTCCGCCACGATGCCCTTCTGGCCGCCGGTGACGGTCAGGCCGCGGACCGTCCAGTACGAGGCGCCGTCCAGGTGCAGCCCGTAGCCACCGCCCGCGCTCAGAACGGCCTTGGCCGAGCCGGTGAGGACGATCCGCGAGGAGGCTCCGGCTGCCGTGCTGGCCCGGAAGTTCCCCTTGTACGTACCGTCCGCGAGCCGGATGGTGTCGCCCGGCTTGGCGGCCGACAGTGCGCTCTTCAGCTCTGGGGCGGTGGAGACGTCGATGGTGCGGGTGGGGGCGGGGGTGCTTGCGTGGGCCGGGGTGGAGGTGATCGTGATCAGCAGGGCTCCGGCGCTCAGCAGGGCGGCGGGTGTCGATCGGGCGGTCCTTGGCAGGACGGTCGTGGACAGGGCAGTCATGGGCAGGGCGGTCATGGACAGAAGGGGGCGCGGGTGCATTCGTATGCCTTTCTGTACGTGAACGATGGTCTTCGACATGAACGGGGAACGGGGGTGAAGGTAGCACCTATCGATGCCCGGTCAACCTGCTGGGCGTGGTGGGGCGTTGGGGCTTCGCGGGGCCTCGCGGGGTCGGAGTGAGGTGCCGCTGCGGGTATCTTGCGGGTGCGGATTCGTGTCTTGCCGGACGACACGGGCCGTGGGTATGAGGACGGGTGAGCGAACTGGGCAAGGCCGGACGTGACTGCGCCCCGCGGTGGGGGATCACGCTCGAATCTTGCCGCGAACTCGGCATGCTGCTCGGAGTGTTCACCAATGTGAACGCGAGTGCGTACATCCACACCTCGCGCACGGTTGCCGACGGCGCCGCCTCGGTCTGCTTCCGTACCGTCAAGATCGACGTGTGCGGCTACCCGGCCGGTGTACGGGGACGGGATGCCGGCGCGTACGGATGCCGATGCGTACGGATGCCGATGCGTACGGGAAGCTGTCGCCGAAGGCGCGTGAGCGGCACACCGTCGCCCAAGGCGCCAAGATCCACGAGCCTAAGTCCCGCACCGCAGTCCCGCACCGAACTCCTCGCATCCCTCTGCCGGCGCTGGCGCCTGATGCCGCACGTCGAAGCCGCCTGGCAGCACGGAACGTCGAGGGGCGTCGAGGGGGGCGCGGGGCGTCGAGGGGAGGCTGTGGTGGGAGTTGTGGGGACATGATCGGCGGTGGGAATGCCGACGGCACGTAGGACGTTCTGGGGGACGGACATCGAGGAGGAGCGGACACTGTGTTGGATCCCCAGGGTTTGTACGAATGGGAGCCGAGCGGGCTCGCGGCAGTAGAGGCGATCACTGCGCGGGACTCCGCGGGGCTGGTGCTGCTGTACCACTTCGACGGCTACATCGATGCAGGTGAGACCGGCGACCAGATCGTGGACCGGCTGCTGGGCGGCCTCTCCCACCGGGTCGTCGCCCGCTTCGACCACGATCGGCTCGTCGACTACCGCGCCCGCAGGCCGCTGCTCACCTTCCAGCGCCACCGCTGGACCGCGTTCGAGACCCCGAGCATCGAGCTGCGGCTCGTCGAGGACGCCACCGGCGCGCCGTTCCTGCTGCTGTCCGGTCCGGAGCCGGACGTGGAGTGGGAGCGCTTCGCGGCCGCGGTACGGCAGATGGTGGAGCGGCTCGGCGTACGGCTCGCGGTGAACTTCCACGGCATCCCGATGGGCGTCCCCCACACCCGCCCCGTGGGCATCACGCCGCACGGCAACCGCACCGACCTCATGCCCGGCCACGCCAGCGTCTTCGACGAGGCCCAGGTGCCCGGCAGCGCCGAGTCGCTGATCGAGTTCCGGCTCGCGGAGGCCGGACACGACGTGCTGGGCGTGGCCGCGCACGTACCGCATTACGTGGCCCGGTCCCCGTATCCGGACGCGGCGCTGACGGCCCTGGAGGCGGTCACGGCTGCCACCGGTCTGGTGCTGCCGACCGCGGCGCACGCGCTGCGCACGGAGGCGCTGCGCACCCAGGAGGAGATCGAACGGCAGATCTCCGAGGGTGACGAGGAACTGGTCGCGCTGGTCAGCGGCCTTGAGCACCAGTACGACGCCGTGGCGGGCGCGGAGAGCCGCGGGAACCTGGTGGCCGAGCCGATGGAACTGCCCTCGGCCGAGGAGATCGGGCGGGAACTGGAGCGCTTTCTGGCGGAGAGGGAGGGAGAAGGGGGAGGGATCTGAAAGGCTCGGCCGAAAAGGGGCTGAAGGGGATGCACCCGAGGGGTCGGGCCTGGGATAGGTGGTGTGGGGCTGCGCCGGGGAACGGACTGCCCGTCTTCCCTCTTGCCTCCTCCTGCGATGTAGCGTGGGCCGCATGGTGAAGGTGGGGCTTACGGGTGGTATCGGCGCGGGCAAGAGCGAGGTTTCGCGGCTGCTCGCCTCGTACGGAGCGGTGATTGTGGACGCCGACAAGATCGCACGCGAGGTGGTCGAGCCGGGTACGTCCGGACTCGCCGCTGTGATCGATGAGTTCGGCCCGGATGTGCTGTCCGCGGATGGCACCCTCGACCGGCCCAAGCTGGGCGCGATCGTGTTCGCCGACCCCGAGAGGCTGCGGGCGCTGAACGCGATCGTGCATCCGCTGGTGGGTGCGCGGTCGGCCGAACTGGAAGCCGCGGCGAGGCCGGACGCGGTGGTCGTCCACGACGTACCCCTGCTTACGGAGAACGGCCTCGCGCCCCTGTATGACCTGGTCATCGTCGTCGACGCCCAGCCCCGCACCCAGCTCGACCGGCTGGTACGCCTGCGCGGCATGACCGAGCACGAGGCGAAGGCCCGCATGGAAGCACAGGCGACCCGCGAGCAGCGCCTGGCGATCGCGGACCTGATCATCGACAACGACGGTCCGCTGGAGGCTTTGGAGCCCCGGGTGCGTGAGGTGTGGGAGCGGGTGCGGGAGCACTGACCTGCTGCACTGACCAGTTGCAGTGACCTGCTGCACTGATTCGCTGCACTTATTCGCTGCATAGATTTGCTCTCGGGAGTGGGGCGCGGTGCTGGGCGGATGTCGCCCCGCTGCGGCTGAAGGCGGAGCAACGCACATTGACAGCGCGGCTATCCTCGCCGCCATGAACCGGCCTGATCTTGCCTCCACCTCGCCCTCGCCCTCCGGAACCCCCTCAGCCTCTACTGCCTCTCCGCCTCCTCCGGCCCTTTCGTCGCCCGTCGGCTCCTTCGCCATCCACATCCCCGGCGTACCCGACGCGGAACTGGAGCCTGAACCGTTGGATCCCGCCCAGATCGTCTCCGGCGACCCGGTGGTGACCGGCAAAGTCCTGTGGGAGTCCCCGGACGGCAAGCAGATACGGGGAATCTGGCAGATCACCCCGGGTGTCGTCACGGACACCGAGGTGAACGAACTTTTCGTGGTCGTCAGCGGCCGGGCAACGATCGAGGTCGAGGACGGTCCGGCCCTGGAAGTGGGCCCGGGCGATGCCTGCGTACTGCGTGAAGGCGACCGTACGCGCTGGACTGTGCACGAAACGTTGCGAAAGGCTTACCACATCAGCTTGTGAGCGCGCTCGGCGGCGCAGAGCAGACCCAGCTGTGCCCCACCACCTGTCTGGCGCACCCTCATTCTCGGCGTCGTTGATACATGATTGCGGGCCGGCCCGAGTGGGGAATGCGACGAGCGACGCGCTTGTTGTCCCGCACGTATCGCCCGCACAACGGGCGACGCATGTGCTTGCCCGCACCGAGCCGGCGAGCGTCATGCGATGGGTGGTGGTCCGTAATACGGAAGAGGAGACGCCGTGGCCGAACGCAGCCCCGAGACGAACGTCATCGACTTCCGGGCCGCCGAGCAGTTGCTGGAGGCCCGCGACCCGCGTGGGGCCGTGCAACTCTTGGACCCGCTCATCGCGGCTCACCCGGAAAACACCGCGGCCCGCCTGCTGCGCGCCCGCGCCTTCTTCCACGCCGCCCAACTCCGCCCGGCCGAATTGGAATTCCAGATCGTCCTGGAACGCGAACCGGACAACGCGTTCGCCCACTTCGCCCTGGCCCGAACCCTCCAGCGTGCCAACCGCCCCGACGAGGCCCAACGTCACTTCCGCCTCGCCGCAGCCCTGGACCCCCGCCCAGACTTCATCGAGGCCGCCCGCTTCGAGCCCCCGGCAGCCCCGGAGGCGTAAACCAGACGGCCGAGCCGCCGTCACATCTCCCTTGCGGTGACTGGTTCGGCCCGATGCAGGATCACTTCCTCGGACGGTCCACCAACGCGATGGGGCCGAAAACACCCGTTCCCGGTTGTGAATGCGGCGAATGGGGATGCTGGCCCCTCATGGCCCGCATCACCGCGACGACCGACTCCGTGATCTGGGACTCCTTTGAGCAACCCCATCGCAATACCCGCGAGTACACGGCGTTCGGTCCGTTCCAGTTCGACCGTCGCCAATACGACGACACCCTGCGCGCGCAGAACACCGCAATCGGCCCTGTCGAGACGTAAACCGCACCCGCTACCGATAGTTCAGAGAAGCCTGCATCCGCTGCCCCGACCTCCAGATCGGCCCCCGCCAGCGATCCCGACTCATCGAGATCATTCAGAACCTCCGCGAGCGCATCCGCGAGGCCCGCGCCAACGGCTGGCTCGGCGAAGCCGAAGGACTCCAGGTCAGCCTCGACGCCGCCAACGCCAAGCTCAACAGCCTCAAGCGCATCCCAGCCGACGGCCGACCACAGCTGGTCGACCTCGGCATGCCCGTCTTCGCCGACCCACCCGCCCCTCCCACACCGCCAGGAGAGTCTCCGCATGCACCCGATAAGCCTGATCTCGTTCGGCTACCTGCACCTGCCCACGGACCCGGACGGCAGGCCGATCCCGCCGACCGCTGACCGGATCGAGGACGTCCGCGACCGGCTCCGCGACCCCGCCGCCGCCCGCGACATCCTCGATCTCGACGGCCTCAACCCCCGCGTCCAGGACATCGTCCTGAACACCCCCGGCGCCCGTGAACCGCTCGACAACCTCGCGGTCTACGCCAACCTCCCGGCAGGCCCGGCGCATCGCGATCGGATGCGCCGGCGGTCGCCATAGGGCCAGCGGACTTGCAGAACTCCTTGCCCGAGCACTCCGCGAACACGGTCGTGATGTCGAAGTCGAGCACCTCCACGTCCACCTTCCCCGCGTCCTGAAGGCGCCGCAGTGAGGCAGGCGCTGGTTGCTGGGCTATGCCTCGCGCCATGCATCGGTGACACAGCCGTCCTCGAAGTGCCACCACCCGTCCTCCACACCGCGGACGAGCAGCGCCTTGATCCCGGCAAGATCTGCCTCGGCTGGCACGGTGAAGGCGACCAAGGGGAACTCTTCGCTGAAGACCTCCCCACCCAGGCCGAACGGCGACAGCTGCTCGTGAACAGCGTGAGCGCTTTGTCCCAGCGGACCGGACGGAACGGGCAGGACGCGGATGGTGCAGTTGCCCGATGCCTTCACCCGTTCCTTCGACCAGTGGAGACCGTCTGCATCCGTCACAAAGCGCACGATCTCGCCCTCGGCGACCCCGTTCTGCAGGAAGGGGGCGTTCTCCACCCGGGCAGTATCGGCGCTCAGCCGCGTTGCCCACAGCCCCTCGGTGTCATGGGGCAGCCAGCTTTCACGCGGCACAAACCGGAACCACACCTTGATCCGGTTGTTCTCAGCGGCGAGGGGCCCGGACGGAGTCATAGAAGTCACGGTCCAGATGATCGCGCACTCGCCTTCACACATCGAACGCAGGTCCGGCTGCCCTTGGTCCGGGAAATCACGCGGCCCTCCACCGGCTCCGCAACCGCAACCGCCGAGCCGCCCGCCATGAAGCTGCGCCCCCTACGGCGACCCCCGAGCCAGCCCCGGTCGTGGATCACCTGCAGGGTGGCTGTTGATCCAGCTCAGACCGCCGATGTCGAGCCGGGTCCGGGCCCGTGTCACGGCCACGTAGGCCAGGCGCGCCTCCGCGAGATCGATGGGCCCGGAGAGCGGCTCGCCGTCCGCGTCCTGTTCGTCCAGGTCGTCCGGCGCGGTGAAGTCGTCCGCGATCCTGACCGTCGGCCACTCCCGGCCCTTCGCGCGGTGCGTCGTCGAAACCGTGACCTCGGCCGAGTCCTCCGGAACCAGCCTGTCCAGGGCTTGCAGCACAGCCTCCGTGCCGTGTTCATCGACCAGCTCGACCAGTGGCAGGAGATCCCGGCCGGACGGGTCGTACTCCGCGTACTCCCGCAACTCCTCCCAGGACTCGAAGAGCATCAGCTCAGGATGTGACGGCCGACGGCCCGATCTCAGGTCATGTGCGGACTGTGCCAGCGCGGCCAGGGTTCCGCCGCCACCCGCCAAGGCGACCTGGCGGCCCAGTTCGAGCTGCCGTATCACTTCCACCATCGCGCCGACGTTGGTGCGGCACAGGACCGCGTCCGGCCTTGTGACCTTCATCAGCTCCGTGGTCAGCGACGGCGAGCCGGTGAGCCGGATCGGTGCGCCGACGATGGTCAACCAGCGATTGGCTTCCTCGGCCAGCGCGGAGCCGAAGCGGAACGACTGCGACAGGGTCAGCTGTCTGCCGCTGTCGAAGGTGCTCATCACGTCCCGCGCTCCGCGCCAGCCGTAGATGGCCTGCGCGGAATCCCCGACCAGGACCAGCTGGGCATGGCCGCGCTGGGCGGTGAAGACCTGCTCGACCACGGGATTGGTGTCCTGCGCCTCGTCCAGCAGGAGAAAGTCCGCCGCGATCTTCGGCTCGCTCAGTGCCCACATCTTCAGATAGTGGTCGTGCTCGAAGCGGACGGTGCCCCGCTCGGGGTGCTGGAGATCTTTCCACGCCCTGCGGGCGAAAGGGAGGACGATCTCCGACAGCTGCGCGTGCATCCCGTCAGCCTCGACACCGCGCAGCCGTGGCACATGCTGAGCTGTGAGCTCGGAATCGGCGGAGTGGCAGAACCGGGTCACCGTCCGCAGCGCCGAGTAGGACAGCGCTCTGTTGCCGATCCGGCGGGCGCCGATGCGTACGCTCATCCCGGCGTCGATGCCTAGAGCGGCGCCGATCCGCCAGCCTGCCTGCCGCGGGGCGTTCAGCCGGGTCTGATAGTTCCTGCCGACGGACGCGTATGCGAGCGCGTGTGCTGTGCTGCACGTGACGTGCTCGGGGAAACTCCGGGTGGCATCCCGCGCGATGGCCTTGTTGAAGGCGATGTAGCGGCCTTGCCGGCACGGTGGCCGTCCGCGTGGTGGCGTACAGCGGGCGAGCATGGCGAGCGTCGTGGTCTTGCCCGTGCCTGCTCCGGCCTGGATCACGAGGTGATCGCCGGTTCGGAAGGCGTCCGCGGCGGCGGTCTGCTCGGCTGTCGGCTGGTTCATGATTCGCTCCTCGCGTCGTACTGCTCTCGTCACTGTGCGTGACGACTGGACCGACGGTAGCCCATCGCGAGCCCGCCGTGGGATTTCTTTCATGGCCTGTGGATAACTTCGGCCGAACCCCCGCCGACGACGGCGTTGTCAGTGCCGTCTGCTTCCATCGATCTCAGGCGGTCGGAGCGATCCGCGTCTTCGCGTCCCGTGTCGCAGGCGCGGGCCCGGCTCCGGTGCGTCACCGTCACCGGTGTGCAGCGGAAGGGAGGGGAGTGGCATGGACGACCGTAAACTCGCAGGTCGGGGTGAGGGGCAGGTGAGACCTGGGCGTTGGACGGCAGTGGCCGGGGCCGGACAGGTGCGAGAGGACCGCAAGGCGCAGGAGACGCGAGGGGCGTCAGGAAAGGGCAGGGACATGGCGGAGAGCAGGGAGATGGCGGGGCGGCCGACGCCCGCGGCCGGCCTGCCCGCTGCCGCGAGTGCTGCGACCCGCGCCCGCGACGGACAGGGAGCCAGGGGGGAGTGGGCGAGTGCGGACACTCCCGTAATCGTTGGCTGCGCTGCGGTTTTCCTGCCTGCCGAGCCACCCCGAGCAGGGAAGTTCGCCTTCTGGCGACCGGACGGTGGCCCCCTCCCGAACCTCCCCGTGACTGTACGTGACGACAGACGGGGACCGGGTGGTCTCGGGGCGGCAGGGGTGCAAGGGGCGGGAGGGCCGGGATCCGCCAGTACAGCGGAGACCGCCGGTCTGACCGTCGCGCGTCGGCACGGAAACGGCGCTCGCCGCCGAACGGTCCCCGCCCTGCTGCTCCCCATCGCCGAGGCCGTCCCCCTGCTGGCCCATGCCCGGCACGACCCGGCCGCTCACCCCGCCGCGGCCTGCTGGGGCGCGGCCGTCCTGCACGCACTGCACCTGGCCGCGCGCGGCCGGCTTCTGCCCGGGCTGACTGCCCAGGACACCGACGCCTGGCGCGCCGGGCCGCTGGATCCCGAGGACGCGGCGCACCTCCGGGCCATTGCCGCCGCCATGCCGCCCGAGGCGTACGCCGTTCCGCTTCCCGACAGCCGCCCCTTGCAGGTCCACGATCCGGTGCAGCTCGTGCGCGCCCTCGTGGACGCGGTGACGGACGCCCTGCCCCGTACGCCCGCTGCGGCTCACATGATCGGCGCCCCGTTCGCGGCGACGGCGCCGCAGTACCTGCCCGGCGCGCGCGACTGGGCCGCCGAAGTGGCGGCGGGGGTGGACGCCGGGGTACGGCTGTCACTGCGGCTCGACCTGGCCGCCCACGGGCTCTTCGACATGCGGGACGACGCAGGAACCGGCCGGGACGGTGCCTCTGATACGCCCACCGATACGAGTGCGGCACCAGCCCGTACCGCTGCCGAAGAGCGCAGTGCCGCTGCCGCCGTCCTCCAGGTGCACAGTCTCACCGATCCCACGCTCGTCACCGACGCCGGACAGCTGTGGGAAGGGGAAGGGCCCGACCACTTCGGTCCCCGCGCCCGGGTCGACACACTGCTCGCGCTGCGCCGGGCGGCCCGCGTCTGGCCTCCGCTGGCCCGCTTCCTGGAGCGGCCGGTGCCCGACGTGCTCCCCTTGGCCGAAGAGGAGTTGTACGAGCTGCTGGGTGACGCGGCGCCCCGCCTGGCCGCTGCCGGAGTCGCCGTGCACTGGCCGAAGGAGCTGGCCCGCGGGCTGACCGCGGCCGCCGTCATCCGCCCGGCCCCCGGCACCGCGGCCGACGGGTTCGGCTTCTTCGACACGGAGAAGCTGCTGCAGTTCCGCTGGCAGGTGGCCCTCGACGGCCTGCCGCTCTCCGAGGCGGAGATGGACACCCTGGCGGAGGCCCACCGGCCCGTGGTCCGGCTGCGTGACCAGTGGGTACTGGTCGATCCGGCGCTCGTCCGCAAGGCCCGCAAGCGTGAACTGGGCTACCTGGACCCGGTCGACGCCCTCGCCGTGACACTGAACGGCGCGACCGAGGTGGACGGCGAAGAGGTCGAGGTGGTGCCCATGGGCGCCCTCGCCGCGCTGCGCTCCCGCCTGACCCAGGACGCGCCGGTTCCGCCACAGCCCGCCGGACTGCACGCGACCCTGCGCGACTACCAGCTCCGCGGCCTGGCCTGGCTGGACCGGATGACCTCCCTCGGCCTCGGCGGCTGCCTTGCCGACGACATGGGCCTCGGCAAGACGGTCACAGTCATCGCCCTCCACCTGCACCGGCGCCCCACCGCCCCCGTCCTCGTGGTCTGCCCGGCCTCCCTCCTCGGCAACTGGCAGCGCGAGATCGAACGCTTCGCGCCCGGCGTTCCCGTACGCCGCTTCCACGGCACCGGCCGCAGCCTCGAAGACGTCGACGGCGGTTTCGTCCTGACCACGTACGGCACGATGCGTTCGAGCGCCGCCGCACTCGCCGCCCGCAGCTGGGCCTGGGTCGTCGCGGACGAGGCACAGCACGTGAAGAACCCCAGATCCTCTACCGGCAAGGCGCTCCGTGGCATCAAGGCTCCGGCCCGTATCGCCCTCACCGGGACCCCTGTCGAGAACAACCTGTCCGAGCTGTGGGCCCTCCTCGACTGGACCACCCCCGGCCTGCTCGGCTCCCTGAAAACCTTCCGCGCCCTGTACGCGCGCGAGGTCGAGGGCGGCGAGGACCCGGAGACGGCCGAGCGCCTCGCCAGACTGATCCGCCCGTTCATCCTGCGCCGCAAGAAGTCCGACCCCGGTATCGCCCCCGAGCTGCCGCCCAAGACCGAGACGGACCACCCGGTGGCCCTGGGCCGCGAGCAGGCCGCGCTCTACGAGGCGGTCGTCCGCGAGACGCTGGCCCGGATCGAAGCGGCCGAGGGCATCGCCCGGCGCGGCCTGGTCATGAAGCTGCTGATGGCCCTCAAGCAGATCTGCAACCACCCCGCGCAGTATCTGAAAGAAGCCGCGCCCGGCCTGGCGGCCCGCTCCGGCAAACTCGAACTCCTCGACGAACTGCTCGACACGATCCTCGCCGAGGGCGGCGCGACGCTGATCTTCACGCAGTACGTGGAAATGGCGCGGCTGCTCGAAAGACACCTCACAGCGCGCGGCATCGGCAACCAGCTCCTGCACGGTGGTACGCCCGTGAAACAGCGCGAGGAGATGGTCGACCGCTTCCAGGCCGGTCACACCCCGGTCTTCCTGCTCTCCCTGAAGGCCGCCGGCACCGGGCTCAACCTGACCCGCGCCGGCCACGTGATCCACTACGACCGGTGGTGGAACCCGGCCGTCGAGGAACAGGCCACCGACCGGGCGTACCGCATCGGCCAGACCCAGCCCGTCCAGGTCCACCGGCTCATCGCCGAAGGCACGGTCGAGGACAACATCGCCGAACTGCTCACCGCCAAGCGAGCCCTGGCGGACGCGGTTCTGACCGGCGGCGAGACCGCGCTCACCGAACTGACCGACGCCCAGCTCGCCGATCTCGTCTCCCTGAGGAGGGCCGCATGAGCCGCCGCCCGCGCCCCCTGCCCGGAGACGGCGCCGGCCGCTTCGCCCGCAGCCCCGCCCCCGGCCCGGACACGCCCCCGCCGGCCCGTCCGGGCGGCCGCGGTGCCACACCGGACCGTCCGGGCCGCATGGACCGCTCCGACCGCTCGCGTACGTTCCCGCCGCTGCCGCAGCGCTCCGGCGCCCGAGGACTGTTCGCCGAGTCGTGGTGGGGCAGCGCCTGGCTGGACGCCCTGGAGTCCACGGCCCTGGACAGCGCCCGCCTCGACCGCGGCCGTACGTACGCACGCGACGGCAACGTCGACACGATCAACATCACCCCCGGACGCATCGCCGCCACCGTACGGGGCAGCCGGCCGCGCCCGTACAACGTGGTGATCCGCCTCCAGGAGCTCTCCTCCGGTGAGTGGGCCGACCTGCTGGACGCCATCGCCGCCGAGCCGGCCCAAATCACCGCACTCCTGGCCAAGGAACTGCCGCGATCCGTCGCCGAAGCGGGCGTACGCCTGCTGCCCGGCCCGGGCGACCTCGTACCGCGCTGCTCCTGCCCCGACCACGGCCACCCCTGCAAACACGCCGCCGCCGTCTGCTTCCAGGTGGCACGGCTGCTGGACGCCGACCCGTTCGTGCTCCTCCTCATGCGCGGCCGCGGTGAACGCGAACTCCTCGACGAGCTGTCACGCCGGAACGCGACCCTGACGGCCCGCGAATCCCGCAGTGCTCAGCTCGCGCCACCGGCGGCGGCTCCCGGGCCGCTGTCGGGTGCGCGCGCCGACGCACGCGCGGCTGCTGCCGCGGCGAGCAAGGCGAGGAGAGCCGCAGCCGATCGGGAAAGTTCGCAGGTCAGGGCAGAGGCGGGAACGAGTACGGACGCCGAGCACCGCGTGGCCTCGGCGCCGGCGGATCCGGCTGCGGGGCCGCGCTCGCCGCACGGTGTACTCGCCCGTGACGCCCTGACCGACCGACTGCTGCCGCCCCTCCCACCCCCTATGCCCCTGCCGCAGCACCCCGGGCAGACCCACGCCCTCCCGGATGCCGACGGCCTCCCGCTGGACGCGGCCGCCCTCGAATTCCTGGCCACTGACGCCACAGCCCGCGCCCACGCCTACCTGAGCGCACTCCAGACCGACGCCCCGGCACCACCGGCCTCCACTCCGGTCTCCGGAACGACATCCGCGGCCCGGACGGAACACCCCCCGGCGACCGCTATATCGCCCTTCCCCGCCCTCACGCCCTGGCAGGACGGCATCCGGCTGGCCGCCACCGCCCACCCCACCGCCGGCCTGACCTCGACGACCCGTGCCCTCTACCGCGACCTCGCCGCCGCCACCGGCCGCAGCGTGACGGACGTGGCGCGCGCCGTCGCCGCCTGGCGCCAAGGCGGTCTCGAAGGACTGACCCTCCTCGACACCACCTGGAACCCGCCCGCCGGTGACTTCGACCGCGCCCGCAGCGCCCTGACAGCCGCCGACCTGCCCGCCCTCCGCCCCCGTCACAACCACCTCACCGACCCCGCACGCGGCCTCCAGCTCCGCTTCGGTCACGACAACCGCTGGTATCCGTACGAATCCGACCCCGGCACCGAGGACTGGTGGCCCACCGGCCGCGCCGACCCCGACCCCGTAGGGGCCCTCACCGCGCTGCTCGGCCAGTGACCTAACCTCGTTGGCCGTGGAAGGTCTCGATACACTCACCCGCTCGCTCGCCCGGCGCACCCCCGAAGAGCTGGCCGCCCTGCTCACCCGCCACGCGGAACCACTGTCCCGTCGGCCCGCGCCCGCCCGGCTCCGCGAACTGGCCACCGCCCTGTGGTCGTACGAAACCCTCCACCACACCGTCCTCCACCTCGACCACCCCCGCCTCCAGCTCCTGGCCGCCACCGCCCGCGCCAGCCAGGACCTGGCCCGGCGTGCCGCCGCCCTGCCCGCGGCCCCCGCCGCCGGAGCCGACTACCAGTCGCTGATGGCCCACCGGCTGTCGTTCCCGGACCTGGCCGCGGAGCCGGTTCCGGTGGAGGAGGCGTACCGGGCCCTGGGCGCCGACGCCCCCGGCCCTGCCCGCGATGTGGTGGCCGCCGCCCTGGAACTCCTCTACGAGGACGGGCTCGCGGCCCCCACCGAAGACGGTGCGATCGTGGTCCCGCCCCGTATCCCGCAGCTCCTGGCCGCCCACGACCTGGGCCCCTTCGCCCCCACCGCTCCGCAACCGCCCGTGGCCGAGGCCATTTCGCGGGAGACCGGCGCCGTCAGGGCCTCCGTCCAGGACGAATCCCAGGCCGCCGCCTCCACCCTCGCCGCGACCCTGGACCGCCTGCTCGCCTCCCTCGCCGACCGGCCCGCCGCCCTCCGCAAGACCGGCGGACTGGCCCTGCGCGAGATCAAACGCCTGGCCAAGGCAGCCGGTACGACCGAGGCCCGTACCCGTCTCCTGCTCGACCTCGTACTCGCCGCCGACCTCATCGCGCTGACCCGTACCCCTGCCGGTATCACGGCCGCGCCTACAGGTGCGTACGACGACTGGCTGACACAGACCCCTGGTGAGCGACTCGTTCCGGTTCTGACCGCCTGGGCGGCTCTTTGGTCCATTCCGACGTACACCCCCTTCGGCGAGACCCCCACGGCGCTGGTGCGCGGCGAAGACCGGCACGCGCCGGCGCTGCGCCACGCCCTCCTCAAAGCGCTGTCCACTGCACCTGCTGACCCGCCGGGTCACCAGCCCGGCCTCTCCGCTCTCCTCGAAGCTGCGGCCTGGCACCGCCCGCTGGCCGTCAGCGGCGAACCGCTGGCCGAGGACCGCGCCGCCCACATCCTCGACGAGGCCGCTTTCCTGGCCCTCACCGCACACGGCGCCCTGACCCCACTCGGCCACGCCCTCCTCTCGGCGTCCCCCGCAGACTCCGGCCCGCTCGCCGACGTCCTTGATGACCTCCTGCCGCAGCCTCTCCAGCAGGCCCACTTCCAGGCGGACTTGACCGCTGTCGTGCCGGGTCCGCCGTCCGCGGCCCTCGCCGTCCTGCTGTCCTCGACCGCCGACCGGGAATCCGAAGGCCACGCCGTGACCTGGCGGTTCACCCCTGCTTCCGTACGTCGCGCCCTCGACTCCGGCCACGACGCCGCAGACCTCCTCGAAGCCCTCACCGAGGCGTCGGCCACCGCCGCCCTGCCGCAACCCCTGACCTACCTCGTCCAGGACGCCGCCCGCGCCCATGGCCGGATGCATGTACTGCCCACCGGCTGCTGCATTCGCTCCGACGACGAAGCACTGGTCCGCGAACTCGCCGCCCACCAAGCCCTCCAAGTGCTCGGACTGCGCGCCATCGCCCCCACCGTTCTCGTCAGCGCCCAGCCGCCCGCCGCGACGCTCGAAGCGCTGCGTGACGCCGGTTACGCCCCCGCGCTCGAATCCGAAACCGGCACGGCATCCGTCGAACGCATTCCCCGCCACCGCGCCGCCCGCACCGGATCCGGCCCGTCCGGCCAGGTCATCAAGTCCCTCGCACTCGCCCGGCGACTCCTGGCGGCCTGACCGGCGGTGCGGGAACCGCCGATTGTCAGTGGGGTCAAGTAGCGTTGGTGGCCAGGAAGTCGACGAGGGGAAGAAGCGAAGAAAGAGGGAGCGGCGGACGCAGTGCGGACGCGTCCGGTACGGGACTGCTGAGGTGCCCGGGGCGAGCCGGTGAAGGTGGTGGCCCACCACCGCCCGACCGCGGCCCGGCCTGGGCAAGAAGAGAAACTTCTCCTTACCGTCTTACCGTGGCAACGGACGCACGACCGTACGTCTCGTACGGCTGGACAAGGGGGGCCGATGGACGCGGAGTTGACAGCGCTCGCGACGGCAGGGGCGACGGCGCTGGTGCAGCAGATGGTGACGGAGGGGTGGGCGCAGGCCCGGCAGCGGGTGGCGGCGTTCTTCTCGCGGCGCGGGGGCGGCGGCGAGGAAGAAGCACTCGAAGGGGAGCTGGAGGTGTCGCGCACGGAGCTGGTGGCGGCACAGCGCGGCGGCGACGAGGCGGGCGAGGCCGACGTGGAGGCCGAATGGCGGGTACGGCTGCGACGCGCGCTGCGTGACGACCCGGCCGCGGCCGAGGAACTGCGACGGCTGCTGGCGGAGCTGCGCCCCGACACCGAACCCGGAGTCACGGTGAGGGACGTACACAACACCATGACCGGTGGGGCACACCGCGGGACGGTCATCCAGGCCGGGGTGATCTCCAAGGTCGAACAGAACGGCGGCGGGAGCACGGGAGGGCCCGCTCGTGGCTGACACGGGGCCCGGCGGGCCCGGACCGACCGCCGCATCCCGACCGGCCGCGCTCGGCCCCACGACGGACGACGGGGCAGCCGCCACCACGCGCAACCACATCAGCGGAACGGTCTACGGAGCCGCCGTACAGGCCCAGAGCATCGGCACGTTGACCATCCACGAGCCCGCACCGGCCATCGTGCCGGGCGCCCTGGTGCCCTGCACGCTGCCCCCGGTCACCCGCCACTTCATCGACCGCGAGGCCGTACTGGCCGAGGTGGTGAGGTTACTGGACCAGGCGCTCCTCGCCGGCGGCGCCGAAACCATGGGGCATGGCGGAGCACCCCTCGTGGTCGTCCTCTGGGGCCCGGGCGGTGTGGGCAAGACGGCCACCGCACTGCGCCTGGCCGCCGCGCTGCGGGGCCGCTTCGAAGAGGGCCAGTTGTACGCGAATCTGCGCGGCGCTTCCGCGTCCACGGCGGTCACGCCGTCCGAGGTGCTCCTGCGCTTCCTGCGCGACCTCGGCGTGCACCCGGCGTATGTACCGACGGACCCGGACGCGCAGGAGAGCGTGTTCCGCACGGTGACCGCGGAACGGCGCCTCCTCACCGTGCTGGACGACGCCCACTCCGCCGCCCAGGTACGGGCGCTTCTGGCCGCCTCCCCGGCCTCGCTGACCATCGTGACCAGCCGTACGGACCTGGGCCGACTGATCGTCGAGTACGGCGCGCACACCATACGGCTCGGCCCGCTCGGCACCCCCGACGCGGTCGGACTCCTCGCTCGCCTGGGCGGCGCCGGGCCCGGAGTCGAGGCGGTCGCGCGGCGGTGCGGCGGGATGCCGCTCGCGCTGTGCGCGATCGGGGCGCGCGCCGCCGCGGCACAACAGCCGGACTGGGAGCTGCTGGAGCGGGAAATGGCCATGAGCGACGAGACCGACGGGCCGTACGGGGACGAGCGGCCGTACGCGGATGCCGGGGCCGGCGAAAGGAAGGCGCCGCCTGGTGCGGCGGGCGAGCCGATGCGCGGCGCGATGGACGTCTCGTACGGCAACCTGTCGGAGGCCGCGGCCAAGGTGTTCCGGCTGGCGAGTCTGCGGCCGTGGCGGCATGTGACGCCGGGCGCCGCCGCAGCCGCGGCCGGTGTTTCCGAGGGCGAGGCGAGCGCCCTGCTCGCCGAACTGGCCGACGCGCGGCTGGTCGAGGCAGTGTCCGAGCCAGAGGCGGCAGCGAAGACACGAGAAAGCGAACCGCAGGCCGGGGACGGCTCCGCGACCGGGGGCAAGGCCGATGCGTCCGGCCAGGCGCGTTACCGCTTCCACGACCTCTGGCGGCAGTACGCGGAACAGCGCGCACTGGCGGAGGACGGGATAGCGGGGGCGGCAGCAGCGGTACGCCGGACGCTGCTCTGGTACGTACGCGCCGCGGCGGCGGCCGACGCGTCCGTGCTGCCCGGCCGCTGGCATCTCGGGCCGGCGTATGCCCGACTGGAGGGACGGCCCGCCGCGTACGAAAACGGCTTCAGCGCGCTGGCCTGGCTGCGGGACGAGCGGGAAAACCTCGCGGAAGCGGTACGGGCCGCGGCGGACCACGGGCTCGACGAACTGACGTGGCAGCTGTGCGAGGCTATGTGGGGGCTGCACCTGCGGCTCGGATTCCACCAGCAGTGGGTCGCCACCCACCGGCTCGGGATGGAGGCCGCGGCGCGCTGCGCGGAGGAGTGCCCCCAGGCCGAGGGACGGATGCGCGCACAGCTCGGCTTCGCCTACCTGGGCCTCGCGGACTACGGACAGGCAGCGGCGCAATTCGAAGGCGCGGCTGCATCCGACCAGCGCGCCGGGCACATACGGGGCGAGGCCACCGCGGTCGAATCGCTGGGACTGCTGCGTCTGAAGCAGGAGCGGTGGGCCGACGCCGCCGAGTGCTTCCGGTCGGCCCGCGACCTTGCCCGGCAGGTCGGCGACCCCCGGGCGCTGGCCCTGCTGGAACACCACCTCGGGCGGTCGCTCCAGGGCATGCGCCGCCACGAGGAGGCAATCGAACAGCTGCGGCACGCCCGGGAACTGATACGCGCGCTGCCCGACCCGTACAACGAGGCACGTGTGCTGATGACCCTCGGCCGGACACTGATCGACGCCGGGCGTGCGGAGGAGGCCGACGAGCCGCTCGGCCGGGCCGCGACGGTCATGGTGGCGGAAGACTCGGTCGTCCAGCAGTCGGATCTCGCGGAGCTGCGTGCCGACCAGGCCCAGCAGGTCGGGGATACGAAGGCGGAGATCCGCTGGCTGAGGACGGCGTTGCAGCTCCACGAGAGGACGGGGGCTCCGAGAACCGGCGCCGTACGGGCTCGACTGGAGCAGTTGGAGCGGGAGGAAGTCTGCGAGAACGAAACGGGCCGCGGGGTAGCCGATGTGGGCGGCCGTGAGCGGGGTGATGCAGTGCCGGAGGAGTTCAGCGGGGAGGAGTGATCGTCACCCGGAGATGGTGGGCGGCGTCGCCCGTCATCACGGTCAAGCCGCCGAGGAGGTCTTCGAGCGGCCTGCCTCGCTCGTACCAGGCGTAGAGGGCCGAGGCGTACACGGCCGGATCACACCGGTCGCGGCGGCCGTCCGGGCCGGGCGCCGCGGTGAGGGTGACGAGGCTGCCGTCCGGGATGCGTACGAGACAGGTGTCCGGCGCGGTGACACATGCGGCCATCGCGCAGTGCCGGTGACGGCGCATCGCTTCCTGGGCCCAGGCCGCGGGCTCGGGCTGGGAGTCGTGGAGCACCAGGTCGGCGAGCGGCAGCCGGGTGCTGTCCGGCGTGTCCTCGTGGATGGCGGTGTGGGACGCGACGGCCTGGGGTGCGCCGTGATCAGCGGGTGTGGGCGCGGATGGGTACGCCGCCGCAGGCGGGTCCGAGTGCGCGAACGAGCCCGAGCCGGTGTCCGCGTAACGGGTGACCGTTATCTCGGGCGGTGCGGCGGGACGGCGGTCGCGCAGGTGGGTCAGGACGTGGAGGGGAGCGCGGAGCGGGGTGGCCGGTGGCACAGCGGTGGGATCGCCACCGTGGGCGGGCAGGAGGAGGCGTGGCAGGTAGGCGGGAAGGCCTGGTTCGGAGAGGCCCATGAGGCCGTAGAAGGTGCGCCGGAGCAGTCCGGCCGAGGTACCGGGGGCGGAGCTGGCCAGGGCGGCGAGCTGGGCGTACCGGTCCGGATGGTGGCCGGCCAGCAGCGCGTCGAGCTGGGGGAGCAGCGGCTCGTACGGGCGGAGCCGGGGCGCCGTGCGGCCCAGCTCGGCGACCGGTGACGCCGGGTCGAGGTCCTGGGCCGGGAACGCGCCGAGGAGTACGGGCGTACCGATGGCGGCCGCGTAGTACGTCACGCTGCCGTGATCGCCGATGACGGCGTCGGCGGCGGCCAGGACCTGCCGCCAGGGGCCCAGCGGAGGTACGACGGTCAGCCCGGCGTACTGGGCGTGCCGCAGCCAGGCACGGACCTGGCCGGGGCCGTGTCCGTGCCAGATGTTCGGGTGCAGGACCGCGCAGCGACGGTAGCCGTCGACGGGCAGTTCGCGGACGAGGCTGTCCAGGAGCCAGGGAAGGACGTCCTGCGTGTCGCCGAACAGGGAACGTGGCCCCCAGGTGGAGTTGACGACGATGAGGCGCTGACCGGTGGCCACACCGAGGGCGCGGCGGAAGTCGTCGCGGTGGGGGAGTGCGGCCAGCAGGCGGTCGAAACACGGGTCACCGGCGAGTACGGCCGTACGGGCAGCGGGCGGGCAGGCGTGGCGGAGGCGGGTGAGCTGCTCGGGGTGGGACAGTACGGTCGCCGTCGCGACGGGCTCGCCGTCGTGCAACAGCCACTCAGGAGAAAGCCCGAAAACCGGCGCTTGCCCAGGCCCAGGCCCTGGCTCCGACCCCGGCACCCAGTGTCCGGTGTCCGGTGTCCGGTGTCCGGTGTCCGGTGTCCGGTGTCCGGTGTCCGGTGTCCGGTGTCCGGTGTCCGGTGTAGGTAGCCTCTTATTGTAGCCAATGCCGTGCGACAGGATGGCCAACTTCCCGCGAATCTCGTGGAGTTCGCCGCCATAGCTGGCGCTGATCGCCAGATCCACCGGCGTCTCGACGGCCTGTTCCCACGGCAGGACGGGCAGCCCGGCGTCCGCCAGCAGTTCCGGTACGCCGTGCAGGTAGGGCGACGACCCTGTACACGTGGCCAGGCACTGGACGCGCGGGTCGGCGTCGAACAGGGGAAGGACGTCCAGCAGGCGGGTCGCGGAGGTGACGTTGTGGACCACGAACAGGACGCGTGCGGCTCCGGCCCGGGTGGACCACTGCGGCCCTTCCGGACCGACCGGCACCCGCAGCCACCTCTGCCCGTCTACGACCGCTTCCCCCATGCGTCCCACCCTTCACCCCTGGCCCGACCGGCCACCCTAACCGGTGAGCTCGTCCGGGCGTCCTGCCCGGCAGAATGAAGGAGTGCGGCTCGAAGCGATCACCTGGGAACGGCTGACCGACGTGCTGGCCGAGCGCATCCGCGCGACGGCGACGGCGGACGGCGGGCCGTGGCTGCGTGTCGCAATCGACGGGCCGCCGGCCGCCCGGGCCGGGGAGGTCACCGAGCGGCTTGCGGAAGCGCTCCGACTGCGCGGCAGGCCCGTACACGTCGTCGCGGCCGACGGCTTCCTGCGCCCCGCGTCCCTGCGCCTGGAGTACGGGAAGGAGGACGCCGACGCGTACTACGACGAGTGGTACGACCGGCAGGCGCTCTGGCGGGAGGTGCTCACCCCGCTCGATCCGGGCGGCACGGGCCGGGTGCTGCCGGACCTGTGGGACCCCCGGACGGACCGGGCCACGCGCAGCCCGTACACCGAACTGCCACCGGGCGGCGTGCTGCTGTTGCACGGGCCGCTGCTGTTCGGCCATTGGTTCCCCTTCGACCTGACGGTCCACCTGAAGCTGTCGTCCGCCGCGCTGGCCCGCCGTACGCCGGAGGGGGAGCGGTGGACGCTGCCCGCGTTTGCGCGGTACGAGGACGAGGTGGGGCCCGGGGAGGCCGCCGACATCGTCGTGAAGGCGGACGATCCGAACCGGCCGGCGTGGAACGGGCGTGGCTGAGCGGGTGGGGCCCCTTATAGGGCGGACGCTGAAATGTGGGCTTACTCAGGACGGCTGCGGGTGGTCCCCCTTTCCGACAGCCTAGGGCGGGCCACTGACAATTGGGCAATGGGCAATGGGCAATGGGCAATGGGCAATGGGCAATGGGCAATGGGCAATGGGCAATGGGCATGGGCCAAGCCAGGGCCTGGGGCCAGGGCATGGGCCTGAACCTGGACATGATCCTGGGCAGGCCTGTGCTGTGTGACCTGAATCCGGGACTGTGGGGGATCCCGGGACTGGGGCGGGGCTGTGGAGTGTGGGACGGCGGAAGGGGTGTTGTGCGTGGAGGAGATCGGCTGGGAGGCGGGTGGGGCTCGGTGGCTGAATCCGCCGCCGGAGGTGCTGTGCGCGGGCGGGGCCTCCGATGGCGGGCCGATGACTGTCACGGCGGCTGAGGGGAGCGACTTCTGGCGGCGGACCGGTTACGGCTTCGTACGGGACACCGGCCATGCGTTGCTGGCGCCGTTTCCTGCGGACTCGGCTGTCGAGGTGTCCTTCATCGCGGCCTTTGACGAGCTGTACGACCAGGCCGGGGCGATGGTGCGGGTGGACGCGCGCACGTGGACCAAGGCCGGGCTGGAAATGAGCGACGGCGCGCCGCAGTTGGGCGCGGTGGTCACCCGCGAGTGGTCGGACTGGTCGCTGGCGCCCGTACCGGCATGGGCGGGCCGCGAGGTCACGGTGCGCGTCAGCCGTAGCGGCGACGCGCTGACCGTACGGGCGCGGCGCGAACAGGAACCGTGGCGCATGGTGCGGCTGGCGCCGCTGGACCCGGGCGCCAGGGCGTACGCCGGTCCGTTCTGCTGCTCGCCGCAGCGGGCGGGGCTGCAGATACGATTCACCCGCTTCGCGGCCGGGCCTGCCGACGCGTCGCTGCACTGCCCGTAACCCGTAACCCGTAACCCGTAAGGGGACGAGCCCCGTACCGCGTCAGGCGTCGGCGAGGGTGAGCAGCTTCGTCACCGTGTTCCAGTTGCGGGCCGTGGCCGTCACGCCGAGGCGGGCGCGGGAGACGGCGTCGGCGAGCTTGGAGCGCCCCACGCCGTTCGGGCACCACATGTAGAGCTCGCGGCCGATCAGCCGGAGCCGGTCCGGGGCGTACGCGTCGGAGTCCAGCTGCTTCAGCGGGGACGGGTCGGCAGGGGTGTCGGACAGGAACGTCACGTGGAGGGTCTTGGGCTCGGCCTCGGCCTGCGGGAAGGGGTTGGCCGCGACGGCGGCGGCCAGCTCATCGCGCGTCCGGACCACCACGGGGACCGGGAAGCCCAGTTCCTCGGCGATCCCGGCCTCGATGCGGCGCGCCGTCTCCCCGGGCGGCGTGCCGGGGTCGGCGAAGACGATGTTGCCGGTCTGGAGGAGAACCGTCACGTCCCGGTGGCCCAGAGCCGCGAACAGTTCGCGCTGTCGAGCCATGGGGAACTTGTTGTGACCTCCGACGTTGATGCCGCGGAGGAGGGCGATCTGGCGGGGCATGACGGGTGCGGGCCTTTCGTGCGGAGAGTGCGGTGGAGGGGCGAGCCGGAGGGGCTAGCCGGAGGAATGGCAGGACAGGCTGGGGGCGGGAGTGCTGGTGCGGAGGCCGCCGGCCGCCCTCAGTCCGTACGGGATCTTCAGAAGAGGGGCTGCGGGAGGACGCCCTCCAAGGCCAGCAGATGCCGCTTGGTGTCCAGGCCGCCGCCGAAACCGCCGATCCCGCCGTCGCTCGCCACCACCCGGTGGCAGGGGACGACGACCGGGAGGGGGTTGGAGCCCATGGCCGCACCCACCGCGCGGGCCGCGCCCGGCTCGCCGACCCGGTCGGCCAGGTCCTGGTAGCCGACCACCGCGCCGTACGGGACATGGGCGGCCAGCTCGCGCAGCACCCGTTCGTTGAAGCCCGCGGACAGCGACCAGTCCAGGGGGACGGTGAAGGCCCGCAGGCCGCCGTCGAAGTACCGGGCCAGCTCGTCGGCCGCCGTGGTCAAGTGGGGTATCTCCGGGAGGGGTTCGCGGCCGAACGCCAGACGCAGGCGGTTCAGCGACTGGCGGACGACCCGCTCGTCGGAGTGGAAGGCGACCAGCGCCAGCCCCTCGCGGGTCGCCGCGAGCAGCAACGGGCCGATGGGCGTGTCCAGGACGCGCCAGGCCCAGTCGCGCGGCTCCCGCGCCCGGAGCGCTTCACCGAGTTCACCGTGTTCACCGTGTTCACCGCGTCCACCGCGCTCACCGGGCTCGACCCGTTCCGGGGCGTCCTGCCCGGAGGGCTCCCGTGCTCCCAGCCCGCTCCGGCCCGGTGCATTCTGCTCAGGCGGTTCCTCGGGGCCGGGGCCCTTCTGCTGCCCGGCCCGGCCGCCCCGCTGATCCCGCTCTGTGTTCGTCACGGCATCAGCCTAGGACCCGCCACTGACAACGCCCCCGGAACCGAGGCAGGCGGCTCCTGGGGGCGTCGTCAACCACCGATGGGCGGCCGGGGGCGCCGTACTACCGGACGGACTTCTCCAGGGCCTTGCGGACGACGTCCGGCTTGTTGCTGATGATGCCGTTCACGCCCTGGCCGGCAGCCTTGACCGCGTTGGCGGCGTCGTCGATGGTCCAGGTGAAGACCTCCAGCGGGCGGCCGTGCGGGCCCTTCACCTTGTGTACGGACGCGACGTACCCGGCGTCGATCGACTTGTACTGGGGGTTGATCTGGTCGGCGAACGCGGCGTACTTGGGCAGTTCGGCGACGGCCGGCGTACCGAGGAAGCCCGTCTTGATGTCCGGCCGCAGGCCGTGCACCTTCTTCACCGAGTCGGCGCTGAAGCTCTGCACGATCAGCCGGCGCTTGACGTGGTCGCGGTCCAGCCAGCCGTCCTCGCGCAGCTCCTTGAGGATCTGCCGCTCGATGCCGGGGTAGAGCTCGGGCGACTTGATCTCCAGCAGCAGGTTCTGGTCGTTGTCCTCGACGGTGTCCATGTAGTCCTCCAGTGTCGGGACCCGCTCACCGGTGAACTTCGGGCCGAACCAGCTGCCGGCGTCCAGCTTCTCGATCTCCGCGAGCGTGAAATCGGCGACGTTCCAGGGGGCGCGGTCCGGGAAGACCTGCTCCACGTCGGTCGTCCGGGCGAGCGACGTGTCGTGGAGGATGACCAGTTCGCCGTCCTTGGTGCGCTGAACGTCGTTCTCCACCCACGCGAAACCGAGATCGGCGGCCGCGTCGACGGCGGCGAGCGTGTTCTCGGGCGCGTAGGCGGAGGCGCCCCGGTGGGCGACAGTCGTCACACCGCGGTGGCCGTCGGCGGCCTGGGCGCTTGAGACGGGGAGCAGGGACACGGTCAGGCCCACGAGCACACCGGCGACAGCGGCGACGGGACGGATACGCATGCGGACTCCTAGTGACGACGTGATGGCGAGCGCGTACGGGGGCGGGCCTGGCGTGAGCCAGCCATGGCGGGCTACGGCCACGGTTCCGGTCGGATGGGCCGGAAGTGCAGCCGGGACCCGCCGGAATTCCCGCGGTGAACGAGGTGGATTCGGGGTGGGACGCGCAGAGAGTCGCAGTCGGGACGTACCGGAAGACAGGCGTCGGATGGACAGAAACTGAACGAGAAGTGTCCTGTGTTCCGTGTTTGAACGCCTGGATCGCGCGACCTCCTCAAAAAGCACGCAACATACGCACGTGCCGCGCCCGCCCCGGGGCGCGGAGTCCCGGCCTTCGCGCCCGCCGGCCGGGATATCGGCCCGCCCGGCCCCGCTGGCCGGTTCCGGCCTTGCGCTCGCCGCGTCCCGGCTCCCGGCCGCCCCCGTGCGGCCCCGTCGGCTTCGGCCCGGGTGCCGCCGGGGCCGTGCCGGTCCGGCCCCCTCCGCGCGGGCCCGCCCCCGGTCGCCGCGCTCCGCCGCTCCCGTCGGCAGCGCCGACAGAACCGCTGGTCGGAGCGTTGCCCGGCCGATTGTCAGTGGGGGGCCGTACGGTTGATGACATGCGGCCCGTTTCCAAGATCGAACGCACGGTGGCGCCCTTCGAGGTCGTCAGCCCCTATCAGCCCAGCGGCGACCAGCCGGCGGCCATCGCCGAGCTCGCGCAGCGCGTCAGCGGCGGTGAGAAAGACATCGTCCTGCTCGGCGCGACCGGTACCGGCAAGTCGGCGACCACCGCGTGGATGATCGAGAAGCTGCAGCGCCCCACCCTCGTCATGGCGCCCAACAAGACCCTCGCGGCGCAGCTCGCCAACGAGTTCCGCGAGCTGCTGCCCAACAACGCCGTCGAGTACTTCGTCTCGTACTACGACTACTACCAGCCCGAGGCGTACGTCCCGCAGTCGGACACCTACATCGAGAAGGACTCCTCGATCAACGAGGAGGTCGAGCGGCTGCGCCACTCCGCCACGAACTCCCTGCTCACCCGGCGGGACGTGGTCGTGGTCGCCTCGGTGTCCTGCATCTACGGCCTGGGCACGCCCCAGGAGTACGTCGACCGCATGGTGGCGCTGAAGGTCGGTGACGAGATCGACCGCGACCAGCTGCTGCGCCGTTTCGTCGACATCCAGTACACCCGCAACGACCTGGCCTTCACCCGCGGCACGTTCCGCGTCCGCGGCGACACCATCGAGATCTTCCCGGTCTACGAGGAGCTGGCCGTCCGCATCGAGATGTTCGGCGACGAGATCGAGGCGCTGTCCACCCTCCACCCGCTCACCGGCGAGGTCATCAGCGAGGACCAGCAGCTCTACGTCTTCCCGGCCAGCCACTACGTCGCGGGCCCCGAGCGCATGGAAAAGGCCATCGCCGGGATCGAGGCGGAGCTGGCCGAAAGCCTGGCCACCATGGAGAAGCAGGGCAAGCACCTGGAGGCCCAGCGGCTGCGGATGCGCACGACCTACGACATCGAGATGATGCGCCAGGTCGGCTCGTGCTCCGGCATCGAGAACTACTCGATGCACATGGACGACCGCGCCCCCGGCACCGCGCCGAACACCCTCCTGGACTACTTCCCCGACGACTTCCTCCTGGTCATCGACGAGTCGCACGTCACCGTGCCGCAGATCGGCGCGATGTACGAGGGTGACGCCTCCCGCAAGCGCACCCTGGTCGAGCACGGCTTCCGGCTGCCGTCCGCCCTCGACAACCGGCCGCTGAAGTGGGAGGAGTTCCTGGAGCGCGTCGGCCAGACCGTCTACCTGTCGGCGACGCCCGGCTCGTACGAGCTCTCGCGCTCCGACGGGTACGTGGAGCAGATCATCCGCCCGACCGGCCTGGTCGACCCCGAGGTGATCGTCAAGTCCACCGAGGGCCAGATCGACGACCTGGTCCACGAGATCCGTGAGCGCACGGAGAAGGACGAGCGCGTCCTGGTCACCACCCTCACCAAGAAGATGGCCGAGGACCTGACGGACTACTTCGTCGAGCTCGGCATCCAGGTCCGCTACCTGCACAGCGACGTGGACACCCTGCGGCGCGTCGAGCTGCTGCGGGAGCTGCGGGCCGGTGAGTACGACGTCCTGGTCGGCATCAACCTGCTGCGCGAGGGCCTCGACCTGCCCGAGGTGTCACTCGTGGCGATCCTGGACGCCGACAAGGAAGGCTTCCTGCGCTCGGGCACGTCGCTGATCCAGACCATCGGCCGGGCCGCCCGTAACGTCTCCGGCCAGGTCCACATGTACGCGGACAAGATCACCCCGGCGATGCGCAGGGCCATCGACGAGACCAACCGCCGCCGGGAGAAGCAGCTCGCGTACAACAAGGAGAACGGCATCGACCCGCAGCCGCTCCGCAAGAAGATCGGCGACATCGTCGCGACCCTCGCGCGCGAGGAGATCGACACCCAGGAACTGCTGGGCACCGGCTACCGCAAGGCGGCCGACGGCAAGGACGTCAAGGGCAAGGCGCCGGTGCCCGCGCTGGGCGGGAAGGCGGCCAAGGGCAAGGCCGCGAAGGGCGCCACCACGCCCACCGACCGGCCCGCCTCCGAACTGGCCGAGCTGATCGAGGAAATGACCGACCGGATGCGGGCCGCCGCGGCGGAGCTGCAGTTCGAGGTGGCCGCCCGGCTGCGCGACGAGGTCGGCGAGCTGAAGAAGGAACTGCGGCAGATGAAGGAGGCTGGGCTGCGCTGAGCCCCCGGAGGGGGGCGGGGTGGCCGGGGCGGAGTGAGTCGCCCCGGCCGTTGGCCTCTTGGAGATATGTGGCCGGGGTGGTGGAGATATGCGGCCGGGGTGGTGGAGATGCCCGGCCGGGGTGGTGGCTTGCGTGCTGGTGCCCGGCAGGTTCGGGCCCTGACAGACCCTAGCCACGGCAGCCCAGTTACGGCAGCCCAGTCACGGCAGTCCCACCATGAGGGGCTCCTGTTGTCAGGGGCTCCTGCCACCGCGGCCCGCCACCGGGCTCCGCCGCCCAGGCGCCGCCACCGGGCTCCGCCGCCCAAGGCCCCACACCCAGCGCCCCCTCTCCCTCCCCACCCCCCCCACCCCGCGAAGCGTCTCCGTGTTGCAGGAACGCCACAAAGCGTGGGGTGGGTGCGTGGCGGAGGGTGGGCGTGCATAAGGTCGGGGGAGGCCGTCGGGGAGGCGGCAACGGGGAGAAACAGAGCGAGAGGGGACAGCACGTGTCGGTCAACTTGTCCAAGGGACAGGGAATCAGCCTGGCGAAGTCGGACGGGGGAACGCTGACCGCGGTGCGGATGGGCCTGGGCTGGCGGTCGGCACCCCGCCGCGGTCTGTTCGGGTCGCGCACCCGGGAGATCGACCTCGACGCCTCGGCCGTGCTGTTCGCCGACAAGCAGCCGCTGGACGTCGTCTTCTTCCAGCATCTGATCAGCGACGACGGTTCGGTACGGCACACCGGCGACAACGTGGTCGGCGGTGCCGGGCAGGGCGGGGACGACGAGGCGATCCTCGTGGACCTGGCGCGCGTTCCGGTGCACATCGACCAGATCGTGTTCACGGTGAACTCCTTCACCGGGCAGACCTTCGCCGAGGTGCAGGACGCCTTCTGCCGCCTCGTCGACGAGACCACCGGACAGGAAATGGCCCGCTACACCCTCACCGGCGGCGGTGACTACACCGCGCAGATCATGAGCAAGGTGCACCGCTCTGGCAGCGGCTGGCAGATGACCGCCATCGGCGAGCCGGCCCACGGCCGTACGTTCAAGGACGTGGTCCCGGCGATACTGCCGTACCTGTAAGCACGCATCGGGCCCCGCCGGCGGGCGGGGCGCACGAACACCACGGGGGAACGACGATGACGGCCGAGCTTGTCCGCGGGCAGAACCACCCACTGGACCGGACCCGTTTGGAGATCAGGATCGCGGCGGGCGGGCCCGTCGTCTCAGGGGTGACGCTCGCCGACGAGCGGGGCGCCCTCGCGGGCGTCGAGGCCGTCGCCCACCCGGGCGCGCCGCGCCGTACCGGCATCGAGGTCCCCCGGCAGGCCGCCGCCGCGCACCGGATAGCGGTGGACCTCGACGCCCTGCCCGCCGACGTGCACCGGGTCAGCGTGCTGCTCGCGCTGCCCGCCGGCATCGGCGGCCCGGCGGAGTTCGGGGCCGCGGCGGCCCCGTTCGTCGCCGTCACCGGCCTCGACGGCACGGGAATCGCCAGTTACACCCTCACCGACCTCGGTGCCGAATCGGCCGTCGTCGCGGTGGAGTTGTACCGCAGGCAGGGCGCCTGGAAGGTGCGTGCGGTGGGGCAGGGGTACGCGGGCGGGCTCGCGGCGATGCTCCAGGACCAGGGACTGCCGCAGGCCGCCGAGCTGGCTACGGAGATCCAGGAAGCGGTACGCGACGGTCTCGCGCGCTCGGTACCGGCCCCCGCCCCGGCGACCACAGCATCGGTGACCACGGCCCCGGCGACCACAGCCCCGGCGACCACAGCCCCGGCAACGGACCGTGCCACTACGGCACCTCCCGCCGAGCCGACCCCCGCGGCCCCCACCGATCCGCCCAGCAACACCGCTTCCACCAACACCACTTCCACTAACAGCACTTCCACCAACACCGCCCCCATCGACTACCACCACCCCAAGCGCCGCCCCACCACCCCGCCGCCACCTCAGAAC
>NZ_JOCQ01000051.1 GCF_000720725.1 Streptomyces rimosus subsp. rimosus
CAAGAGCGGCGACAAGCTGCACACCCTGCAGTTCTTCTCCGTACTGGCCGCCCAGCACGGCATGCACTGGATCAACCTCGGTCTGCTGCCCGGCTGGCACTCCACCACCGCCTCCGAGAACGACCTCAACCGCCTCGGCTTCTACCTGGGCGCCGGCGCCCAGACCGACACCGACCGGGGCCCCGACGGCGTCCACAAGGCCGACATAGCCACCGCCGACCACCTCGGCCGCCGGGTCGCCGCCCAGGCCGCGGTCTACGCCGCCGGCCGCGCCGCCGTCGCCGTCTGATCCACCTCCCGCGGATGCCGGGCGCCCGTGAGCGCCGGCTCCTGCGGTCGGTAAAGACCTCCAGAGCGTCGTCCCCGATCATGACCTGGATTTTCGTCTCGCCCAGGACGAACTGCCGGTCCTCGGCCACCAGCTCCTCGTACCGCTGGCACGTGACACTGCCGACCTTGTCACTCGCGGGCCTCCGGCCCACCCCTGCGGCCGGGGCACGGCGCGCTCGCGCAGGGCACCGAGGGGCACGTGACCACGGCGGTGCACGACGTCTGTGAGGCCCTGTGCCCTTGCCGGACGCCTCAGACCGTGTTTGAGACCTGCCGTGTCCAGTGGCCTGGGCGGACTGCGCTTGGCGGCAGCTCCCGAAGGACTTCGCGCCGTGGCCCACCGTGTACGGGTACTTCACGTGGTGGCACGACGACGGGACTGTCGAGCGGATCCATGACACTCTTCGCGGCCAGGTCCGTGAAGCCGACAGCCGCAAGGCCGAGCCGAGCGCGGGGCCAATCGACTCGCAGTCCGTCCGCACCACCGACACCGTCCCCATCGCCACCAGGGGCTTCGATGCCGGCAAGAAGGTCAGGGCCGCAAGCGGTTCCTCCTGACCGATACGCTCGGCCTGCTCCCGGCAGTCCACGTCGTCGCTGCGAATGTGCAGGACCGTGATGGTGCGCAGCATCCGCTGCTTAAGCGGTGGGCGATCGGGCGCACGCTGTCGTGGATCACCGCCTCCCGGCGCCTTGCGCGGGACTACGAGACCGGTCCGGCTCACTCGGAGTCCATGATCCGCTGGGCGATGATCGGCGTTATGGTCCGCCGTCTCACCCGCGGCCGTCCCGCAGCCCGCCCGGGCCCGCGCCCGCTCGTGCGGCTACCGTCGTAAGCGGCCCGCTCACGGGCACCGGCAGCCGGGCACTGGCGGCGGCCTACAGAGCCAGGAACCGTTCTACGTCTTGCTTCAGAAACGGTGTCAGGTCGCTCAGCTCCGAGAGGATCAGACGAAGCTCACGCCCGAGCTCGGGTGATCCGCTCCAGACCTCCGGACTCCTGGTGAGTACGGCGGCCAACAGATCACCCTCGTACATGTCGCCCTCCGCCATCGGGTCGTCCCGGAGTACCTCCAGTGCCACCGGCAAGACATCGGCAAGGCCCACGTCCTGCCTGACCAGCAGGCGCAGGTCCTCGACGGTCAGCTCGCCGATCGGCTTACGCCGAAGCGCGTGCACGGTCGCCACAAGACGGGTCACATTGCCCGACGGGGCCGGCCAACGATCGCGCTCAAGCTCCTCAAGGGAGCGGTCACGGTTCACAAGTCGAGTCACCGAAGGATCGTCCCAGGCCAGAGATCTCAAACGCGGTCTGAGGTACAGGAACAGCAGGTCCGCGATCGATTCCAGCACGCCAGCGGCAGCCGACAGCCCGTAGGCGGGCTTCTCCGTACCCAGCCTGCGGTACGTCAGGCCCGCGGCGGTCAGGGTGACGGCCGAGGAGACGGCCCTGCCGATGATCAGCGGGGCCACGCCGCTGTCGGACGACCCCTGGTGCAGGCAGATCAGCTGCAGGGTGCTGGCGGCGCCCGCGCCGAGCGTCGGCAGCAGCGCGGGGCGCGAGGGACGCGCCGAGCCCGGCGCTGACCAGGACGACGGCGATGAGCGCGAGCGGCGGGCCGACCAGTCCGGTCCTGCCCAGGTGCTCGCCCTGCAGCAGGCCGACGCCGACGGGCAGGGCGGCGGACACCAGCGCGGTCACCGGGGAGAGCACGTGCATCGGGCCGATCGCCAGGGTCTTGTAGAGCAGGGCGAACACGGCGGCCGAGGCAGCTCCCCCACCGACGGCGGCCGGGCTGAACGACGCGCCGAGGAAGGGCCACAGCAGCAGCCCGACCGCGAGCACGCACAGCGGAACGCGATGGTGGCGGCCGGGTTCGTCTTCGTCCGTCAGCTGGTCACCGCTCCGGCAGGTGACGATCAGGAGAGCCGCCGCAGTACCGGTGAGCCCGTAGTGCAGGACCCAGGTTTGGCCGGGGTCGGCGAGCACGAACGGGCCGTGGGCGAGAATGCCTGTGCACACGAGCGAGATGGCTAAGGCATCGAAGCACTATGAGGAGTCTGTCTTGCGTTCGCCGGTCGTCCTGTGCGGTGGCACGGCGGGCCCGGGCCGGGGGCGGCCCCCCGCCGCGGGGGCGGCGGCCGACGCGTCCGGTCTCCTCGGTGTGTCAAGGACGGCGTCACCCGGTGATTCGGCTCTGTTGACGAGCAGTACGGCGACCAGGCTCACGCCGAAGCCGGCCATGGCCAGGGGGCCGACCGGCTCGCCGAACATCAGGAACGCCCAGAACGCTGTAGTGGGCGGGCAGAGGTAGATGAGGCTGTTGACCCGGGTCACCGTGCGGTGTTTGAGGTTGAGCCAGTAGAGGCCGTAGCCGCCGAAGGTCGCAAGGATCACCATCCACGCCAGCGCCAGCCAGAAGTCCCCGTCCCGGGGCGGCTGGGCGTTGCCGGTGGCGACGCCCAGGATCACGAACAGGACGGCGCTGGTGCAGCACTGGATGGTCAGTGAGTCCGCCAGCGCGACGGCCCTGGCCTTTCCTCGCTGGAGAAGCGTCGCGGCGGTCAGCGTGATCATGCCGACGAACGGTACGGCGTAGACCCATCCCGGCCGCCCGCTCGCCAGACTCAGGCCGTCGCCGATGACCATGACCACGCCGATGAGTCCGAGCACGAGCCCGGCCCACTGCGGTCCGGACACCCGTTCCTTGAGCAGCGGGCCGACCAGGACGCCCGCGAACAGCGGCTGCAGCGACTCGATCAGGGCGGTCGTCCCTGTGGGAACGCCCAACTCGATGGCCTTGACGGAGCTGATCAGATAGATGCTTTGCGCGAGCAGGCCCACCAGCGCCTGGATCGCGATATCACGGCCGCTGAGGTGGTGCCGACGGCGGCGTACGAGCAGCCACCACGGCACCACCAGCGCGGTCACAAGGAGGAATCGCCACATCAGGACGGTGAGCGTGTCCGCGGTGTCGGTCCCCAGCCGCGCTCCGATGAATCCCGAACTCCACATGACGATGAGCGCGGCCGCCGGCAGCGGTCCGCTGGTCCAGGAGAGGTGACGCATCGGAGGGCGGCTCCTTGCTGTGGAGGGAGGGGAGAGGCGGTCAGTGCGGGGAGACCAGTGGCGCGGCTCGCTCCGCCTCAGCGATCACGCGGGGGAAGTCGATGCCGGTGCGAGCGCAGTAGCCGAGGGGATCGTTCTGGGCCCTGCGGAGTTTGGCGAATCCCGAGAGTGCCTCGACGATGCCGTCTTCGGCTGCCAGGTGCCAGAACGGGTTGCTGTCGTGTCGCTCCATGGGCGCGAAGAAGGAGAGGATGATGCTCAGCCGTGCGCCGGACGACACCGGTTGCACCGCGTGCCAGAGCGAACTGCCCAGGGTGTAGACGGTGTCCCCGGCCCGCTCCAACGGAGGTTCGAAGACCTTCGGGTGGCTGCTGCCCTGTTCGGCGACCGCCTCTCGGTCCTGGTCGAAGTCCGCCCGTGTACCGCGGTAGAGCATCAGCCTGCCGTTTGCAAACTCCGTTCGGTCCGCCAGTTGCATCACGAAGACGTAGGTCATGCCGTCGTAGTGCCAGCGGGCGGTCTGCGGTTCCTTGCGGTCGCCGACGCACACCTCCTGAGTGTCGAAGTAGTTGGCGCAGATCGACGGTGTGGTCAGCGGGTGCGGGATGAGGGGCTGTCCCGCGATGGCGGACAGCCGGCCCAGGAAGGCGGGGTCGCTGACCATGGCGCGTACGAAGCGGGAGGCACCGAAGACGTTGCGCACCCGGCGGCTGACGATGTAGTCGTCGTCCGGCGCCCGGTCGGCGAGGTTCTCGCAGACGCGGCGCAATCGGGCCACGCCCTCGTCCGTCAGCAGCCGGTGCGGCCCGGAGTACGCGGTCTGCTCCGGCGCGGGTCCGCTGCGGGCGGCCGGCCCGCGTGAGGCCCGCAGGTAGCCGAAGTCGGCCGCGGTCAGCCGCGTTACCGCCGGGTCGGGGTCGCTGTGAACGAGGGAGGTCTGCCAGGCCATGTCCTGGGCAGGCGGCAGCGGGCCCTCGTTCCACGCCGATCGGCGCATCGAGCGGCGTAACCGTCCCAGGCTGTCGTTGAAGGCGGCCACCTTGTCGCCGACCGGCTTGGTGGCCGCATCCGCGAAGGTGCCTGCGGTTCCCGTTGCATCCGCCGATCCTGTCGTTCGCGCAGTTCCTGTCGTTCCTGCCGTTTCTGTTGTGGGGGACGTCGGACGAGGTGCTGTGCTCATCTGCGGTTTCAACCTCCGGTGGGTACGGCTCCCGGGAGCCGTGGGGTGTGCTGTTTCCTGACATGCGTCGGCGTGTCGGTGCTGCAGTCGAGCAGTTCCCAGACACGCGCGAGGTCGTCGCGGGGCAGGACGAGGTCGGCTGAGGCGAACGAGAAGGGGGCGTGTGCCGTCGCGGGATCCGGCACGGCCACACAACGCATCCCCGCCCGAGCCGCGGCCTCCACCCCGGGCACGGAGTCCTCGAGGACAAGGCATCGCTCGGGGGCGATCCCCAAAGAGTGGGCCGCGTGCAGAAACAGATCCGGCGCGGGCTTTCCCGCGCGTACGTCCTCGGCGGCTGCCCGGGCGTCGACGGCGTGGCTCAGCCCGTGCCCTTCAAGCACCGCCGCGACGATCCGTGCGGGTGAACCCGAGGCAACGGCGGTAGGCAGCCCGCCGGCGTGGGCCCGCAGCAGCAGCGCGGCGGCTGCCGGGAAAAGCGGCACCCGCTCGGGCAGCCCCGCCCGGTACACCCGGACGATGTCATCCATCAGGGCGTCGGCGGGAGCGGGCACGTGATAGTGGCGGCGCAGCAGAACGAGCATGTCGCGGGTACTCAGCCCGGTGCAGCGGTTATAGACGTCCCGCTCGACCCGGCGAACCCCGTAGGACGCGAAGACAGCGCGGACCGTCGCCAGGTAGTGCGCCTGGCTGTCGACGAGCGTGCCGTCGAGATCGGTGATCAGCGCGGCGGCCGCCACACCGGTCATCGTGCGTTCCGAACCGGTTGCGTGCCGTCGAGATGGACGAGTGCCGTCAGCGAATGCCCCACACCGAGCCCCGGCGCCATGCGGTGCTCAAGACGGCGCAGCCCACGGGCCAGCATCGCGGCCGCCACCCCTTCGGGGAGCCGGCCGAAGTCGGTCTCCAGCACTGCCTGCCACTGCTCCTGGAAGGCGTCGAAGAAGTTGAGGACGCGATCGGGGGCCGTTCCCGTCGGCAGATACGGGAAACGCAGGTCCATGGGCTCGACCGTGTCGTCCCCGCGCTCCAGGCGGTTGACCAGCAGCCGGTAGGGCGGGATGTCGGGGTTGAACTCCCTGGTCTGCGTGTGCCGGCCGACCATGATCGAACGGTCGTGGAAGGACAGCTCCTCGTAGTGCTGGTCAGCCTGCGCGCAGGCCTCGTCGATGATCCTGCGCAGTCCCCACGCGTCCCAGAACGTCATCGGGACGGTGGGCGCCGTTGCCTCCTCCGCCGGACCTCTCTGGAAGAAGCTCATCGTGTAGTCCCAGCGCTGCCGGTCCCACCGGTCGGCCCATTCGATCGAGTACCGGCCCAGCACATCCACGACCACCACAGAGCGGGTGCGGTTGCGCCGCACGGCGGTGAAGATCCTGCTCAGGACGTCCCTCAGCTCACGGGGTTCCAGATGCGAATACGGCACCCCGCTGGAGAAGTAGAGGTCGTAGGGCTCGTCGGGGATGTACTCCCGCATGTCGGCCTGGACGAAACTCACTTCGGGACGCCGCCGGTGCAGCGCCCGGGCGGTGTCCAGCAGCGTCTCGTCCAGGTCGAGGCCGCAGTAGCGGTACCGGTTCTCTGCGCTGTGCCAGGACCGGTTCTCCTCCATCGCGAGCAGGAAGTTGACCCCCTCGCCCGCGCCGCTGCCCACATCGAGGATCCGGGTCGTCTCCAACGGCCCCACGTACTGCAAGGACTTGGACAGTAACTTCCGGGTGACGGGCTCCTCCCACAGACGCTTGACGGGGTCCCGCCGCTTCGTCGAGGTGTAGTGGCTGGCCGCGCCGTCGTACGGAGCCAGGGGGGCGTTCGGGGTACGACTGATCATCCCGCGGTTCCCTTCGGTCGGATCATCGCTGTGTGCCCCTGTGGCATCGGTACACACCAAGTGCCACACCGCTTCTCAGCGGAACTGGACATGTCAGATACAGAAGTGGACGAGGCGCGTCCGGGGCCCCGTACGGCAACCACCAGCGGCGCGGGCCGGACGCGCGGCCCGAGCCCGGTCGTAGAGAACATGGCCGGATACCGACGCCCCGAAGGTGGCCCTGCGGTGTACTTCTGGTTACCGCTGCGGGCCGACTACGTCTGGTGCCGAGACACTGCGTCGAAGTCCGCCAGCTCGGTCTCGCGCCTCTCACGGGCTCGAACGACCGGGACCGGACATGAGGCACAAAAGGCGCCCCGCAGCCAGGTTGAGGACGGGCAGGCACAGCTCGTGTGCGCCTTCTGGGACCGGCCGCACGAGCGGCCCACCCAGGTGGGGCACGACGCGCCCGCGCTGATCGTGGCTGCCGCCGGCGACCCGCGCACCACGTACCGCGGCAGCGTCGCGCTGCACGGCCTGCCGCCCAGCTCGAAGCTGCTCACCCTCAAGGGCGCCAACCACCATGGCCTCTACGCTGATTACGGCAACGCCTGCGTGGACGCCAAGGTCAACCGCTACCTGGCCACCGGCGCGCTGCCGCCCACCGACGAGACCTGCCCCAAGCAGGCCGGGCGGTAGCACCGCGCACCGGCCTGCCCGGAACACGCCCTACCAGGTGTCCACTTCAGCGCACCCCCACAGCTCGGTACGGTGCGCGTCCACCAGGGCGCCGATCCGGCGCAGCACCGCGTCGGCGGGCTGCGGGTCGAGCCGGCGCCCGCCACGCAGGCGCAGGGCCACGCGGCCGTCGGCGGCCTCCTTGGCGCCGACGACGAGTTGGTACGGCACGAGGCGGGCGTCCCGGATACGGGCGCCCAGGCTGCCGCGTTCCGGCCCGGCGAGCCGGGCGCGCAGCCCGAGGCGGGCACAGCGCTCGGCGACGGCCTCGGCGGCGGCCACCTCGCTTCCGGAGATCGGCAGGATCACCAGCTGGGTGGGCGCGAGCCAGGCGGGAAAGGCGCCGCCGTGCTCCTCGACGAGGTGGGCGACGGCGCGCTCCACACTGCCGATGATGCTGCGGTGCACCATGACCGGGCGGTGCCGGGCGCCGTCCGGCCCTATGTAGTGCAGGTCGAACCGCTCGGGCTGGTGGAAGTCGATTTGGACGGTGGAGAGGGTCGACTCCCGTCCGGCGCTGTCGGTCACCTGGACATCGATCTTCGGCCCGTAGAACGCCGCCTCTCCCTCGCCCTCCTCGTAGGGCAGGCCGGAGCGGTCGAGGATCTCGGTCAGTAGAGCGATGGACCGCTCCCACATCGCGGGCGCGGCCACGTACTTGCCGCCCGGGCCCGGCAGCGAGAGCCGGTAGCGGGACGGCCGGATGCCGAGCGCCCCGTACGCCCGCCGGATCATGCCGAGGGCGGCCCGCGCCTCCTCGGCGACCTGGTCCAGGGTGCAGAAGATGTGCGCGTCGTTGAGCTGGATCGCCCGTACGCGGCTCAGCCCGCCGAGCACGCCGGACAGCTCGGCGCGGTACATGCCGCCCAGTTCGGCCATCCGCAGGGGCAGTTCGCGGTAGCTGTGGGCACGGGAGCGGTAGATCACCGCGTGGTGCGGGCACAGGCTCGGGCGCAGCACGACCTGCTCGCCGCCGAGGTCCATCGGGGGGAACATGTCCTCGTTGTAGTGCGACCAGTGCCCGGACAGCTCGTACAGCTCGCGTTTGCCGAGCACCGGCGAGTAGACGTGCTGGTAGCCGGCCCGGCGTTCGGCGCCGCGGATGTACTCCTCCAAGGTGTGCCGGACGGTCGCGCCGTCGGGCAGCCAGTACGGCAGTCCGGAGCCGATCAGCGGGTCGCTGCCGAACAGGCCGAGTTCGCGGCCGAGTCTGCGGTGGTCGTACATGGTGGTCTCCTCGCGTGCTACGGGCGAGTGACCGAATGGCGAAGCCCCGGGGCACTCGCCCCGGGGCTTCGGCTGGATCATGTGTCAGCGCGCCGGGACTGCCTCCGGCGTCGTCGTCATTCCGGCGCGCTTCATGCGGGTGACGGTAGCAGAGGGGCAGGTCCGAGCGGTACGGGATTTTTCCGCGGCCGCCGTGGCCCGCCGCGCCCGGGTGCGGGGCGGTCGTCAGCGCAGTCGCCGTACGAAGATGTCCGTCGCCCCGTTGGTGTCGCCCGGCACCAGATCGGCGCTGCCGCTGGTGAAGGCCACCAGCCGGCCGCGGCGGTCGGGCGACGCCCCATAGGCGCCCGCTGCGGGCGGTCCGCCGTCCGGGGTCGAGCCGAGCCGGGTGACCCGGCCGCTGCGCAGGTCGCGGGCGAACACGTCCCAGGTGCCGTTGGTGTCGTCCGGTACCAGGTCGGGGGCGTTGGTGGTGAAGAAGGCGGTCCGGTTGTCGGCGCTGAGGCCCTCGCCGGTCATGCTGCCCGTCGGACGGCCGCCGTCCGGCCGCGCCGCCAGCCGCGCGTACGCACCCGTGCGCAGGTCACGGGAGTAGTAACCCCACCACCCGGACTCGTCGCCCGGCAGCAGCGCATCGCTGGTGTCGAACAGGAGGTACCGGCCGTCCGGCGAGAAGTGCAGGCCGTACTGGACGCGGGCCGGGATGCCGTTCAGGTTGTACGCGCCCGCCCTGGTCCGGCCGGTCCGCAGGTCGTGCACGCCGAACGACACGTACGGCGGCTGCGGCCTGGCGATGCCCGGCGCGCCCTGGGGCCAGGGGAACAGGTTCTTCGCCTCGGTCGTGAAGGCCACCTGCCGCCCGTCGGCGCTGATGACGGCGTTGTCGGAGGCGGCGTTGGACTGCGTACCGTCACCGGCGACGCTGACCCGCTGTGTGGTCCCCGTCTGCCGGTCGCGGACGAAGACGTCCGCCCGGTCGTTGGTGTCCCCCGGCACGAGGTCGTCGCGCAGCGAGGTGAAGGCGAGGTAGCGCCCGTCGGCGCTGATGGAGGGATGGAAGCTGCGGGCGGCGTCCGGCGCGCCGTCGTGCCGGGTGATCAGTTCGGTGGTGCCCTTGCGGCGGTCTCGGAGGAAGACGTCCATGCCGTCGCCGGAGTCGTGCGGATCCAGGGTGTTCGACGGCGAGTCGAAGGCGACGTAGCGGCCGTCGGCGCTCACCACGTGCACGTAACCGGATCCGTACCCCGGGGAGCCGTCCGGGTTGGCGCTGACGAGGTCCACCCGCCCGGTCCACAGGTCCTTGGCGTACAGCTGGATGCCGGCCCCCTCGGGCGTGCCCGGTACGAGATTGCGGGCCTGACTGGCGAAGACGACGACGCGTCCGTTCGCGCTGAGCACGGCGCCGGAGGAGTCACCGTCGGCCTGGGCCCCGGTGGCGCCGACGCTGATCCGCTGCACGCTGCCCCCGGACGTACCGCTGCCCGTGGCCGTATCGCTGCCCGCGCCCGTACTGCTGCCCGCGCCGAGGGCGGACGCGGCGGGCAGCGTCGTGGCACAGGCCGCCGCCAGCACCGCCAGAACGGTGGTCCATCGCCGCACGGTTCCTCCTCAGCCCCACGGACACCGGACAGAACAGCGACAGCCAACTGCACAGCAGCACCTCGGGCAACAGCGGAACCGGCCATGCCGGGGCCCGTGCCGGTCATTCCGGTACGGGCCGCGGCCGGGTCAGCTTCCCAGGTCGAGGGGGCCGCTCCAGTAGGAGAAATCAGACCGCGAGAAATCAGGGCAGAACCCGACCTCCGCCTTGTCGGCAGCCTCGGGCGCCAGCGAGAACATGTACCTGCCCACGGTCGACTTGCCGGACTGCAGCTTGCCGTCGATGATCTTCTGCTTTGCGTCGATCACCAGCTCCGCCCTGGCTTCCCGGGCGTCCTTGACGTCGGGCAGCCCGGGGTGCAGTTCGACGTCCCGACTGCCGGTGTTGACGATCGTCACCGTCACCTGGATCGCCTTTCTGTCCTTGATGTTCCGGGCCGCCAGGCCCCCGGGAACGAACCGTTCCGGCTCGGCGACGGTGACCTTCAGCCCGTCCGGGAACGAGTACGTCCCGCCGAACGACAGATGCCGGGCCTTCTCCTCCCGCTGGGCCTTCTCCTCCTCCTGCCGGGCCTTCTCCCGCTCCGCCTCCACGGAGGCCTCCACCTTCTTGACCTGCGCCCGCGTCTCGTCGACGGCCTTCTTCGCCACCACGGCGGCGGCGACTCCGCAGGCGATCGAGACCGCCAGGCCGAGGCCGCCCAGGACCGTGCCGACCATCGCCACCGTCCCGTTCGTCGCCAGGCCCTTGCGGTCGCGGCGCATCCCGATGATGCCGAAGATCACGGCCAGCAGGCCCGGCAGCCAGGTCATCCAGAACAGGATGACGAGCACGCCGAGTACGAGGCTGACGATGCCGAGGACCAGGGCCGTGATGCCTATGCCGTTGCGCGGCGGCCGGGCCGCCATCAGCGGATCCATCGGGTACGGCGTCCAGGGTGCGGACGCCGGGTCCGGGGCCGGTCCGGGCGGCGGCGGGGTCCACGGGTCGCGGGCCTCGGCCGCCGGCTCGCCGGACTGCTTGCCGTCGGACGGAGGGGACACACTCATATACAGTCCTCGGATTCGGAGGGGAAAAGACAAACGGTCGACATTGCCGGTCGTGCTGTTCGTGCTGTTCGTGCTGTTCGTGCCGTGCTCAGGACGCCGCCTGGCCGCTCACCGCGCCCCGCAGTGCCGCGTCCCGGATGCCGCAGAAGGCCTTCGCCGGGTTCTCGAAGTAGCGCCACGGCAGCGCGTCCACATAACCGTCCACGTCCCGGAACTGGATCATGGCCGCCTCGTACCGCTCCTGCCGGGTCAGGAAGTACGCCAGCAGGTGGCGGGCCTCCGCCAGCCTCGGGTGGTCCTGCCGCGCCGCCGCGACATCCGCCAGCGCCGCGTCGGTCATGCCCCTGACCTCCGGCCAGCCGAACGCCTCGGACGGCGCATCGTCGTGGTGGTGCTCGAACCAGGCGAGCAGCCGGATGACCGTCAGCAGACTGCCGGGCGGCGCCGACGCCGCGGCCTGCCCCGCGAAGTCGCGGGCGGTCTCGGCGGAGCCGTGCCACTTCGCGCACCAGTACTGGAGCGCGTGCGCGTGGGCCTCGTAGTGGTACGGGGCACGGTCGGTGACCTCGCTCCACAGCGCGAGCATCGCCTCGTGCGGGGCGTTCAGGCCCTTGTAGAGCGGGATTTCCTTGAGGTACGGGGTGGGGTCGCCCGGCAGGGCCAGCTTCCGCGCTCGCGCGAAGTCCTCCCGGGCCTCCTCCAGCACCCGCAGGAACCCGGCGGCCTGCTCGCCCGTGACGTGCTTCGCCCAGGCTCCGGTGCGTATCTCCCAGGCCAGTGCCACCTGTGCGGCGGCCCGTACGACCGCCGCGTCCGGGTCGTCCGGGCGCGCGGCCTGCCACGCCCGCAGCCAGGCGTCGTCCCGGGCCGCCCGGCCGGCGACGATGTCCACCAGGTAGGAGCGGCGCTCCCAGTCGGTGCCCGCGGCGGCGATCGCCTGGGCGGCGGGCTGCCACTCGCCCCGGGCGAGAGCCGCTTCCACGGCGTCCGCTTCGGGGTCCCGGAAGGACCGGTTCACGTTCTGCTTCTCCCACGGCACCAGGTCAGCACCGGCCGCCGCGGCGAGCTTCGCCGTACGTCTGCGCTTCACCAGCCAGATGACGAGCGAGACCACGAGGATGGTCAGGGGGATGATTCCGTGCATGAAGTGGCGTGTTCCGTTCGGGAGTTGATGGGTCGAAGTGCAGGGGCACGCGCGCGGTGCGGTGGACGCGCGGGTGCGCGGAGGTGTCGGCGAGCCGGTCCGACGGGCGAAGAGCGCCCGTGTCAGTACGTGAGGAGGGTCCGTAGCGGCGCCGTGTCCGGGTCGTCCGAGAGAGCCGCCCGTACGGCCGCCGCCAGCGGCTCCGTCAGGTCCCGCTCCTCCGGCAGCCACAGCCGTGGCGGTGTGGACCAGGAGAGCGCCCAGCGTGCCCCGGCCGCTTCCACCAGGGCCAGCTCGGCCAGTGACTGCGTTCCGCATTCCAGCGCCGGGCGCAGGAATTCCCGCGCCGCCCGGCCGCTCGCCCGCGCCGCCTCCGGCGACTTGGGCAAGTGGTCCGCGACCTGCCACAGCCGTCCCGCGTCGATGGCGTCCAGCAGGGCTGCCAGATCCCGGGCGGCGCCGGCCGCGTTCGCGCCGCTTGCGGAGTCCCTGGCATCCCGGGCGTCCGACGGGAGTGTACGCACCATCTTCCCGCCCGCCTCCACCAGCGCGGTGCGCAAGGCCTCCGCGCCCGCCTCCGCCAGCGCGTGCGTCGCCCGGTGGATCAGCTCCGGCCAGTCGGCCCGTTCCATGGCCAGCGCCTCCGGCGTGAGGAGGACGCGCTCCAACTCGACCAGTACGCGCCCGGTTTCGCGCAGCAGCGCCAGCGCGGGCCGCGCCGGATCCGCCGCCCGGCCGTCGTCGGGCATCGCTTCGATCAGCCGGATCCGCTCGGCCACCGGCGGGTGCGAGTCGTACGGCGACCCGTGGCCGGGGCCCGGTTCGCCGCGCAACTCTGCCATGTCGGACCGCAGCTGCGGATCGGCGAGCAGGTGCCGTACGCCGCCGCAGACCTCACCGGGCGGCGGGAGCAGGGCCGCGCGGGAACCCAGCGCGACGTACTCGTTCAGGTAGAAGTCGTGGACGGCGTCCAGGACCGCGATCTCACGCAACGCCGACGCGGTGGCATCGCGGCCCGCGGCGCCGGCCGCCACACGGTCGGCGGCGAGTTCCTGCCGGCGGCCGACGCTGTGCGTGGCGCGCAGGTAGAACCGTGCGTACGCCTGGAACGGCCGGGCCATCGAACCGTAACCGAACCCGGTCCGGCCGCCGCCACCCAGGTCGATGCTCCGGCCCTTGCGCACCGCCCCGCCGGCCGGCCGGCCCTGCCGCGCCCACGCCCGGTCCCTGAGCTTGCGCCGCGGCGCCTGGAAACCCTCGACCGTACGCAGCACGCTGTCCCGGCCGCGCAGGGTGATGCCGGCGAGCCGGGTGTCCGCGTTGCCGTAGTGGCCCAGCTCGTGGGCGATCACCGAGTGCAGCTGCGGTTCGGTCAGTCCGATCAGCAGCGGCACGCCGAGGTACAGGCGGCGACGCCCCGGCAGCAGGCCCAGCAGCCGGGTGTCCTCGTGGACGGCCGCGTTGACCTCTTCGGTGAGGAGGATCGCGTCGGGGGCGCGAGTGCCGGTGCGTTCGGCGAGCGAACGGACGGCGTGCCACAGCTCGGGCTGCTCGGCGTCGGTGACGGCCAGCCCCTCCGTCTCGTGTACGCCGTTTCCGCTCCCCCGCTTTCCGTGTCCGCGCTTCCTGCTGCCGCCGGACGTACCGAGGGTGAAGACGCCGCGCAGGACCGGGAGGCCCAGCAGGGCGCAGAGGACCGTGACCGTGAGCGCGACCGCGGGCGAAGCCAGGGCCCAGGCCGCGAGGCCGGCGCCGGCGAGCAGGGCCAGTACGGCGAAGGCGAGCACGTAGAAACCGGCCAGCAGGACCAGTGCGCGCAGCGCGCGCAGAGATGTGCCCACAGGGCAGAGTCCCCCCACAAACAGAAAAACGGAGCGAGAGGATCATATGTGCGATTTGAGTGATGCACGCACTTTTTTCGGTGGCCGGGTGGCGGGCCGGGTCAACGGTGCATGCCAGGGTCATGCCAAGGTGCGGACGGTCGCGGGCTAATCTGCGGTGATCCACTTTTCGGCCTGCGTGCCCGGCACGCGCGTCTCCACCCAACGAGGGAACCCTTCATGTCCATGCCTCCCCCACCGCACAACGGCGGCTACCCCCCGTACGGCCACCCCGCACAGCCGCCGCAGGGCCCGCCGCCGCAGGGCCAAGCGCCGTACGGCCAGCCCCCGTACGCGCAGGCCCCGTATCAACAGGCCCCGCAGCCCCCGTACGGCCAAGCACCGTACGGGCAGGTGCCCAACGGCCAGGTGCCCAACGGTCCCGGAGGGCGTCCGCCGCGGCAGGTGCGTATCCCCGGCATCGTGCGGGCGCTCATCGTCCTGCTGATCTTCGGTGGGATCGGCGCGTGGGTGGTGCTGCACCAGGACGAGTACAACGCCGAGAGCAGGAAGCGGCCCAAGGCCGACCCGCAGAGCGTCTCGGCCGCGAAGGTCGGCGACTGCCTCCAGCAGACGGGCGGTACGGACAAGGAGCCGGAGCTGAAGATCATCGACTGCGGAAAGCCGGAGGCGAAGTACAAGGTGGCCAAGGTCGGCGCGGGCACCGGCTGCGAGCCCGGACAGGCCTACTACCGGATGCTCGGCAAGTACGACCGCGAGCTGATGAGCCTGTGCATGACGCGCGTCGACGCCAACGGGTGACCCCGTACGCTCACGCCATGACGCTGCGCAAGCCCATCGGTAGCCACTCCGGCCCCGGCACCGACTTCGATACGGACACCGGCTCCACCATCGACACCGGCGCGATGCTCGCCGACCTGAGAACGCTCGTCGAAATCGAGTCCCCGTCGCGCGATCTCGACGCCTTGGCGGCATCGGCGCGCACGGTCGCCGCCGTCCTCGAAGACCGCCTGGGCGGGCGGGCCGCCCTCATCGAGAGCGAAGCCGGGCCGCACGTCCACTGGTCGGCCGGCGGCGATCCGAGCGTACTGATCGTGGGGCACCACGACACGGTCTTTCCGCTCGGCACCCTCGCCCGCCGCCCGTTCACGGTCGAAAACGGCCGGGCGACCGGACCCGGCGTTTTCGACATGCTGGGCGGCCTGGTCCAGGCGATTCACGCCGTGGCATCGCTCGATGACCGGTCAGGCGTCGAAATTCTGGTCACCGCCGACGAAGAGGTCGGCTCCCACTCCTCCCGGAGCCTCATCGAGGAACGGGCCCGCGCCTGCGGCGCGGTCCTCGTCGTGGAGGGCGCCGGGGACGGCGGAGCCCTGAAGACCGGCCGCAAGGGCTGCGGCACCTTCCACGTCACCGTCACGGGCCGGGCATCGCACGCTGGCCTTGAGCCCGCGGCGGGCGTCAACGCCCTGGTCGAAGCGGCCCACCAGGTGCTGGACATCGCGGCGCTCGGCCGCCCCGGCATCGGTACGACGGTCACCCCGACCGTCGCGTCCGCCGGCACCCTGGACAACGTCGTCCCCGCGGAGGCGACCATCACCGTGGACGTACGGGTCGAGACGGCCGCCGAAAAGGAGCGCGTCGAGACGGCTTTCGCGGCGCTGGCCCCCCATCTCGACGAGGCGGACATCACCGTCCGGGGTGGTATCGGCCGTCCCCCGATGCCCGAATCCGCGTCGGCCGGACTTTTCGCGCTGGCAAAGCAATTGCTTCCCGGCATCGGAGGAGTGGCGGTCGGCGGCGGCAGCGACGGCAATTTCACGGCCGCCCTGGGCATACCGACACTCGACGGACTCGGAGCGGTGGGCGGCGGCGCCCACGCCGACCACGAATACCTGGTGGTCGGCGCCATGGCCGAGCGGGCGCGCCTGGTCGCGGGACTGGTGCACGCGATCCGCTCCGTACACGACGACTGCGACGACCGCGGCCAGGGGCGCTCGGGCCGGGACGCCTAGGTGTTGCGGGACATGACGTTGGTGACACAGGCCGATGCCCGTGAAACGAAGATGCTTCGACGGGCATCGGTCGGGTAGCGTGCGGGCCATGTTGAGTCCTGAGTCAGACAAGGTGGGGGCTTTCGGTCACGCCGTCAGCCCCCTGAACCACTGAGCTCGTAGCCCTGTCGGCCCGCCGCTTTCTGCGGTAGGCCGAGTGTGCGCTCGGGGCTGGCCGCGGTGACGAGATGACCTTCTCGTGCCTCTCCTCACCTCGGAGCCACTCGATGCCTCTCCCGCTGTACCTGCTTGCCGTGGCGGTCTTCGCCATGGGCACCTCGGAATTCATGCTCGCCGGCCTCTTGCCGGACATCGCCTCAGATCTTGACGTCACAGTCGGGACAGCAGGCGTCCTCACCTCGGCCTTCGCGATCGGCATGACCGCCGGCGCCCCCCTTGTGGCCGCGCTTGCCCGTAACTGGCCCAGGCGCTCCAGCCTTCTCGGGTTCGTCCTCGTTTTCGCGGCAGCTCACGCCGTGGGCGCCATCACCACGAGCTTCCCCACCCTGTTCGCCACCCGAGTCGTCGCCGCGCTCGCGAACGCAGGGTTCCTCGCCGTCGCTCTGACGGCTGCGGCCACGCTGGTCTCACCCGACAGGAAGGGACGCGCGCTGGCCGTGCTGCTGTCAGGCACGACGGTGGCCACGATCGCCGGTGTCCCTGGTGGGTCGGTGCTCGGCACGTTGCTCGGCTGGCGGGCCACATTCTGGGCTGTCACCGCTCTTTGCCTGCCTGCAGCTCTCGGCATCCTGAGGGGAACCCCAGCAGAACGTGATGAGGATAAGGCGACTGGCAGGCCGGCGTTGCGAGCGGAGCTCGCCCAGCTCACAAGGCAGCCGTTGATCCTGGTGATGCTGCTCGGCGCACTGGTGAACGCGGCGACCTTCGGAAGCCTCACCTTCCTCGCCCCCGTGGTGACCGACAACGCCGGGCTGGACGAGTTGTGGATCTCTGTCGCACTAATGCTCTTCGGTGCCGGTTCCTTCGTCGGCGTCACCGTCGCCGGCCGGCTGTCCGACAGGCGTCCCGGTCCGATCGTCGCAGTCGGCGGTCCGTTGCTGCTCATCGGCTGGCCGACCCTGGCGATGGTGGCCAACGAGCCGGTCGCCCTGTTCATCCTCGTGTTCGTGCAAGGCGCACTGTCGTTCGCGCTAGGCAGCACGCTGATTACGCGGGTCCTCTACGAGGCCGCGGAGGCCCCCACCATGGCCGGCTCGTATGCGACCGCGGCGCTCAACGTGGGTGCCGCGGCCGGCCCCGTCATCGCAGCGGCCACCCTCAGTACCGAAGCCGGGCCCCTCGGGCCGCTCTGGGCGAGTGGACTCCTCGTCGCGGTCGCGCTGCTCATCGCGTTCCCCTTCCTCACCGCCATCACGGCCGGCCGGAGCATCGAGGTGCTCCGGTGACACATGCGAACGCCCCCTTGAACAGCGAGGGACGCCGAAGGCTCGTGGAGCGCTGCCGCACCCGTCCGGTCTCGCACGTCGCCGCCGAGGCGGGTGTCTCCCGCGCCTGCCTTTCCAAGTGGAAGAACCGGTACGACACGCACGGCGAAGTCAGGCTGCAGCACCGCTCAAGCGTCCCGCGGTCCTCACCGACCCAGACCCCACCCGATGTCGTCGAACGGATCGAGCATCTGCGGCGGAACAACAAGTGGTCCGCCCGCCGGATCACCCTCGAACTCGCGAACCAAGGCGTGCGGATCAGCGAGCGCACCGTAGGCCGGTGGCCGGCACGCCTGGGCATCCATCACCGCCGGTTCCCCGACCCCGACGGCTCGGCCAACAGGCGCCCGTCGAAATGGATCGTGGCCCGCTACCCGGGCCACATGGTCCACCTGGACGTCAAGAAACTCGGACAGATCCCCGACGGCGGCGGGTGGCGGGCCCACGGACGCGGCTCCGAGCAAGCCGGGGCCGCACAGCGCGCGAAGACCGGTGGCGCCAAGGGCGGGTACGTCTACCTGCACTCTGCCGGCGACGGATTCTCCCGCTTGGCCTACACCGAGCCCCTTCCCGACGAGAAGGCCGCCACCACCGTGACGTTCCTCAGCAAGCAGAACGGGCTCGGGCGATCGCGGTCTGGAACGTCCACTACAACTACCACCGGCCTCACACCGCCGCCGGAAACCGTCCTCCAGCTTCACGCCTCCACGCGAGCGTCACCAACGTCATGTCCCGCAACGCCTAGGGCCTGTCGCCGGGAGCAGGCCCGGCAGCGGCGGGCCCGAGGAGGACAGGCTTGACGACGCGCCCTGTGGCAGCGGCTTCCGCGGCGGCCTCGATATCCGTGAATGGGAACTCGGTGATGAGTTTTTCGAGCGGAAGCCGGCCCTGCCGGTAAAGGTCGATGAGTTCCGGAATGGCCTTGGCCGGTACGGCGTCGCCTTCGGTCACTCCGCGCAGGGTGAGGCCCTTGGTCAGAACCGGCAGGGTGTCGAACTGGGCCGTACCGATGCCGACCAGGGCGAGGGTGCCGCGTTTGCGCAAGGCGCCGATTGCTTGGGACACCACGGCCGCCTTTCCGGTCGTGTCGATCGCGTAGCGCGGCCCTCCGTGAGTGAGATCGCGGAGGGCCGCCGCCACGTCGTCCTCGGTGGTGGGGTCGATGACCGCCGAGGCGCCCAGGTCCATGGCCAGCGTGCGGCGCGCGGCGACGGGTTCGACGGCGATGACGGTGCAGCCGTCGGCGACGGCGGCCATGACGGCGCTCAGGCCGACGCCGCCGGCGCCGAAGACGGCCAGTGTGGAGCCCGGTGGCGGGCACAGGACCGTACGGACCGTGCCGACGCCCGTCTGGACGCCGCATCCCAGAGGAGCGGCAACGGCCGCGGGGACATCCGCGGGGATTTTGACGGTGTTGCTCTCGGTGGTGAGGCAGTGCGACGCGAAAGCGGACTGCCCGAAGAAGTTGCCGAAGACCGGGGCGCCGTCCGCACGGGAGAGCGGGCTGCTGCCGTCGGGGCGGCAGCCACCGGCATTGAGGGCCCCGGCGTCCTCGCAGTAAGCAGGCTCCCCCGCCGCGCACTGCGTGCAGGCGCCACAACTGCGGTACGTGAGGCACACGGTGTCGCCGGGCGCGAAGCCGGCCACCGCGTCGCCCACCGCCTCGATCACACCGGCCCCCTCGTGTCCGAAGACCATCGGCAGCCGCTGCGCAGGCCACATCCGCCGCATGCTCAGGTCGGTGTGGCAGATCCCCGCGGCCGTGATCCGCACCAGGATCTCGTCCGGCCTCGGCGCTTCGAGTTCCAGCTCCCGAGTGACGAAGGGGCCGCCGGGGGCCTCCACCAGAGCCGCTTGTATCCGCATGCGTACTTCCCCACGTTCCTTCACTAGTCATGGGCGTGAAGACGTGTCTCCCCTGCCATCTCCCCTGCCCCTGCCGAATCCTCAAGGCACGCTACCCGTACCGGTACCGCTGTTGGGCCGACGCGGGCGGTGGCGCGGGCCTGCGTCAGGAGGCGGCGGAACCGGCCGCCTGAGCCTCGTCATAACGGCGCCGGTTGTCACCGATCTCCGTCCGGTGTTCGGTGGCCCACGCGCCCAGGGCGGTGACGGCGTCCAGCAAGGTCGTACCGAGCGCAGTCAGCGTGTAGTCGACGCGCGGTGGCACGCAGGCATGGACGGTGCGGGTGAGCAGGCCGTCCCGCTCCAGCTGACGCAGAGTCAGGGTGAGCATACGCTGGGAGATGCCCGTGACCGCGCGGTGCAGTTCGCGAAGCGCAGGGTGCGGTCGCGGAGTTGGCCGATGACCAGGATGCTCCACTTGTCGCCGATCCGGGCGAGGATCTGCAGCACCTGCCGGCACACCTCTTCCTCCGACTCGCCGGACCCGTCTCGCCATTGTTTGCGGTGCGGGGCCCGGGCTGAGGGCAGGGGTGGCCCGGGCTGGGGGCAGGGGTGGCCCGGGTTGGGGGCAGGGGTGGCCCGGGCGTTCGGTCGCCGCGGCTTTCAGGTCGGGCTGATCACCCGTACCCAGGCGAAGCTGGACGTCCTGGTCGACGAATTGACCGGGCTGGGCGTCACAGCCGCCGCCTTCCCCGCCGACATCCGTGACCGCGAATCGCTCACCGCCGCCCTCACCGCCGCGCGGAATCAGCTGGGCCCTGTCGATGTTCTGGAGTTCAGCCCCAGCCCGACCGGACCGATCACCCGCGCCGCGGACACCACGGTCGCCTCGGTCGCCGCGCAGTTCGAGTTGCAGGTGCTGGGGGCCGTGACGGCGGTGCAGCAGGTGCTGCCGGACATGCGCGCTCGGGGTGAGGGCACCGTGCTCCTCACGACCGGCGTGTCCGCCACGGTCCCGGCCCCCTTCCTGGCCAATGTCGGCATGGCCATGGCGGGGTTGTGGAACTGGGCGCACGCTCTCCATGCCGAGCTGAGACCGGAAGGGATTCACGTGGCCACGGTGACCATCGCTTCCGGCCTCGTCCCCGGCGGCGACACCGACCCGCAGGTCATCGGCGACCGGTATGTCCGGATGTACGAGAAGCGGGACCGAGCCGAGGAGGTCATCGGCGACCCGGCAGCCTTCCGGGCCCTTGTCGACGCGGCGGGCCCCAACGGCACGCCGACGGACGGCACCGGGCGCAGCTCCTGACGCCCGCGTCCGCTCCCCCGGCCACCGGGGATTTCGCTGGACGCCCGGCAGTCGGTCGAGACACCATGGCGCCGTGGAATCTCTCAAGATCATTGCTGGTGACGCGACCGACCCCCAGGCCAAGGGCCCGAAGATCATCGCCCATGTCTGCAACGACCTGGGCGGCTGGGGCAAGGGCTTCGTCCTGGCAATCTCGCGACGTTGGACCGAGCCGGAGCGTGCGTACCGCCGCTGGCACCGTGCGCGCGCCGAGAACGACTTCGCGCTCGGGGCGGTGCAGCTGGTGCAGGTCCGGCCTGACATATGGGTCGCCAACATGGTCGCGCAACGCGGGATCAAGACCGGCAGCGGCGGCCCGCCCATCCGTTACGAGGCCGTCGAACGCTGCCTGCACACCGTCGCCGACCAGGCCCTAGCCCACCACGCCTCCGTCCACATGCCGCGCATCGGTTGCGGCCTCGCCGGCGGCAGGTGGGAACGCATCGAGCCGATCATCAGCAAGACCCTGTGCGCCCGCGGCGTCCCCACCACCGTCTACGCCCCACCGGCGGCCACTGCTTGAGCGGCGCACGGACGGTGAATCAGTCCCAGCCCCCGAGCCGCGGCTCGGTGTACTCGCCGAACAGCGGGCCGTAGGTCTCCCCGTCCTCCGTCGCCACCACGTAATCGGGTTCGCTCCGCGCGGCGGCCTGGTGCAAGTGGGTCACGAGGTCGGCGACAGGGGGCACTCGCAGGGACAAGGCAGCGGCAATGCGGACGCGGTCCTCGGTTATATCCGGCTCGTCCCTGGCCCGGCGCCGTTCGAGGTGCCGGGCGGAGGCCTGCATGACCTCCACGTCGCCACCGCCGGAATAACCGAGGCAGGCCCGCCACTCCAGCCCAACGATGATTTCCAGAGCGCTTGCCAGATCGTCGGCGATGAGCCCGCCTTGCCCCTCGGAACTCGCGAACACGACCGGACGGCGGCCGCCGCCGTCCTCCTCGGCGCACAGAAAGTACGCCCCGCCGGTGAAATCCCCTGCTATGGGCTCCAACGGCGCACCCGAGGCAAGCCGCAGTCCGGCGCCGGACGACTTCCGCTCGATGTCGAATTCGAAGGCGGCCAGCAACCGGGCGGTGTCCGGGGAGTTCCGGATCGTGTCGAGCAGCGGAGCACTTGAGGTCATGTCCCGGACCGTAGCGGGCACCACTGACAATCGACGCCGAGGACGAACAACCGCCCCGCGTCCGCGGCCCCGTCACGCGCCACGGGCCGCCTGCTGCTGCCGGTACCGGTAGAACGCCCAGGCCGTGTACGCCACCGCCGGTACGGAAAGGGCCGGTACCAGCCACCACGGTAGGTCGAGCAGGCAGAACAGGAAACCCACGGGGATGCAGGCGACTGCCATGACGATGAGCAGGGGCCTGCCGTACGGGCGCCAGGTGAAGGGCTCGTGGGCGCGGGGGCTGAGCAGCCGGACCGCGCCGAAGACGAGGCTCATGGCGGTCAGCAGGCCCAGGAACGTGCCGAAGGCGGCTGTTATCTGGGGCTCGTCGCGCGGTGCGTCGGAGGTGGTCTGCTCCGCGCCCGCCTTGCTGATCGTCATGACGAGGCCTCGCCAGACCGTACCCGTGATCCGGTCCCCCGGCTTGAGCGTCTCCAGCACCGGCTCGGAGCCACCGAAGTCCGTGACGCCGTTCCCGACCGGCGCGCCGGACAGGGTCGCCTCGTGCCTGCCGTTCCGCCCGTCTTTGATCACCGTGTTCTCGACCGTGAAGGAGACGGTGCGCAGGCAGTCGTACGCCGCCTTCCCCCGGGCGTCGGCGGGGCACGGCCGGGCCGCCACGTAGTCCCGGTAGTCCTTGATGTCCGAGGGCAGCCACGCGGCGAAGGTGAAGTAGCAGCCCAGTGCCGACATGGCGGCCAGCACGATGAGGAGGACGCCGGTGAGCCTCACCCGGACCGGCGACCGGCCCGGAGGCCGGCGGGGGCCTTGGCCGGCTCGGGTCCGGGGCAGCGACGGCCCGTCCGTTCCGGGGGACGTGTCCGCTCTCGTCGTCATGGTTCGCCGTCTCTCCTTGCAGGTCCGCAACGCCGGCCTCGCAAGCGGCGCTCCGGGCCTGGCGCCCCAGTCTTTCCCAGCCGGGGGCCGGCAGGTCATGCGCACAACAGGCAAGGGATGACGGCTTCTTCTTGCCGTAGTCCGGCAATGACGGGCCTCGCCGCGAAAACCAGGTGCGAATGGGCATATTTGCATCCGTATACTTGCGTGGACCCACAGCTGCACGGAGGAGGTGGCCAGTGAAACTTGCCGAAGCACTGGCGGAGCGCGCGGAGGCGACCCGGCGTGCGGAACAGCTGCGTGCGCGCGTCGTCAGCAGTGCGCGGTACCAGGAGGGCGAGACGCCCGCCGAGGACGCGGCCGAGCTGCTGGCCGAGGCGGACGAGGTGCTGACCACCCTGGAGACGCTGATCCGGCGCATCAACCGCACCAACGCCGCCGTGGACATGGGCCGGCACGGCACGCTCACCGACGCGCTCGCGCGCCGGGACGTGCTGCGGCTGCGTCACTCGGTGGTCACCTCGGCCGCGGACGCGGCGGCGGGGACGGGCGACCGCGGCTACGGCCGGCAGCTCCGGTCCGAGCTGATGATGCTTTCCGCGCTGCCGGTCGCGGAACTGCGCCGGCAGGCGGACCTCATCGCGCGGGAGATCCGGGAGATCGACGTAGCGATCCAGCGGACGAACTGGGAGGCCGATCTGCTGGACTGAGCAGGTGGTCGGCAGCGGATGCCGATGTGGAGCAGGTAGCCGTTCCGGAGGCGTGCACACACCGAGGGCCGGCGGTTTTCCGGTCCACTCCTGGCGCGTGGAGAGCAACGCAGGGGTTCGACTCCCCACAGACAGTGCAGCTCAGCATCGCGTACAGGTAATGGTGCACACCGCACAGCACATCACCACGTGCAGATCCGGGGCGGCGAGGGCGGGTTCGGGGTTTCCACATCGTTGCGGAGGGGCGGGCGTCCCCTAATCGTTGCGGAGGGGCGGGCGTCCCCTAGTCGTTTCGAAGGGGCGAGCGTCCCTATACCGCGCTCCCCCGCTCCTCCTCCTGCCGCGCCCTCTTGTTGCGCGCCCCCACCACCAGCCCCGTGGCCACGCCCGTCGCCGCGAGCGCCGCCGGGACCATCCAGCCGCGGTTGAAGACATGGCCGAAGGCGTGGTCGAGGGAGAGTCTGCCGGGGCCGGTGATGCCGAGGCCGATGGCTGTCAGGCCCAGGTAGGCCGGGTGCTCGTAGCCGCCGTCCTGCGCGAAGAAGCCGTTGGGCCGGTGTACGGCGGCGGCGCCCGCCATCGCTCCCGCGGCGGCCGCACCGGCGGCCGGGGTAGCCAGGCCGAAGGCCAGCAGCACACCGCCGCCGGCCTCGGTGAGCCCCGCAACCGTCGCGCTCGCCTTGCCCGGCACGAATCCGACGGACTCCATGAACTGGCCGGTCCCTTCGAGCCCACCGCCGCCGAACCAGCCGAACAGCTTCTGTGCCCCGTGCGCGGCCAGCACGCCGCCGGCCCCGGCCCGGAGCAGCAGCAGGCCCAGGTCTCGTCGGTCGAAACAGGTCACGGTGACTCCCGGGGCAGTTGGCAGGGACAGTCCCCTCCGCGTGCCCATCGTCGCCCCTCCGACACGTCGCGGCCTCGTCCACTCGGCCATTCGGGTGAGGAGGCGGGGAGCGCGAAACGGGGAGACGTGTTGTGGGCCGGGCGGGTCAGCCCGCTCCCCAGCCGCCGTCCAGGGGTACGGAGGCACCGTTGACGTAACCGGCGTGCGGCGAGCACAGCCAGAGCGCGGCCGCAGCGACCTCCTCGGGCTCCAGCAGCCGCTTGATCGGTGACCGCGCCAGCAGCACCTCGTTGAGCACGTCCGCGGCGTCGATCCCGTGCGCGGCGGCCTGGTCGCGGATCTGCTTCTCGACCAACGGTGTACGGACGTAGCCGGGATTGATGCAGTTGCTGGTCACGCCGTGCTCCGCGCCCTCGATGGCCGTGACCTTGCTCAGCCCCTCCAAGGCGTGCTTCGCGGCGACGTAGGCGGACTTGTAGGCGCTCGCCCGCCGCCCGTGGACACTGGAGATGTTCACGACCCTGCCCCAGCCGTTGGCGTACATGTACGGCAGCGTGCGCCGCAGCAGGAGGAACGGTGCGGTGACCATCACCTGCTGCATCAGCGCGAACCGCTCCGGCGGGAATGCGGTGAGCGGGGCCACGTGCTGGAATCCGGCGTTGTTGACGAGGATGTCGGTCTCGGTCGGCAGCAGTTCGATCGCGGCGGGGTCGGACAGGTCCGCGATATGCGCTCGACCGCCGATTTCCGCGGCGACGGCTTCGGCCGACGCGGCGTCCTTGTCGACCACGTGGACCGAGGCCCGCGCCGCCGCGAAGGCGACGGCGCACGCCTTGCCGATACCGCTCCCGGCACCGGTCACGAGGGCGGTACGCCCGCTGAGGTCGATGGCGTCGGCGGGAAACGAGGAGGGTGTCCGGGTGGTGGGAATCATGGTGGAGAACGGTAAGGGCATCGCGGGCCGGTGCCTACGTGTGGAGGCCCGTCAGGGCCCACTATCCGTGGTCTGCCATGGTGAGATCACGCCATGGCCCCGCGAACTCACCGTCCGTACGGGCAGAATCCAGGAGTTGGACCGTCGGACGGCTGAGGCGGCCGCGGGTGCCGTACGCCCGCGTCTCACGCTCCGGGCGCGAGGCCCCTGGTGAGGACCGCCGACCAGACCTGCTGTGCCAGGGTCGCGGTCGGCAGGGTCCCGTCGAGTTCCAGGTCGCAGTCGAGGCGGGCGGGTTCGACGTGCCGTTCGTGGGCGTCGCGGCGGTGGCGGAGGTAGTTGCGCAGCAGGACGTCGAGGGGGAAGCCGTCGCGCAGGCACTTGCGCTGGATCTTGCGTACCAGCCGGAGGTCGGCCGGAAGGTCGACGAAGACGTGGAAGCGTGCGCACGTCACCTGAGGTACGACGCGGCAGGCGAACAGACCGTCGACGATGGCCACCGCGTGGGAGGCCAGCGCCGCTTCCGTGTCGAGGGCGAGGCGCACGGTGTCCAGCGACCGGGGATCGCCGAAGTCCAGATGCGGTACGCCGTTGTCGTCGAGGTACCACACACCGCTGTCCGGCGTGCGGAAGTAGTAGTCGTCGGCGTGCAGCACCCGCACGGAATCGCACGGTGTGGTGGCCGCCAGCGCGGCTGCCAGCGTCGTCTTGCCCGCGCCCGATCCCCCGGTCAGCGTCAGCAGCATCGGCTCGTCCTCTCCCCCCTGATGGCAGGCCGGGCGTCACACACGAGGCCGCGGGCGTCGAGCGTCCGCCGCTTGATCCGTGCACGCCAAGACCTGCTTTAATGATCGCTCTTTGCCGAGACACCGCTGCCGGCGGGCCGGCGCGTCCTGTGTTCGTTGCCGAGCCCGGGCCGGCCCGGTCCAGGCGGCATCCACGGGGAGCTGTTGTGACACGACGTAGCGTCAAGGCCGGAATCATGGCGGGAGCCGCGCTGTTGCTCGCCGCCTGCGGAGGCGGTGCTGATCCGGCCGGGGGTTCCAAGGCCGCGGGGAACGGCGGCGGCGCCTCCGGTGGTGGTGACGTGAAGAAGGCGTCGCTGGCCCAGCCCGGCGCTGTGACAGTGGCCTTCTGCCATCCGATTCCCGACGGCAGCAGCGGTGGCGACGGCGGCAAGGTGTACGGGCTCACGGTCCGCTCGTACTCCGCCGAGAACGGCGCGGTCCTCGCCGAACGCAGCACCGTCCTGCCGAGCGGCGTGGAACCGACGGCCGTGTGCAAGAAGGACGGCCCCGCCAAGGGACCCGGCCTGGCCTTCAACAAGGACCTCACGCAGGTGGCGGGCATCTCCCGCGCCGGCACCACGGACCGGGCCGCCGCCTTCGACCTGGCCACCGGCAAGGAGGTGTCGCCGCCCGACCCGGACGCGTTCACCAAGCGCGCGAAGAACACCGGCGCCGCCTTCCACCCGGTCACGGGCAGGCTCTGGTACGACGAGCAGCCCCATGGCTTCCGGTCGAACGACCCGGTCGTCTCACGCGACACGAAGGCGGGCGTCGCGAGTGAGCAGCGCGTTCCGTACGAGAAGATCCCGTCCCTCCTCAGGCAGGACGGCCCCACGGCGACCGCGGTCCTGGCCACGAACAAGGTCAACGGGCCGGCCGTCCCCGCGGGCGGGGTGGTGGCCACGAGCGCGGCGTCCGGAGGCCTGCGCCTGGCGCGGGTCTCGGACAAGGGCGAGGCCGGCGTGGACGGGTACCTCACCGACCTCGACACCAAGGGCCTGGGCGAGGACGGCCCCGACTGCGAACCGACGTTCTGGCACGACGCCACCACCCTGGTCTGCGAGTTCAAGAAGATCACCGTCAGCGCCGACTACAAGAAGGTGGTGAAGACCGAGGATCTGATCCCGAAGAACGACCGGGTCAGTCTGGCGCCGTTGCCCTCCCCCGACGGCAAGAGCTTCGCGTTCCTCTCGAAGGGGGAGGGCGGACAGTGGGCGCTGTTCCGCGCAGGCTTCACGGGCGGGGCCCAGCCGGTGAAGATCGCGAACGTGGACCAGCCCCTCGACGGGGCGGACAAGCACCGTATGTCCCTGGTCCGCTGGAACTGACGGTCGTCCGTGGCTCCCCGGAGGACCGCCGGGGAGCTACCCGTCCGCGGCGAGCGAGGTGACGAAGTCGGAGGCGGCCAGCAGCCGTACCTCCCCCGCGTCGAGCCCCGCCGGGTGCAGCGCGAACACCTCCGCCTGCCCCGTCAACGGCAGGTCGCCGCGCAGCAGATACGCCAGCCGGGCCCGGCCGAGGTCGGGAGTTCCGGCGGCGTCGCAGGCCCCGGCGGCCGGGGCTCCGGCGGGCGTACGGACCTCGTCGGAATCCCGGCCCGGACCGTCGTCCGTCGCCGGCGTCCCGATGCGGTTGGCGAACTCCGCCGTGTCCTCGCCGCCGCGACGCCGGTAGGTGCTCGCCGAGCCGTCGTGGTGGCGCACCACGACGGTGCGCGCCCGGGCGGCGGCCTGCCAGGTGGCCAGTTCGCCGAGGCCGACCCGGGCGCCGGAGGCGAACAGGCCCGTCAGTCCCTGGCCGAGCGTGGCCAGGGCGTCCGCGTGGCGGTGCACGGCGTGGTGGGTGCCGGTGACGCCCTTGACCACGTCGAGCCAGCGCATCGTACGGCCCGCCACGTCCAGCACCATCGGCACCGCGGCACGGGCCCGGCCCGTCAGGTCGAAACGCTGCTCCACCTGGCGCGGGTCGAACACCGGCCCCTCGTCCCCCGGCCGGTCGCGGACCATCAGCCCGGCGAACGCCTCGTCCAGGTCCTCGAACGCCACGTTGTTGTAGGAGAAGACCACGGCGACCGCATAGCGGACGCCGGCCGCCGCCAGCCGGTCCAGGTCGAGGTCCACGAACTCCGCCGCCCCCTGCGGCGCCGGTGCGCTGGTCAGGTCGCCGGAATGCACCGCGGCGTCCTTGCGGAAGCGCAGGTCGGTGTAGTCGCAGGTGCCGGTGTGCTGCCAGTCCGCGGTGTACAGCGCCACGCTCAGGTCCAGGTCCGTACGGCCGGAAGTCCCGCTCTCCATCCAGTGCAGGAACAGGCGCACCGTACGGCCTTCGGGCACCGGCAGCTCACTGCCGCGCGGCAGGGTGACCAGGGCCCGTGCGGCGGTGCGCTCCGCGAACGGCGCGATGACACCGTTGAGTCCGGCGTCGACGACCGCCAGTTCCACCGGCGGCCGGGCTGCGGCGCGGCGCAGTATCTCGCCGGTGAGGACGGCGACCGTACGGGCGACGGCATCCGCGGGCAGCGGGCCGCGCTCGTCCGCGACGATGTGCGCCTTCGCGTTGCCGCCCTTGGGGAAGAAGACGCGGTCGTGCTGCTCGGGAGCCGTACGGGTCCGGATCTCGCCGAGGGCGGAGAGCAGCACCGCCGGGGAAACCTTCCGTACGGCCTTGTCCAGCGCGGCCGGCACCGCGCCGGCTGCGTCGCCGTTCTCGGCCGCCAGCCGCAGCAAGTGGTCCAGGCGGCGCAGCAGTTCGCCGGGGCGCCGGGCGAGCAGGGCGACGGCGGCGGGTACGTCCCGGTCGGCCAGCGCGGCTTCGACCCGGGCGGGCCAGTGCGGCAGCCGGACGCGGTCGCCGGAGGCGTCGGCGTACGGCAGGGTCCGCGCTGCCGCGCGCAGCCGCTCGGACAGGGCGTCGTCGGTGAGCCGGACCTCGCGCAGGACGGCGACGGCGAGCGCGGCCCGCGGGTAGCGCTCGGCGTACTCGAAGGGGTGCAGGCGCTCGGCGGCGTGCTTCCAGGCCGTCGGGTGGCGGCGCATGTCCTCGACGGCCAGGGCCGGTTCGAGCCGGTCGAGCACGGACAGCAGGGCGCGGCGCAGCGGACGCGGCACCTGGGCGAAGCGGGGTATGTCGACCAGGCCGGCGTCGCCGCCGGAGCGCACCACGAGCAGCCGCAGCACATCGGTCGCGGTGTCGGTCAGGCCGGTGGCCGCGGGGATCGTCACGGCGTACGCGGCCGGGTCGGCGAGCAGCCAGGCGAGGAGCCGGGCCTTGGTCTCGCGGCCCGGGACGGTGCGCGGCAGCCAGGTCAGGTCGGTGCGGTCCCGGGTGTCCAGGAGGGTCTGGAGGTCGTCGGTGTCCTGCGGGCTCAGCACTCCGGTGCGGGCGAGGAGGGTGCTCAACTCGCGGCCCGCGTCGGCCGTACGGGCGGCCAGGTCACCGCCGTGGGCAAGGACGCGCAGGCGCTCGGGCAGGGCACGGCCGGGGTCGGCGGCCGGGCGCGGTTCCTGCGGGCTCAGGAACGGGTCGTCGGCGTCGATGCGGCGGTGGCAGACCGGGCAGGCGGAGAAGTCCTTGCCGTCGAAGCACATCCGGCACACCAGGTGCGCGCACGGCGCGAGGGCGTGCACCGTCCCGTCCGTGCCGCACAGGACGCACGGCTGCCGGGGCTTCTGGAAGAGGAGGGTCAGCACGCGGTCGACGTAGTACGCGTGGGTGGTCTGCGGGAAGCCGCGGAAGAGCGGGGTGTGGTCGCGGTCCGCGCCGAGGGCGTGGTCGAGGTCTTCCAGCAGGGCGCGGCCCGCTGTGGTCAGCGTGCGGGTGTCCAGTACGGCCAGGGCCTGACGCAGGTCGGCCGACAGCAGGTGACCGCGTTCCAGGAGATCGGCTTCCAGCAGCGAGACACCGGCGAGGCCGTCCACCGTCGGCCGTGCCGCGTCTCCGGCCGACGGCAGGTAGACCGCGCCGCGGCGGGACAGCAGCACGGCAGCCAGGCTGCGGCGGCTGCCGGTACGGGTCGAGCTGATGGTGAGCGTCATGGCCTTCCTCCCCCGCCCGGCGGGAACGCCGGGGCCGGCATGACGCCGGTCCGTACGACCGGTGCCACGTGAATTCTTGCGGAATACGTGCGCAAGGCGGGTCGGACTGTCGCCTGATTCCGCTGCTTCGCGCCTCGGTGAACGTATCAATCCCGGGAAGCCGTCTGCATCCGCTTTGCGGGGTCAAGCTCAGGAAGAGCTGCTGGTCAGCGGCGGGTGGCCGGGTTCGGATCGGCGCCGGGGAAAAGACGTTGATGCGGGGCGGGAAGTGAACGCGCTCATTTTTCGAGAGAGGAAAGTGAGAAGGAAGCACGCTGCGGAGCCGCCCCGCGTGGCACACATTAGCAAGCGTCGGGGAAACGGCGTAGCGGATTTATGGGCGGGGCCGGGGGGACGGGTTCGCCGGGCGGCCACCCGCGGCCTCGGCCCCGCCGCCCGCTCGTGAGCTACCTAACCTCCACCTCAGCTTGCCTAAAGCCTTTAGGCAACTGCATACTCGATTATGCCAAACGGAAGGAAGCTCATGGCACGCGTAGGGCTGACCACGGAACGTCTGACCCTGGCCGGGGCGGAACTGGCCGACGAGGTCGGGTTCGACGAGGTGACCGTCTCGGCACTGGCCAGACGGTTCGACGTGAAGGTCGCGAGTCTGTACTCGCACGTGAAGAACTCGCAGGACCTCAAGACCCGGATCGCCCTCCTCGCCTTGGAAGAACTGGCCGACCGGGCCGCCGACGCCCTGGCCGGGCGGGCGGGCAAGGACGCCCTGACCGCCTTGGCGAACGTCTACCGCGACTACGCCAAGGAGCACCCCGGCCGCTATGCCGCGGCGCAGCTAAGGCTGGACCCGGCGACGGCCGCCGCCAGCGCGGGCGTCCGGCACGCGCAGATGACGCGGGCCCTGCTGCGCGGTTACGACCTGTCTGAACCGGACCAGACCCATGCCGTACGCCTGCTGGGCAGCGTCTTCCACGGCTACGTGAGCCTGGAGCTGGGCGGCGGCTTCAGCCACAGCGCTCCCGACACGCAGGAGACCTGGTCACGCGTCCTGGACGCACTCGACGCCCTGCTGCGGAACTGGCCCGCGGCCTGATCCCGGCCGGGCCCTCACCCAACACACCCTCCACCCACCTATAGGTAAAGGTCATGCACACCAATCCCGACTGGATCACCACGCCCATCACCGACGACCTCCTGCGCGGCGCCCTCGACCTGGAGCGCACCGAGCACGGCGTGCTGCCGCACCGGCTGCCCGCGTGGGCCCGCGCGCAGTACTTCGACGGGCAACTGGCCATGGCCGAGTCGCAGCCGTCCGGCGTGCGGCTGGTCTTCCGTACCCGCGCCACCGCCGTCGAGCTGGACACGCTGCCCACCAAGCGGGTGTACGTGGGCGCCCCGCCCCGGCCGGACGGCGTGTACGACCTGGTCGTCGACGGCCGCCCGGCGGGCCGGGCCGACGTGCCGGACCGCGGCAACGTCCTGACCATCGACATGGCCGCCGGGACCGCCGAGCAGCGGCCCGGCCCGCCCGGCACCGTCCGCTTCACCGGCCTGGCCGAGGGCGCCAAGGACGTCGAGATCTGGCTGCCGCACAACGAGACCACCGAACTCCTCGCCCTGCGCACCGACGCTCCCGTCGAACCCGTACCGGACCGGGGGCGCCGGGTGTGGCTGCACCACGGCAGTTCGATCAGCCATGGCTCGGACGCCGCGAGTCCCACCACCACCTGGCCCGCGCTCGCCGCGTCCCTGGGCGGCGTCGAACTGGTCAATCTGGGGCTGGGCGGCAGCGCCCTGCTCGACCCGTTCACCGCCCGTACGCTGCGGGACACGCCGGCCGACCTGCTCAGCGTCAAGATCGGCATAAATCTGGTCAACGCCGACCTGATGCGGCTGCGCGCCTTCACCCCCGCTGTCCACGGCTTCCTCGACACCATCCGCGAGGGCCACCCCACCGCCCCGCTGCTGGTCGTCTCCCCCATCCTGTGCCCCATCCACGAGGACACCCCGGGCCCCAGCGCCCCGGACTTCTCCGCCGTCAGCTCCGGCCGGCTGCGGTTCCGGGCCACGGGCGATCCGGCGGAGGTCGCGAGCGGGAAGCTGACGCTGGGCGTGATCCGCGACGAGCTGGCCCGGATCGTGGCGCAGCGGGCGGTCCAGGACCCGAACCTGCACTACCTGGACGGCCGCGAACTCTACGGTGCTGCGGACGCGGCCGAGCTGCCGCTGCCCGACGAGCTCCACCCGGACGCCGCCACCCACCGCCGTATCGGCGAGCGCTTCGCCGGCCTGGCGTTCAGCGGCGCGGGCGCCTTCGCGGACGGCCGGGCCGTCTGAGGCGGATGCCGCCGGCCGGTTCGCCGCTCACCCCTGGTGGGAGCCGAACAGGTCGAGCAGCCGCTCCAGCCCCCGGTCGCCGAACATCAGGTCCAGGTTGGCCGCGGACTCGGCGGCGGACGCCTCGCTGCGCGGGAAGAGCGCCTGCTCATAGGCGGCGAGGGCGGCTTCGGTGTCACCGGGGTGGGCAGCGATGGCCCGGCCGAGTTCGGCGCCGTCCAGCATGGCGAGGTTGGCGCCCTCGCCCGCGAACGGGGACATCAGATGGGCGGCGTCGCCGAGCAGGGTGACGCCGGGGGTGCGGTCCCAGCGGTGGCCCACGGGCAGGGCGTGGATGTGACGCGGGACGAGCGGCCCGTCGGCGTCGGCGACCAGGGCCCGCAGCCGGTCGTCCCAGCCATCGAAGGGGGCCAGGACGGCCTTCTTGGCAGTGTCGGTGGCCGAAGCGCCGAAGTCGATGGCGTCGAGCCACTCGGGGCCGGTCTTCAGCGCGGTGTAGACGTGCAGACTGCCGTCGGACTCGCGGTGGGCGAGGAAGCCCTTCCCGTCGCCGAGGCTGAAGAAGGAGCCGCCGCCGACGAGGGCGGCGCTGTCCGGGTGGCGGGTGTCGGCGTCCAGCAGGTCGCTCTCGACGAAGGAGATGCCGGTGTAGGTGGGGGTGGCCGGGGAGACCAGCGGCCGGATGCGGGACCAGGCCCCGTCGGCGCCGACGAGCAGACCGGTGGTGCGGACCGTACCGTCGGCGAGCGTCACCTCGTGCTGCCCGCCGCCCAGCGCGCGTGCGCCGGTGACCTTGTTCCCCCAGCGGACGGTGCCCTCGGGAAGCGAGTCCAGCAGCAGGTCGCGGAGCTGTCCGCGCTCCACCTCGGGCCGGGTGCCGCCGCCCTCGTCCGTCTCCTCCATCCGTACGGTGCCCTGCGGATCGACCACGCGCGTCGCCTCGCCGCCCGGGAGAACGAGTGCGCGGAAGGGCTCGTGGAGGTCGGCGGCGTGCAGGGCTGCCTGCCCGGCGTCGTCGTGGATGTCGAGCATGCCGCCCTGGGTACGGGTGTGTCGGTCGGCCTCGCCTTCGAGAACGACGGCGTCGATGCCGTGCACGTGCAGGACACGGGCCAGGGTCAGACCGCCGAGACCGGCGCCGATGATCGCTACGGGGTGGTGTGTGGTGCGCATGGTGGTTCCTCGATTCGGTGGTGGGCCGGGCAGTCGGGGCGAGGTGTTCAGGATGGCCGGGGTGTGGCTGCCGCGCCGTTGACGACCATGCGGAACGTCCAGGCGAGCCGCTGTTCGGGGGTTCCGGAGAACAGGTCGTCACCGAGGGCGGCGATCCGCGGGTGCGTACTGGGCGAGGCCTGCCGCAGCGCGCTGACCAGCGCGTTGTGCTCCTCCTCCGCGCCCGGGTCGCGGTCGCGGGAGGACTGCTCGGCCGCGGTGGCGGTGGCCACCTGGAGCAGGGTGTCCACACTCCAGGCAGCCTGCGCGCCGGGCACGCCGCCCTCGTGCAGCAGGGCGAGGACCGCTTCGACCAGCGCCAGGTAGTTCGGCCCCGAGGGGCGGGCGACCAGCGCGGAGTGCGCGAGGCTCGGGTACTGGAACAGGGTGTGGGTGTACGAGCCGAGCACGTCCACCAGCCGCTCGCGCCAGTCGCCGGGCGCCCGGGCCGGGCCGAGGTCCACCGCGCCGAGAAGTTCCTCCAGGATCGCGGCGTGCAGCTCGGCGGTGTTGGCCACGTACACGTAGAGCGATGCGGGGCCGGTGTCGAGTTCCTTGGCCAGGCGGCGCATCGTCACCCGCCGCAGCCCTTCGGACCGCATCAGGGCCACGGCGGTGGCCACGATGCCTTCGTGGGTGAGGGCGGGCTTGGCGGGGCGCTCGCGGCGGCTGGGTGGGGTCATACCTCCACCGTAGCGAACATGTTCGTTACGAACAAGTTCGTTGCTCGGTGCTGCGATCTGCGGTGCCGTCTGCCGCGCGGTAAATCGCCGTGCGCCGTACCGGACGCGCTGACTAGGTTGGCGACCGTGATCGATCCGATGTCTGCATTCCGTACGCTGCTGCGCGCCGACGGCGAGGGCGCCGGGTGGGAGCCCGTGGCGGACGGCGAGTCCGGGGCCGCGGTCTTCCGTTCGGCCGACGGTTCGCGCTACGCCAAGTGCGTCCCCGCCGACCAGGCCGCCGCGCTGGAGGCGGAGCGGGACCGGGTGAGCTGGCTGGGTACGCAGGACGTTCCCGGGCCGCGGGTCCTCGACTGGCGCGTCGGCGCCGCCGGGGCCGGGCTGGTGACCAGCGCCGTCCGGGGAATTCCCGCCGATCGGGCCCCGGCCTCGATGCTCCGGGCGGCGTGGGAGCCGATCGCGGACGCCGTGCGGCGGTTGCACGAACTGCCGCCGGAGCGGTGCCCGTTCACACGCGGCCTCGGCGACATGTTCTCCCTGGCCCGCGATGTCGTCGCGCGGGGAGCGGTCAATCCGGACTTCCTCCCCCGGGAGCAGCGGCACACGCCCGGTGCCGAACTGCTCGCGCGCCTCGTCCCGTACGTCGGACAGCGCCTCGCCCAGGAGGCCGCGCAGACCGTCGTCTGCCACGGGGACCTGTGCCTGCCCAACATCATCCTCGACCCGGACACGCCGGCCGTGGCGGGCTTCATCGACCTCGGCCGCCTCGGACGCGCCGATCCGTACGCCGACCTCGCGCTGCTCTTCGCCACCGCCCGCGAGATGTGGGGCGACGACGAGCGGCGGTCACAGGCCGCGGAGGAGGCGTTCGCCGCCCGGTACGGCATGGCCCTCGACCGGGACCGCGAGCGGTTCTACCTGCATCTCGACCCCCTCACCTGGGGGTGAGACCGTCACCCGCGACCGACGGCCGGCCGGCGCGGCGCAGCGCCAGCGCCGCCAGCGCTTCCGGAGCGCCGTCCTGGCCCCGGATGCCGGGAAAGGCGTTGATGTCCACGATGAGCGGGGAGCCGTCGCCCGCGTCGATGACGTCCACGCCGTAGACGTCCAGCCCGAAGACCTCACCGGCCCGGCGCACCATGCCGGACCAGCCGGGCGGCAGGTCGGCGAGGGCGAGCGGCAGCGTGGGGCCGCGGCCCTCGGGCGAGAGTTCCGAGCGGCGCAGGGCGGCGAAGAGCCGGTCCCCCACCGCCCACAGTTTGTGGTCCCACCCGCTGTTCGGGACGAATTCCTGCACCACGACCGGCTCCCGCGGATGCGCGGCGGCGAGCGCGCGCAGCTGTCCGCCGTTGTCGACGCGGGCCACCAGGTCGTGCTTGCGGCTGTACCGGCTCTTGACCACCACCGGGCCGGTGGGCCGCGGCCCGTCGGCCAGTTCGGCGAGCGTGGCGAAGGTACGGGTGCCCGCGAAGGGGAGCCCGGCTCGCCGGGCGCAGTGCGCCATCGCCGTACGGTCCTGGAGCAGCGCGGTCGCCGCGGCCGAGTTCACCACGGGGGCGCCGCGTTCCTCCAGGGCGCGGGCCAGCGCGAGCGCTTGAGAGGTACGGGCCTTCAGCAGGTAGACATCGGCGCACGGCTCTGGGACCTCACCCGCCGTCTCCGGGCCCAGCGTCACCACGTCGTGCTCGGGGCTGAGCAGGGCGGTGGCGGCGGCCAGCAGCGGATGGCCGGGGTCGCGCGTGATCAGGCCTATTCTCACGAGCTCTCCCCCGCGGCCGCGGGAATCTGAACGGAGGCCGTGGCCTGCGCGGGAAGAGAAACCTCCACGGGCCCCGCGCCGGCGCCGGAATCGGGGTGCGCCCGGCCCGCCGGCAACGGCCCGCCGACCGCACCGTGCTGTTCCCCCGCACCGCACTGCTCCGTCGGGCCGGAGGCGGCTCCCTGCCCGGCGCGTGCCAGCCCCAGTACGGCCCGCGCCACGCGCGCCACCGCGTCCGGCACCTGCCGAAAGCTCGGGAAGTCGTTGACGTCGACGACCACCGGGCCGTCGGGCCCCAGCAGGATGTCCACGCCGTACAGGTCGAGGCCGTACACCGCCCCCACCTGGTCCGCGATCGCGGCGACCTCTGCCGACAGCGGTACGCGGCGTTCCCGTGCCGCGTGCTCCGGGTGGAGCGGGGAGCGGCGCTCGGTGGCGTACAGCTCGCCGCCGACGCAGTAGACCTTGATGTCGATGCCCGAATTGGGCACGTATGGCTGGGCGATGAGCATGCCCTCCCGCGCCAGCTCGGGAGCCGTCGCGGCCAGCTCGTCCGGCGACGCGACCAGGTGCACGGCCCGGCCCGAGCTGCCGTCGGCGGGCTTGACGACCAGCGGGTACTCCGACGCGGGCAGCTCCGCCAGCAGTTCGGGGCGGGCCGCGGCCCAGGTCCGGGGCACCGGCAGCCCCCGGGCGCGGCCGATCGCCGCGGCCAGCGCCTTGTCCCGTACGCCCCGGATGGACCGGGCGTCGTTGACCGTCGTCATCCCGGCCGAGGCCGCCGCTTCGAGCAGGGTGAGTCCGGGCCCGCCGGAGACCGTCTTGAGCACCCACGCGTCGTGGGTGCCCGCCCGCACCGCCTCGGTCATGTGCAGCAGGGAACCGCCCGGCCGCGCCACGTCCACCTGGTGGCCCCAGGCGGTCAGTTGACGGATCACCTCGTTGGGCATGCCGTCGTGACGGTAGTTTTCCTCCACCAGGAAGCAGAGCCTCATCGATCTTCCTTGTAGTCCGCCGGGCCGGCCCGGCGCGTTGCGAGACCACAGGATGTCATGCGCCGCCCGGGGTGCTCGCCCCGGCGCCCGGCTGTTCCGGTCCGCCGGGCGCGGGGCGGTCTTCAGGCGCTCTGCTTCCGGGCCGAGCGGCCCGTCGTCGGCGGCGGACCCGGAGCACCCGACCCTGGCAAGTCAGGACGTTCGACCAGTTCAGGGCGTATGGCCGTGCGCGTGTTCCGCCGCGTGCGCCGCATGCTCGGCGCACAGGCAGCCGACGCCCTTCCCGATCCACTCGCGGCCGGTCCACTGCGGGTGCCGCCGGATCATCAGGTCCGCGATCTCGTCGGCGATCGTCTGCTCGCCGGCCGCCGAGTCCCGGCGGACCCATGTCTCGTACCGCAGCTCCGCGAGGTAGTCGCGCACGTCGGCGAGGAGTTGCGGGCCGCCGGCCTCGCCGTGGCCCGGCACCACGGTCCGCGGGCGGCGGGCCGCCAGCCGCTCCATGACCGCGAGCCAGCGGGTGCCGGAGACATCGGTGTCGTGCGGCGGGAACCACGGGAAGATGGCGAACTGTCCCGCTTCCACGAGGTCGCCGGTGAACAGCACGTCAGCGTCCGGGACGTCGATCACCTGGTCGCCCTTGCTGTGCGCCCGGCCGGTGGCCCGCAGGTGCACCACCCGGCCGCCCAGGTCCAGGTCGTACGACCGGTCGTAGACGACGTCGGGCCGTACCGGCCGGGCCCCCTCCAGCTGACGCGCGGCCGACTCGCTGAGCTGCCGGAACATCTCCAGGTAGCCGGGGCCCTTGGTCTCCAGGTCCACGGCCTGGTCCCGGTTGGCCAGGTAGGTCGCGGCGCCGGTGAAGGCCTGCGCGCCGAAGGCGTGCTCGGGATGGAAGTGTGTCGTCGTCAGATAGAGCCTGCGGCCCCGGGCGTGGTCCGCCGCGAATTCCAGGACCCGCTCCGCGTTGCGGGGTCCCATGCCGGTCTCCACGACCAGGACGGCGTCCCGGCCGCCGATGATGCCGATGTTCGGCACGAGCTGCACTCCCTGGTCGGGTATGACCACCAGATCGTCGGCGATCTCCCGGGCCCCGGCGACCCGCACGACGGGCTCCGGCCCGTCGTGCCGGACCGCTTCCGGCGCCCCGGCCGCCGTCCCCGCTTCCGCGGCCACCTCTGCCATGTCGGCTCCTCGGCGTTGCGATGATGTCGGTCCGCCGGCCCCTACGGCGGCGGATCCGGTACGCCGTCGAGTCCACCGCCCGCGCTCCGCGGCGTCCAACACCGATCCCGTCGGCCCGATACCGCATCGGTATCGTTGCTGGATGGAGCTACGCGTACTGCGCTATTTCGTGGCGGTCGCCGAGGAACGCCACTTCGGCAGGGCCGCCGCGCGGCTGCACATGACCCAGCCCCCGCTGAGCCGCGCCATCCGCCGGCTGGAGGCCGACCTCGGCTGCACGCTGCTGGACCGCTCCCCCACCGGGGTCTCCCTGACCGCCGCCGGGGCCGCGCTGCTCGACGAGGCGGGTACGCTCCTGGCGCAGGCCGACCGGGCGCGCGTGCGGGTGGCCGCGGCGGCAGGTACGGCCACCCTGGCGGTCGGCACCCTCGCCGACAGCGTCGAGGAGGCCGGGACGTGCCTGGCCGCCGCCTACCGGGACCGCCACCCCCACGTATGCATCCGTATCCGCGAGGCCGACCTGAGCGATCCGACCGCCGGGCTGCGCGCCGGGCTGGTCGATGTGGCCCTGACCCGCGCGCCGTTCGAGGACTCCGGCCTGACCACCCGGGTCCTGCGCTCGGACCCGGTCGGCGTGGTCCTGCGCCCGGACGATCCGCTGGCCGGGCGCGACAGTCTGAGCATCGACGAGCTCGCCGACCGCCGGTGGTTCCGGCTGCCCGAGGGAACCGATCCCGTCTGGAACGCCTACTGGGCCCGGCGTCCGGGCACCGCCCACGGTGAGGGTCCCGTCGTACGGACCGTCCACGAATGTCTTCAGTCGGTGCTGTGGAGCGGAACGGTGGGGCTGGCCCCGCTGGTCCGCTCCCTGCCCGGCGGGCTCACCGTCGTCCCGTTGACCGACATGCCGCCCAGCCCCCTCGTCATCGCGTGGCGCAGCGGCGACACCAGCCCGCTCGTCCGCTCCTTCGCGCGGATCGCGGCCGAGCTGTGGAACCGGAATCGGTGATAGGGCGCTTCCGGCGGATGGCGCATTTCCGGCCTTCGTTCCGCTTCTGACGTGATCATGGCTCTTTCACCTCGTAAGCTACTCGCGGTGACCACTGGGCCAGGGGAGACAACGCTGATGGAATTCCGGCTGCTCGGGCCGGTATCGGCCTTCTCGGGGGACGAACAGGTGCCGCTCGGGCCGCCCAAGCGGCGGGCCGTCCTGGCACTGCTGGTGCTGGCCGAAGGCGCCCCCGTGGCGGCCGAGCGCATCGCCGAGGCGCTGTGGGACACCGAGCCCCCGACACATGCCCGGACCATCGTCTACGGCCATGTCTCCGCCCTGCGCGGTCTGCTGCACAGCGAACCCGCGGCCCGCGTCGCCACCGAGGGCGGCGGTTACGCGCTGCACGCGCCGCCGGAGTCGGCGGACGTGTGGCGGTTCCAGGCGCTGGTGCGCCGGGCCGCGGGCGGGCCGGCCGGCGAGGAGTCGGCCGCGCTGCTGCGCGAGGCCCTGGGACTGTGGCGCGGCCGGGCGCTCGGCGGGGCGGGGGGCACGCCGCTGATAGCCGCGGCGGCCGACCGGCTGACCGAGGAACGGCTCGCCGCGCTGGAGCAGTTCGCCGCGGTCCTGCACGCCTGCGGCCGGGGCGCGGAAGCGCTGGGTCTGCTGCGGCCCGCCACCGAGCGGCACCCGCTGCGCGAGTCCCTGATCGCGGCCACCGTACGGGCGTTGCACGACGCCGATCGCCAGGCCGACGCCCTCGACCTCTACCGCCGTACGCAACGCCTGCTCGCCCAGGAGCTGGGTGTCGACCCCGGGGCCGCGCTGTCCGAGGCGTACCTCGCCATCCTGCGCACCCGGCCGGCCGCCGACCGGACCGCCCCGGCAACGCCGCCCGAGGCCCCGGCACCACGGCCTGCCGCCCCGGACGCTCCCCCGCCCCCCTGTCTCCTCCCGCGCGCCCCGGCCGGGTTCGTGGGCCGTACGGAAGATTTCGACCGGCTCACCGGGACCGCGCGGTCGGGCAACCCGCCGCTGAGCGTGGTCACCGGCCCGGCCGGGGTCGGCAAGACCTCGCTGGCGGTGCACTGGGCGTACGCGCACGCCGGTGACTTCCCCGACGGAATCCTCTACGCCGATCTGCACGCCATGGAACCGGACGGCACCGGCCCGCAGCCGCCCGGCGTGCTGCACGACTTCCTCCAGGCGCTCGGCGTACCGGAGGAACGCCTGCCGGGCGACGCGCGCGCCGCGGAGCACCTCTACCGCTCGCTGCTCACCGGCCGCCGCACCCTGATCCTGCTCGACAACGCCCGCGACTCGGCCCAGGTGCGTCCGCTGCTGCCCGGTACGCCCGGGTGCACCGTGCTGGTGACCAGCCGCAACCGGCTGGAGGGACTGGTGGTCAGCGACTGCGCCCGGCTGCTGCCGCTGGAGCGTCTGGCGCCGGTGGACGGCGTACGGGTCCTGCGGACCGTCATCGGCGACCTCCGGGTGGCGGCCGAGCCCGCCGCGGCCGAGGAACTGGCCGCGCTCTGCGACGGTCTGCCGCTGGCGCTGCGGCTGGCCGCCGCCCGGCTCGCCGCGCGCCCCCGGCTGACGCTGCGCGCGATGGCCGACGACCTGCTCGACGAACACCAGCGGCTCTCCCTGCTGACCGGGGAAGACGCCGGTGTGGCGGCGACGCTGCGGCTGAGCGTGCAGCAGCTGCCGCCGGCCGGCGCGCTGCTCTTCCGCCAACTGGCGCTGCACGTCGGCTCCGAACTCGACAACGCTGCCGCGGCGGCGCTCAGCGGCCTGTCGCCCGTCGAGACGCGTACCGCCCTGGACGAACTGGCCGCCGCCCACCTCGTCGAGGAGTGGACCGGCGACCGGTATCTGATGCACGACCTGACCCGGCTGTACGCCCGGTCCTGCGCGGCCGAGGCCGACCCGGCGGGGCTGCAGCGCCTGCTGGTGCACTACCTGTCCGCCGGACAGGCCGCCGCGGCGGCGGCCGAACCCGGCAGCCAGCCCTGCGCCGCGCTGCCCCCGGGCGTGCCCCCGCCCGCCGCGCCGCCGGTCTTCGCCGACCGCGCCGAGGCGATGACCTGGTATGTCACCGAGCGCGCCAACCTCACCGCCGCCGTGGCCGCGGCGGCCGACGCCGGGCACCCGGATCTCGCCTGGCGCATCGCCGTACAGCTGTGGCCGCTGGTCGTACGGCAGGTGCACGACGGCTGGGAGCCGACCCTGGAACGCGCCCTGGCCGCCGCCACCGCGCTGGACGATCCGGACGCCGAGTCGCGGCTGTGCTCGCTGCTCGGCTGGGTCCTCACGGAGAACGGGCAGCACGCCGCGGCGCTGGAACACCTGCGGCGCGCACCGGATCTGGCCGTACGGGCCAAGGACCCGCGCGGCCAGGTGATCGCACTGATCAACTGGGCGGCGGCCCTTGAGCGCGCCGGTGACCTCTCCGGCGCCGGAACCCGGCGCGAACAGGCCGCACGCATGGCACACGCCCTGGGACACCCGCACACCGAAACCCTGGCCCTCTACCACCTGGCCGCCCACTGCCTCACCGTCGGCCGCCCCGACGAGGCCCTGCCCCACTGCCAACACGCCCTGACCCTCGCCCCGGACCAGACCTCGGACGAACGCCGGGCACTGCTCCTCGACACCTACGGCAAGGCCCTCCAGTCCCTGGGCCGCGAAGCGGAGGCCCGCCGCTGCTTCACGGAGGCGGCAGCGCTCGCGGGACCGCTGGGCCCGGACGGTAACTCGGCAGCCGAACGGGAGGGGAGCGGGCCGGGGGGTGCGGGTGCCGGTGCGGGCAGGGGGAATATCCGCGCGCTTGCGGGGTGAGGGGGCGCGAACAGGGCCGTAGCGATCGCCCCGCTGCCACCGCTGTCAGTCGGTTCGCCGGGCGCTTGGGCCGAGGTCGCGTCCGTCCAGAACTTCGATGTCGGTGACAGTGGTCCGGGAGGGATCCAGACTCAGCCAGATGATGTCCATGCCGTCACGTCCGAGTCGGATCATCGAGGAACCCGACGAACCGGGCGGCGCGGTCAGCAGGCTGACGCATGTCGCGGTACAGGTGCACGGGCCGCGGTAGGGCAGACCGGCGACCACCTCGGCCAGCGGTTCACCCTCAGCACGCAGCAGCTCAGCGATCTCAGCAGCAAGTGCCGGGAACACTTCCGCCAGCCGTGGGTACAGCCCATTCGTCATCACGGCAGGGTACGTGTGGCGGGCTCTGGGAAGCACAGATGGTGCGGAACAAGCTGAGCCTGCCTTTTCAAGAACGCCTTTCCGCACCGCTCGTGATCAGGCCTCATGCAACCGTGGACGTCGCTGCGAGTGGCGGGCCGCTGTCTGTGGGAATGAGGGCTGACGGGGCTCGGTCGCGGAGTGCATGGGCAGAGCGCTGCTGAAGTTGCGCGAGGCGGGGCTGGCTGTGCCTTTCTGAATCGACGGGAGCCAGCCGCCGGGCGTGCGTCAGTCGGCCGGGGTGCGGGTGAGCCGCTCCTGCAGTGTGGTCGCGAACTCCTCGGCTCGCGCGAGTTGCGTCCGCAGGTCGGCAACGCGCTGTTGGGCGGCCTCCTCGAAGCTCCGTACCCGGCCCAGCAGTTCCTCGCGTTCGGCGGCGGGCAGGTCGTCGCCGGAGTCGAGGCGGTCGGTCGCGGACAGCAGGTCGCGCATCTCGTCCAGGCTGAAGCCCAGCGGCTTCATCCGGCGGATGACCATGAGGCGGGCGACGTCGGCCTCGGTGTAGAGGCGGAAGCCGCCCTGGGACCGGGCCGAGGGGGTGACCAGGCCCGTCTCCTCATAGTGCCGGATGGTGCGCAGCGACAGCTCGGTCCGTGCGGCGACCTCGCCGATCTGCATGTGCTCGCCGCTCACGCGCCTGCCTTCCTCGTCCGCGCCGTGGCCAGGGCGGCACGGCTTCGATCTCTACCGTAACGTTAGGGTAGAGTTGCCCGGAGCGCCGGGGACGGCTGTGCGGTACCGCGGCCCATGACGCGGGACACGGGACATCCGTAGCCGTACCGGAACGCGTGGGGCCACGACGCCCCCTGATGAAGACGATCACGCCGGCAGGAAAGAGCGAGCGGATGCCCATGCAGCCCCGCGCCGCCGCCTGCCCGCCGTGAGCCCGCATCCGGCCCTCCGCCTCTGATCCACCTCCGAGAAGCGCCCGCCGGGCGGACTTCTCGCCTGATGATCCCCTGACTTCGGTCCGCCGGTGGGCGGGCCCCGCGGCGGGCCGCCCCGGCCCGCCCGCGCCTTGCCGCACGCTCCGCGCCGTCCGGGCGTGCCCGACCACGACAGGTTCCGCTTCCCTTGCCTGCTTCCCCCGCCGTTTCCCCGGCCGCGCGGCTGCGCGGTCTGAAGCCCGACTGGCTGTCCGACCCGAGGGTGTGGCGCACCGAGATCCTCGCCGGGCTCGTCGTCGGGCTCGCCCTGATTCCCGAGGCGATCTCGTTCTCGGTCATCGCCGGGGTGGATCCGGCGATCGGTCTGTTCGCCTCGTTCACCATGGCCGTGACCATCTCGGTCGTCGGCGGTCGGCGGGCGATGATCTCCGCGGCGACCGGGGCGGTCGCCCTGGTGACCGCCCCGCTCAACCGGGAGCACGGCTTCGGATACCTGGTCGCCGCCGTCATCCTGGCCGGCGTCTTCCAGGTGGTCCTGGGCGCGCTCGGGGTGGCGAAGCTGATGCGGTTCGTGCCGCGCAGCGTGATGACCGGCTTCGTCAACGCCCTCGCCATCCTGGTCTTCATGGCGCAGGTGCCGGAGCTGACCGGTGTGCCGTGGCCGGTCTATCCGCTGCTCGCCGGCGGGCTCGCGCTGCTGGTGCTGTTCCCGAAGGTCACCAAGGCGGTGCCGGCCCCGCTGGTGTCCATCACCGTCCTCACGGTCATCACCGTGGCCGCCGGCATCGCGGTGCCGACCGTGGGCGACAAGGGCGACCTGCCGTCGTCCCTCCCGGTGCCGGGGCTGCCGGACGTGCCGTTCACACTGGACACCCTGGCCACCGTCGCCCCGTACGCGCTCGCCATGGCGCTGGTCGGCCTGATGGAGTCGCTGCTGACCGCCCAGCTCGTCGACGAGATCACCGACACCCGTTCCAGCAAGACCCGGGAGTCCGTCGGCCAGGGCATCGCCAACATCGTCACCGGTTTCTTCGGCGGCATGGGCGGCTGCGCCATGATCGGCCAGACCATGATCAACGTACGGGTCTCGGGGGCCCGTACCCGGCTGTCCACCTTCCTCGCCGGCGCGTTCCTGATGGTGCTGTGCATCGCCTTCGGGCCGGTCGTCTCCGACATCCCCATGGCCGCCCTGGTCGCCGTGATGGTGATGGTGTCGTTCGCGACGTTCGACTGGCGCTCCCTCGCGCCCGGGACTCTGCGGCGGATGCCCGCCGGGGAGATCGGCGTCATGGTGCTCACCGTCGCCGTCGTGGTGGCCGCCCACAATCTCGCCATCGGCGTCGTGGTCGGCACGGTCACCGCCATGGCGGTCTTCGCCCGGCGCGTCGCCCGGGCCACCGGTGTGACGGCAGTGGTGGACCCGGACGGGACCCAGGTCGTCTACCGGGTCACCGGCGAGCTGTTCTTCGCCTCCTCCAACGATCTGGTCACCCGGTTCTCGTACGCCACCGACCCGGCCAGGGTCGTCATCGACCTGTCCGCCGCCCACGTCTGGGACGCCTCCTCCGTGGCCGCTCTCGACGCGATCGGGGTCAAGTACGCCGAGCGCGGCAAGACCGTGGAGATCATCGGGCTGAACGGGCCCAGCGCCCGGCTACACGGCAGGCTCAGCGGCGAACTCGCCGGAAGCCAGTGACCGAAGCCGCGGACCGAAGCCGGTGACCGGAAGCCACTGACCGAAGCCGCTGGCTGAAGCCGGTGACCGGAAGCCGGTGACCGGAAGCCACTCTTCCGGACCGGTCGTCCGATGGCCGTCTCCCTCTGCGGAGGCGGCCATCGGCGTCCCGGACAGCGAGTACCGCAATTCCGGCCATCCTGTTTGGCCGATTGTGCGCGCAGTGACCAAAAGCGATGCGTCCGCGGTGGCGCGAAGCAGCCGTCACAACTCGGCCGCACCGGCGCTGTCCAGTGGGTGAGACAGACCCCCCGCCACCCCCTCCGGACGCCCGCACCCCAGCCCCAGCAGGCGTCACAGAAACACCACAGGTCCTCCACAACCTCTACGACGGACAAAGTCGGCGTACCTTCCGATCCGTACCACAAGAGGACAAGCGGTATTGACCGAAGCCGGCTCACCAGGGGCTCAACGCTGACCAAAACCATTCGTTGACACTCTATAAATCAACTCTTTACTGTTACGCGCAAATACCGGACCACTACCTCCTTTCAGCTGATAGTGAGCGGTAATACACCGTTCACCATTTGCACGTGCGCACGTTTTCCGAAGTTTGCCGGCCGGTTTTCCGTCCCTGAACGGCCTGAACACGCGATTCGAACGCAGCATTCAAGAAGAAGGAGCAACGGTGACCCCCGCACTCGCCGCACCCGCCGCGCAGCAGACCCTCAGCCTGTCCGAGGCCGAAACGCAGAAGCTCTGGCAACTCTCCCGGCTCGCCGCCGGCGCCTCCGAGGCGTCCGCGCTGGCGCTTTCCGGTCTCCTTCTCGATCTGCCGAAAGCCGTCCGCACCGCATTGCTGGAATTCGCCGAGGGCAGCGGCGACTCCGGCTTCTTCCTGCTGCGCGGCGTGACCCTCGGGGAGCTTCCCGCCACCCCCGCCGTCCACCACTCCGGCGCCCTGCGCGGCCACCCCACCGACGGCACCCTCACACTGGTGGCGGACCTGCTCGGCTCGCTCGTCGGCTACCAGGACGAGAAGGACGGGGCCCTCATCCACGACGTGCACGCGGTGCCCGGCGAGGAGAAGCGGATCGAGAACAGCGGGTCGGTGGCCTTCGACTTCCACACGGAGAACGTCCACCACCCGCTGCGCCCCGACTACCTGGGCCTGCTGTGCCTGCGCCAGGACCACGAGGGGGTGGCGGCCACCCGCGTCGCCTCGGTGCGCGAGGCGGTCCGGCACCTGACGCCCGAGCAGGTGGCGGTCCTGCGTACTCCGCAGTTCTACAGCTCCTACCCGACCTCCTTCACCCGCGGCCGGACCGGCCCGGTACCCCGCTCCGGCCCGCACCCCGCCATCTTCGGTCCGGAGGACCGGCCGTTCATGCGCTTCAACTCGCACACCACGCACGCCGCGGACGCCGAGGCGACGGTGGCCCTCAAGGCGCTGTCCGAGGCGCTGGAGGCGGTCTGCCACAACGTCGTACTGGAGCCCGGCGACCTGGTCGTGGTGGACAACCACGTCGCGGCGCACGGCCGCAGCGCGTTCGTCCCGCGCTACGACGGCCGGGACCGCTGGCTGCGCCGGTTCTACTCCGTACGCTCCATCCTCGGCTGGACGCAGCACATGATGACCCGTCAGCGCGTCATCCCGACGATGGAGGACATCCAGGGCGTCCTCTGAGGCGAACCCCCTCCCCGCGTGATCGCGGCACCCCGCCGAGCGCGGCCGCTCCCCCATGCAGGCGGCCGACCGCTCCGCATTCGCCCTGCCCGCGCAGCCGCCCCGGACTGCGCGTCGTCTTTGACTGAGGACCGGAACACCGTGGATATCTTCGACGTCATAGGGCTGCTCACCGCCGCCGTGGCCGCCGGATGGGTGGACGCCGTGGTCGGCGGGGGCGGGGTGCTGCTCATCCCCGTTCTGCTGCTCAGCTTCCCCCACCTGCCCCCGGCGACCGCCCTGGGCACCAACAAGATCGCCGCGATCACGGGGACGGCGACCGCCGCCGCCATGTACGCACGGCGGACGGTACTGGACCGCAAGATCCTCGTGCCGGCCGCCGCCTGCGCGGTGCCCGCCGGGGCACTCGGCGCCCTGTCCGCGGCCACCGTCCCCACGGCGTACTTCCGGCCGGTCATCATGGTGCTGCTGATCTCGGTCGCCCTGTTCGTCGCCCTGCGGCCGAACTTCGGCACCCAGCAGCTCGCGCGCGAGGTGACCCGGCGGCGGCGCGTCGCCGCCGTACTCCTCGGCGGCTGCGTGGTCGGTTTCTACGACGGGCTGTTCGGGCCCGGCGTGGGCACCTTCCTCATCATTTCCTTCACCACACTCCTGGCGACCCAGTTCCTGGAGAGCGCGGCGATGTCGAAAGTCATCAACGCCTCGTCCAACCTCGGCGCCCTGTTCGTCTTCGCCCTCCAGGGAAACGTGCTCTGGGCACTGGGGCTGGGCATGGCCGTGGGCAATGTGACCGGCGCGATGATCGGTTCGCGCATGGCCATGAAAAAGGGGTCCGGATTCGTCCGGACGGTGCTGGTGCTCGTGGTGATCGGCATGGTGACGAAGATGGCGTTCGACCAGTTCGCGTGAGGGCTGGGGTGGGCGCCGCCGTACCTGCGGCGGTTCCGTACGTACGAAATCCCCAGCACCATCCGCGATTCCGTACCACCAGCATTTCCGCACCGCAAGCAATTCCACACCGCAAGCAATTCCGAACCGCCAGCAATTCAGCACGTCCAGAACTTGATGGGAACCACAAAAGAACTCATCCGCCACACACGTGACGAGAGACCGGAGGCCAGCCTTGGACACCGTACGGAATCTCGATGAACTGCTGACCCTGCCGGATTTCGAAGCCGCCAGCGATCAGGTGCTCGACCGGGGCTGCCGGGCGTACGTGGCCGGCGGGGCCGGCACCGACCGCACCGTGCGCGCCAACATCGCGGCGTTCGACGACATCTGGCTCCGACCGCGGGTCCTCGCCAGCACGACGACCGAGCCCCGCACCGAAGTGACCGTCCTCGGGCACCGCATGACGATGCCCGTCCTGCTCGCGCCGACGAGTCCGCAGCGGCTGCTGCACGAGGACGCGGAGATCGCCACGTCCCTCGCCGCCGAGGCCGCCGGGGTCGTGCCCGTCGTCAGCACCGACAGCCACGTCCCCTTCCCGGAGATCGCCAAGTCGTCCGGCGGGGCCTGCTGGTTCCAGCTGTACGCCTACCGGTCGCGGGACGACATCGCCGCGACGCTCGACATGGCCGAGTCCGCCGGCGCGTCGGCCCTGGTGGTCACGGTCGACGCCAGCCACGCCGCGCTGCGGGTGCACGCCCAGCGCGCCGGGTTCGCCACCCCGGGCCATGTGGACTTCGGCACGCTGCGCGCGCTCGGCATCCTGGAGGGCGAGGTGCCGGCCGGGGCCCGCATCGACCGGCTGGCGCTCAGCTGGTCGGACCTGCTGTGGATCCGCGAACGGACCCGGCTCCCCCTCCTCGTGAAGGGCGTGCTGCGGGCCGAGGACGCGCGGCGCTGCCTGGACAGCGGCGCGGACGGCGTCATCGTCTCCAACCACGGCGGGCGGCAGCTGGACGGCGCGGTGCCCAGCGTGATCGCCCTGAGCGAGGTGGCGGCCGCGGTCGCCGGCCGGTGCGCCGTACTGGTCGACGGCGGTATCCGCTCCGGCGTCCACGTCGTCAAGGCCCTCTCCCTCGGCGCCGACGCGGTCTGCCTGGGCCGGCCGTACCTGTGGGGCCTCGGGCTCGCCGGGCGCGAAGGGGTCGAGGCGGTGCTGCGACTCCTGCGCAGGGAGATCGAGGACACACTCCGGCAGCTGGGCGCCGCGGACGTCGGCGAGCTGGGGCCGGACTTCGTGGCCCGGACCGGCACCGGGGCGGCCTGAGAGGCCGCGCGCCGCGCACCCGCCCGTACGGCCTGTCCCGGACGCCCCGTACCACCTGACAGGTTCCGATCCCACCCGCTGTGAGCGATCCGCCTTCCCCACCCCATACCGACATGACGACCTTCCGAGAACGGAGACCCACCATGTTCCATTTTTCGCGTGGCATTCCCCCGCAGGAGGCGATCCCCTCGCGGCAGATCGCCGAGCACACCGCGGCCGTCCTGCGGGAGCACGAGGACCGGGTGTTCCAGTACGCGCCGATCGGCAACCACACCGGTGACGCGGCGCTGCGGGAGCAGCTCGCCGCGTTCCACTCGGTCGGCGCCGACCAGATATTCGTCACGAACGGTTCCCTGCAGGCGCTGGACCTGCTCGCCGCGCACCTCCTCGCGGGCGACCGCAAGGACGTGTACGTGGAGGCGCCGACCTACGACCGCGCGGTGCAGATCTTCGAGCGGCACGGCGGGCGGGTCTCCGGCGTCACGCTCCAGCACGACGGCCTCGACCTGGACGCCCTCGAAGCGCGGCTGGCGACCCGGGTGCCGGCGTTCGTCTATGTCATCCCGGACTTCCAGAACCCGAGCGGCGTCACCATGAGCGAGGACAAGCGCCGCCGCCTCGTACAGCTCGCCGAGACCCACGACTTCCTCATCCTGGAGGACATCCCCTACCGGGAACTGCGGTACGGCGGCACGGCGCCCGCCGGTTTCTTCGAGCTGGCACCGGCCGGGCGGGTGCTCACCATGGGCTCGCTGAGCAAGATCCTCAGCCCGGGGCTGCGCGTCGGGTACGTCATCGGCGAGGCCGCCACGCTCGGCGCCCTGGCCGCGCTCGCGGAGGGCACCTACCTCTCGCCCGCGCCGCTGCTCCAGGCGGTCGCCGCGCAGGCGCTCCAGGCGGGCCTCGCCCAGGAGAACGTGGCACGGGTCCGCGAGCTGCTCGGTCCCCGGCACGACGGCGCGGTCAAGGCCGTACGCGAACTGCTGGGCGAGGACGCGCTCCTCGCCGTACCGAACGGCGGCTACTACGTGAGCGTGCACCTGCCCGTCGCCACGGACGAGAGCACGTTCCTCAAGGCCGCGGCTGCCGACGGCCTGAAGCTGACCCGGGGCTCGGGCTTCTACCCGGCCGACGCGGCGCCGCCGGAGGGCAAGGTCTTCCTGCGGCTGCCGTTCCAGTCCTTCGAGCCGGACGAGTTCGCGGCCGGCGTCGAGCGGCTGGCGGCGGTGGCGTCGAAGGGCTGACGCCTGAAAGCTGGACGCCCCGAACGGGCCCCGGACGGAAGCGGTTCCGTCCGGGGCCCGCGGGCGTTCGCGCTGCTGCCGGAGGCTCCGGCGCGACTGCTTCCGCCCGACCCGCGCCCAGCCGGTCCCCGGCCGTCTGTCGTCACCTCCTGAACTCTCGTCGGCGCCTCAAGCGCTTTTCCACCCCGATCGCGCACATTCCCTTGACGCCCCACCCCGTTGGCGCCACCATCCTCACGCAAGAGAGCGCTCTCAGCCGCACGAGCCTTCGTTCTTTGAAGCCCGAGCGGACCGGCGGACCGGCGGACCGATCGATCCGCCGTACCCGCATCTCCTCCAGCTCCTCCATCTCCTCCCCCCAAGGCACATCTCGCTCAACGAGCCCACGTTCGAACGAGCCGATGACCCAGGAGACTTGTCATGACCCCATCCCCCTCGCGCCGAAGAGTCCTCGCCACAGCGGCCGCCGCCCTGCCCGCCGCCGCTCTCCCCGCCGCCGGCCTGCTCTCCGGAGCCGGAACGGCCTCCGCGGCGCCCGCAGCGGTGTCCGCGGCGCGGTCCCCCGCCGCCCCGCTGCCCAGCGGCGGCGACCTCGGGCCGAACGTGATCGTCTTCGATCCCGCCACTTCCGGCATCCAGGCCAAGCTGGACGAGATCTTCAAGCGGCAGGAGTCGGACCAGTTCGGCAAGGGCCGCTACGCGCTGCTCTTCAAGCCGGGCACGTACCACGGGCTCAATGCCCAACTGGGCTTCTACACCTCGGTGATGGGCCTGGGCCTGTCGCCCGACGACACGCTCATCAACGGTGATGTGACGGTCGACGCCGGCTGGTTCGGCGGCAACGCCACCCAGAACTTCTGGCGCTCGGCGGAGAATCTCGCGCTCAACCCGGTCAGCGGCACCAACCGCTTCGCCGTCTCCCAGGCGTCGCCGTTCCGGCGTATGCACGTCAAGGGAAACCTCAACCTCGCGCCGGACGGCTACGGGTGGGCGAGCGGCGGGTACATCGCCGACAGCCGGATCGACGGCACCGTGCAGCCGTACTCCCAGCAGCAGTGGTACACCCGCGACAGCGCCGTCGGCGGCTGGCTCAACGGCGTGTGGAACATGGTCTTCTCCGGTGTCGAGGGCGCCCCCGCCCAGTCCTTTCCCGACCCGCCGTACACGACGCTGCCGACCACACCGGTCTCCCGCGAGAAGCCGTTCCTGTACCTGGACGGCGGGGAGTACAGGGTGTTCCTGCCCGCGCTGCGCACCGGCGCCCGCGGCACGAGTTGGGGCCGGGGCACGCCGCAGGGCACGTCGCTCCCGCTGAGCCGGTTCTACGTGGTCAAGGAGGGGGCGAGCGCGGCGACCGTCAACGCCGCGGTCGAGCAGGGGCTGCACCTGCTGTTCACGCCCGGCGTCTACCACGTCGACCGGCCGATCGAGATCACCCGGGCCGGCACGGTGGTCCTCGGCCTCGGGTATCCCACGATCGTGCCGGACGGCGGGGTCAGCGCGCTGCGGGTCGCGGACGTGGACGGCGTACGGCTCGCCGGTCTGCTCGTCGACGCCGGACCGCGGAACTCCGAGGTCCTGGTGGAGATCGGCCCGGCGGGCGCGTCCGCCGGGCACGCCGCCGACCCGATCACGGTGCAGGACGTGTTCGTCCGTATCGGTGGCGCGGGCGCCGGGAAGGCCACCGCCGGCCTGGTGGTCAACAGCAACCACACGATTGTCGACCACACCTGGATCTGGCGGGCCGACCACGGAGACGGGGTCGGCTGGGAGACCAACCGGGCCGACTTCGGGATGGTCGTCAACGGCGACGACGTACTGGCCACCGGGCTGTTCGTGGAACACTTCAACAAGTACGACGTGCGGTGGAACGGCGAGCGCGGCCGTACGGTCTTCTTCCAGAACGAGAAGGCGTACGACGCGCCCGATCAGGCGGCCGTCCAGGACGGGTCCGTCCGCGGCTTCGCCGCCTACAAGGTCGCCGATTCCGTCACCGCGCACGAAGGCTGGGGCCTGGGCAGCTACTGCTACTACAAGGACGCCCCGACGATCGTGCAGGACCACGGTTTCGCCGCGCCGCGCAGGCCGGGGGTGAGATTCCACGATCTGCTCGTGGTCTCCCTCGGCGGCAAGGGCCAGTACGCCCACGTCGTCAACGACCACGGCGCCCCCACCTCCGGCGCGGACACCGTCCCGTCGAAGGTCGTGTCGTACCCCTGATCCGTGCGCCCGCTGTTCCCCGCGTCCGTGCCGGTGTGTGGTGCGGCGTGCCTCCCGTACGGCCGTAGGCCATCCGGAGCGCGTACCGAATGTCGGTGTTTGCCAGCGTTTGTTGCGGGTAGTCAGCGCACCGCAGATGATCTTCGAGGCCTTGGAGGCACGACAGATGAGCGATCAGACACCGTCACAGGCGGAAGGCGAACGGGACGACGACCAGGAGACCGCGGACCGGCGGGGCACCTCCCGCGGCCGCGAGGACACGCCTCGCTCCACCCCCTCCCAGGCTGAGGGCGAGCGCGAGGAGGAGGCGGAGCGGGACAAGACCTGACTGGGCGTTCTCGTGCAGCGCGAACCGGGGACGAAAGGGTTCACCAAGGTACTCGGCATCAGTCCCTTTCAGTGGCCGCTGCGTTCGGCGCGGCCGGTGGGTTCAGGGGCGAAAACCGCGACCAGGGCGCGGAACGACTCCCGGTACCTGCTGGGCGTGGTGCCGTTGAAACGGTGGAAGTGGTGCCTCAGGTTCGCGGGGGTGCCCAGGCCGGTGCGGGACGGGAGCTGTTCCACGGGGGTGTCCGTGTGCTCCAGGAGCCACTGGGCCCGGTGGACCCGGGCACGCAGAAGGTACTGCAGCGGCGTCAAGCCCGTACGGGTGCGGAAGTGGCGGGTGAGGGTACGGACGCTGGTCCCCGTGTGCGCCGCGATGTCCGCCAGTGTCAGTGGGCGGTGCAAGTTGGCCTCCAGCCACTGCGCGGTGGGGTCCGTGGCGAAGTCGGCGGGTGGCGGCGCCAGGTCGGAGGAGGGGGAAGGCGAGGGCGGGGAAGAGGGGGCGCCGGAGAACGGTGAGGTGTCGGCGCGGAGGGCTTGTGACGGGTCCGGGAGCATCAAGAACAGATGCCGGTCCGCCTCCCGGGCCACCTGCACCCCATGGTCCTCCTCGATCATCCGCAGACAGGCGTCCTTCCCCCCGAGCACCCCCGCCGACGTGAGGAACGGGCCGTCCGCCACGGCCCAGTCGCCGAGTTCGATGTCGACCCCGGGATACCTGCGGGCCAGTTCCGCGGCGTGCGTCCAGGCCGTGGTCGCCTTGCGGCCGTCGAGGAGACCTGTTCCGGCCAGGGCGAAGACACCCGTACCGATCCCCACCACGCGGGCACCGCGCCCCACCGCCCCCCGCACGGCATCGAGCACCGGCCCCGGCGGCGGGTCCGGACAGTCGCCGTAGCCCGGCACGATCACCGTGTCGGCTTCCTCCACGCCGTCCAGGTCCCGGTCGGCCAGCACCGTCACCGCACCGGGGCCCGCGGTCCGCACCGTGCGCGTCGCCGCGCAGACCCGCAGCTCATAGGGCGGACGGCGGTAGAACATCCGCGACGCGGCACCGAACAGCAGCGCCGGGGTGGAGAGGTGTTGCGCGGGGATCCCGTCGAGCGCGAGCAGCGCGACCACTGACATGGCCAGAATTTAACCCAAGGTGGCATTGGGCCGCTTTTTCCGGCCTGTCCGGCCCACGGAAGATGAGGACAGGCCGTCAGCGGCGCTCCGTATTCGTCCGTAGCACCGCGGCGCATGTGGCCATGTAACCCCACATCCGTGCCTCCATCCGTCCGTGAAACTGCGCAAAGGGCATCACTTCCATGACCTTCTCGAATGGCACCTCCCTGTCCGGAACACCCGGCACACCCGGAACATCCGGCCGCCGCGTCCGGCGGCTGCTCGCCGGTGCGGGCACCGTCGGCGCCGTCACGGTCCTGTGCGCCGCAGGCATGAGCGGCAGCGCGCACGCGATCGTGGGCGGGAAGAACTCCACGGAGGAGTACCCCTTCATGGTGTCGATCCCCATGACCGTGAAGCAGGAGGGCGGCCCCCGCTTGTCAGGCGTGTGCGGCGGAGCCCTGATCGACCGGCAGTGGGTGGTGACCGCGGCGCACTGCGCCCAGGACGACTACGCGGCCGTGCCGGCCGGCACGGTGCGGATCGGCAGCGACCGGCAGCACTCCGGCGGCACCGTCCGCACCATCGTCAAGAAGGTCATCCACCCCCGGTACGACATCAGTGGCAACCAGCGCTCCTTCCACGACATCGCGCTGCTCCGCCTGGACCGTCCCGTCACCCGGCAGGCCCCCATCCGCATGGCCGCGCACGCGCCACGGATCGGCGCGCACACCCGGCTCCTCGGCTTCGGTACGACCGTCGACGCCTCCGACCCCAAGGACTGGAAGTTCCCCGAGCGGCTCAAGCAACTGGACACCCTCAGGGCCCCTACGGCCAAGTGCCTCGACATCAACGGCAGCAAGGAACTGTGCACCCAGAGCCAGGTCCCCGGCGCCATGGCGTGCATGGGAGACTCCGGGGGGCCGCAGATCCAGCGCGTCGGCGGACGTTGGCAGCTCGTCGGCACCACATCGGGTGACGGGGAAGCGCGGGTCGACCCGAAGTGCGGGGGCGGACGCGGGATCTACACCTCCATAGCCTCCTACAAGGGCTGGATCGACAGGACTGTCGCCGCCCACCGCTGAGCCGAACCGGGCGGGTGACCGCGGGCGGCACGGGCAGGCAGGACAGGCAGGGCAGGAGCGGATAATCCCTGCATGTCAGTCATCGCGCTGCTCGTCCTCGACGGCGTCCCCGCCCATCAGCTCACCACCCCCGGCCTGGTCCTGGAGGCCCTCGCCCACGGGGCCCCCGGTGGCGACGCGTACGAGCTGCGGATCTGCGCCGTCCCCCGCACCGTCACCACCGCCGAGCCCGCCGCGCTGACGGTCACCGCCGATCAGGGACTGGAAGGACTGGACGGAGCGGACACCGTGGCGGTGGCCGGACACGACGGGTTCCGGGGAGAGCCGCCGGTGGGGGTGGCCGGGGCGTTGCGGGACGCGGCGGCCCGGGGCTGCCGGATCGCTGCCGTGGGCACCGGCGCGTTCACCCTGGCTGCCGCCGGTCTCCTGGACGGCCGCCGCGCCACCACCGGGTGGAGCGAAGTGCCCGCACTGGCCCAGCGGTACCCGGCGGTGGACGTCGACCCGGCGGGCACGCTCGTCGTGGACGGGCCGTTTTGCACATCGGCCGGGCTCTTCGGCGGGCTCGACCTCTGGCTGCGGCTCGTCGCGGAGGACCACGGGCCCGCGGTGGCCGCCGACGTCGCGCGGCGGCTCGTGCTGCCCGTACGCGAGGAGGCCGACGCCGCCCGGGACGAACTCGCCCGGGCGGTCGCGGGGACCGCGGGCCTGGAGCCGACCGTCCGGTGGCTGGAGGCGTCCCTGCACCGCCCGCTCACGCCCGCCGACATCGCCGCGCACGCCCGGCTCAGCGTGCGCACGCTCAACCGCAGATTTCGCGCGCACACCGGATTCAGCCCGCTCCAGTACCTGCTGCGCGCCCGGCTGGACCTCGCCCGGCGCCTCCTGGAGCAAGAGGACGAGGCCACCGTCGAGGACATCGCCGCACGCGCGGGGTTCACGTCGTCGGCGAGCTTTCGCCGGCACTTCCGAACAGCGACCGGCAGCACGCCCCGGGCCTACCGTGCCACGGCCCGGTGAGCCAGCGCCTGCGGAGAGGCCTGCGCGTTGATCAGGGCCCGGGCCCGCAGCCCGCGCCGCTCGGCCAGGTCAACGACGATGTGCCCGTACCGGCTGACAGGGACGCCACCTGCCCTACGGCCTGCCGCCCACGGGCGCCGGGTGTGCGGAGCGGTCTCCACGGGGTACCCGCGCGGGCACGCCCTACGGTCCTGCGCAGGAAGGAGCCTCGGTGGACGTCCCGGAACACCTGCCCGGAACCGGTCCGATTCCGGGCCCATATCCGCCCCCACCCTGGCATCTGAAGGGCCACTTGTGGGGTGGCCTGTTCCCCGCCGAGTCGGTCCCGGTCCCTCCCCCGGACCTCTCGCGCCTGCTGCCGCGCACCCTGGCCGTCTTCCTCATCCGGTACCGCGCGGGAACCCTCCGCTACGACGAGCTGATCGTCGGCACGCCCGTACGCCGTGGCCGGCGGGTCGGCCTCTGCATCCAGTGGATCTGGGTGGACGACGAACGGTCGCTGTGGGGCGGCCGCCGTATCTGGGGTGTGCCCAAGCAACTGGCCGAGTTCCGCTGGGAGGGCTCACGCGTACGCGTCCAGGACGGTGAAGGACCGGTCGTCGTCCTGGATGTGGCGACGAGGCGCCCGCCGCTCCCCCGCCTCCGCCTGCCGATGACCGGTTTCGGCTCTCTCGACGGCGTGCGGACGGTCGCCACCGCACGGTTCAGCGCCCGGCCGGCGGCCGCCTCCCTGCGGGTGGCCGAGTGGTCGGCGCGGCTGCCCGCGCTGCGCCGCGCCGACGCCCGTATCCGGTTCGCCGCGACCTCGTTCGACATGCTCATGCCCTCCCCGGCGCTCCACCCGGCACCGTCCATGGCCTGACGTGCCGTCACGAGCAGACCGGTGATCGGGCGCCCGATGGTGCCTGTGGTGCGCAAGAGTGGGAACAAGCCAAACGTGGCTGAAGTTACCGACCCTCTGCTGGACCTCGTCCGGCGGCGCCGTGAGCCGGTGGTCGTCCAGACCGTCCGGTCGACCGTGGCCGCCGTGATCTCGTACGTCGTCGCCCTGGTGCTGAGCAGCGAGCCGGCGCCGCTGACCGCGCCGCTCACCGCGCTGCTGGTCGTCCAGGTCACGCTGTACGCGACGCTCACCACCGGGATGCGCCGGGTCAACGCGGTCGTGGTGGGCGTGCTGATCGCCATCGGGTTCAGCGCGCTGGTGGGGCTGACCTGGTGGAGTCTGGGCCTGATCATCCTCGCCGCGCTGGTGATCGGCCGTTTCGTACGGGCCGGTGAGTTCGTGCCGGAGGTGGCGATCAGCGCCATGCTGGTGCTGGGCGTGACCCGGGTGGCCGAGACGGCCTGGGACCGGGTGCTGGAGACGCTGATCGGTGCCGTCGTCGGGCTGCTCTTCAACGTCCTGTTCGTTCCGCCGGTGTGGGTGCAGCCCGCCAGTGCGGCCATCGAGGACCTGGCGAGCCGGATGCGGCGGCTGCTCGTGTGCCTCGGGGACGAGGTGGGCGGGCACACCCCCGTCTCGGAGGCCGCGGCCCGGCTGCACGAGGCGCGCCGTCTGGACCACGACATCGTGCAGGTGGACGCCGCGCTCCGGCAGGCGGAGGACAGTCTGCGGCTCAACCCCCGCGTCAAGGAGGGCACGCTCTTCCGTGTCGTGCTGCGCACCGGCCTGGACACCCTGGAGATCTCCGCGGTGGTGCTCCGTACGCTGTGCCGCACGCTGACCGACCTGGCCAAGGCGCGTACCCGGGAGCACCTGTTCGCGCCGCACATCGCCACCGCCCTGCACGAGGTGTTCCGGCACATGGCCAGCGCGGTGGAGAGCTTCGCCGTACTGATCACCACGCAGGTCGGCGCCAACGCCGAGGAGGCCGAGGAGCGGCTCGCCGAGGAACTCGCCCGCAGCCGCGCCAGCCGGGACGTGGTCGCGCACCTGCTCCTCGACGGGGTGCGGGAGCATCCGCGCCAGTGGCAGTTGCACGGTGCGCTGCTGGCCGAGATCGATCGCATCCTGGACGAGCTGGACGTGGAGAAGCGCACCCAGCGGCTGATCGAGGAGCTGGACCGGGAGTCGCGTGAGCAGCGCGAGAAGTACCGGCTGGTGGACCGGCTCCGGGGGCGGATAAACGTCACCCGGACGAATGACCGCACGGCGAAGCCGCAGGGGCCGGTGCCGTGACGCCCGGGGCCGAGACCCGTCGTGAACGGGGCGGCTGTCGTCCCCGGGCACGGGCGCTCAGGCCACGACCCGTACGCCGTACTCCCGCACCCAGGTGTCGAACTCGATGAGCCGCTCCAGGACGGCGCGGGCGCTGAACGGGCCGCCGACCCCGTACGCGCCCTCCGGCCGGGCCAGGAGCCGGCGGATGCCGTCCGCGCTCACCAGGCGCAGCACCGGCGCGTCCGGGGTGAGGAGGTCCGCGACCTTGCGGCGCAGGGCGCGTTCGTAGCTGAGGTCCTGGGTGGAGGGGTAGGGGCTCTTCTTCCGGTCGAGGACCGAGTCCGGGAGCAGGCCGCGCATCGCGGCGCGCAGCAGGCTCTTCTCCCGGCCGTCGAAGTTCTTCATGGCCCACGGGGTGTTGTAGACGTACTCGACCAGGCGGTGGTCGGTGAAGGGGACCCGTACCTCCAGGCTGACCGCCATGCTGATGCGGTCCTTGCGGTCCAGGAGGAAGTTCTCCCAGCGGGTGAGGTTGAGGTAGGTGATCTCGCGCATCCGGGCCTCGTGCCCGGTCTCGCCGGGCAGCCGCTCCATCTCGGCCAGCGCCTCGGCGTAGCGCCGCCCGATGTACGCGCCGAGGTCCAGCGCGTCCCACAGGCCCAGTTCGCGCAGCGCTCCGATGCCGCCCGCCTTCTCGAACGGGTCGTGCCAGGGGAAGCTGTCGAGGCCGACGGCCTCCGGGGCGTGGAACCAGGTGTAGCCGCCGAAGAGCTCGTCCGACGCCTCGCCGGACAGCGCCACCGTCATACGTTCCTTGAGTGCCCGGCAGAGCAGGTACAGGGAGTACTCCATGTCGCCGGTGGACACCGGCAGATCCTGGGCGCGCAGTACGGCGTCGCGGACCTCCGGGTCGAGGAGGTCGTCGTTGTCCAGTTCCACGATGATGTGGTCGGCGCCGAGGTGGCCGGCCACCTCGATCGCGAACGGGGTGTCCGGGTCCTCCCACTGCACGTTGGAGCGGAAGCGCTCCTGGTGGCCGGTGAAGTCGACGGAGAACGCGCGGACCGGTTCCGGCACGCCGCGCCGGGCGCGGGAGGCGGCGGCGAGCGCGGTGATGGCGCTGGAGTCCAGGCCGCCGGAGAGCAGGGTGCCCACGGTGACGTCGGCGTAGAGCTGGCGCTCGACGGTGTCCTCCAGGAGCGAGCGGACGGTGGCCACGGTGGTGTCGAGGTCGTCGGTGTGCCGGCGGGCCGTCAGTTTCCAGTAGGTGCGTACGCCGCTTCCGTCCCGGGTGAATTTCCGTACGGTCCCGGGCAGCACCTCGTGCATGTCCCGGAAAACGCCGTGGCCCGGTGTTTTGACGATGCCGAAGATTTCGCAGAGCCCTTCCGTGTCCACGGCCGCTTCGGCCTCGTCGTGGGCGAGGATCGCCTTCGGCTCGGAGCCGAAGAGCACGCCGTCGGCGGTCGGCCGGTAATAGAGGGGCTTGACGCCCATTCGGTCGCGGACCAGCAGCAGTTCTTCGGAGCGCGGGTCCCACAGCGCGAAGGCGTAGATTCCGTTCAGGCGCTCAGCGAAATCCTCTCCCCACTCCAGGTAGGCGCGGAGCACGACTTCCGTGTCGCTGGACGTCCGGAAGACGTGTCCGAGCGCACGCAAGTCCTCGCGCAGTTCGCGGAAGTTGTAGACCTCGCCGGTGTAGGTGATGACCGGCGATTTCCCGGTGTCCCCGTCGCCCGCCGCGGTCATCGGCTGGCGGCCGCCCTCGATGTCGATGATCGCCAATCTGCGGTGGCCGAGCAGTGCGTGTTCCGACGCCCATACTCCCCCGGCGTCGGGGCCACGGCAGACCATGGTTTCGGTCATCGCCTCCGCGGTATCGGTATACGCGGTGAGGTCGCGCGTGAAACTCACCCACCCGGCCATACCGCACATGGAAACCACACGCCTTCATCGGGAAGGTGCGGGCCGGTGGCGGGCGTCCTCGCACTTTCCTACAAGTGCCTGGGCCAATTCTATCCGCCACGCTTCCAGCCGTCCCGGCGAGACGGCTTGCAGGTGGTAAACGTGTCATTCAGGTGGCCGTGGAGCAGCCACGGCAAAGGCGGAGAAAAATAACTTCCAAAGCTGGCCAACCGGCGAAAGAACGGCGCGGCGGGCGGCCGCGGCGAGGGGAATCTGGGGTGGTTCGTTGCATGGCGTACCGAACGGGTCCGCCACCGTGCCCCCGGAAGGAGCCTTGTATGTGGCGTGGCAGGGCGGAGGCCGAGCGGGTCGCGGCGGACGCGGCCGGGAAACTGCTGGCGGCCGGACGGCTGCTGTCGCGGGCACCGGGCACGGAGGACGGGCGGGCGGTTTTCCGTACGGATCAGGAGGTCAACGACGCGCCGTACCGGGAGCGCTGGGCGCACGACAAGGTGGTGCGCTCGACCCACGGCGTGAATTGCACCGGCTCGTGTTCCTGGCAGGTCTTCGTCAAAGACGGACTCATCACCTGGGAAACACAGGCGACCGATTACCCGTCGGTGGGACCGGACCGCCCGGAGTACGAGCCCAGGGGAGCGGGCCCGCGGCAAGGGCGTCTCGTCCGTATCGGCTGGGACGAGGCACTGGAGATCGCCGCCGCCCATGTGCACACCCTCCAGCACCACGGGCCGGACCGGATCGCCGGCTTCTCCCCCATCCCCGCGATGTCGATGGCCTCGCACGCGGTCGGTGCCCGCTTCATGGCCCTGCTCGGCGCGCCGATGCTCTCCTTCTACGACTGGTACGCGGATCTGCCGATCGCCTCCCCGCAGGTCTTCGGCGACCAGACCGACGTGCCGGAATCCGGCGACTGGTGGGACGCGGCGTATCTGATGCTGTGGGGCTCGAATGTGCCGGTCACCCGCACCCCGGACGCCCACTGGATGGCCGAGGCCCGCTACCGCGGCCAGAAGGTCGTGGTGGTCTCCCCCGACTACGCCGACGCCACCAAATTCGCCGACGAATGGCTGCGCCCCCACCCCGGCACCGACGGCGCCCTGGCCATGGCCATGGGCCACGTCATCCTGCGCGAATGCTTCGTCCGGCGCCGGGTCCCGTACTTCACCGACTACGTCAAGACCTTCACCGACCTCCCCTTCCTCATCGAGCTGACGGAGTACGCCGGAAAGGCGACGGAATGCACCGGGCACGGGCCGGGCGCGGCGGTTCACGTCCCCGGCCCGTTCGTCACGGCGCAGGACGCGGGGCTCGTTCCGGGCGCCGAGGGCGCGGCCCGGCGGTGGATGCCGGTGCTCTTCGACGCGGTCGCCGGTGCCCCGGCCGTACCGGGCGGCACGCTGGGCGACCGCTGGAGCGAGGGCGGCGCGGGACGCTGGAACCTGGATCTGGGCGGCATCGATCCGCTGCTGAGCCTGTACGGGCGGCCGGACGCGGGCACCGCGCGCGTGGTGCTGCCTCGCTTCGACCAGGAGCAAGGCACGGTGGAGCGGGAGGTGCCGGCGCTGCGCGTGGGCGGGCGCCTGGTGACCACGGTCTTCGATCTGCTGCTGACGCAGTACGGGGTGGGGCGCCCGGGTCTGGGCGGGCAGTGGCCCGGCTCTTACGAGGACGCGGACGTGCCGTGCACTCCGGCGTGGCAGGAGACCATCACATCGGTGCCCGCGCGCGCGGCCGTACGCGCGGCGCGGGAATTCGCGCGCACGGCGGAGCAGACCCGGGGCCGCTGCATGATCGTGATGGGCGCGGGCACCAATCACTGGTTCCACTCGGACACCATCTACCGGTCCTTCCTGTCCCTGCTGCTGCTCACGGGCTGTCAGGGCGTCAACGGCGGCGGCTGGGCGCACTACGTGGGCCAGGAGAAGGTGCGCCCGCTCACGGGCTGGCAGCAGCTGTCCACGGCCGCCGACTGGGTGCGCCCGTCGCGGCAGATGGCCGGCACGCCGTACTGGTATCTGCACTCCGGCCAGTGGCGGTACGACCGGGCCCCGGCCGACGCGCTCGCCTCCCCGGCCGCCCGGGGCCTGTTCGCGCGGCAGCACACCGCCGATCTGGTGGCCCGCTCGGCGCGCCGGGGCTGGATGCCCTCGTACCCGACCTTCGACGCCAACCCCCTGGAGCTGGGCCGGCGCATCCGCGACGCGGGCGCGGACCCCGGCCGGTGGGTCGCGGCCGAGCGGGACGCCGGACGGCTCTCCTTCGCCTGCGAGGCCCCGGACGCACCCGCCAACTGGCCACGCGTCCTGAACGTGTGGCGGGCGAACCTGATCGGTTCCTCGGCCAAGGGCAACGAGTACTTCCTCGGCCACCTGCTCGGCGCCGACGACAACGCGGACGCCGAGGAAGCGCCCCCTGAGGCCCGTCCGCGCGACGTCACGTGGCACGAGCAGGCGCCGCGCGGCAAGCTGGACCTGCTGCTGGCGCTGGACTTCCGCATGACGTCCACCACGCTCTTCGCCGATCTCGTGCTGCCGGCCGCGACCTGGTACGAGAAGCACGACCTGTCCAGCACGGACATGCACCCGTACGTACACGCGTTCTCGCCCGCGATCAGCCCGCCCTGGCAGGCCCGTACCGACTTCGACATCTTCCACGGGCTCGCCCGGGAGGTGAGCCGGCTGGCGGCCGGGCGCCTGGACGACGCCTGCGACCTGGTGGCCACCGCCCTCCACCACGACACGGCGGCGGGCGAGGCCCCGCCGCCGGGGCCGACCGGGCCGCGGCTCACGCTGGTGGAGCGGGACTACACCACGCTCGCCGACCGGCTGGCCGCCTTCGGCCCGCTGGCGCAGGAGCAGGGCATGTCCGTCAAGGGCGTCACCGTACGGGCCGGTCCGGAGACGGACTGGCTCGCCGCCCGCTGCGGCACGGCCACCGGGGGCTCGGCACACGGCCGGCCGCTGCTGGACACGGACGTGAAGCTGTGCGAGGCGATCCTCGCCCTGTCGGGCACCACCAACGGACGGCTGGCCGCCGAGGGGTTCCGGGCGCTCGCCGGGCGCTGCGGCCCGGGCCGCGGCCTGGAGGAACTGGCCGCCTCGGTCGCCGAACGGCGCGTCGTCTTCTCGGACACCCAGGCCCGCCCGGTGCAGGTGTCGGCGAGTTTCGAGTGGTCGGGCAAGGAGGGTCCGGAGCGGCGGTACGCGCCGTTCACGATCAACACCGAACACCGCAAGCCCTGGCACACGCTGACCGGCCGTCAGCACTTCTACCTCGACCACGAGTGGATCGCCGAGTTCGGCGAGCAGTTGCCGGTCTTCCGGCCGCCGCTGGATCTGGCCGCACTGGGCGAACGGCCGCGTCCCGGCGCGTCCACCGGGCCGTCGGTGACCGTGCGCTATGTGACGCCGCACTCGAAGTGGTCCATCCACTCCGAGTACCAGGAGAACCTGCTCATGCAGACGCTGGCCCGCGGCGGCCCGGTGATCTGGATGAGCGTGGCCGACGCGGCGGCCGCCGGGGTGGCCGACAACGACTGGATCGAGGCGGTCAACGCCAACGGCGTGGTCGTCGCGCGGGCCGTCGTCTCGCACCGCATGCCGCCCGGCACGGTGTTCATGTACCACGTGCAGGAGCGCCTGGTGAACGTGCCGCTGTCGCAGACCACCGGGCGGCGCGGCGGTGTGCACAACGCCCTGACCCGGCTGCTGATCAAGCCGACCCACCTCATCGGCGGCCACGCCCAGCTGTCCTTCGCCCCCAACTACTACGGCCCCACCGGCAACCAGCGCGACGCGGTGACCACCATCCGGCGCCGCTCCCAGGAGGTCAGCTACTGATGCGCGTCATGGCGCAGATCGCGATGGTGATGAACCTCGACAAGTGCATCGGCTGCCACACCTGCTCGGTCACCTGCAAACAGACCTGGACCAACCGCACCGGCACCGAATACGTGTGGTTCAACAACGTCGAGACCCGCCCAGGGCAGGGCTACCCCCGCGCCTACGAGGACCAGGACCGCTGGCAGGGCGGCTGGCATCTGAGGGGCAGCCGGCTGGTGCCGCGCTCCGGGGGCCGCGCCCGCCGGCTGGCCCGGCTGTTCGCCAACCCCCGGCTGCCGACGCTGGACACGTACTACGAGCCGTGGACGTACGACTACGCGAACCTGACCACCGCACCCCTGGGCGACGACCTGCCCACCGCACCGCCCCGCTCCCTCATCGACGGCCGC
>NZ_JOCQ01000052.1 GCF_000720725.1 Streptomyces rimosus subsp. rimosus
GCTTGTCCTCGTCGGCATGCGGCCAGTTGAAACCGAGCATGTCCAGGACCCACTCCAGCGGATCCGGCAGCATGAGAGACAAGACGAAACTCCCCCGTGGAAATGCGTGAAATCGTTCAGTGGAAGGTGGCGGCCCGCGCGGGACGCCTCCTGTCCGGGAATCAGCTGTCCGTCCGGGCCCGGTGCCGGGGTGTGAAACCAACGGCACCCCTCGCCGCGGAGCGGAACGCATGAGTTCCGGTCACACCGGCCAGGCTCAGGGCGTCTCCCGGCTCAGCAGCAGGCGGTAGAGCTCGACGGCATCCTCCGGCGGATGGTTCGGAACGAACGTCACCTTGCCGTCGGCCTTGGCGATGACGGCGTTGCTGCCACCGGGGCAGGGCGGCGGCACGGTCGGATCGTCATGGACCGGATAGCCGGGGTAGATGAGGTAGCCGATGTCGAATTCGTGCACGAAAAGGCCGACCGGGCCGTTGGGCGAACCCTCAGGCGGAAACAGCGTACGGCCGATCTCCAGCGCGTGATCGGCGTCGGTCGGCACCACCGCGGGAGGGGTGGCGGACGGCGGGGGCGGCGGAGCGTAGGGCGGCAGCGACGGCGGTTGAGGGCCCGGGGCACCTGCTGTGTTTCCGCCGGCGATACCGGCCGCGTTCCCTTCCGTGCCGGCGCCTCCGTTGTTACGGGCGGAAGCCGCGTCATCCGGTATTCCACCCGTATTGCCGGACTCCGTCATGGAATGACCCTCCCCTTCTCATGGCTCAGCTGTCTGCTGATCAACCTAACCGACGCTCCTGCCGCCCTTTCGGTTTCCCGCGAGCGCGCCGACCCGCCGGTCGCCGGTCATGGCCCCGTGGCCGGCACCCCGTCACGCGTTTCGGCCGGTCGGCCGGTCGGACGTCGGCCAGACGTACGGCAACCCCGTCGGGACGTCCGGAAAGACCTGCCGGTAGTGCTCCGGATCCTTCGTCACCAATGCCGACCGGTGGCTCCGGTGGAATGCCGGGTCACCCAGCCAGTTCGGCAATTCTCCGGCGTCGGAAAGGGCGGCGTACGAGCGGATCTCAGCTCGTGGGCGGTGGGCGGTGAAGTCCGTGGTCATGGTGACGGCGCAGGTGTCCTGGCGGCCGGCGTCGGTCCATACCCGGCACATTTCCAGCCCGTACCGAACCAGCGCCTCCTCGTAGCCCTGCCACATCCGTACGGCCGGATGATGCCGCCAGCCATAGCCGGGCACGGTGAGGCCCCTCAGGACCTGGAGTGTCTCCACCCGCTGTTTCCCCAGGCGGCGTGCGTCGAGGACGGCGGCGGAGGCTGCGAAGTCGGGGTACGGGAGGAAGGTTTGCATGGGGACAGGTGTATGCCCTCGTGGCCGCCGCCGGCGGGATCGGCGGGGCCCGCTACGTCATCCGGGCGAGGTTGCGGGCCCCGTTCTCCCGACCGGCTACGGGAGCAATTCGGAGAGCGCCCTGTCCGGCCCCGCCACAGCCGCTCCCAATACTCCGATCAGCTTCTCCGCGATCCCCATCACAGTTCCCTCCTCGAACACATCCGTATTGAATTCCACAAACCCGTCCAGCCCCTCGGGAACCCCTTCCCCCGACCGCCTCTCCGTGAGCCCGAAGGACAGGTCGAAATGCGAGACCCCGAGATCCACCGGCTCGGTCCGGGCCGCGTGGCCGCCCAGGGTGAAATGGCGCTCCGGTGCGTTGTCGAGGGTAAGGAGGGTTTGGAAGAGGGGGTGGCGGGCGGTGGAGCGGGTGGGGTTGAGGGCTTCTACCAGTTGTTCGAAGGGGAGGTCCTGGTGGGACCAGGCGGCGAGGTCGGTTTCGCGGACGCGGTGCAGCAGTTCGCGGAAGGTGGGGTCGCCGGAGGTGTCGGTGCGCAGGACCAGGGTGTTGACGAAGAAGCCGACGAGGTCGTCGAGGGCCTGGTCGGTGCGGCCGGCGATGGGGCTGCCGAGGGGGATGTCGGTGCCGGCGCCGAGGTGGGTGAGGAGGGCTGCCAGGCCCGCCTGGACGACCATGTAGAGGCTGGTGCCGGTGTCGCCGGCCAGGGCGTTGAGGCCTTGGTGGAGGTCGGCGGGGATGTGCAGGGGGAACATGTCGCCCTGGTAGGTGGTGACCTCGGGGCGCGGGCGGTCGAGAGGGAGGGGGATTTCGGCGGGGAGGCCGGACAGCGTGGAACGCCAGAAGTCGAGCTGGCGGCTGTAGGTGCTGTCGGGGTCGGCCGGGTCGCCGAGGAATTGCTGTTGCCAGAGGGTGTGGTCGGCGTACTGGACGGGGAGCGGCGTCCACTGGGGTTCCTCGCCCGCGCTGCGGGCGTCGTAGGCCGCGGCGAGGTCGCGGGACAGGGGGGCCATGGACCAGCCGTCGCCTGCGATGTGGTGCAGGAGGAGGAGCAGGACGTGGTCCGTCGGGCCGGTCGAGAAAAGGGTCGCCTTCAGCGGGTGTTCGGCGGTGATGTCGAAGGGGTGGCGGGCGGCCTTCTGCAAGGCCGGAGCGAGATCGTCGGGGGTCGCCTCCACCACGGTGAGGAGGTCCCGGCCCGAGTCCGGCGGGAGGATGATCTGCTGCGCCGCGCGGGCGCGGCGCGGGAAGACGGTGCGCAGGCTCTCGTGGCGAGCCACGAGGTCGCCGATGGCGGCGCGTAGGGCCGCGGGGTCGAGTTCGCCGGAGAACCGCAGGGCCAGGGGGATGTTGTAGGTGGGGCTGGGGCCTTCGAGGCGGTGCAGGAACCAGAGGCGGCGTTGGGCGTAGGAGAGGGGGATGCCGGCGTCGGGGCGCACGGCGGGTTTCAGCGGTGGGCGGGCCTCGGACGTGGCGCTGTCGATGCGCCGGGCGAGGGCCGCGACGGTGGGGGCCTCGAAGAGGGCGCCGATGGGGAGTTCCACGTTCAGGGCCGTACGGATGCGGCTGATCAGGCGGGTCGCCATCAGGGAGTGGCCGCCGAGGACGAAGAAGCTGTCGTCGATGCCGACGCGCGGGACGCGCAGGACGTCGGCGTACAGCGCGCAGAGGATCTCCTCCTTCGGTGAACGCGGGCCGCGTCCGCCGAGTTCCGAGCGCGGGTCGGGGGCGGGCAGCGCCGCGCGGTCCACCTTGCCGTTCGGGGTGAGCGGCAGGGCGTCGAGTGCGACCAGGGCGTACGGGATCATGTAGGCGGGCAGCCGGTCGCGCAGGTGGCGGCGCAGGGCCGTGGAGTCGAAGGCTTCCTTGGTCACGGGGACGAGGTGGGCGATCAGGCGGGTGTCGCCCGGGGCGATCTCGCGCAGGTTGACGGTGGCCTGGGCGACGGCGGGGTGGGCGTCCAGGACGGTTTCGATCTCGCCGGGTTCGATGCGGAAGCCGCGCATCTTGATCTGGGAGTCGGCGCGGCCGACGTAGTCGAGCTGTCCGTCCGCGGTCCAGCGGACCAGGTCGCCGGTGCGGTACATACGGGCGCCCGGGGCGCCGAAGGGGTCGGGGAGGAAGCGTTCGGCGGTCAGCCCCGGCCGGTTCAGGTAGCCGCGGGCGAGGCCCGCGCCGCCGACGTACAGTTCGCCGGTCACCGACGGCGCCACGGGGCGCAGCGCGCCGTCGAGGACGTAGGCGCGCATGTTGTCCATGGGGCGGCCGATGGGGACCGTACCGGCGACGCGCCGCGGTGCCTGGAGCGCGTGGTACGTGGCCGCCATGGTGACCTCGGTGGGCCCGTAGACATTGTGGACGCGGGTGTCCGGGCAGGCGTTGAGGATCTTCTGTACGGCGGACGGGGAGGCCGCTTCGCCGCCCGTCCAGACCTGGCGGACGCCGGAGAGGGCGGCCGGACATTCGTCGGCGATCAGGTTGAACAAGGCCGTGGTGAGGAGGACCGCGGTGATGTGGTGGTCGGTGAGCAGGGCGCGGTAGTCGTCGGGGGTGAGGTCGCCGGGCGGGGCCATGACCAGGTGGCCGCCGTTGAGCAGGGGGACCCACAGGTCGAAGGTGGAGGCGTCGAACGCGGTGGAGGCGTGGCCGAGCACGGTGTGCCGGGCGCCGTCCGGCGCGCCCTCGCTCCAGCAGTGGTCGGCGGCCAGGCCCACCACGTCGCCCTGGGTGACGGCGATGCCCTTGGGGGCGCCGGTCGAGCCGGAGGTGTACATGACGTACGCGACGGTGTCGGCGCAGGCGGTGGGAGCGGCGAAGTCGGTGGCGGGGAGGTCCGCCGACGTGCCGTCGCAGGCGTCCACGTTCAGGGCCGGTACGCCGGGGAGGTAGGCGGCGGCCGGCACGTCGCGCCGGGTGAGGACGAGGACGGCCTCCGTCTCGGCCGCGATCAGGCGCATGCGGGCGGCCGGGTAGCGCCGGTCGAGCGGTACGTACACGCCGCCCGCCTTGAGGACGGCGAGGATCGCCACGACCAGGTCGGTGGAGCGGTCCAGCAGGATGGCGACGCGGCTCTCGCCGCCGACTCCGTACTCGCTGGTCAGGTGCCTGGCCAGGCGGTTGGCGCGGGCGTTCAGTTCGGCGTAGGTGAGGGTGGTGCCGTCGGCGGAGGAGGTCACGGCGGGGGCGTCGGGGTGGTCGGTCGCCGCGGCCTGGAACGCCTCGGCGAGGGACGTGCGCACGACGGGCCGGTCGGTGGCGTTGACCTCGCCGAGCAGCAGGGCGCGCTCGTCGGCGGTCAGCACGTCGAGGTGGGCGAGCGACTGGTCGGGGTCGGCGGTCACCGCGTCGAGCAGCGCGACGAGCCGGGCGGCCAGCGCTTCGACCGTGCCGCGGTCGAAGAGGTCGGTGCTGTATTCGATCGCGCCGTCCATGCCGGGCCGTTCACCGTGCGCGCCGCGCCGTTCGGTCAGGAAGACCGACATGTCGAAGCGGGACGCGTCGACGTGCACGGGTTCGGTGTGGGCGGGGTGGCCGCCGAGGGTGAACTCCCCCTCGGGCACGTTGTCGAGGGTGAGCATCGTCTGGAAGAGGGAGTTGCGGGCGGCGGAGCGGACCGGGTTCAGGGCCTCGACCAGCTGCTCGAAGGGGAGGTCCTGGTGGGCCCAGCCGGTGAGGGCGGTGTCCCGTACGCGCTGGAGGAGTTCGCGGAAAGTGGGGTCGCCGGAGGTGTCGGTGCGCAGGACCAGGGTGTTGACGAAGAAGCCGATGTGGTCGTCGAGGGCCTGGTCCGTACGGCCCGCGACCGGGCTGCCGAGCGGGATGTCCGTACCGGCGCCGAGCCGGGTGAACAGGGTGGCCAGGCCGGCTTGGAGGACCATGTAGAGGCTGGTGCCGGTCTCTCCTGCGAGCGCGTGCAGGCGCTGGTGCAGTTCAGCGGGGATCTCCCAGGTGATGGAGTCGCCGCGGAAGGAGGCGCGCTGCGGTCGCGGGCGGTCGAAGGGCAGGGCGATCTCCTCGGGGAGGTCGCGCAACTGCTCGCGCCAGTAGGCGATCTGACGGCCGTAGACGCTGTCCGGGTCCTCGGGGTCGCCGAGGAACTGCCGCTGCCAGAGGGTGTAGTCGGCGTACTGGACGGGCAGCGGCGTCCACTGCGGGGCCCGGCCCGCGCGGCGCGCGTCGTACGCCGTCGCCACGTCGCGCGACAGCGGGGCCATCGACCAGCCGTCACCGGCGATGTGGTGCAGGAGGAGGAGCAGGACGTTTTCCTCCCGGCCCTGCTCCTGCTGATTCCCCGGCCCGACGCGGAACAGCTTCACGTGCAGCGGCAGGTCGGCGGTCAGGTCGAAGCGGTGCCGCGCCGCCTCCTTGAGGAGTGCGCGGAAGGCGGCGGGGTCGTCCGGCACGTCCTCCGGCTCCGTGACGCTGAGGATGTCGAAGGCGTCCGGCTCCGTGGCCGGGTCGAGGACGACCTGCCGCGGTGTGCCGCCGGTCTCGCGGAAGACCGTGCGCAGGCTCTCGTGGCGGGCCAGCAGGTCGCCGAGCGCGGCCCGCAGCGCCTGCTCGTCGACCGGTCCCGCGATGCGCAGCATGAGCGGGATGTTGTACGTGGGGCTGGGGCCCTCCAGGCGGTACTGGAACCACAGGCGGCGCTGGGCGTAGGACAGGGGCAGGGCCTCGGGGCGCGGCATGGGCCGCAGGGCGCTGCGGGTGCGCGCGGTGGACAGGCCGAGGCGTTCCACCAGGGCCTCGACGGTGGGTGCTTCGAAGAGGGCGGCGATGGGCAGTTCCACGCCGAGTACGGCGCGGATGCGGCTGACCAGGCGGGTGGCGAGCAGGGAGTGGCCGCCGAGGGCGAAGAAGCTGTCGTCGATGCCGACGCGGGTGACGCCCAGGAGGTCGGCGTACAGCTCGCACAGGATCTCCTCCTGCGGCGAGCGCGGGGCCCGGCCGCCCGCTTCCCCGCCGGCGCGGGCCGGATCGGGGGCGGGCAGGGCCTTGCGGTCCACCTTGCCGTTGGGGGTCAGGGGCAGCGCGTCGAGCACCATGATCACGGACGGCACCAGGTGCTCCGGCAGCCTGCCGAGGAGGTCGCGGCGCAGATCGGCGGCGAGGGTCTGCCGGGCGGCGTCGGCGGTGGGCACGACGTAGCCGGTCAGGCGCAGGCCGCCGGTGCGGTCGGCGCGCGCCGCGACGGCGGCCTGGCGCACTGCCGGGTGTTCGGCGAGCGCCTGCTCGACCTCGCCCGGCTCGACGCGGTGGCCGCGCACCTTGACCTGGTCGTCGGCGCGGCCGACGAACTCCGGCTGCCCGTCCGCGCGGCGCCGTACGAGGTCGCCCGTACGGTACATGCGCGCGCCCGCCGGGCCGAACGGGCAGGCCACGAACCGCTCCGCGGTCAGCGCGGACCGCCCCAGGTAGCCGCGGGCCAGGCCGGAGCCCGCGAGGTACAGCTCGCCCGCGGCGCCGTCCGGGACCGGGCGCAGCAGCGCGTCGAGCACGAAGAGCCGTACGTCGCCGATCGGCGCGCCGAGCGAGGGCACGACGCGCCCGCTCAGCGGCTCACCGGCCGTGGCGCACACGGTGGCCTCGGTCGGCCCATACGCGTTGACCATGCGCCGCCCCGCCGACCACCGTTCCACCAGGTCGGCCGGGCACGCCTCGCCCGCCACCACCAGCGACGCCAGGCCGGGCAGCGTCGCCTGGGGCGGCAGCGCGGCCAGGACCGACGGCGGCAGGGTGGCGTGGGTGACCTGCTGCTCGGCGAGCAGTTCCTCCAGGCCCGCGCCGGGCAGCAGGCGCTCCCCCGGTGCCATGACCAGGGCGGCGCCGGACAGCCACGTCACGCACATCTCGGAGACCGACGCGTCGAAGCTCGGCGAGGCGAACTGCAGGACGCGGCTCTCCCCCGTGACCGCGAAGCGCTCGGCCTGCGAGGCCGCCAGCGCGGCGAGGCCCGCGTGCGTGACGACGACGCCCTTGGGCGTGCCGGTCGAGCCGGAGGTGTGGATCACGTACGCCGGGTGGGCCGGGCGCAGGGCGGTGGCAGGGGCCGTCTCCGGGTGAGCGGACAGGTCACGGCGTACGGCTGTCTCGTCCAGGACGAGGGCGGGCGCGGCGTCGGTGAGGACGAACTCGCGGCGCGCCTGCGGATATTCCGGGTCGACGGGTACGTACGCGCCGCCCGCCTTCAGTACAGCCAGCAGCGCCACCGCCAGCTCCACCGAACGCGGCAGCACCACGGCCACCCGCGCCTCCGGCCCCACACCCTGGCCGATGAGCCAGTGCGCCAGCCGGTTCGCCCGCGCGTCCAGCTCCCGGTACGACAGCGTCTCACCCTCGAAGACCAACGCCGTCGCCTCCGGCGTACGCGCCACCTGCTCGGCGAACAGTCCGGGCAGCGTGCTGTGCCGTACGGCGGGGGCGGCGGCCGACGCGTCCCGGCGCAGCCGCTCGCGCTCCCCGGCCGTCAGGATGTCGAGGTGGGCGAGGGGGACGTCCGGGGTGGCGGCCGCCGTTTCCAGGACGCGGACCAGCTGGGCGGCGAGTGTTTCGGCCGTGCCGCGGTCGAAGAGGTCGGTGCTGTACTCCACGAAGCCGTCCAGGCCGCGCGGCTCGCCGTGCGGGCCCTGGCGCTCCCAGAGGCTGAAGAAGAGGTCGTACTTGGCGGTGCCGGTGCTGATCAGCTCCGAGCGGGTGCGGACGCCGAGCCGTTCGAAGCCGCCCTCCGGGGCGTTCTGCACGGCGGCGACCACCTGGAACAGGGGCTGCCGGCCCGCCGAGCGCACCGGGTTCAGGGCCTCGACCAGCTGCTCGAAGGGCAGGTCCTGGTGGGACCAGGCGGCCAGGTCGGTGTCGCGGACACGGCGCAGCAGCTCACGGAAGGTGGGGTCGCCGGAGGTGTCGGTGCGCAGGACCAGGGTGTTGACGAAGAAGCCGACCAGGTCGTCGAGGGCCTGGTCGGTGCGGCCCGCGACGGGGCTGCCGAGCGGGATGTCCGTACCGGCGCCGAGGCGGGTCAGCAGAGCTGCCAGTCCGGCTTGGACGATCATGAACAGGCTGGTGCCGGTGTCGCGTGCCAGTGCGTGCAGGTCGGCGTGGAGGGCGGCGGGCAGCTCCAGGGCGAAGGCGTCGCCCCGGTACGTCGCGCGCCGCGGGCGCGGGCGGTCGTACGGGAGGGCGATCTCCTCGGGGAGGGCCTTCAGTTGCTCCGTCCAGTAAGCCAGTTGGCGGCTCTGGACGCTGTCCGGGTCCTGCGGGTCGCCGAGGAGGTCGCGTTGCCAGAGGGTGTAGTCGGCATACTGCACCGGCAGCGGGGACCACTGGGGCGCCGCGCCCTTGCGCCGTGCGTCGTACGCCTCGGCCAGGTCGCGCGCGAGCGGGGCGGCGGACCAGCCGTCCCCCGCGATGTGGTGCAGCAGGAGCAGCAGGACGTGCTCGCGATGTTTCACGTGGAACAGCGTTGCGCGCAGCGGAAGTTCGGTGGCGATGTCGAAGGGGTGGCGGGTGGCTTCGTGGAGCAGCCGCCGTACGTCGTCGGGACCGGTCCGTACGACGGAGAACACCAGCGGCAGATCGCCGGGGTCGCGGACGACCTGGTGCGGAGTGCCGCCCGCCGTCTCACGGAAGACCGTGCGCAGGCTCTCGTGCCGGGTGAGCAGGTCGCCGACTGCCGCCCGCAGCGCGTCGTGGTCCAGTTCGCCGGAGAGGTGCAGTGCGAGCGGGACGTTGTACGTGGCGCTCGGGCCCTCCAGGCGGTGCAGGAACCACAGGCGGCGCTGGGCGTACGACAGCGGGAGCGCGTCGGGCCGCGGGGCCGGGCGCAGCGCCGGGCGCCCCCCGGAGACCGCGGCGTCGATGTGCTCGGCGAGCCCGGCGACGGTGGGGGCCTCGAACACGGCGGTGATCGGCAGGTCCACGTCCAGGGCGGTGCGGATGCGGCCGATCAGGCGGGTGGCGAGCAGGGAGTGGCCGCCCAGGGTGAAGAAGCTGTCGTCGATGCCGACCCGCGGCACGCCGAGGACATCGGCGTACAGCTCGCACAGCACGCCCTCGCGCGGGGTGCGCGGCGCCCGGCCGCCGGTCCCGCCGCCGACGTGGGACAGGTCGGGCGCGGGCAGCGCGGCGCGGTCCACCTTGCCGTTCGGCGTCAGGGGAAGGGTGTCCAGCGCGACGATGGCGGAGGGCACGAGGTAGGCGGGGAGCCGGTCCCGGAGGTGCCGGTGCAGGTCGGTGACCAGGGCCGCGGTGGTCAGGGCGGCGCCGGGGTCGGTGGTGTGGTCCGCGAGGGGGCCGGTGAGGTCGCCGGACGGGCGGCAGAGGGCCACGGGGGACGCCGACGCCAGGTCGGCCTCCGGCGCGAAGAGGACGTCGTACTGTCCTTCCGTACCGTCGGGCGACCAAGTGACGGCCGTCCACAGACCGAGGCGGGCGCCCAGTTCGGTGATCAGCTCGGGTTCGACACCAGCGGTGGCGTCGGCTCCGCCGAGCCGGGCCCGCGCCTCACCCACCGGCAGCCCCGCCGCCACGGCGGCCACCGCCGCCGCCTCGCCCGCCAGCCGCGGGTTGGGCACTCCGGTCAGCCGCAGCCGCTGCCCGGACCGCTCCCGCAGGACGGCCTCCAAGCCACCGGTGTCGGCCACGTCCTCGCCCCAGGCCAGGCACGGTACGTCGGCGAAAGAGACGGTGCGCGCGGGCTGCTTGTGCAGGACGGCGTCGTAGCGGTGGCGGGTCAGCTCGTTGTGGTGGCGGGTGCCCTTGAGCCGGAGGTCGGCGCCTGCTGCCAGGTCCGGCAGTTCGGCGGGCAGCGCGGCGAAGAAGTCGGGGTCGACGAGGAGTTCCTTCTCCAGCCGGACGCCCTGGTCGATCACCGCCGCGAGCGCGCCCGTCCCGGTGCCGGCGTCGGCGCGGGTCAGCTCGACGGCCGTACGGAAGTGCCGGAGCAGGCGCCGGTTGCGGAGGTCGCCGAGGAAGATCCGGCCGCCGGGGGCGAGCAGGTCGGCGGCGTGGCGCAGGACGCGCAGGAAGTAGGCGGCGTTGGGGAAGTACTGGGTGACCGAGTTGATCACGATGGTGTCGAAGTAGCCGGCGGGCAGGCCCGTCGTGTCGTCGGCGGGGCGGCAGCTCAGCTCGACCTTGCCGGCCAGCTCCGGTACGGCGGCGACCTGGCGGCGCAGCCGCTCGACGGCGGGCGCGGAGAAATCCGCGCCCCAGTACGCCTCGCAGGCGGGCGCGACCTTCGAGAGCAGCAGGCCGCTGCCGACGCCCATCTCCAGGACGCGGCGCGGCTCCAGCGCGAGGATGCGCCGGACGGTCTCGGCGCGCCAGTCGCGCATCTCCTCCACGGGGATCGGGGTGCCGTCGTAGCTGCTGTTCCAGCCGCTGAAGTCCTCGCCGAACGGCGGTTCGCCGTCCTGCGGCTTGGCCTCGTCGGCGTACACGAGGTCGTGCATCCGCTGCCACTCGCCGACCTGGTGCGCGTCGGCCCCGGGGGCGTCCGGCGCGGGGCCGTCGGCCGGTACGACGTAGCCGATCAGGCGTACGTCGCCGGGCCGGTCCTCGCGGGCGGTGACCACGGCCTGCCCGACCCCGGGGTGCCCGGTGAGCGCCTGCTCGATCTCGCCCGGCTCGACGCGGTGGCCGCGTACCTTGACCTGGTCGTCGGCGCGGCCGACGAACTCCAACTCACCGTCGGCCCCGTACCGTACGAGGTCGCCCGTACGGTACATGCGCGCACCCGCCGGGCCGAACGGGCAGGCCACGAACCGCGACGCGGTCAGCGCGGACCGCCCCAGGTAGCCACGGGCCAGGCCGGTGCCGGTGACGTACAGCTCACCGGTGCCACCCGCCGGGACCGGGCGCAGCGACGCGTCGAGCACATACAGGCGCATGTCCGCGATCGGCGTGCCGAGCGAGGGCACCACCCGGCCGTACAGCGGCTCGCCGACCGTGGCGCACACGGTGGTCTCCGTCGGCCCGTACGCGTTGACCATGCGCCGTCCGGCCGACCAGCGTCCGGCCACGTCCGGCGGGCACGCCTCGCCCGCCACCACCAGCGACGCCACGCCCGGCAGCGTCGTCTGCGGCGGCAGCGCGGCCAGCACCGACGGCGGCAGGGTGGCGTGGGTGACGCGCTGTTCGGCGACCAGCTCCGCCAGGCCCGCACCGGGCAGCAGGCGCGCGGCAGGCGCCATGACGAGGGCGGCGCCCGACAGCCAGGCGACGCAGAACTCCGCGACCGACGCGTCGAAGCTGGGCGAGGCGAACTGCAGGACGCGGCTCTCCCCGGTCACCGCGAAGCGCTCGGCCTGCGAGGCCGCCAGTCCGGCGAGGCCCGCGTGCGGGACGACGACGCCCTTCGGTACGCCCGTCGAGCCGGACGTGTAGATGACGTAGGCGGCGTTCGCCGGTGCGAGGCGCGTCCCAGGGTCGGTCGCGGGGTACGCGGAGACGTCGCGGCGCAGGGTCTCCGCGTCGATCACCAGCGCGGGGGCCGTGTCGGCGAGGACGAAGGCGCGGCGCGCCTCCGGGTATTCCGGGTCGACGGGTACGTACGCGCCGCCCGCCTTCAGTACAGCCAGCAGCGCCACCGCCAGCTCCACCGAACGCGGCAGCACCACGGCCACCCGTGCCTCCGGCCCCACGCCCTGGCCGATGAGCCAGTGCGCCAGCCGGTTCGCCCGCGCGTCCAACTCGCCGTACGACAGCGTCTCACCCTCGAAGACCAACGCCGTCGCCTCCGGCGTTCGCGCCGCCTGCCGGGCGAAGAGTTCCGGGAAGGGCATGGCGGAAACCCCCGCGTCGGCGGAAACCCCCGCGTGCGTCCTGTCGTTCACTGGTCCTCCACTCGTCGGCCGACGCCTGGAGCGGGCCGTTCAAAAGGGTCGAAAGCGGGAATGGGGTTGCCTTGCCCGGTCCGTGGGCGCTCTGGAAAGGTGATCACCATGGGGGCGAGCGGACGGCCGTGGGCGATGGTGGCGGACACGGACGAGGTGCTGGGTCTGGTTCCGGCGTACGAACGGCTGCTCACCGACGTCGAGCGGCGGCGCGCGGACGCGATGCTGACGGCACGCGCCCGGGCCGACTTCGTCGCCGCGCACGTGCTGGTGCGGCTCTGCGCGGCCCGGCTGCTGGACCGGCCCGCCGACACCCGGGTACTGGAACAGCTCGTACTGGAACAGCGCTGCCCCGGCTGCGGCTCCGCCGAGCACGGCCGCCCGTCGCTGGCCGGGCTGCCGAAGGTGTCCGTGAGCCTGTCGCACACGACGGGCGTGGTGGCCGCGGCGGCGGGCCGCGAACCGGTCGGGGTCGATGTGGAGCGGCGCAGGCTGCCGGACGGCGTACGGAGTGCCGCGGTCCGGGTGCTGAGCGCCGCCGAGCGGGCAGCGATGGGCGAACACGCTGACCCGGACGCGTACTTCCTGCGCCAGTGGGTGCGCAAGGAGTGCTTCGTCAAACTCGGCAGGACGACGCTCGGCGGGCTGGCCGCCGTCGATCTCTCGGGCCTGCCGGACGGCACCGCGGAGGGCCCGTCCCGCCACGGCGACCTGTACGTGCTCGACCACACGGACGCGCGCCTGGACGCCGTGGCCGCCGTGGTGAGCGCGGGGCGTCCCCGCATCGGAGCGCTGCCCGCGCCCGCCGATGCGCGGTGCCCGGCCGCCCCGGAGGGCCCGATCACCTGACCGTCACCCCTCACGCCAGCAGCTCGGCGAGCCGCGCGCGGTTGAGCTTGCCGTTGTCGTTGTGCGGCAGTTCCTCCAGGCGCCGGATGCGGCGCGGCACCATGTGCAGCGGAATGTGCTGCCGCAGCCAGTGGCCGAACTCGTGCGCGCGCATCTCCTTGCCCAGGTAGGCGGCGAGCAGCCGTACCTCGTCCTTGACGGTGACGGCCACCACGGCGGCCTCGGTCACCTCGGGGTGGCGCCGCATCGCGGCCTCCACCTCGCCCAGCTCCACCCGGTGCCCCATGATCTTGACCTGGCTGTCCAGTCGCCCGCGGTGTACCAGCAGGCCGTTCTCCCGGCGGACCCGGTCGCCGGTGCGGTACCAGTGGGCGCGGGTGAGCGGGCCGGTGCCGTCGTACGGGACGGCGGGCGCGCCCGGCTCGTGGCGGACGAAGCGTCCGGCGTTGTCGGCCGGGTCGAGGTAGCCGTCGAAGCGCTGGGCGCCGCGCACGCACAGCTCCCCGTCGTCGCAGGGACGTCCGTCCTCGTCCAGCAGGACGGCTTCCATGTGCGGGTACGGCTGTCCGATGGGGACCGTGCCGTTGGAGCTGCCCGCCGCGCCGGGAGCGTCGGTGACGTCGTGGTCGGTGCAGGTGATGGTCAGCTCGGTCGGGCCGTACAGGTTGTGGATACGGGTATTGGGCGCCACCTGCTGCCACAGCTCGGTGAGCTGCGCGGTGACCGGCTCGGCGCTGAAGCAGCTGTGGCGGAGCGTGGTGACCTGTCCCAGCGGCAGGTTGCCGTAGCGCTGGGCGGTGGTGACCAGGGACGGTACGGAGAACCAGTGGGTGAGCCGGCGGCGTACGGCATAGTCCACCGGCCGGTACAGCTCGTCCTGGTCCGGCACGACGACGGTGGCGCCGGAGCCCCACGCCACGAACAGGTCGTAGACGGACGGGTCGAAGGTCAGGCCGAAGGTCTGCGAGATCCGGCAGCCGGGGGCCGCCGCGTAGCGGGCGATGTTGTACGCGATGTACGGGGAGACGTTGCGGTGGCGGATCGGCACGCCCTTCGGGCGGCCCGTCGAGCCGGACGTGAACAGCAGGTACGCCTCCGCCTCCGGGTCGGCCGGGCACGCGGGCAGGGCGTCCGCCGTCGGCTCCGGGAGGCCGTCGCCGTCCGCCGGGACGACGGTCACCGCGGGCCGGAAATCGGCGGGCAGGCCGGTGAAGGTGGCGCGGTGCTCCTCGCCGACGAGGATCGCGCCGACCCCGGCGCGGCGGGCGATGTCGAGGTTGCGGGGCAGCGGGTGGTCGGCGTTGAGGGGGACGGCGGAGGCGCCGAGGCGCTGGACGGCCAGGTACGCCACGTAGGTGGCCACCGTCCGGGAGGCGACCAGCGCGATCCTGGCGGGCGGGCGTACGGGACCCGCCGCGCCCTCGGTGGGCAGCTCGTCGAGGACCCGGGCCGCCAGGGCCTCCGCCCTGCGGTGCAGTTCGCCGTAGCTCAGGACCTGCTCGCCGAGTTCGAGGGCCGGGGCGTCGGGCCACCGGCGGGCGGAGTCGGCGAACCACTGGTGGAGGGTGCGGTCTTCCAAGGCGGGCTCCTGGCGTACGGGCGGGGCGGGGGCGTTGCTGGTGGTGGGCGGGCGGTTCACGAAGCGGCCTCCGCCGGGGCTCCGGCGCGTTGCTCCTGCGCCGCCCCCATCCGTACGACCGGCCGCGCGACCAGCACGAAGAGCAGGAGCACACCGGCTCCGGCGGCCACGTACGGGATGTTGACCTGGACCAGCTTGGCCACCGCGCCGCCCGCCAGCGCGCCCAGCGGGATGGTGCCGGTGCCCACCAGGCGGTAGACGCCGTTGAGGCGCCCCAGTTGGCCGGGCGGGGTGGTGGCCTGGCGGAAGGAGACGGTCAGCGCCTGGTAGACGGCGGCGCCGAGCGCCATCAGGGCGAAGCCGATGGCCGCGACGAGCGCGTGCTGCACCAGGCCGGTGAGCAGCATCGCCACGCCCATCAGGGCCATGCCGCCGAGCGCGGCCGGGAAGAGCCCGAAGCGGTCGGCCAGCCGCGAGTTGAGGAGGCCGCCCGCGATGCCGCCGAGCGCGCCGACCGCCAGGAAGACGCCGAAGGCCGCCTCCGGGAGGCCGAGCCAGCGCACCACGTAGAGGACTTCGAGGGTGCCGGTGACGCCCATGAAGAAGTTCAGCGCGCCGAGCATGCCCGCGAGGGTGGCCAGCAGCCGGTCGGTGCGGAGCAGGCGTACGCCGTCCAGGATCATGGTGCGCCAGCGCGGCGCGCCGCCCGGCCCCGTACGGGCGGACGGCCCGGGAAAGCGCGGCAGGCTGACCAGCAGGGCCACGCCGAGCAGGAACGACACCCCGTCGATCAGGAACGGCAGACCCGCGCCGGCGACGAAGGCGAGGCTGCCGAGCGGCTGCCCGGCGGAGTCGCGAAAGATCAGCTGCGCCACGTGGAGCCGTCCGTTGGCGGTGGCGAGGCGGCCGGGGTCGACGACCATCGGCAGGTACGACTGGGACGCGACGATGTGCACCGTCTCGCCCAGCCCGAGCACCGCCGCCACCGCGCAGACCACCGGCAGGCTCACCACGCCGGTGAAAACGGTCAGCGTGAGGACCAGGACCGCGGCGGCCCGCAGCAGGTCGACGCCGATCAGCAGTGAGCGCCGGTCGGCCAGGTCCGCCCAGACGCCGGCCAGCGGCGAGAGCAGCAGCGGCAGCCAGTTGGCGACCGTCACCAGGGAGATCAGCAGCGGGTCGGTGGTGAGGGAGAGGGCGAGCAGCGGCAGGGCGGTGAGCCGTACACCGTCGCCCAGCGCGGAGACCGCGGTGGACGCCCACAGGCGTCCGAAGGGCGTGAAGCGGCGGCCGGAGGCCGGTTCGCCGGGCCCCTCCGCCGGGCCCTCCGTGGCGTCCCCCGCCGCGCCCTCCGTCACACCCACGGTTTTTCCGTGCCGTCGCCGGACCACAGGACGGGGCCCGCCGCGGTGAGCGTCGTGGGAGCGGCCTGGCGCTGCGGCACCAGGTGCAGGCGCTGGACGTCCGCCGGGGCGTCCGTGGCCGGCTCGCGGCCGTCCTGGCAGGCGCAGGGCTGGGAGTTGAAGCCCGCGAAGCGGTAGGCGACCTCCATGATCCGGTTGCGTTCGGTACGGCGGAAATCGGCCTCCAGGTGCACGTCCGCCCGGGTGGCCTGGTCGGCGATCCAGCGCAGGACGTGCGTGCCGATGCCGAAGTTGACCACGCGGCAGGAGGTGGCGAGCAGCTTCAGGCGCCAGCTGGCCGGCTGCCGCTCCAGCAGCGCCACGCCGACCGCGCCGTGCGAGCCGAAGCGGTCCTCGACGGTGGTGACCAGCACCTCGTGGTCCGGGTCGGTGAGCAGGGCACGCAGGTCGGCGTCGGAGTAGTGCACGCCGGTGGCGTTCATCTGGCTGGTGCGCAGGGTCAGTTCCTCGACGCGCGCGAGGTCGTCCGCGTCGGCGCGGGCGATGCGCATGCGCATGTCCAGGGAGCGCAGGAAGTCCTCGTCGGGCCCGTTGAACTCGCTCTGGGCCGCCTCGCGCCGGAACTTCTCCTGGTACATGGCCCGGCGGCGGCGCGCGTCGGTGGTGACGGTGGGGGCGAAGTCGGCGAGGTCCGGCAGGCCGGCCGCCTCCGCCGCGTCGTAGCAGCGCACATCCGGCAGGTGGTAGGCGACCTCGGCGCGCTCGGTGTGCTGGTCGTCGATGAACGCGATGGTGTTCTGCGCGAAGTTCAGCTGCTCGGCGACGGCGCGCACGGCGTCCGATTTGCGGCCCCAGCCGATGTGCGGCAGGACGAAGTACTCGGCGACGCCCAGCGCCTCCAGCCGGGCCCAGGCGTCGGCGTACTCGTTGCGGCTGGCCACCGACTGGAGGATCCCGCGCTCGTCCAGGGCGCGCAGCGTCTTCAGGACGCCGGGGCGCAGCTCCAGCTCGTCGTTCTCCAGCAGGACGCCCTGCCACAGGGTGTTGTCCAGGTCCCAGACCAGGCACTTCACCGTGGGACGCGCCGCCGTCGCGCCCTCGGTGTCCATGGTCTGCGCCGTGTCGCTGCCCGCCATGCCGGTCATACCTCCCAGAGGGTCACGGCCCACGCCGCGACCGGGCTGTTGTTCAGGACGAGGACGAGGTCGCCGGGTGCCAGTTCACCGCGGGCCAGCAGCCGGTCGAGGTTGAGGACCACGTCCATGGCGCCGAGGTGGCCGTACGCCTGGAGGTGGTCGGTGCACACGGGGTGGATCGGCAGGCCGAGCAGGGTCTCGTAGAACTGGAAGGCCGGCGCGGTGACGTTCTGCATGAGGGTGGCGGCGATCCGCTCCCGCGCCACGCCCGCGTCCTGGAGCACCTGCCCGACCAGGCGCTTGAGGTGCTGCTGGCTGTGCAGGGCCAGTTCGAAGCGGTAGCGGTCGGCGGAGTCGACCTCCTCGCGCCACTCGTACCAGGGGGCGTTCTTGTAGTCGACCCGGAGGAGGTCGTGGAAGCGGCCGTCGGTGTGCTGGCGGTGGGCGCGCAGTACGGGGCGGCCGCCGCGCACCAGGGTCATGGCGAAGGCGCCGTCGCCGACGACGGTGACCGGGTGGCGCACCCGCTCCAGCGCGACCGGGCGGCTGGCGTGCGCGATCATGACGGACTGCCGGGACGGGTCGGCGACGAGGAGGTCCCGGGCCAGCGACCAGGCCGAGCTGGAGCCCGTACAGCCCAGGCCGTCCAGGACGAAGGAGAAGGCCGAGGTCAGCCCGGCCTCGGACGCGATACGGCCGGAGTCGGAGCCGAGCAGCACCTCGGGGGCGCGGGCGCCGACCACCACCAGTACGTCGGGGTCGGTGACGGCCGTGTGCTGCTCGCGCAGTTCGCGTACGGCACGGGCCGCGAGGGCGGCCGCCGTGGGATCGTCGGCGAACCTGCCGACCGTACGGATGCCGCAGTTGAGCGCGAAGTCGGCTTCCTCGCGCGGCAGTTGACCCATCTCGTCCAGCTTCTCGACGGGTATCAGCTCGTCGGGCAGGAGGCAGTGCACGGCCCCCACCCCGACGGCCGTGTCCGTGCCGCCGCCGACGTCCGTGCCGCCGCCCGCGTCCGTACCGCCCGTGTCCGTCGTCGTCATCCCCGGCCCGTCCGTACGTGGTCCGCGAGGAGCAGCTGGCTGATCTCCGTGCTGCCCTCGATGATTTCCATGAGTTTGGCGTCGCGGTACGCCCGTGCCACCGGATGGCCGTCGCGCGCCCCGCGGGAGGCCAGCACCTGGACGGCCGTGGCGGCGCCCTGGACGGCTTCCCGGGAGGCGACGTACTTGGCGATCACGGCCTGGGTGCCCAGCTCCGGCCGGTTCTCGTCCCAGCAGGCGCTGGCGTGCTCGCAGCAGCGCAGCGCGACCTGCTCGGCGACGGCCAGTTCGGCCAGGTGCCGGGCGACCAGCTGGTGGTCGGCGAGCGGCTTGCCGAACTGCTCGCGGGTACGCGCGTGCGCCGACGCGCTGTCCAGGCACGCCCGCAGGATGCCCGCGCAGCCCCAGGCGACGGAGAGCCGCCCGTAGGTCAGCGCGGCGGTGGCGAGCAGGGCGACCGGCAGGCCGGCGCCGGAGAGCAGGTGGTCGGCCGGTACGCGGACGTCGTCGAGGTGTACGTCGGCGTGGCCCGCCGCCCGGCAGCCCATCGGGTCCGGCACCCGCTCGATGCGGACGCCCGGCGCGTCGGCCGGTACGACCACCACGGCCGCGCCGGAGCCGTACGTCCCGAAGACCACCAGCAGGCTCGCGTACGCGGCGCCGGTCACCCAGACCTTGGCGCCCGTGACGTGCACGGTGTCGCCCTCACGGCGGATCTCCGTGCGCATCGCCGACAGGTCGCTGCCCGCGCCGCTCTCGGAGAACGCGACACCGGCCGTCTCGCCGCCGGTGAGCCGGGGCAGGAACGTGCCGCGCTGGGCCGCGGTGCCGAAGCGCTGCACGGTCCAGGCGGCCATGCCCTGCGAGGTCATCAGCGAGCGCAGCGAGCTGCACAGCGATCCGGCGTACGCGGTCAGCTCGCCGTTGGCCCGGCTGTCCAGGCCCAGGCCGCCGTGTTCCGCGGCGACCTGCGCGCACAGCAGTCCGCGCCGGGACGCTTCCCGTACGGTCTCCTCGGGAATGCGGCCGGCCAGATCCCACTCCTCGGCGCGGTCGCCGACGAGTCCGCCGAGTGCGGCGCGGGCGTCGTCCGCGGTCGCCTGAGCCGTCACGCGCCCGCCGCTCCTTCGCCGCGCAGCCGCTGGACGAGCGCGGTGATGGCGGGCACGGTACGGAAGTTGTCCAGGGTCAGGTCGTCGCCCTCGACGGTGACCTGGAACTCCTGCTCGACGTACTGGAGCAGTTCCAGGGAGAACAGCGAGGAGAACGCCCCGGAGGCGAACAGGTCCTGGTCCACGGCCCAGTCGCCGCCGGTGCGCTCGCCCAGGAACGCCACCAGGCGCTGCTGCACCGCCGCGGCGCCGGGTCCGGTCGCCGCGTCCTGGTTGTCGACGGTGGTCATGCGCGCGTTCCTCCGTAGGAGTAGAAGCCGTTGCCGGTCTTGTGGCCGAAGTCGCCGTCGCGGACCTTCTCCAGGAGCAGGTCGCAGGCGCGGTATCCGTCGTCGCCGGTGCGGTCGTGCAGCACCTTGAGGGTGTCGACGATGTTGTCCAGGCCGATCAGGTCCGCGGTGGCCAGCGGCCCCGTACGGTGGCCGAAGCAGCCGGTGAAGACGCGGTCGACGGACTCGGCGGAGGCGCGGCCCTCGGCGACCAGCCGGGCCGCGTCGTTGATCACCCGCATCAGGATGCGGTTGGAGACGAAGCCGGGGCCGTCGCCGACCACGATCGCCTCCCGGTCCAGGGCGGTCAGCAGCCGGTCCAGGCCGGCCATCGCCGCATCGCCGGTACGCGGGCCGCGGATCACCTCGACGGCGCGGATCAGGTAGGGCGGGTTCATGAAGTGGGTGCCGACCACGTCCTCGGGCCGCTGGGTGTAGCCCGCCAGCTCGTCGACCGGCACGGCCGAGGTGTTGGAGGCGATGAGCGTGCCGGGCCGGACCGCGGCCGAGATGGCGGCCAGCGCCTCGGTCTTGGCCTCGGTGGTCTCGGTGACCGCCTCGATGACGGCCGCGGCGGACTCCAGACCCGTGGCGGAGGTGTCGGTGATCAGCTCACCGTCCGGGCCCTTGGGCAGCTTGCCCAGCAGCCGCGCGTGCCGCAGCTGCTGGCGCACCGCGCCGCGGGCCCGCTCCAGCTGCTCCTTGGACACGTCGGTCAGCAGCACCGGAAGGCCGCGGCCCACGGCGAGCGTGGCCAGCGCCGTACCCATGACACCGGCCCCGACGATGGCCAGCCGGCCGTCGCCCCATTCCTCGTCCATCGTCGTCCTGTCGGTCGTTCCGTCGGTGGTCACCGTGTCGCACCTTCCGTCACATGAGTCAGCAGGCCCGCGAACGCCGGGCGGCCGGCGAGGTGGCGCAGGGCCCGCAGGGTGCGTTCGCCGTCCAGGCGGGGGTCCAGGCCGTGTTCGTCCAGCCACGCCTGCCAGAGCCGGCTCTCCACGTCCACGCGGGGCGTGTCGAGGTCGTGGGTCTCGTACAGCGCCATGGTCGACAGCACCGGGTCGCCGGTCTCCAGCGCCCGCCGCCCGGCCAGCCGCGCCCATGCGGCGACCGGCACGCCGCGGGTCGGCGCGCCCAGCGCGGCCAGTTCCGCGAAGAGCGCGGCGAAGGTGGTGGTGTCCTCGCCGACCAGGTGGTACGCGCGGCCGACGGAGCCGGGCTCGCGGCCGAGCCGGACGACGGCGCGCGCCACCAGGTCGATGGGGGCCACCGGCAGCGGCATGTCGTCCGCCGGGTGGGCGCCGATGGCCAGGCACGCGGCGATCAGCCGCCAGAGCAGGTCCAGGTCGTTGCAGGCGCCGGTGGCGGTGTCGCCGCCGATCAGGCCGGGACGGAAGACCCGTACCCGCATCCCGTCCCGTTCGGCCTTGTCCAGCAGGCGTTCGCTGACCCACTTGGAGATGCCGTAACCGCCGGCGTCCGGGTCCAGGGGCTGTTCCCGGCGCTCCAGCAGCCGGCCTTCGGAGCCGAGGGCCTGACCGCAGGCGGCGAGGGTGGAGATGTAGCTGATGTCCGCGATGCCGTGGCGGCGCATCCAGCCGAGGAGATGGTACGTGGCCAGGGTGTTGGCCGGGCGCAGGACCTCGTACGGCTCGGTGAAGACGACGTGGGCGCCGCAGTGCACGACGTGGCCGATGCGGCGGGCCAGTTCGCCGTCCCGGTAGGACGCGCACACCTCGGCGATGTCCCGCAGATCGCCGGGCACGACGTGCACGCGGTCCGGGTCGGGTTCGGGGAGGCGGAAGCGTGCGGCGGCCTCGCGCAGGCGCCGTCGGCCGTGGTCCGCGTCGTCGGCGCGCACCAGGCAGTAGACGCGGCGGTCGCGGTAGCCGGGGTCCTGGAGGAGTTCGTGCAGCAGGAAGGCGCCGACGAAGCCGGTGGCGCCGGTGAGCAGCACGTCCGTGCCGGGTGGTGTCTCCCGGGATGCGAGCGGCGGGAGTTCGAGGGCCAGGTCCGCGTCGATGAGAGCGGCGTCCCGCGCGGCGCCTGACGCCTCGGTGGCCCCGCTCTCCGTACGGTCCGACGCGCCGCGGATCGCTTCCGCCACGCGGGCGACGGTGGCCTGGCTGCCGCCGGTGCGGTGCAGGTTGAGCAGCGTGCCGTAGCGCTCCTGCACCTCCAGGGTCATCCGCAGGCCGAGCAGGGAGGTACCGCCGAGGGCGCCGAAGGTGTCGTGCAGGCCGATGCCTTGGGTGCCGAACAGTTCCTCCCAGAGGGCGACCAGTTCGCCTTCGAGACCGGCGGGCCGGCCGGCGGGCGCGCTCGGCCGGGCGGGCTCCTGGGCAGCGGCACCCGGCGCGTCGAAGACCGAGTCGTCCAGCGCCGAGCAGCGCCGCCGGGTGAACGGGTACGTGGGCAGCGTGACGCGCCGGCCGGTGCCGTCGTCCAGCGCGCGGGCATCCACCGGGACACCGTGCAGCCAGGCGTCCGCGAGGGCCGCGGCGACCTGTTCGCCGAGGTCGGCGACGTCGTCTGCGGGGATCACGTACCGTCCGGGCCCGCTCTCCCCCTCGCCGACGACGATCAGGTGCGCGTCGGCGGGCAGCGCCGCGGGCACGGTGCCGTGTTGCTCGGTACGGCGGCCGAGCGCCGCCAGCAGGGCGGTGCGTATCTCCTCGGCGCGCTCCCCGGCCGCGGTGACGGCCAGCACCGGGCGGCGGGTGCCCGCGCGGACCGTGCGGACGGCGGGCGGGCGCGGCAGGCGCAGGGCGGCGGCCAGCCGGTCGGGGGCCGCGGTGACCACCCGGCGCTCGGCGAAGTCCTGCCGTCCGACGCGCAGGGTATGGGCGATGTCCCCGGCCGGGGCGCGGTCCTGGTCGATCTCGTCGGCCAGGCTGCGGGAAAGGGCGTCCAGTTCTTTACGCGTACGGGCGGAGAGCTGGAGCCGTACGACGGGCCGGGCGGGCGCCGAGGGGCGGACCGGCTCCGGCGGCGGGGCGAGGACGACGGACGCGTTGGCGCCGCCCAGGCCCATCGAGTTGACCAGTACCTGGCGTCCGGGGTCGGTGCACCGCTCCAGGTCGGTGGGGACGTAGAAGGGGCTGTCGGCGAGGACGCCGGGGTCGCGGGCGTGCTCGAACATCGGGTGCGGGACCAGGTGGCCGGTGCGGGCGACGTGGACCGCCTTGATCAGCCCGGCGATGCCGGCGGCCGATCCGGCGTGCCCGATGTTCGCCTTGACGGTGCCGAGCGCGACCTGGCCGCGGCCGGCCGGGCGCCCGCCCGCCGCGCGCAGGCCGTCGATGAGGCCGCGCAGCTCCACCTGGTCGCCGAGCGGCGTGCCGGAGCCGTGTGCTTCGGCGTACCGCAGGTCGGCGGGGTCGGTGCCGGCCACCGCGAGCGCGGCGGCGACCACCGAGGCGAGGCCGTCGGGGCTGGGCGCGGTGAAGCCGGGCCGGTGGGCGCCGTCGTTGCCGACCGCGCTGCCGCGGATCACCGCGAGGACCGGGTCGCCGTCGGCGAGCGCGTCGGCCAGGCGGCGCAGCACGACGACGCCGATGCCGGAGCCCGCGCCGGTACCGGTGGAGCGGATGTCGAAGGCGCGGCAGAAGCCGTCCTCGGACAGGACGCCGCCGGGCTGGTAGCGGTAGCCGACGGACGGGTACGACAGGCCGCTGCCGCCCGCCAGCGCGATGTCGCACTCCTCGGACAGCAGGCTGAGGACCGCGTAGTGCACGGCGGTCAGCGAGGAGGAGCAGGCGGTCTGGACGGCCATCGAGGGCCCGCGCAGGCCGAGTTTGTACGAGACGCGGGGCGCCATGAAGTCGACGCCGCCGCCGAGTTGCAGCGTCAGGTCGTCAAAGGCGGCGGGCCCCTCCGTACGGGCGCGGGCGTACTGGAGGAGCGTGTTGTACGTGCTGTTGCTGGCGCCCGCGAAGACGCCGACCTGCGGGCCGTGGTCGCCGTTCGGCAGGTGGCCGGCCCGCTCCAGGCCCTCCCGGCACGCCTCCAGGAACAGGCGCTGCTGCGGGTCGATCAGCTCGGCCTCGACGGGCGGGTAGCCGAAGAACTCCGCGGCGAACAGCTCCGGGTCCTCGACCCATCCGGCCCGGGTCACGAAGCCGGGCGCGGCGGCCGTTTCGGCGGACACACCACAGCGGCGCAGGTCCTCGGCGGGGATGTCCCGGAGCGAGACCACGCCCTTGTCGAGGTTGCTCCAGAACTCCTCGGGAGTCGCGGCCTCCGGGAACCGGCAGCCGACGCCCACCACCGCTACGGCGGTCTCGCTGTTCATCGCGCGGCGGGTCCTTCCGCCTGGTCCGGGCCGCTGTCCGCGCGCCCGCGCCGGGCACTGCCGAGCAGCCGGCCTCGGCCTGCCGCGGCGGCCACCGGGGCCGGGGCCTCGGGCTCGTACGACGGGTCCAGCAGCCTGGCCTGCGCGCGCACGGTGTCGTGCCGGAACAGCTCGGCGACCTCCAGCTCGCGGCCGGTCTGGTCGGACAGTTCGTCGCTGAGCATGACCAGCAGCATCGAGTTGCCGCCCGCCTCGAAGAACCCGGTGTCCAGGGGCGCTTCGTCGATGCCCAGCACGTCCTGCCACGCCTGGCGTACGAGCCGGAGCGGGTCCGCCGGGGCGGACGCGCTGTCTTCGGGGTTCACCACGGGGGCCTCCGGGAGGGTGTCGGGGTCAAGCACGCCGCGCCGCCGCGGTCTCGAAGAAGGCGCGGGACCGGGCCATCGCCCGGCCGACCTTGTCGTAGGCGTTCTCCGGGTCGGCGAACGGGCCGACCTCGACGCCGATCCATCCGGCGCCGACGGCGAGGAGCTGTTCGGTGAAGGCGGCCATGTCCGCGACGCCCTCGCCCGGCACCAGGTGCTCGTGGAAGGTGCCGTTGGAGTCGGAGTAGTCCACGCTGTTGACCCGGCCGGCCAGCCGGCCCACCTCGGACGCGGGCACGCCCGCGACGACCAGGTGGGAGACGTCGACGTTGGCCTGGAGCGCCGGGGAGTCCACATCGTCCAGCAGCCGGACGAGGTCGTCGACGTCGGTGATGAGCGAGGTGTCCATCGGCTCGGGTTTGACGCTGAGTCCGATGCCGCGCGCCGCGGCGTACTCGGCGAGGCGGCGCACCGAGGCGACCAGCATCCGCCACTGCGCCTCCTCGGGCCACATGGCGCGCCAGAACCAGTCCCCCAGCAGCAGCTTCATGACCTCGCCGCCCAGGTCGCGGGTGAGGTCGACATGCTTCTCGGCGCGCTTGAGGTGGAATTCGCGCACGACATCGCGGAAATCGCTGAGGCCGAATGCGTGACAGGCCGTCAGGCTGATCGGCAGGCCTACCGCTTCCGCGTCGCTGCGGAATTGCAGCAGCCTTTCCTGTTCCAGTTCCATCGCCTCTTCGACGATGCAGATCCATTCGGCGCCCAGCTCGGCGGCGGCCCGCCAGGCGTCCTTGCCCTGGTACGGGGAACCGTAGAACGCCTGGTCCACCAGCAGCCCGAGGCTTGTCTGACCGGTCATGGTTGGTTCCGCTCCTCGTCGGTGCGCGTTAGGACAGGGGCCCGCAGAGCTTCGGCCGCGCGGGCGCCGAAAAGGCCCGGCCGGGCATTCCGTTGTGTGCGGTGGTGGTCGGTGCGGGGCGGGCGTGTATATCCGTCAGCTATATCCGTCAGCGGTGGTGAAACGCCCGCCGCCGTACATGCCGGGGCGTATACGGCCCGGCGCCGTTTCCGGCGGGGCTCGGTCCGCTCACGGGAGGTTGACGACTGTCGGGTGATCCGGCTTCGGACGCCGGTCCGTGCCCGCTACGCGGCGGCGGCCGCCGGGGGGCGTGGTGGTGCGGTGCGGCGGCCCGCGGCCCGCCGGATCGCGCTGCCGGAGCGGCCGGCGACGCTCGTCGCCGCGTCCGCTCTCTCGTCGATTGCCATCATCCGCGCCCCCGTCGGCCAACGATCCTGACGACCTGTTGCGGCCCTGTCGAACACGGGGATGCTAGCACGCATCTCTGTGCGCACTCTATGGCGAAATGTCACCTCATGAAGCAGCGTGCGGCGACGAACGCGCAGCTCAGAAGGGGCGGTTGGACGAAGCAACCGAAAGCGGGAGGGGGCGGCCCGAACACCCCGGGCAGGGTCGGCCGGCGGCGTGGACACCGGCCCCGGCGTACGCCCGCGGCCGGAACACCCGGCCGCGCGTCGCCCGCGCGCCGGGCCCCGGACGGCCGGTCACGGCACACCTCCCGTCCGGGCGCGACGAGTTGTTACTGTGCGTCGCGGAGCGGCCGGACGGGCGACTCCAAGAAGCCCGAGGAGCAGGAGAATCCATGCCCAGCCGCATCATGCTGAGTCCGGATGACATAGCGACGCTGGACCTGACCGATCCGCGCACCCACGCCGAGTACGACCTGTCCGAGGTCTGGCGGCAGCTGCGGAAAACGCGGCCGTTCCACTGGCACCCGTCGGTCGGCGGCGCGCCGGGATTCTGGGTCGTTTCCCGGCACGCGGACGTTTCCGAAATCTACCGGGACAACAAACGGTTCACGTCGGAGCGGGGAAATGTGCTCACCACGCTGCTGATGGGCGGCGATTCGGCGGCGGGCATGATGGCCGCCGTGACGGACGGGCCACGGCATTCCGACATCCGCAAGATCCTGCTCACGGCGTTCTCGCCGCGCGCCCTGGAAGGAGTGGTGGAGAACATCCGGCAGTCCACCCGGGCGCTGGTCGCCGAGGCGGTCGCCCGCGGGGAATGCGACTTCGCCCGGGACGTGGCCGCGGACATCCCGCTCACCGCGATCTGCGACCTGATGGGCGTGCCCGCGGCGGACCGCGCGAAGGTGCTGGAGCTGACCGCGACGGCCCTCGGCAACGACGGCGCCGCCCAGTCGCCCGCCGCCGCGTGGCAGGCGCGCAACGACATCCTCGCCTACTTCGGCACGCTGGCCGAGGAGCGCCGCGCGAACCCGGGGTCCGACGCGGTCAGCGTGCTGGCCACCGGCACCATCGAGGGCGAGCCGCTGACCATCGACGAGATCGTGGTCAACTGCTACAGCCTGATCATCGGTGGCGACGAGACCAGCCGGATGTCGATGACCGGCGGGGTGCTCGCGCTCATCGAACACCCCGAACAGTGGCGGGCGTTGAAGAGCGGCGAGGCGGACCTCGCCACCGCCGTCGACGAGATCCTGCGGTGGACGACGCCCGCGCTGCACTTCGGCCGTACGGCGCTGGAGGACGTACCGGTGGGCACCCAGGGGCAGGTGATCAAGGCCGGGGACATCGTCACGCTGTGGAACGACTCCGCGAACATGGACGAGGAGGTCTTCGAGGCCCCGGAGCGCTTCCGGCTCGACCGCACCCCCAACAAGCACCTGTCCTTCGGCTACGGCCCGCACTTCTGCCTCGGCGCCTACCTCGGCCGGGCGGAGATCGCCGCCATGCTGAGCGCGCTGCGCGAGCTGGTGGCGTCGGTGGAGCTGCGCGGGGACACCCGGCGCAACTACTCCAACCTGCTGAGCGGTGTGACCAGCCTGCCGGTCGCGCTGCGGGCGGAGTAGGACGGGAAGGCGGGGGGCGGCCCGGACCGGTATGCCGCCGGGGGCGCGCCGCGGGTCACTTCACCAGGTCCGCGTAGAAGACGATGTTGTCCGAACGGTGGCCGTCCACGATCGGGCCGCCGCAGGTGAGCAGGCGCAGTTCGGGGCGGCCGGTGTCCCCGTACACCTTGTCCGTCGGGAAGTCCTTCTTGTCGACCTGCTGGACCTCGCGGATCCGGAAGGTGGCGGTGGAGCCGTCGGCGCGGCCGACCTTGATGACGTCGCCGATCCTCATCTTCCTGACGTCCTTCATCAGGGCCGGGCCGCGGGCCGTGTCGTAGTGCGCGACGAGGACGGCCGGGCCCTTCTCCCCCGGGGTGACGCCCTTGGTGAACCAGCCCGCCTTGTCCGCCTTGTCCACCGGGGGGACGTCGAGTTCGCCGTCGCCGGTGAGTCCGAGCGGGAGGACCGGTCCGCTGTCCACCCCGGCCGACGGGATCTGTACGCGGGTGGGCTCGGACCGCTTCATCGGCGCGGCGGCCTGTCCGGCCGGGCGGGTGGCGGCGCTGTCCACCCGTACGTCCGGGCCGGGGCCGCCGCCGCAGGCGGTCAGGACGCCGCTGACGGCGAGCGCGAGGACGCTCAGTGCGGCGGTGCGTCCGATGCGGCCGGGGCGGGGCGTGGTGGACGTGGTCACGGTGGCTCCTGGTGCGTACGGAGAGAAGACGGTACGGAAGGGCGGCGGCGGGTACGGCGGTGGCCAACCGGGCACGGGCCGCTCCGGTGCCGGCGGAGCGGCCCGTGCCCGGACCGGTACCGCGGGCTCAGGCGTCCTCGCGGGCCTTGCGGCGGTGCAGCAGCGCGAAGCCCAGGCCCGCGGCGGCCGCGGCGGCGCCACCACCGGCGAGCAGCATGGCCGGGGTGTCCGGCGTCTCGCCGACGCCCTCGGCACCGGCCTTGACGCCGCCCTTCGGCGTGACCCGGGTCTGCTGCCCGTCGCCCTGCCGCTGGTTCTTCTTCCCGTCCGGGTGCGCGTCCTTCTTCTCGTCCTTCTTCTTGTCGCCGCCCTCGACCCAGGAGGTCAGGGTGCCGTCGGACCGCAGGACGAAGTGGGCGCCGTTGTGCTGACCGGAGGCGGGCTTGCCGCCCTTGGTCTCCAGCGTGTCCATCTTGACGAGCTTGCCGGTGCCCGGGTCCTTGGCGTACATGTCGGCCTGGAAATGGTTCGGGCCCAGCTTGTAGATCTTGGCGAGGAATCCGCCGGACAGATTCTGCGTACGGATCAGCTTGCGCTCGGCCTTGTGCTGGTCGCCCTTGTCGTCGTTCTTCTTCTCGTCGTTCCGCTTCTCGTCGTTCTGCTTATCGTCGTTCTTCTGCCGGTCGTCCTTCTGCCGGTCGTCCTTCTGCTGCCGGCCCTCGGCCCCGGGGCTTCCGGCGGTGGTCGGCTGCGGGCTGTCCGCGAAGGCGGCAGCGGCGGGCAGCAGCATGGCGGAGCCGGCGACGGCCGCGACGGCGGTGGTACGGACGAGCTTGCGGCGGCGGGTGATGGTCATCAGGAGTTCCTTCGCGGTTTTCCGGACTGGGGATCGCCGTCCGGCGGTGCGCCGACGACACCGACGAAGTTAGGCAGCCCACATCACGGCAATTCGCCGGATTTGTAACAGCCGGCCGGAGATGCGGACACGGGAAGGAAACTCCCGCGCTTTCCGGGACTTCGGTCCCGGCAGAATTCCCCGTCCCTCGTCCTCGCGACGGAAAAGCGACGACCGGGTATCGGCCTTTCGGCCGATACCCGGTCGTTGAAAACGAATCGATTTTCCGGCTCAGCCGCCCAGGTGCACCGGCAGCGACTCGATGCCGTACACGATGGACAGCTTGCGGAATTCCAGCGCGTCCGGCTCCACCGCGAGCCGCATGTTCGGGAACCGCCGCACCAGCGCGGGATAGGCAGCGCGCAGTTCCATACGGGCCAGCTCGGCGCCGACGCAGCGGTGTATGCCGTAGCCGAAGGCGAGGTGCGAGGGAACGTTGCGGGACGGGTCGAAGCGCTCCATGTCGGGGCCGAGCTTGCCGTCCCGGTCGGCGCCGCTGAGCGAGCACAGCACCACGTCGCCCTTGGTGATCGGCACGCCGGCGATCTCCATGTCCTCGCGCGCGAAGCGGGGGAAGGCGACCTGGACGACGGTGAGGTAGCGCAGCAGCTCCTCGACGTAGCGCTCGGCCGCCTCGTCGCCGTCCTTGAGGGCGGCGAAGTGCTCGGGGTCCTGGAGGAGGACCAGGGCGCCCAGCGCCAGCATGCTCGCGGTGGTCTCGAAGCCGCCGGTCAGCACGCCGTCGGCGAGGCCCGCCAGCTCCTCGTCGCTGACCGAGTCGCCGTGTTCCTTCACGATCATGCCGAGCAGGCCGTCGCCCGGATTCTGCCGCTGCTTCTTGACCACCTCACGGAAATAGGCGAGCGATTCCGATATGGCGCCGAAGGACGCGTTGGCGCCGCTGAAGAGGTCGAAGCGCGCGGCGCTCAGCCGCTCGAAGTCCGCGCGGTCCTCGTACGGCACGCCGAGCAGTTCGCAAATGACCAGCGACGGAATGGGCAGCGCAAAGGTTTCCACGATGTCGACCGGCTCGCCGGAGCTGCCGGCTTTCTCCATGGCGTCCAGCCGCTCCTCCACGATCTCGTGGATGCGGGGCGTGAGCCGGCCGAGCCGGCGCATGGTGAATTCGGGGGTCAGCAGGCGGCGCAGCCGGGTGTGCACCGGCGGGTCGGCGAAGCCGAGACCGCCGGGGTTCTGGTCGGTGCTGGCGCCGGCCTGGCCGATGAGGTTGGTGAAGTCCGAGCTGAAGGCGTTGGCCTTGCCCAGTACCGCCTTGACCTCGTCGTAGCCGGTGACGAGCCACACATTGGCGGCGATCGGCACCGGCAGCTTGGAGATGGGCTCCCGCTCGCGCACCGTCGCCAGCTCGCCCACCGGATCCATGCCGTTCCGCCGCAACGGCATCAGCACAGAATCGGGCAAGAAAGACATCCGAGACAGGTCGAAGCCCTTCTTCCGCGTCCTGGCCATATACAGCCGGCCGGCCCAGGCGATGATCCGGGAACGGAGAGTCGTCATGACGCTAATACTGCCTTTCGTCGAGGGGGACGGTCACCCGCCCTCGGCGGCCCCCCGTACGGGCTGCCGAACACCGGGACATCCGCTCGGCGTTCGCGGATGTGACGTGCGCCATGGACCGGTCGGCCGCATCCAGCGTGACGAGCTCAGCCTTGTACATATGTGTGCGCGTGGTCAGAGGCGAGTTTACAAACTGCCATTGCGCCCAATCACGGAACAACCCTTGTTCGCCCCCTAGGGGCGCCCCCGAGAAGGCCGCGGCGCCCGGGCGGCCCGGGCGAACCGGCCCCGCCCCCGGGCCAGTAGGCCGCTGCCGCCGGGCACACCGCCGGGGTTGTGCGCGTACCGGACTTCACGGGCGAAAGCCAACCGTATGCGGGGTATGCGGCCCGCCGTTTCCGTCACGGGCGAACGGGGCAACCCGTACGCCGCTCCCCGCGTCCACCCGCCCCGGACCCCGCGTGCGAGCCCGCCGGGAGCACCCCGCTCCGCCGCCCGCCCCGGAAAATCGTGCCCGCCCGGCCCGGGGCTCCGTGCCGTACGGCCCATCGGCCGGGCGCCGCCCGCACCCCGCCCTCCCGGAATCCGTGCCCGCGCGGCCCTCCCGCGCAGGGCCGGACCCTCCCCGCACGGGGCCAGGCCCTCCCCACACCCGGCCGCCACCCCCACCCCTCGGCACCCACCTCACACCACACGCCCCACCCACCCCGACATAAAGGACATATATCCCGGCACTTGCTACGTTGCCCGATATGACCGCAACCACGGCGGACGCTCCCCCACCGGGCCTGAGACTGCCCAGACGCCGGGGCACCGAGCTGGTCCTCCTCGTCGGTGCCGTGCTGATCAGCGTCTACGGGTACATCGACGTCGGGCTCGCCCGGCAGAACGCGGTGCCGGGCGACGCGGTGAGCTACGGCGCGGGCCTCGGCGCCCTGGCCCTCCTCGGCCACCTCGCCGTCCGGTGGCGGGCGCCGTACGCGGACCCCCTGCTGCTGCCCATCGCCGTGCTGCTCAACGGGCTCGGGCTGGTGCTCATCTTCCGCCTCGACCTGGAGACCCCGCGGAACCAGGCGGCGCCCACCCAGCTGGTGTGGTCCGCCCTCGGCGTCGCCCTGTTCGCCGCCGTCGTCCTGCTGCTGCGCGACCACCGCGTCCTGCAGCGGTACGCGTACGTGTCGGTGGCCGCCGGGCTCGCCCTGATGATCGTGCCGATCTTCTTCCCCGCGGTGAACGGGGCGAAGATCTGGATCCGGGTGGCGGGCTTCTCCTTCCAGCCCGGCGAGTTCGCGAAGATCCTGCTGACCGTCTTCTTCGCCGCCTACCTGGCGGCCAATCGCAACGCCCTCGCCCATACGGGCCGGCGGATGTGGCGGTACCAGTTCCCCACCGGCCGGGTGCTCGGCCCGATCCTCACGATCTGGCTGGTCAGCGTCGGCGTCCTGGTCCTCGAACGCGATCTGGGCACCTCACTGCTCTTCTTCGGCGTCTTCGTCGTCCTGCTGTACGTGGCCACCGGCCGCACCGGCTGGATCGCGATGGGCCTGCTGCTCGCCGCCGCCGGCGCCGCCGCCGTCGGCTCCCTCGAACCGCATGTGCACAGCCGGGTCTCGGACTGGCTGCACCCGTTCGCGAGCATCGACGCGGGCCACGGCGCCGGCCAGCTCGCCCAGTCGCTGTTCGCCTTCGCCGCGGGCGGCATGCTCGGCACCGGCCTGGGCGAGGGCCACTCCGCGCTCATCGGCTTCGCCATGAAGTCGGACTTCATCCTGGCCACCTTCGGCGAGGAACTGGGCCTGGTCGGCCTGACCGCACTCTTCCTGCTGTACGCGCTGCTGGTCGCGCGCGGCTACCGGGCGGGCCTGGCGCTGCGCGACCCGTTCGGCCGCCTGCTGGCCGTCGGCCTCGCCTCCCTGCTGGCGATCCAGGTCTTCGTCATCGCGGGCGGCGTGATGGGGCTGATCCCGCTGACCGGCATGGCGATGCCGTTCCTCGCCCAGGGCGGCTCGTCCGTCGTCACCAACTGGGTCATCGTCGCGCTGCTCATCCGGATCAGCGACAGCGCCCGCCGCCCGGACCCGGCCGCCGCCGAGCCCGGGATCATCGCGGCGATGCGCCCCGGCGGCGGACCGTCCGGGGCCTCGGCCGGGCCGTACGAGGAGGAGGACACCCCGTACCGGTCCGGGTACGGGTTCGGCGGCAGCAAGGAGCGGGACCGGTGAACCGTTACATCCGCCGCGCCAGCGTCTTCGGCCTCGTGCTGCTCGTCGCGCTGCTCCTGAACGCCGCCCGCATCCAGGTCTTCAGGGCCGACGCCTACGACGCGAACCCCGCCAACCGGCGCACCGCGCTCACCCGTTACAGCCAGCCGCGCGGGAACATCCTGGTCGACGGCAAGCCCGTCACCGGCTCCCGGGACAGCGGCGGGCGGCTGCGCTACGAGCGCACGTACACCGAGGGGCCGCTGTACGCCGCCGTCACCGGCCACGCCTCCCAGATCTACGGCACCTCGCTGCTGGAGCACGCCGAGGACGGCGTACTGTCCGGCACCGACCCCCGGCTCGCCCCGGTCCCGCTGTGGACGGACATCACCCGCGAGCAGCAGCCGGGCGGCGATGTGCGCACCACGATCGACGTCGCGGCGCAGCGGGCCGCGTTCGAAGGGCTGGGCGGCAAGAAGGGCGCGGTGGCCGCCGTCGAGCCGCGCACCGGCAAGATCCTGGCGCTGGCCAGTACACCGTCGTACGACCCGAACGAGCTGGCCGGCACCGGCCGGCCGGTCACCGCGGCCTGGGACCGGCTCAACCACGGCGCCGAGCAGCCGATGCTCAACCGGGCGCTGCGGCAGACCTACCCGCCGGGCTCGGCCTTCAAGGTCATCACGGCCGCGGCGGCGCTCGACCACCACAAGGTCACGGGCCTCGACGCGCCCACCCGCACCCCGGACCCGTACATCCTGCCGGGCACGTCCACCCGGCTCGGCAACGAGGCGGGCGGTTGCGCGAACGCGTCCCTGCGCCACGCCTTCGAGGTGTCCTGCAACACCGTCTTCGCCCGGCTGGGCGTGGACGTGGGCCTGGACGGCATGGCCGGGACGGCGGAGAACTTCGGCTTCAACGACGCGGGCCTGAGGATTCCCTCCACCGCCGCCCGCAGCAACTTCGACACCGACATGAACGACGCGCAGCTGGCCCTCTCGGCCATCGGCCAGTACGACACCACCGCCACCCCGCTCCAGATGGCCGTGGTCGCCGCGGCGGTGGCCAACGACGGAGAGGTCAGGGCCCCCTATCTCGTGGACAAGGTGACCGACGCGGACGGCGGAACCGTCTCCACCACCCGGCAGCGGACCCTGCACCGGGCCATGAGCCGGGGCACGGCACGCCACCTCCAGGAGCTGATGACGGGCGTGGTCACCCGGGGCACCGGCAGCAACGCGGCGATCGACGGCGCCACCGTCGGCGGCAAGACCGGCACCGCGCAGCACGGGGCGCACAACGAGGGCACGCCGTACGCGTGGTTCATCTCCTGGGCCGAGCGGGACGGCGCGCGCGACCCGGCGGTGGCCGTGGCGGTGGTCGTCGAGGACGCGGCGGCCAATCGCGCGGACATCAGCGGCGGCGGCAGCGCGGCCCCCATCGCCCGCGCGGTGATGCGGGCCGCGCTACGGTGACGTAAGGGGAGACCGGGGATGCGGGGCCGTACTCGCGAGGGGGCAGGGATACGCATGGTACGTACGCACCGGAAGGAACGCGGCCGGCAGCCCGCAGGCCGGGGCCCGGCCGCCGTACTGCCGCTCTCCGAGGTCGAGGCGCTGGCCCGCCGCGCGCACGAAGGACAGACGGACAAGGCGGGCCGCCCGTACGCGGAGCACCTGGCCGCGGTCGCCGAGGGGGTACGGGCGCGTGGCGGCAGCGACGAACAGATCGCCGCCGCCTGGCTGCACGACGCGATCGAGGACGACGCGCTGCCGCCCGCCTGGCTGGACGGCGCCGCGCTCACACCGCGTACCAAGGCGATGGTCCGCGCGGTGACCAAGCGCCGGGGCGAGCCGGTCGAGGCGTACACGGCCCGCATCCTGGCCACGCCCGGAGCGCTGCTGATCAAGCAGGCGGACCTGGCGCACAACGCGGACCCGGCGCGGCTGGCGGTGCTGGACGCGGCGACGCGGGAGCGGCTGACCGTGAAGTACGCCCGGGTGCGTGCGCTGCTGGGCCTGGCGTAGCGCTGACGGCCGCAGGTCCGGGTCCACACCCCGGACACCCCCCTCACAAAGCTGCCCCATACAGCTAACCTGCCCGCCATGACGACCTCGGAGCCCTCGGACCCCGCCCCCTCTGCCCCTGTGGCCCCTTCGGCCCCCGGCGACCAGGTGATCGCGGCCCTCCACGCCGCGAGCGTCCGCCGTCTCACCACCGGGCAGGTCATCCTCGACGGCATCGACTGGACCGTACGCACCGGTGAGCACTGGGCGCTGCTCGGCGCCAACGGCGCGGGCAAGACGACCGTGCTGCGGCTGATCGGCGCGCTGATGTTCCCCACGACCGGCACGGTCGAGGTGCTGGGTCACCGCCTCGGCACCGTGGACGTACGCGAACTGCGCGCCGCGATCGGCCTGGTCTCCAGCGCGCAGAAGGTGCCCCAGGACGCCACCGGCCACACAGTGGTCCTGACCGGTGCGACCGGGACCGTGCAGCCGCTGTGGGGGAAGTACGACGACGCGACCCGCGAGCGCGCGCACGCACTGCTGGCGGAGCTGGAGTGCAAGGACCTGGCGGACCGGCCGTACGGCGTGTGCTCCGGCGGCCAGCGGGCCCGGCTGCTCATCGCCCGCGCGCTGATGGCCGACCCGTCGCTGCTCCTCCTGGACGAGCCGTTCAACGCGCTCGACCTGCCGTCCAGGGAGGACCTGATCGACACCATGCACCACCTGGCCGAGGGCCGTCCCGGCCTGGCGACCGTCACGGTCACCCACCACCTGGAAGAACTCTCCCCCGCCATCGGCCATGCGCTGCTGCTGCGCGAGGGCCGCGTCCAGGCGCTGGGACCGGTCGCGGATGTCCTCACCGACGACCGCATGACGGCCTGCTTCGGCCGCCCCATCGAGGTGTCCCGCCACGACGGCCGCTGGCTGGCCCGGTCGGGGCGGCGCTAGCCCGGCGTCGCCGGCCCGGCGGCGTTAGCCCGGGACGGCGCAGTTCGGGACGGCGCTAGCTGTCCAACTGCTCAACCTTGCCCCCCTCAGCAATCGCCTCCGCCACCTCAGCCGTGCGTTCGCGCTCTTCTTTCGCGAAGCGTTCGGCGTCGAGCTGTTCGGCCAGTTCCTCGTCCTGGGCCATCAGCTGGTCCAGGTTGGAGTCGCCCAGCTCGAAGACGCCCATGTCCACGTAGGCGCGCTGGAGGCGTTCGCCCCACAGGCCGATGTCCTTCACGCACGGGACGATGCGGCTGAAGAGCAGTTTGCGGAAGAGGTGGAGGAATTCGGAGTTCTCGGTGATGTCGGCGGCCTCCTGGCGGGGGACACCGAAGTTCTCCAGCACCTCCAGGCCGCGCAGCCGGTCGCGCATCAGGTAGCAGCCCTCGATGACGAACTCCTCGCGTTCGCGCAGTTCGGCGTCGGTGAGCTGCTTGTAGTAGTCGCGCAGCGCCAGCCGCCCGAAGGCGACGTGGCGGGCCTCGTCCTGCATGACGTAAGCGAGGATCTGTTTGGGCAGCGGCATGGTGGTGGTGTCGCGGATCATGCCGAAGGCGGCCAGCGCGAGGCCCTCGATCAGCACCTGCATGCCCAGGTAGGGCATGTCCCAGCGGGAGTCCCGGAGGGTGTCCCCCAGGAGTGCCTGGAGGTTGTCGTTGACCGGGTAGAGCATCCCGATCTTTTCCTTCAGGAAGCGGCTGTAGATCTCCGCGTGCCGGGCCTCGTCCATGGTCTGGGTCGCGGAGTAGAACTTCGCGTCGAGGTCGGGGACGGTCTCCACGATGCGGGCCGCGCACACCATCGCGCCCTGTTCACCGTGCAGGAACTGGCTGAACTGCCAGGAGGCGTAGTGCCGCCGGAGTTCGCCGCGCTCCTTCTCCGACATGCGGTCCCAGTAGGGCGTGCCGTACAGGGCCACCGATTCGTCCGGGGTGCCGAGCGGGTCGTGCGGGTCCACCTCCTGCGCCCAGTCGATGCGCAGGTTGGCGTCCCACTGCTTGTCCTTGCCCTTCTGGTAGAGCGCGAGGAGCCGTTCCCGGCCGTCGTCGTACTCCCAGCTGAAGCGGGCCGGGCTGCCGGCCGGGACGGTCCACTCGTACGCGCCCGGGGCCTGTGCGTACAGCTCGCGGCTCGACATCCACGCCTCCTCGCTCGGCCCGACCCCCGTGCCGGGGGCGGTCGTTGGCAGGCTCACACGAACTTACCGGCGGGTCAACAATTCGCGCACAGGGGATTGACGCGCTTGCTGACACGGAGTCTCATAAGACGGTGACCGCGGGTAACCCACGAGCGAGGTAACCACAGCCATGACAACCGTGACGACAGCGACGACCGTGACGGAGCCGGACGCCCTCCGGGACGCCCTCGGGCTGCTCAAGGACCGCGAGCAGGTGGCGGAACGGCTGCTCGACTCCTCCGCCAAGCACTCCTTCGACCCGGACACCGAACTCGACTGGGACGCGCCCCTGGAAGAGGGCAAGTGGTTCTGGCCGCCGGAGCTGGTGTCCCTCTACGACACCCCGCTGTGGAAGAAGATGTCCGAGGAGCAGCGGATGGAGCTGTCCCGGCACGAGGCCGCCTCGCTGGCCTCGCTGGGCATCTGGTTCGAGATCATCCTGATGCAGCTGCTGGTACGGCACATCTACGACAAGTCCGTCACCAGCGCGCACGTACGCTACGCGCTGACCGAGATAGCCGACGAGTGCCGGCACTCGAAGATGTTCGCGCGCATGATCCAGAAGGGCGAGGCGCCCGCGTACCCCGTCTCCCGCCTCAACCACAACCTGGCGCGCGTCCTCAAGACCGTCTCCACGACGCCCGGTTCGTTCGCCTGCACACTGCTCGGCGAGGAGATCCTGGACTGGATGCAGCGGCTGACCTTCCCGGACGAGCGGGTCCAGACGATCGTGCGCGGCGTCACCCGCATCCACGTCGTCGAGGAGGCCCGGCACGTCCGCTACGCCCGCGAGGAACTGCGCCGCCAGATGGTCACGGCGCCGCGCTGGGAACAGGAACTGACCCGGGTGAGCTGCGGGGAGGCGGCCCGCGTCTTCTCCATCGCGTTCGTCAACCCGCAGGTGTACACAAACGTCGGGCTGGACCGGCGGGAGGCGGTCGCCCAGGTGAAGGCGAGCGGGCACCGGCGCGAGGTGATGCAGTCCGGCGCGGGCCGGCTGACGGAGTTCCTGGACGACATCGGCGTCCTGCGCGGCGTGGGCCGCAAGCTCTGGAAGAGTTCGGGGCTGCTGGCGTAGGCACCGGCGCAGCGCGGGCCCGTGCGCGCGAGTGCGCCCCGGGCCCCCGAACCCACCCCGGCACCCCCGCGACGGGGCGGTTACGCTGCTGGGATGAACGGCAGCGGCACCGCCCCAGCAGTACCCCGGCCCGCCTACCGGCGGCTCAGCGTCGAGGAGCGCCGCTCCCAACTCCTCACGGCCGCCCTGGGACTGTTCGCGCAGCGCGCCCCGGAAGACGTCTCGCTGGACGACGTGGCCAATGCCGCGGAGGTGTCCCGGCCGCTCGTCTACCGCTACTTCCCCGGCGGCAAGCAGCAGTTGTACGAGGCCGCCCTGCGCAGCGCGGCCGACATACTGGAAGGCTGCTTCGACGAGCCGGAGGAAGGCCCGCTGACGCGGCGCCTCGGCCGGGCGCTCGACCGCTACCTGGCCTTCGTGGACGGGCACGACGCCGGGTTCAGCGCCCTGCTCCAGGGCGGCAGCGTGGTCGAGACGGCCCGTACGTCCGCCATCGTGGACGAGGTGCGGCGTACCGCGGCCGAGCGGATCCTGCACCACCTCGGCGCCCCCGCCCCGTCGCCCCGGCTGCGGATGGCGGTCCGTACGTGGATCACCGCCGTCGAGGCCGCGTCCCTGATCTGGCTGGACGAGGACAAGCAGCCGCCGCTGGACGAGCTGCGCGACTGGCTGGTCGACCACTTCGTGGCGCTGCTGACCGCGACCGCGGCGACCGACGAGCAGGCCGCGCAGGTGACGCGCGCGGCGCTGGCGATGGAGTCCGCCGAGGGCCCGGTGGGGGTGCTGGCCCGGCGCGTGCTGCCCGTCGTGGGGGACGCGGCCCACCTCCTGTGACCGCCACCCGTCCGGACGCATTCCCGCCGCACCTGGCCTGACCTGCGCTTTCACCGGCTCGCAGGAGGATGTGAGACTGGTGGGGTGAGAAGTGAGAACACCCCGTTCGTCGGCGGCCCGCTCGATGGGCGGGTGCTGCCGGTCCTCGTCGGCGCGACCGGCCAGCCGCCGAAGACGTACGAGATCCCGGTGCCGAACGACGACGGCAGCCCGCCGACGGTGCACCTGTACCGGCGGGCACCTGGCCGGGTGGGGCGGCTGGGGCTGCCGCGGGGGTGGAAGTACGAGTACGACCCGGCGGGGAAGCCGCGGGGCGGGCCGAAGTGGCCGTGGTCCGGACGGCGTTGATCACGTGGGCGATCGCACGGCCGACCGGCGGGGCGACCGCCCTGCCGACCGCATATCGGACGGCCGCTCCCGGCATGCCGTCCGGCATCCACCACTCTGGTCCGGACCATTGACAGCACTGGTCTAGTCCTGTTTTCTGCCTCTCCAGGGGGGAGCCGCGCTTGCGCCTCCCTGGCAAGGCCCCACCCCCGCAAGGGCGGCCCCTCCCGTTCCGGCTCGCGCGTACGCCCCCTCCGTACCGCCGACGACAAGGAGCACCCCCCATGCGCCGCAGACGCCGTCTGTCCGAGAGACCCCTGGCCGGCCCCCTGGCCGCCCCCTTGATTGCCGCTGCCGCCGGCCTCCTCGGCGCCACGGCCCTGTTCACCTCCCCCGCCCAGGCCGCCCCGGCCCCGGCCCCGGCCCCCGCCCCCGCACCGGCCGCCCGTACGCAGGCGCTTCCCGAGCACGCCCTCGTCGGCTACCTGCACACGAGCTTCGCCAACGGCTCCGGCTACACCCGCCTGGCCGACGTGCCGGACAGCTGGGACATCATCAACCTGGCCTTCGGCGAGCCGACCTCCACCACCTCCGGCGACATCCGCTTCTCGCTCTGCCCCAAGGCCGAGTGTCCGGGCGTGGAGAGCGAGGCGGAGTTCAAGGCCGCGGTCAAGGCCAAGCAGGCCGCGGGCAAAAAGGTGCAGATCTCGATCGGCGGGCAGAACGGACAGGTCCAGCTGACCACCACCGCCGCCCGGGACCGGTTCGTGCAGTCGGTCGGCGCGATCATCGACCGGTACGGGCTGGACGGCCTGGACGTCGACTTCGAGGGCCACTCCCTGTCGCTGGCCACCGGCGACACCGACTTCAAGAACCCGAAGACCCCGTCGATCGTCAACCTGATCTCGGCGGTGAAGACCCTCAAGGCCAAGTACGGCCCGGGATTCACGCTCACCATGGCGCCGGAGACGTTCTTCGTCCAGCTCGGTTACCAGTTCTACGGCTCGGGCCCCTGGGGCGGCCAGGACCCGCGCGCCGGCGCGTACCTGCCCGTCATCCACGCACTGCGCGACGACCTGACCCTGCTGCACGTCCAGGACTACAACTCCGGCCCGATCATGGGCCTGGACAACCAGTACCACTTCATGGGCAGCGCGGACTTCCACATCGCGATGACCGACATGCTGCTGACCGGCTTCCCGGTCGCCGGCAACCAGAACAACGTCTTCCCGGCCCTGAAGCCGTCGCAGGTCGCCATCGGGCTGCCCGCGTCGCCGTACGCGGGCAACGGGCACACCGCGCCCGCCGAGGTCACCAAGGCCCTCAACTGCCTCACCCGGGGCAGCGACTGCGGCAGCTACCGCACCCACGGCCGCTGGCCGGACATGCGGGGCCTGATGACCTGGTCGGTCAACTGGGACCGGTTCGGCGGCTGGGAGTTCCAGAAGAACTTCGACGCGTACTACGGAAGCTGACCCCTCCTCAGCAGCACACCGCCACCGCCATCGGGCGCCGGGACACGCCCCCGGCGCCCGATCGGGTGACCGTACCGCCCCGGTGGCCGCACCCCCACGGCGAAGATACGACCACCGTGGCACGATCCGAACGAATCGGGCGGCGGGCCGCGGGTCCGCCGCGGCCGCAGCTGTCCGTCGGAGGTGGGTTCGTGTCGCAGCGGTGCTTGTCGGGCCGGTCCGGTCCTGGCCGGGTCGTACGGTCGGTCTGCGCGATGGCGCTGGTGGGCGCGGTCACGCTGACGCTGCCCGCCGCCCCCGTACACGCCGCTCCGGAGCCGGATCCGGCGGCTGCCGGGGAGACGGCCGGGACAGGGGGGACGGCCGCGGCCGAGGATACGGCGGACCCCGGAACCGCCGACTCCGGCACCGCCGCGCCCGACACCGCCGACTCCGGCACCGCCGCCTCCGACACCACCGCCTCCGACACCACCGACTCCGGCGATGTCTCCCCCCGCCGTCTGCTGACCCGCCTCCAGGACCTCTACCGCCGCGCCGAGCAGGCCACCGAGGCGTACAACGCCACCGAGGAGGACCTGAAGGCGCAGCGCAAGAAGTCGCAGGACCTCAGCGTCCGGCTGGCCCGTGCCCGTACGCGGCTCGCCGACGGGCAGGCCGACGCGGGGCGGCTGGCGCGCCGGCAGTACCAGGGCAGCGGCGCCGCCGGACTGTCCACGTACCTGCGCATGCTGCTGTCCGCCGACCCGGAAGAGGTGCTGGAGGAAGGCCACCTGCTCAAGGAGGCGGCCGGCAGTCAGGCCGCCGCCGTCGCGCGTCTGACCGGCGCCGAGAAGCGGGCGAACGGGCTGGCCAGGCAGGCGCGGGCGGCGCTGGACAAGCAGCAGGTGCTCACCGAACGGCGCAAGCGGCAGCGGGACGCGGTGACGGGGCGCCTCAAGGAGGTCGAGGAACTGCTCGCCACGCTCTCCGACGACCAGCTCGCCGAACTCGGCACGCTGGAACAGCGGGGCACGGACGACGCGCAGTCCCGCCTGCTGGCCTCCGGTGAGCTGAGCGGGTCGCGGGCGCCGTCGGCGAGCGGCGACCGGGCCGTACGGTACGGCCTGCGGCAGGTCGGCAAGCCGTACGTGTGGGGCGCGCAGGGGCCCGGCTCCTTCGACTGCTCCGGGCTCACCTCGCAGGCGTGGTCGCACGCGGGCCGGGCCATCCCGCGCACCAGCCAGGAGCAGTGGCGGCAGCTCCCGCACGTACCGCTGCGCGCGCTGCGCCCCGGCGACCTGGTGCTCTACTTCCCCGGCGCCACGCATGTCGCGATGTATCTGGGCGACGGCATGGTGGTGCAGGCCCCGCGCCCCGGCGCCCACGTCAAGGTCTCCCCCATCGCGGCGAACCCGCTGCTCGGCGCGGTCCGCCCGGACCGGGACGCGGCGGCCCTGCGCGCGTACGAGCCGCCGCGGTGGTACTGACACCACCCCCGGGACTCACACCAGCTTCATCGACTCCCCCGGCCGCGCGGCGCAGCATCGTTCCCGTGCGGCACACAGCCGTACGCGCCTACAGGGGAGGAACGTATGCGGGTGTTCGAAGGGCGGCGGTGGCGGAAAGCTTCCGCGGCGGGGCTGGTGACCATGGCGATGGCAGCGCTGCTGCCGGCGGCAACCGGGCCCGCGGCAGCCGCGGGCGCCGCGCGCATACCCGCGCGCTACACGGAGCAGCGGCTCAGCTGGCACGCCTGCGACGGCAAGCCGTCGCTGGAGTGCGCGACGATGACCGTGCCGCGCGACTGGCACCACCCCGCGGACGGCCCGGACATCAGCGTCTCCGTGTCCCGGCACCGGGCTGCCGACCCGGCGGCCCGACGCGGCGTCCTGATGATGGCGGCGGGCGGACCGGGCGGGCAGGGCCTGCTCAGACCGGCGAACTTCGCCAAGAATGCGCCCGCGGTGGCCGCCGCCTACGACATCGTGAGTTTCAACCAGCGCGGGCTGCCGCTCAGCACGCCTCTCACCTGCCAGACCAAGGAGGAATTCGACGCGTTCTTCGGCAACGACGCGCGGGACCGCTCGCCCGCGGCGGTACGGGGTGTGGTGCAGCGTTCCCGTCAGCTGGCGCGCGCCTGCCAGGAGCGGAGCGGCGGGCTGGCGCCGTACATCACCACCGACCAGACCGTGCGCGACATGGACCTGTTCCGCGCGCTGCTCGGCGCCCGCAGGATCGCGTATTACGGTCCCTCGTACGCGACCATGATCGGCGCCTATTACGCGACGGAGTTCCCGCACCGTGTCGACCGGCTCGTGCTGGACAGCCCGGTCGGCTTCGCCGGTACCTGGCAGGCCTTCGAGGAGGGCCAGCCGCTCAGCTTCCAGCGCCGGTTCGAGCAGGACTTCCTGCCGTGGCTGGCCGCGCGGGACGCCACGTACCACTACGGGCGCACCGCGGCCGAGGCGAAGGAGAAGTGGGAGGCGCGGCGGCGGGCCCTGCGCGACCAGCCCGCCGACCTGGGCCATGGGCAGCGGGTCACCCCCAACCGGCTGGACTTCGGCACCAGCCAGGCCCTCTACAACGCGGCCGGGGGCTTCGCCCCGCTGGCCACCGCGCTCACCGCCCTCGACCACTGGGACACCGCCACACCGGCCGAGCGCCTCACAGCCCAAAAGGTCTTCGGCGGCTACCTAAGCCCGGAGTTCCTCGCCGAGTACACCGCGGTGACCTGCAATGACACTCCGTGGAGCCGGGACATGGGCGGCTGGGTCCGCCGTACCGCCGACTACACCGCGAAGCACCCGCTGGTCGGGGCGCGGGCCCTGGCCTTCGCGGCGACCTGCGCCGCCTGGCCCGCCTCCCGCGCCCCGCACATCCGCGTCACCGGCAAGGGCCTGCCGACAACGCTCATGCTCGCGTCCCGGCACGAACCGGCCACCCACTACGAGGGCGCGCTCGGGGCGCACCGGGCCCTGCGCGGCTCCCGCCTGGTCACCGTCGGCGGCGGCGACCACGGCCAGTACATGAACGGCAACCGGTGTGTGGACTCCCTGGTGGAGCGCTATCTGCTGACGGGCGCGGCCCCGGCGCGGGACACCACGTGCCCGGCGCCGGGAGCCACCGGCTGAGGCCCGCCCGCTAGCCGAGCGATGCCAGGTACTTCTCGGCCTTCTCCGCCTCGAAGAAGAAGTTCTCGAAGTCGGCCGGGTCGTTGAACCCGTTCGCGAACCGGTCGGCGGCCGGCTGGAGCTGTCCGGCCGCGCCGATCAGGTTCAGCACGTGCTCCGGCGGCGGCGCCAGCATCGCGTTGGTCCACTTGGTGACGTGCCGGGCGGTCTGCCAGTAACGGTCGAAAGCGGTCTGCATCCAGTCCGCGTCGAAGGGGCGGTCGCCGTGCTCGGTGATCGAGGCGAGGTACGAGGCGGCGCACTTGGACGCGGAGTTGGAGCCCTGGCCGGTGATCGGGTCGTTGGCGACCACGACATCCGCGACGCCGAGGACCAGCCCGCCGGAGGGGAGCCGGCCGATGGGGTGGCGGACGGTCGGCGCGTAGCGGCCGGCGAGCGTGCCGTTGGCGTCGGTCAGCTCGACCTTGGTGGCGCGCGCGTACTCCCAGGGAGTGAAGCGTTCCATCAGCTCCAGGGTCGTCGCCAGGTGCTCGTTGGGGTCCCGGACACCCGCGAAGACGTCCAGCGGGCCGCCGGGGATGCCCTCCCAGAAGAGGATGTCGGCGCGGCCCGAGTTGGTCAGCGTCGGCATGATGAACAGCTCGCCCACGCCCGGTACGAGGTTGCAGCGCACCGCGTCGAAGTCCGGGTGCTCCGGGCGCGGGCCCAGACCGTGCACGTACGCGACGGCCAGCGCGCGCTGCGGGGCGTCGTACGGCGAACGCGACGCGTCGCGCGCGAACATCGACACCAGTTCGCCCTTGCCCGCCGAGACCAGCGTCAGGTCGTAACGGCTCGCGAAGAAGTCGAGGTCGGAGACGGCGGCGCCGTGGATGACGAGTTGCCCGCCGCGCTGCGCGAAGGTCTCCATCCAGCCGGCCATCTTCAGACGCTGGTCGACGGACTGGGCGTATCCGTCCAGCTTGCCCACCCAGTCGATGGCCCGCTGCGTACCGCCGGGCTCCGCGTGGCTGCCGGGGGCGGCGACCGAGACGCCCAGGCCCTCGATGCGCGGGGCCTGGCTCTCCCAGAAGTTCAGTCCCAGGTCGCGCTCGTGCTGGAGCGCGGTGTGGAACATGCACTGCGTGGACATGACCCGGCCGGCGCGGATCTCGTCGGCGGTGCGGTTGGACATGAGGGTGACCTCATAGCCCTGGGACTGGAGTCCGAGGGCCAGCTGGAGCCCGGACTGGCCGGCTCCGACGATGAGTATCTTCCGCATGGTTGTGCTCTCTTCCCAGGTACGGGGGGGCGGCTCGGGCTATTCGGGAGTGGTTTCGAGGGCGTGCGCGACCAGCGCGAGCAGCGACTCGACCACCGTGATCCGCTTGCGCGCGTCCATGATCACGACGGGTACGTGCGGCGGCACGGTCAGCGCCTCGCGTACGTCCTCGACGGCGTACTCGGCCGTCCCCTCGAAGTGGTTGACCGCGACCACGTACGGCAGGCCGCAGCTCTCGAAGTAGTCGAGCGCGGGGAAGCAGTCGTCCAGGCGGCGGGTGTCGGCCATGACGATCGCGCCGATCGCGCCGCGCACCAGGTCGTCCCACATGAACCAGAAACGTTGCTGCCCCGGCGTACCGAACAGGTAGAGCACCAGGTCGGAGTCGAGGGTGATCCGCCCGAAGTCCATCGCGACCGTGGTCGTGGTCTTCTGCGGGGTGGCGGACAGATCGTCCGTGCCCTCGCTGGCCTGCGTCATCACCGCCTCGGTCCGCAGCGGGGTGATCTCGGAGACCGAACCGACGAAGGTCGTCTTGCCCACGCCGAAGCCGCCGGCCACCACGATCTTGGTCGCGATGGGGGCGCGGGAACGATCCGTCTGCCAGCTCTGCAGCCCCGCCTCCTCGGCGACGGCCGGCTCCCCGGCTGCGGCGGAGACCTCCGCCGCTCCGGCCGCGGCGGCCGTCATCGTGTCAGAGCCTGCGAAGTCCACCCAACACCCTTTCCAGCAGCGCGCGGTCGGGCCGGCCGGTGCCGTGCCCGGTGCCGTAGACGCGGATCTTTCCTTGGTCGGCGAGGTCGCTGAGCAGCACCCGGACCACGCCCAGCGGCATCTTGAGCAGCGCGGAGATCTCCGCGACCGAGCGCATGCGGCGGCACAGCTCGACGATCGCGCGCATCTCCGGCATCAGCCGGTCGCCCCAGTTGCCGGCGGTCAGCTCGCGCCGCTCCTCGGGGCCGTCCAGCGCGGCCACGAACGTCTCGACGAGCAGGACGTGGCCGAAGCGGGTGCGCCCGCCGGTGAGCGAGTACGGGCGTACCCGGGACGGTTTGCGGTCCCCGCCGCGCACGGGGAGCTGCGGGCTCGTGCTCACTGGGCGCTCTCCATCGACTTGCGCAGCTCGCTGCGGAGTTCGGGGGTCAGGACGTGGCCGGCCCGGCCGACGAACAGCGCCATGTGGTAGGCGATGACGCTCATGTCGCAGTCCGGGGCGGCGTGCACCCCGAGCAGCGAGCCGTCGCTGATCGACATGACGAAGAGGCTGCCCTCCTCCATGGCGACCATGGTCTGCTTGACCGTTCCGCCATCCATCAGCTGGGCGGCTCCCGTGGTCAGGCTGCCCAGCCCGGAGACGATGGTGGCGAGGTCCGCGCTGGACCCGCGCGGGCCCGTCGGCCCGCCCGGCTCCCCGGCCTGGAAGGCCGCGGCGGCGAGTCCAGGGTCGGAGGAGAGCAGCAGCAGTCCGTCGGAGGAGACCACCGCCACCGAGCGGATGCCCGGTACCTCATCGACCAGATTCGTCAGCAGCCAGTGCAGATTCCGTGCCTGGCTGCTCAGCCCGTAAGCAGTGGGCGCTTGCGCCTTCAATCGCGTGCCTCCTCGACAACGTGGCTCTCTCCCGGGGCCCCCGCTCCGTCGGTGTCCGTCTGTGGGATGGTCTGCTCCGCTGTACGTTCCGCGATCTCGGCCTCGACGTCGCGCCGGCCGTCCCGCGCCCCCTGCTGGAAGCCGCCGAGCCGGGCCCGCAGGGCTTCGGCGTTGGCCGCCGCGTTGCCCGTACGGGGTGCGGCGGGGGGCTTCCGCGCCACGATCCGGGGCGTGCGCTTGGGCAGGCCCTGGTCGGTCAGCCGTCGTGGCGCACCGGCGCCGTGGCCGGTGGTCGTGTCCGCGGTGGGCGCCGCCGGGCCGGGAACCGCCGCCCCGGGCGCCGGGCGCGCCGCTTCCGCGGGCCGGGTGTGCTCGGCCGTCTCCTTGGCGTACGGGCCGGGTGACTGCGGCCCGTACGGGCTCGCGGCGGCCGTCGTCTCCCCACCGGCTTCCGCGTCCACCGCAGCGTCCACCGCCGTGGCCGGCTCCGCGGCCTGGTCTCCGGGCCGCGCCGCGGCTCGCGCTGTGGCTGCTGCCGGGGCCGGGGCCGCCGGAGCTGCGACTGCCGGACCCGGGTCTGCCGGCGCCGCGGCCTCCTCCGTACCGTCCGCGGCCCCCTCGGCCGCCCCGCCCCGCTCCAACCGCGGCAGCCGCGTCTGGAGCGTGTTGGAGTTGGCCTCGGCGACCGAGCCGGGCAGGTTCTGGGTGCCGCCCTCGCCGGGCATGGTGGGCGCGACGGCGCCCGGGGCCGGGCGGGTGGGCAGGATGGCCGCGGGCAGCACGACGACCGCCGTGATCCCGCCCTGCTTCTGGTCCCGCAGCTGCACACGCACACCGTGGCGCGCGGCGAGCCGTACGACGACGTACAGGCCGAGGCCCAGCGTCTCGTCCACCGGCTGGAGTTCGAGGTCGGTTTCGCCGGCGTCGGCGAGGCGGGCGTTCAGCTCCGCCAGCCGCTCCGCGGTCATCCCTATGCCCTCGTCCTGCACCGAGAGCATGACCTCGCCGCTCTCCAGCAGCCAGCCGGACAGCTCGACGCGGGAGTCCGGCGGCGAGAAGGCGGTGGCGTTCTCCAGCAGCTCCGCGACGAGGTGGCTGAGGTCGTCGGCGGCGAATCCGGCGACCTGGGAGTGCGGCGGCAGCGACTGGACGCGGACCCGCTCGTACCGTTCGATCTCGCTGACCGAGGCGCGCAGCACGTCCAGCAGCGGGACCGGCCCCGCGTGCCCGGTGCTGTGCTCGGCACCGGCCAGTACGAGGAGGTTCTCGCTGTTGCGCCGCATCCGGGCGGCGAAGTGGTCCAGCTTGAACAGGGTCTCCAGCCGGTCCGGGTCCTGCTCCTTCTGCTCCAGCGACTCGATGACGGTCAGCTGGCGCTCCACCAGGCCCAGGGTGCGCAGCGCCAGGTTGACGAACCGGCCGTGCACGCCGGTGCGCAGCGCCGTCATCCGCTCGGTGAGGTCCGTGATCTCCTGGCGCAGCGACGCGCGCTCCTCCTGGAGGACGTCGCGCTCGGCGACCAGGCGCTTGCGGCCGCCGATCAGCCGGGCGCGTTCGGCCTCCAGTTCGCCGGCCCGGGCGGACAGCTCGCCGATCCGGGCGTGCAGGGCGTTGACGGACCGTACGGCGTCGGCGAACTCGTCGTTGCGCCCCTTGAACGCCACCGGGGACTCGCCCACAGGGTCGGCGGCCACCCGCTTGGCGCCCAGCCGCAGCGCGGCGAGCGGGCGGGTCACCGAGCGCCACGCGGAGACGCTGGCGCCGACCGCGAGCAGCAGGCAGACGCCGGCCAGGGCGATACGGATCTCCAGCGCCGTCACGTCGTCGTCGCGCAGCGCGCCCAGCCGGTCGATGTCGGCGGTGGCCATCGACGCCTCGACGCTGCGCATCAGCCCGATCCGGGCGGTGAGCGCGGTCTGCACGCGCGCGCTGCTCAGCTTCTGGTCGTCGGCGTCCAGCCGCGGCTGGTCGGTGAGCTTGGCGAGGTAGCCCTCGGCGGTGTTCACGTCGCCGCCGTTGACGGCGCGGTCGTAGGAGTCCCGGGCCTTGGGGCTCGCCGACTGCTTGAAGGCGGCCAGCGCGGCCTGCTCCCGTACGGACGCCTGCTGGGCGAGGGCGGTCAGCCGGGGCTGCGGGCCGCCGGCGGCCAGGGCCGGGACGAGCAGGGCGCGGGCCGCGGCCGCCTGGTCGGTGGCGCGGCCGAGCTGCGGCAGGGCCCGGACGTCCGGGGCGACCTCGCTCGCGCGGGCGGGCAGATCGCGGGCGATGGCGTCGGACAGTGCGCCGAGCGCCTGGACGGCGGCCGTGTAGGCGTCGAAGGTCTCGGTCACCTGCCCGGGGCCGGACAGCGCCTTCTGGCGGGTCTGCGGCAGCGCGGCCAGGAGCTTGTCGGCCGCACGGTAGGCGGCGTCGGCGCCCGCCGCGCCGTTCGCCACCGCGCGCAGCTCGCTGATCTGCCGGTCCACGCGGGCCCGCTGGGCTTCGGTGACTCCCGCGCCGCCGTTCTTGGCGGAGCGTCCGCCCTCGACGAACCCGGTCATCGCGTCCCGCTCGTCGGCGAGGGAGTGCGCGAGCGTCACGGCGTGGGCGTTCAGCCCCGCGAGGTCGACCAGCCGCTGGGAGTCGTGGACGTCGTCCACGGCGGAGAGGACGGCGGGCGCGCCGGCGCCCAGGACGGCCAGCGCGGCGACGGCCACGGAGCCGACGAGGCGGTTGCGCACCCGCGCGGGGCGCCCGGTGGGCGACGGGACGGAGGCGGCGTTCTGCAGAGCGTTCTTCTTACGGCCCTTGGGCGCAGCGGGAGCGGCTACGGGGCCTGGAGTCGCCACGGAGCCGGAAGTCGCCACGGAGCCGGGTGCCGTCCCGGTCCCCGCGGGTGCGCCCGGGGCGACGCCCGGAGCCGTACCCGAACCCGAACCGGCCGGCGATCCCGGCTCGACCGCGCCGTCCCGAAGCCGCTTCTTGCGCACCGCTGCTCGCATTCCTGTCTCGCCTGCCCACACCGTGTGGTCCCGCGGACCCGGCTCGCTCCCCCGCTCACGGGGCGGCCCTGTGCGAAGACCGCAGCAACGCACACGTCCGCGAGGGAAGCAGCCCGGCTCTGCGCGTCGCGACGAGCGTCACGGCCCCTCCCATGATCCGGGCCACGACCATTCCACCGGCATCGCGCAGCGGCCCGGCAACGCATGCCTGGCCACTCGAATGAGTGAACATCAATCGGAAGTTGACCATCAACTTGCGATCTTGACTGCCGCGGCGTGCAACCCCTCGCAACCCCCGGGCGGGTTTGGCGAACCGTACGGGGTCCTGGAAGGATGCGCGCCCGCATCCCGGGGAGCCGCGTTCTCCAGCCCCCGTTACGCCCCTGACCAGCCCATACGCCCTCCGTACCCGGCGAAGTCCGCACACCGCGGGAAACCGGGCGCGCTCCGGCAGACTGGCCGGCATGCGTATCGAACTGGCCACCGAGCCGGGAGACCCTCAACACCCGAACGAGGACTATGCGTCCGTCGCCCTGCCCGCCTCCGGCCAGGGCGGAGTGCTGGTCCTGCTGGACGGCGTGACCCCGCCGCCGTACGAGGTCGGCTGCGCCCACTCGGTGCCGTGGTACACCGCGCGCCTCGGGGGCGCAATGCTCGAACTGTCCGGTTCATTCCGGGATATGACGCTCCCTGAGGCGCTTTCGGCCGCCATCTCCAGGACGGCCGAAGTTCACCGGTCGACCTGTGACCTTTCTCACGCCCGCACTCCGCAGGCAACCGCGGTGTCCGTGCGCTGGTCGCCGGAGGCCGTCGAGTATCTGGTCCTGTCCGATTCCGTACTGCTCGTCGAGCACCCCGACGGCACGGTCCGGCCGGTCCTGGACACCCGCCTGGACGAACTCCCGCCCACCGTACAGACCCTGCGCGAGACCGTACGGGGACTGCCGCGCGGCTCCGCCGAACGCGCCGCCGCAGGCCGCGAGTACGTGGCCGCGGTCGAGGCGCTGCGCAACGCCGAAGGCGGCTTCTTCACCGCCGCTGCCGACCCGGCGGTGGCCGCCCGAGCGGTCACCGGCTCCCTGCCGCGCGCCGAAGTGCGGTCCCTGACCGCGCTCAGTGACGGGGCATCACGGTGGGTCGAGGTGTTCCGGGAGGGCTCCTGGGCGGACTGCGTCGCGGTGGTGCACAAGGAGGGACCGCAGGGCCTGGTCGATCGCGTACGGGCACTGGAGGCCGCCGACCCGGACGGTACGGCCTTCCCGCGCGGCAAGTCCCGGGACGACGCGACGGTGGTGCTGGTGGAGCCGTAGGGGCGGACGGGGCGCAGGCCCGACGACATGGCGCACGGCCGCACACGGCCGGAAACCGCCTTATCCGGCAGGCACCGCCCGGCCTACTTTGACTGCGTGACCGGATTCGAAATCTGGTCACGCAGTCAGGAAGGCGGGCAGGGGGGCGCGTGGAACCGGAAGAGCGCACGGAACGGGGCGAACGCATCCTGGACGCCGCGTGCGAGCTGCTGCTCGCCTGGGGATACCGCCGCGTGACCACCGACGAGATCGCCCGCCGGGCGAACGTCGGCAAGGGCACGGTCTATCTGCACTGGAAGACCAAGGACGCCCTGCTGCTGGCGGTGGTGCTGCGGGCCAAGTCGTGCGACCACGCCCGACAATTGGCCCGTATACGGGCCGATCACCGCAACATCCTGCCCAGTCGGCTGCTGCGCTGGGCCCTCCTCGACTTCATGGAGGACCCGGTACTGCGCGCGGTGTACCTGGACGACTCCGATGTCCTCGGCCGACTGAACGACGTCGCCAAGAAGGAGATGGCGGACCTGGTGGCGGAGAGCGTCCAGACGCTGCGCTCCCAGCTCACCACCCTGCGCGCGCACGGCCTCGTACGGGAGGACCTGGGCGTCGACCAGCAGATGTACGCCTGCATGTCGATCGCCGGCGGCTTCTTCCAGGCCGAGGCGCTCTACCCCGAGTACGCGCCGGACCGGGCGGAGGACCGGGCCGACGTGCTGTGCCACACCGTACGCACCGCTTTGGAGACCCACGCCGATCCCGACCCACGGCTCATCGCCGCGGCCGCTCCCGCAATCATCGCGCTCTACCAGCGCCTGGAGGAGCTGAGCCGGCAGGAAGTGCGGCGGCAACTGCGCCCGTGATCCCCGATCACACCCCTGATCAGGAGGGAGAACGCACGATGACCACATCGCCCACCGAGTCCACCACGGCCACCCCGCCCGACTCCACCACCGCCCCCGCCGCCTCCGGCCCCGGCACCCCGCCCGACGCCCTGCCGTCCTATGTCGGCCTGCACCCGGGCGAGCCGAACGTGATGGAACCGGAACTGCTCAACGACCCGTACGCCGGTTACGGCAAGCTGCGCGAGCAGGGCGCGCTCGTACGCGGCCGGTTCCTCGACGACTCGCCCGTCTGGCTGGTGACCCGCTTCGACGTGGTACGCGAGGTGATGCGCGACCCGCGGTTCGTCAACAACCCGACCACCGTGCCCGGCCTCGAAGGCAAGGACCCGCGCGCCCAGGTGATCGAGCTGTTCGGCATCCCCGACCACGTGGCCCCGTACCTGGTGGACACCATCCTCACCAGCGACCCGCCGGACCACACCCGGCTGCGGCGGCTGGTCTCGCGGGCCTTCACCGCCCGCCGCATCCAGGACCTGCGGCCGCGGGTCGAGCAGATCACCGACGAGCTGCTGGACCGGCTGCCGGACCACGCGCAGGACGGCGTCGTCGACCTCGTCGAGCACTTCGCGTACCCGCTGCCGATCACGGTCATCTGCGACCTGGTCGGCATCGACGAGGAGGAACGGCCGCTGTGGCGGCAGTTCGGTGCCGCCCTCGCCTCCCTGGAGCCGAAGCGGATCGGCGCCACCGTGCCGGCCATGGTCGACCACATCCAGGAGGTGATCCGCCGGCGCCGCGCCGCCCTGCGGGACGACCTGCTCAGCGCGCTCATCCGGGCCCGGGACGACGACGGCGGCCGGCTGAGCGAGACCGAGATGGTCACCATGGTCCTGACGCTGGTGCTGGCCGGCCACGAGACCACCGCCCACCTCATCAGCAACGGCACCCTCGCCCTGCTCACCCACCCCGACCAGCGGCGCCTGCTCGCCGCGGACCCGGCCCTGCTGCCCCGCGCGGTCCACGAGCTGATGCGCTGGTGCGGGCCGATCCAGGCCACCCAGCTGCGGTACGCCTCCGAGGACACCGAGGTGGCCGGCACACCGGTCCGCAAGGGCGACGCCCTGATGTTCAGCCTCGTCGCGGCCAACCACGACCCGCGCCACTACACCGAGCCGGAAAAGCTCGACCTGACGCGCCAGCCGGCGGGCCGGGCCGAGGACCACGTCGGCTTCGGACACGGCATGCACTACTGCCTGGGCGCCTCACTGGCCCGGCAGGAAGGCGAAGTCGCCTTCGGCAAGCTGCTCGCGCGCTATCCGGAGGTGGAACTCGCCATACCCCACGAACAGCTGGAGGAGCAGGAACGCATGCGCCAGCCGGGGGCGTGGCGGCTGCGGCGGCTGCCGTTGAGGCTGCGTCCGGAGAACTGACCTGTACGGAGCGCCACGGCGCGCTGCGGAGCGCCGGCCGTCCGCGGAGGAGGCGGTCGGCGTGGTGACCGGAATCGGTCACAGGACGAGAGCCGGTGCACCGGGCCCCGCCGGGGTCCGCGCACCGGCTCTCAGTCGTTTGCGGCGCTACCGGTGTTCCCGCCGTCTCCGCCTCCATCGCCCTTCCCGGCCCGTTCCCCCTTGCCGGGCGTGCCGCAGCCCTCCTCCGCGTCCTGCTCACCGTTCAAGCGATGCAGGAGGCGGGCCAGTTCCGCCACCTCGCGGCGGTCCCAGGAGGCCAGCTGCCGGGCGTACTGCGCGCGGCGGCTGTTGCGTACGCAGCTGAACCGGTCGTGTCCCTCGTCGGTGAGGCGGACGAGCACCGCCCGCCCGTCGGCCGGGTCCGGCTCGCGGGCGATGAGGCCCAGGTCTTCCAGGGCCCGCAGCTGCCGGCTCATCGTCGCCTTGCCCACGCCGAAGTACCCGGCGAGGTCGGTGGCCCGCTGCCGGCCCGCGTCGGCAAGGCGTACGAGCAGGCCGTACGCCGCCGACTCCAGCTCCGGGTGGACCGCCCGCGCCAGCTCGCCGGAGGTGGCGCGGGCACGGCGCAGGAAGACCGCCAACTCCCGCTCCAGGGACAGGAACACCTGGTCCACGCCGCTGGGTTCGTCCGTCCCGGCCATGCCGTCGGCTTGGGTGTTGTGCACGTCAGCGCCCTCTCCCGCTTTCCGGACCGTGAAACTTGTCTGCCGCGGCGGCCGAAGCCGCAGCTCGTCCAGTATTTCGCAGGATTAGACCAACGGAAGCCCGGCTCCCCTCTTTTGCCGTAAGCATCTACGCGCGTACCGTCATCGCACTGCCTGGCATGACCACGCCACTCCTCCCACCTTCACCATTTGTCATGCCCAGACCAGGACAGTGCTTTCCCCCCTCAGGTCAGTTCACCGAGATCTCGGAGGCACCCATGCCTGTGCACAGATCCGGCCGCCCCGCCCGCCGCCGCCCGCGCTCCCCGGCGGGCCCGGCCGTCCTGTTCCTCACCCTCGCCGCCCTCCTCCTCGGCCTGCCCGGCACCGCCGGCGCCGCCCCGTACGGAACGGCCCCCGAGCCCGCCCACCCGGGCCAGGACTGGGCCGGCTCCCAGGTCGCCAGGCACGAGGGCAACGCGCCGGGCGAGGCCCCGCCCCCCACCCTCGCCTCCGTCGAAGGCGTCGACGTCAGCAGCCACAACGGCAATGTGCCGTGGCAGACGCTGTGGAACGCCGGGGTCCGCTTCGCCTACGTGAAGGCCACCGAGTCCACCAGCTACCTCAACCCGTACTTCGCGCAGCAGTACAACGGTTCCTACAACGTCGGCATGATCCGCGGCGCGTACCACTTCGCCACCCCCGACACCTCCAGCGGCGCGGCCCAGGCGAACTACTTCGTGGACCACGGCGGCGGCTGGTCCGAGGACGGCCGTACGCTGCCCGGCGCCCTCGACATGGAGTACAACCCGTACGGCTCGACCTGCTACGGCAAGAGCGCGTCCGGCCTGGTCGGCTGGATGAAGGACTTCTTCGCGACGTACAAGGCACGCACCGGCCGGGACGCCGTCATCTACACCTCCACCAGCTGGTGGAAACAGTGCACCGGCAACTACGCGGGCTTCGGCTCCGTCAACCCGCTGTGGATCCCCCGCTACGGCTCCTCGGTCGGCGAACTCCCCGCGGGCTGGGACTTCCACACGATCTGGCAGTACACGTCCTCCGGCACCACGGTCGGCGATCGCAACCGCTTCAACGGGGCGTACGAGCGATTGCAGGCGTTGGCGAACGGGTGAGAAAGGCCGGGGCCCCGGCGCGAGGTGTGCGCCGGGGCCCGCTCGATCACTCCCACCCGAATTCCGCCGTGTCCAGCGAGAGACCGACGACCGTGTCGGTCAGATCCACCGGCTCGCCGAACTTGATGGCCGGGCCGAGGCGGTAGGTGCCGTCCTTGGGGTCTGTGAAGAGGTGACACTGCCCGAGGTACGGATCAACGATGAGGTAGACGGGCACTCCTGCCAGCGCATAGGCATCCTTCTTGGGGCCGTAGTCGTTGCGCGACGTGTCCCTGGAGGTGACCTCGGCGACGAATTCGATGTCCTGGTATCGCCAGCGTCCCTTGCCGTCCACCACCGCGCCCTCCCGTAGCGCGATCACGTCGGAGGCGAAACCGTTGAGGTGGCCGGGGAAGTCGATACGGACATCGGACTTCACCCGCTTCCTCGGGTACCGGGCCCGCAACTGGTCGTAGATTGCCGCGATGATGTCCCAGTGATTGTCCCGTTGCGGCGACATGAAGATGGCCCCCTCGACGATCTCAGTCTTATAGCCCTCGGGGACGGGCATCCGCTCCAGCCAGTCGAACATCATGTCCAGGCTGAGCTTGTCGCTGTCGGCCATCTCGATCTCGATCCTGTTGTCGGTCAGCTCGATGGTCACCGTGCGCTCCTCCCCACCGCCGCGGTGTGCGGGCAGTCGCGCGGTACAACGATACGCACGGTGAGCGGGACACGGACGGCCCGGAGCCCGTGTCGTGGGCTCCGGGCCGTCGTGGCCGGTCGCGTCCGTCACGCCGCGGCCGGGACCTCCCGGGGGGACGGGGCCGAGGCCGGGGTGAGGGCCAGGTCGAGTACCTGGCGGACGTCGGAGACGGGGTGGACGTCCAGCTTCTCCAGGATCTCGGCGGGGACGTCGTCCAGGTCCGGCTCGTTGCGCTTGGGGATGACCACGGTCGTGATCCCCGCCCGGTGCGCCGCGAGCAGCTTCTGCTTGACGCCGCCGATCGGCAGCACCCGCCCGGTCAGCGAGACCTCACCGGTCATCGCCACGTCCGGCCGCACCTGCCGGCCGGAGAGCAGCGAGGCCAGCGCCGTCGTCATCGTCACGCCCGCGCTCGGGCCGTCCTTCGGCACGGCGCCCGCCGGTACATGCAGGTGCACGCCGCGCTCCTTCAAGTCGCCGACCGGCAGCTCCAGTTCCGCGCCGTGCGAGCGCAGGAAGGACAGCGCGATGTGCGCGGACTCCTTCATCACGTCGCCCAGCTGGCCGGTGAGCTGGAGGCCGGATGCGCCGCTCTCCGGGTCGGCGAGCGAGGCCTCCACGTACAGCACGTCGCCGCCCGCGCCGGTGACCGCGAGGCCGGTGACCACGCCGGGCACGGATGTGCGCCGCTCGGCCGGGTCCTGCGCCGACTCCGGCGTGTGATGCGGCCGCCCGATCAGCGGGCGCAGCTCGTCCACGCCCACCGTGAACGGCAGCTCGCGCTCGCCCAGCTCGCTCTGGGCCGCGACCTTGCGCAGCAGCCGCCCGACGGCCCGCTCCAGGTTCCGTACGCCCGCCTCGCGGGTGTACTCGCCGGCCAGCTTGTGCAGCGCCTCGTCCGTGAGCGTGACCTCGCCGGACTCCAGCCCGGCCCGCTCCAGCTGGCGGGGCAGCAGGTGGTCACGGGCGATGACGACCTTCTCGTCCTGGGTGTAGCCGTCCAGCCGGACCAGCTCCATACGGTCGAGCAGCGGCTCCGGTATGGCCTCCAGGACGTTGGCGGTGGCCAGGAAGACCACGTCGCTCAGGTCGAGTTCGACCTCCAGGTAATGATCCCGGAAGGTGTGGTTCTGCGCCGGGTCGAGGACTTCGAGGAGGGCGGCGGCCGGGTCGCCCCGGAAGTCCGAGCCGACCTTGTCGATCTCGTCCAGCAGGACGACCGGGTTCATCGAACCGGCCTCCTTGACGGCGCGCACGATACGGCCGGGCAGCGCGCCGACGTACGTACGCCGGTGCCCCCGGATCTCCGCCTCGTCCCGTACGCCGCCGAGCGCGACCCGCACGAACTTGCGGCCCATCGCACGGGCCACGGACTCACCCAGCGACGTCTTGCCGACGCCGGGCGGCCCGACCAGCGCCAGCACGGCGCCCCCGCGGCGCCCGCCCACCAGGCCCAGGCCGCGGTCCGCGCGCCGCTTGCGCACCGCCAGGTACTCGGTGATGCGCTCCTTGACGTCCTCCAGACCGGCGTGGTCGGCGTCCAGGACCTCCTTGGCGTCCGGGATGTCGTACGCGTCCTCCGTACGCTCGTTCCACGGCAGCTCCAGCACCGTGTCCAGCCAGGTCCTGATCCAGCTGCCCTCCGGGCTCTGGTCGCTGGACCGCTCCAGCTTGTCGACCTCCTTGAGCGCCGCCTTGCGGACCTCCTCGGGCAGCTGGGCGGCCTCGACGCGGGCACAATAGTCCTCGCCCTCGTCCTCCGGGTCGCCGTTCAGCTCGGCCAGCTCCTTGCGCACGGCCTCCAGCTGGCGGCGCAGCAGGAACTCGCGCTGCTGCTTGTCGACGCCCTCCTGGACGTCCTTGGCGATGGACTCCGCCACGTCCTGCTCGGCGAGGTGCTCACGCAGCGCCTCAGTGGCCTGCTTCAGGCGGGCCACCGGGTCGGTGGTCTCCAGCAGCCGCACCTTCTGCTCGGTGCTCAGGAACGGCGAGTAACCGGAGTTGTCCGCCAGCTGCGAAACGTCCTCGATCTGCTGGACACGGTCCACGACCTGCCAGGCGCCGCGCTTCTTGAGCCAGTCGGTGGCCAGGGCCTTGTACTCCTTGACCAGCTCGGTGACGGCACCGGGCAGGGGGTCGGGCACCGTCTCGTCGACGGTCGCACCCTCCACCCACAGGGCGGCGCCGGGGCCGGTCGTCCCCGCACCGATCTTCACGCGGCCGAGGCCGCGGATGAGCGCCCCGGGATCGCCGTCGGACAACCGCCCGACCTGCTCGACGCGCCCGAGCACACCGAACGCCGCGTACGCACCGTCGATCCGCGGCACAAGCAGCACCCGTGGTTTGTTACCCGGAGCGGCAGCGGCCTGCGCGGCCTCCACCGCGGCCCGTACATCCGCCTCGGAAAGGTCCAGCGGCACCACCATGCCGGGCAGGACGACCTCGTCGTCGAGAGGCAGCACGGGCAAGGTGAGCGAAGTGGACGTCGAAGCCATGATCTCCCCTTCGGCAGGCAAGTTGAGTAGTACCCACTCAATGCGTGTGAGCCGTGGGATGTTCCCCGGGAGAGCGGCGTTCGCTGTGAGCGATCAAAAGGTGCTTTGCAGCTTCATCCTTCGTCTGGCCTTTCGTCTTGCAGAGTGACCTTTCGCCGCAGGCAAGCGCGCACAGCAACGCCATGCCGACGCCTTCGATCCATCCCACCGAGCTGGCGAGGCACTCACGCGCACCGCCACTTCGTGCCTGGCACCCCTTCCGCACTCACACCGTTCTCCCGAATGGAGACAGCTACTACAAGCTCTCCTGAGGACCGTCCCAGCAATGCAGTCGACTTGTGGATCCGCACTGTCGAGCACGAGTTCAACTGGACGGCGTGACCGAGATCGACCTTCCCCGCGGCAGCCGGGCGACGGTGCTCCGGTGCTCTTCTGAGCAGGATCTGGCCGATCATCGCCCCATCGAGATCAACGACGAAGCTGCCGGGCCACCGCTCGGGCACCTCGGGCACCTCACGCTCAAGCTCGTCACGCAGGCGGGGTCCGCCGAGGTAGGTGTGCACCTCTGGCGACGCCAGCAGCTCGACAAACGCCGCACGGTCCCGGGCCTCGGGCTCACGGAGTACGAGCCTCTCGGTCCTGATCGGGGCAGGCGGCCAAGCGACGGGTCCAAGATCAGTCATGCCACCCAGCCAAGCAACAGGCTCGGCAGCGATTAAGACTCACAGACCGATCCAAGCCACCGTCCCGGCCCCCCCGAACAATGCGGCACCAGACAGGTGTCTCGTGGCGTCGTGCCGGTACGCGGCGTTCAAGCCGCTACGGGCAGTGGCGTCTGCTGCCGAGCATGAGCCTTTCGGCTCTGATCGGTGTGGGCGGCCAGACGATGGGTTCGAGCCCGGCCGGCCTCATGACGCTTGGTGGGGGTGCGCGTCCTGCGCGGTCTGTCCGGTGGGTGGGGCTCGGGGCCACACAGGGGTCACTCTCCCCCAGCCTCCGGCCGGGGGGACCCCCACGTTGCCGGGGACGCGACCTTGTGGTTCTTCGTATCCGGGGCCTCGGTCGCCTGCGGGGAGACCCCTACGTGTCCCCGAGCCGCTCCGTTTGCGGCTTTCCCGCCGCCGTGGCTGCGGTCCTTCACAAACACACAGGCGGCGGCATACGCATGACGCGGAGGCGCCCCCGGCCCTGCGCCTATACGTGCGCGAGCGTCACCACATGGTGGGCGCGCACCAGGCTTCTTTTAACCTCCCCCACCGGCCCGCACTCGCCCAACCGACCGGAGGGGGCGTGTAGGGGGCCATCCCCGCAGGCAGCCG
>NZ_JOCQ01000053.1 GCF_000720725.1 Streptomyces rimosus subsp. rimosus
GCACCGGCGCGGCCCGGGGGGTGGCTGCCGGGGGACGGCCCGGTCCGGCGGCCACGCGCTACGCGGCCAGCGCCGGGGCGGACAGGCGGCGCACGAGGCGGGCCAGCGTGCGGTGCCCCCGCTGCTCGGCCAGGGTGACGCGCTCCTCGGGGACGGCCCGCTGCCACCACTCGCCGGCCGACACCTCCACCGCCTCCCGCAGCTCCATCAGGCTCGCGGCGAGCCGGTCCCGCGCCCAGCCGGTCTCGCGCGCGTCGTCCTGTACGGCCTCCGTGGCCGGCTCGCCGTCGCCGTCCAGCAGCCGCAGGGCCGCCGCCTCGGCCGCGGCCACCCGGTCGAGCGCGACCTCGATGCGGTCCGCGGCGCGGCGGTTGGTGACCAGGACGCAGCAGGCCAGGCCCACGGCGGCGCCCACGACGGTGTCGGTCCAGCGGTCGGTGACCAGCGTCCGGGCGGGCAGCTGCCGCGCGAACTCGGTCAGCAGCAGCGCCATCGGGGTGACCCAGACCGAGCCGAGCCAGTAGTTGCGGGTGATGCTCGCCTCCGCGCAGAACTGGAAGGTGAGCGCCAGCAGGATCATCGCGAGGTGGCCGGTGTGGATCACCGGCAGCAGCGCGGTGAAGAGCAGCAGGCCGAGCAGGTTGCCGAGGGTGCGCTGGAGGGCCCGCTGCCACGAGAGGGTGGTGTTGGCCTGGTAGATGGAGGCCGCGGTGACCACGGCCCAGTACGGATGGCCGACACCGACCGCCATCGAGGCCCAGCCCGCCAGCGCACAGCCCGCGGCGACCCGCGCGCCGATGGGCAGCAGCGGCGAACCGGGCGCGAGGCGGCGGAGCACGGCGGGGAAGCCGCGCGGGCGGCCGGGGGCGGGGGGGGGGGGCACAACGCCTGCCGCCCGTTCGTGCTCAGCGGGGGTCCCCCCCCACCCCCCCCCCCGGGCGCCGGGAAGTAACGCTCGGCCTCCGCCGGATCGGCGTCCCGGGCCGCGAGGGCCGACTCGGCCCGTACGAGCAGCCGCTCCAGCCCGGCGCGGGCGGCTGCCGCGGCAGGGGTGCGGCCCGGCACCTGGAACAGCGTCTGCCAGGCGGCGTTCACGGCGGCCGCGGTGGCGTGCCGGGCGCGGTCCGGCCCGCCGGGGGTGTCCGCCGCGGCCGGGCCGGAGCGCAGCAGCCCGGCGGCGGCCTCCAGCGCCCGCGCCGTCGCGATCCGCTCCGGGCCGCGGGGCCGGACCAGCGCGGGCGCCATGCACACCAGCCAGGCCAGCCCGCCCGCGCCGAGCGCCAGCGCCAGGTGGAAGGGCAGCTGCCCGATCCGCTGCGGAACGAAGAAGGCGGATGCCGAGATGAAGGTGAAGATCAGGTTTCCGGGCGGTCCGACGCGCGTCGCGTCGCACACCATCTTGTGCACGGCGGCGACCAGCGAGGCGAGGAGGACGAGCAGCGGTACGGAGGTGGTCAGGGAGGCCGCCGACAGGGCGACGCCGAGGCTCGCGACCATGCCGAGCACCACCCACACCAGGGTGCGGGCCCGCGCCGCGTACGGCAGGCCGTGCGCGTACAGGGCGCACATCGCGCCCGCCGAGGTGTAGAGCACCAGATCCAGGCGCCCCAGCGCGAGCAGCGTGAACTCGGGGATGCCGAGCGCGACGACGGCGCTCAGCGCGGGCTTGTGCCAGATGTCCACGGGGCGGCGCAGCAGCACCGTGCTCCTGATGGGCAGCGGGCGGGCGCGTACGGCGCCGCCGCTCCCGGACGTGACCGCCGCGCGCTTTCCCGTGGGCCTGGCATGCTTCCCCATACCCGAAAGGTTAGCAGGTGTTTTACTCGTGAAATATTTGCGCTCCGGCCGACGCGGGGCCGGGGAGGATCCGGGCCCGGCACTCCGCGGGCGTTCCCCAGGCGCCACGCAGGGCCCGCGCCTTGCGGATCCACAGGGAAAGGTCCAGCTCGTCGGTGTAGCCGAGGGCGCCGTGCAGCTGGAGTGCGGCCCGTGCGGCGGTGTACGCCGCCTCGCCCGCGGCCACCTTCGCCATTGCGATGCCGACGCCCGTCGCATCCGCCGAACCCGCCACACCTGCCTGCGATGCCCCTGCCAGCTCCACCGCCGCCCCGTACACCAGCGGCTCGGCTAACTCCAGCGCCAGCAGCACATCGGCCAGCCGGTGCTTCACCGCCTGGAACGAGCCGATGGCGACGCCGAACTGGGTGCGCTGCTTCACGTACGCCACGGTGTCGTCCAGCAGTCGCCGGCCGACGCCGAGCGCCTGGGCCGCGGTGAGCAGCCGCGCGGTGTCCGCGGCCTGCGCGGCGGCGGCCCGTACGGCCGGACCGCTCGCCAGGACGGCCCCTGCGGCGCACCGGGTCAGTCGCCGCACCGGATCGACCGAGGGCTGGACCGGCCCGTTCCCGCCGGAGGCCCGCAGCGTGTCGCCGTCGACGAGGAGCGTCACATCGGCGGTCGCCGCATCAAGGGCGTACGGACCGCGGGACAGGTCCGCGTACGACACCATCGCGTCCCCGGCCGCGATCGCGGGCAGCCAGGTATCGGCCAGGCCGTCCGCGTCGCCGAGCCGGTCCAGCAGGACCGCCGCCGCGACCGTCTCCGCCAGCGGCCCGGGTACGGCATGCCGCCCCAACTCCACGAAAGACACGACCAGTTCGATGGGCAGGAGCCCAGCACCCTCGTGCTTCTCCGGTACGGCGAGCCCGAACACCCCGGCCCCGGCGAGCCGCCGCCACGCCGCGCGCCCGGGCCCGCTGTCACCGGCGCCCCAGGCCCGTACGGCCGCCGGGGTGTCCGCCGCCGCCAGCATGCGGCCGAGGGTCCGGCCGAACTCCGCCTGCTCCGCGTCCAGCAGGAACCGCATCCTCACTCCTCCCACCGGCGCGGCCCGCTCAGCGCCGTCCCTTCGGCAGGCCCAGCAGCCGCTCGGCGATGATGTCGCGCTGGATCTCGTTCGTACCGGCGTAGACCGGACCGGCCAGCGCGAAGACCCAGCCGTCGGCCCAGCTGCCGTGGTCCGGTGCCTCGGGTGCGGCGTCGGCCAGTTCGCCGCGCGGCCCGAGGAGGTCGAGCGCGGTCTCGTGCAGGGCGATGTCGAGTTCGGACCAGAAGACCTTGGTGAGGCTGGCCCCGGCGCCCGGGGTGCCGCCCTCCGTGAGGCGTGCGACGCCTGCGTAGGCGGACAGCTGGTAGGCGCGGGCTCCTATGAGCGCGTCGGCGACCCGGTCGCGCAGCGCAGTGTCCGCCGGGTCGGCGGTGGCCCGCCACAGGGCGGCGAGCCGGCCGGCGGCGGCCGTGAAGCGTCCGGGGCTGCGCAGCGTCAGCCCGCGTTCGTTGCCTGCCGTGCTCATGGCGACCTGCCACCCCTGGCCCGGCTCGCCGATCACGTCCGCGTCCGGCACGAACACGTCGTCCAGGCGGAGTTCGGCGAAGGCGGGTTTGCCGTCGAGGCGGCCGATGGGCCGTACCGTCACGCCCGGCGCGGCCAGGTCGAACATCAGGTACGTCAGGCCGTGGTGCGGCCGGTCCGCGCCGGGATGGCTGCGGAACAGCCCGAAGGCGCGGTCCGCGAAGGCGGCCCGGGAGGACCATGTCTTGTGCCCGCGCAGCAGCCAGCCGCCGTCGGTCCGTACGGCGGACGAGCGCAGCGCGGCGAGGTCGGAGCCCGCGCCGGGCTCCGACCACGCCTGCGCCCAGATCGTCTGCCCGCGCGCCATCGGCGGCAGCACCCGCGCCACCTGCTCGTCCGTACCGTGCGCGAAGAGGGTGGGGGCGAGCAGGCTGATGCCGTTCTGGGAGACCCGGCCCGGAGCGCGCGCCGCGTAGTACTCCTCCTCGAACAGCAGCCACCGCAGCAGCGACGCGCCGCGCCCGCCGTACTCCTCCGGCCAGGTCACGGCCGACCAGCGGCCGCCGTACAGCTCGCGTTCCCACTCCCGGTGGGCGGCGAAGCCCTTGGCCGTCTCCAGGGAGGGCAGCGGTTCGGCGGGCACATGGGAGGCCAGCCAGGTCCGCGTCTCCTGCCGGAACTCCTCGTCCTCCGGGCCGAGTTCGAGATCCATCGACGAGCGGCCTCCCGTTGCGGTGGCGGCTGGCTCCGGCGTGGTTCCTGCCGGGGGCCGCGGCTGCTCCGCGACCGTTCCCTAACAAGTGTTAGGTAGGTTAGCGTACGGCCATGACGCCCGAGAAGCCTCCGACGGCGCACCCGGCACCGCAGACACCGCAGGCACCCCCGTACGTCCGCGGGCACGGCCTGCTCGACGGGCGGACGGCGGTCGTCACCGCCGCGGCGGGCACCGGTATCGGCGGCGCCACCGCCCGCCGGCTCCTGGAGGAGGGCGCGGACGTGGTCCTCTCCGACGCGCACACCCGGCGGCTGAAGGAGTCCGAGGCGGCGCTCGCCGCCGAGTTCGGCGCCGCGCGGGTCGCCGCGCTGCCCTGCGACGTCACCGACGAGGCCCAGGTCACCGCCCTCTTCGACGGCGTCGAGCGGCGGCACGGACGGCTGGACGTGGTGGTCAACAACGCCGGACTCGGCGGCAGCGCCGACCTGGTGGCGATGACCGACGAGCAGTGGACCGCCGTCCTGGACGTCACGCTGAACGGCACCTTCCGCTGCACCCGCGCCGCACTGCGCAGAATGCGGGCCGCGGGGCAGGGCGGAGTGATCGTCAACAATGCCTCCGTCGTCGGCTGGCGGGCCCAGCGCGGCCAGGCGCACTACGCCGCCGCCAAGGCCGGGGTGATGGCGCTGACCCGCTGCGCCGCCGTCGAGGCCGCCGCGTACGGGGTGCGGGTCAACGCCGTCTCGCCCAGCCTGGCCGTCCACCCGCACCTGGCGAAGGTCGCCGACGAGGAGCTGCTGGCCGGGCTCGCCGCCCGGGAGGCGTTCGGGCGCTCCGCCGAGCCGTGGGAGGTCGCCAACGTCATCGTCTTCCTGGCCAGCGACTACGCCTCGTACATGACCGGCGAGACGGTCCCGGTCAGCAGCCAGCGCGCGTGAGCGGGGGAGCGACAATGGCCCGGTGCCCACCGACAGCAAGCCCCGGAAGACCGGCGGCAAGTCCCAGAAGAAGCCCGCCGTGACCCCCTCGCCCGCCCGCCGTCGCGAACTGCTCGCCGCCGCGGCCGAGGTGTTCGCCGCGCACGGCTACAGCGCCACCACCGTACGCCGTATCGCGGAGGAGGCCGGGCTGCTCGCGGGCAGCCTCTACTACCACTTCGATTCCAAGGAATCGATGCTGGACGAGATCCTCAGCACGTTCCTGGACGAGCTGTGGGCCGGCTACGACGCGGTGCTCGCGGCCGGTCTCGGCCCCCGGGAGACCATCGAGGCGCTGGTCACCGAGTCCTTCCGGGAGATCGACCGGCACCGCGCCGCCGTCGCCATCTACCAGAACGAGTCCCGGCAGCTGGCCGCCCGCCCGCGCTTCGGCTACCTCGCCGACTCACAGCGCAGATTCGAGAAGGCGTGGCTCGGCACGCTGGAACGCGGCGTCGCCGAGGGCGTCTTCCGCCCCGAGCTGGACGCCCGGCTCACCTACCGGTTCGTCCGCGACACCGTCTGGGTCGCCGCGAGCTGGTACCGGCCGGGCGGCCACCACGGCCCGGAGGAGATCGCCCGCCAGTACCTGTCGATGGTGCTGGACGGCATCGCCGTACGGGACTGACCGCACAGCGCCCCTTCAAGAAGCACCGCGCACGCCCCGACGACCGAGGAGCCCGCATGGCCGAGGCCTACATCATCGACGCGCTGCGCACCCCCGTCGGCAAGCGCGGCGGCGGGCTCGCCGCCGCGCATCCGGCCGACCTCGGCGCCCACGTGCTGAAGGCGCTGATGGCACGCACGGGCGTGGACCCGGCCGCCGTGGACGACGTGGTCTTCGGCTGCCTGGACGCCGTCGGCCCGCAGGCCGGGGACATCGCCCGGACCAGCTGGCTGGCGGCCGGGCTGCCCGAGGAGGTGCCGGGCGTCACCGTCGACCGGCAGTGCGGCTCCTCCCAGCAGGCCGTCCACTTCGCCGCGCAGGGCGTGCTCTCCGGCACCCAGGACCTGGTGGTCGCGGGCGGCACCCAGAACATGTCGATGGTGCCCATCGCCTTCGCCAGTCGCCGGGCCGCCGAACCGCTCGGCCTGACCGAGGGCCCGTTCGCCGGCAGCGCGGGCTGGCGCGCCCGCTACGGCGACCGGCCCGTGAACCAGTTCCACGGAGCCGAGCTGATCGCTGAGCAGTGGGGCATATCCCGTACGGATATGGAGGAGTACGCGCTGGGCTCGCACCGGCGGGCCGTGCGCGCCCTCGACGAGGGGCGCTTCGCGCGCGAGCTGGTCCCGTACGGGGACATGACGGCCGACGAGGGCCCGCGGCGCGACACGTCCGCCGGGAAGATGGCCGCCCTGCCGCCCGTGGTGCCCGGCGGGCGGCTCACCGCCGCCGTCTCCTCCCAGGTCTCCGACGGCGCGGCGGCCCTGCTGCTGGCGAGCGAAGGTGCCGTACGGGACCACGGCCTGACGCCGCGGGCCCGCGTCCACCACCTGTCCGTCCGCGGCGAGGACCCGATCCGGATGCTGACCGCGCCGATCCCGGCCACCGCGCACGCCCTGAAGAAGACCGGGCTGCGCATCGACGCCATCGACCTCGTGGAGATCAACGAGGCGTTCGCGCCGGTGGTGCTGGCCTGGCTGAAGGAGACCGGCGCCGACCCCGCCCGGGTCAACGTCAACGGCGGCGCCATCGCGCTCGGCCACCCGCTCGGCGCGACCGGGTGCAGACTCATGGCGACGCTGCTGCACGAGCTGGAGCGCACCGGCGGGCGCTACGGCCTCCAGACGATGTGCGAAGGCGGCGGGCAGGCCAATGTGACGGTGGTCGAACGGCTGTGAAACCGGGCCGGGACCGCGGCCCCGGCCCGGCGGCGCGCCCGCGTCAGCAGGCCCGGTTCTTCACGTACAGGGCGCGCGGGCCCCGGTCCGTGCCGTACCGGACGTCCTTCGTCTGTGCCTTGGCGAGGCGTCCGTTCACGGCGGGCCGGGTCGGTACGACGATCGTGTAGCAGGCCGGGCGCTGCTTGCAGAGGTTCTTCAGGCGGACCACCCGCTGGTGGTCCTTGGTGAAGTACTTCAGCACCTTGGCGCACTGCGGCGCCCGCGGGGCCGCGGCGGCCTGCGACGCGGTGGCCAGACCGAGCGTCGAGCTGAGCGCCGTCACCGCGACGGCTGTGGCGAGAAACTTGCGCATCTGATCTCCCCCGATGGAAACCTGCGCCCGCGATGGCACCACGGGCAACCTCTCTGGTCGGTCCCCACCGTAGTCCGCCGGAGTCCCGTTCGATATTCGGGGCATGCGTTCGAGCCGGGTGGCCGGTCGCCGGCCGGACGGTACGGGTCCGGGCGGCGGCCCGATCGGCGCCGGGTGGCCCGCCCCCGGCGTGGCGCCCTGCTCAGGCCGGGTGGCCGGCCCCCAGCCGGGCCAGCGTCGCCGCCGCCTCGGCCATGACGCGGTCGACCAGTTCCGCGCACGACGGCAGGTCGCCGATGAGCCCCGCCACCTGACCGGACGCCAGCACCCCGGCGTCCGTACGGCCCTCCACCAGGCCGGCCCGCAGCATCATCGGCGTGTTCGCGGCCAGCAGCACCTGGCCCCAGGTCAGCTCCGCGCCGCGCTTCATGGCCAGCCCGTCGCGCACCATACGGGCCCAGCCCGTGCCCGTCTGCTTCCGGAACGCCGCCGCGTGCCGCACGGACCGCAGCAGGGCCGCCGGACGCCCGGACCGTTCGAGGGCGGCGACCAGGTCCGTCCGCAGCATCCGGTGCGGCAGCCCGTCCACCTTGCGCGTCACGGTCACGTCCCGGACCGAGGCGGCCAGATAGCGCGCCTTGACCGCGGCCGGGACGGTGCTGTCGGAGGTGAGCAGGAAACGCGTGCCCATGGCCACGCCCGCGGCCCCGAAGGCCAGCGCGGCCACCAGCCCCCGCCCGTCGTGGAAGCCGCCGGCCGCCACCACGGGGATGTCCACCGCGTCCACGACCTGCGGCAGCAGCACGGTGGTGGCCACCTCGCCGGTGTGCCCGCCGCCCTCGGCCCCCTGGACGACCACCGCGTCCGCGCCCCACGCGGCGACCTTCTCCGCGTGCCGCCGCGCCCCCACCGTCGGGATGACGACCACGCCCGCGTCCTTCAGCCGGGCGATCAGCTCCCGCGAGGGCGCCAGGGCGAACGAGGCCACCCGTACGCCCTCCTCGACGATGATCCGCACCCGCTCCGCCGCGTCCCCGGCGTCCGCCCGCAGGTTGACGCCGAACGGCCGGTCCGTACGGGCGGCCACCTCGCGGACCGCGGCCCGCAGCCGCTCCGCGGACATGGTGGCGGAGGCGAGGATGCCGAGCGCCCCGGCCTCGGCGGTGGCGGAGACCAGGCGCGGCCCGGCGACCCAGCCCATGCCGGTCTGCACGATCGGGTACCGGACGCCGGTCAGCTCGGTGAGCGCGGTGGTCAGGGGCCGCACGGCGGCACCTCCCGGTCGCGCAGCCCGCCCGGATCGAGCACCTCGCGGAGCAGCCGCAGCTCGGCAGGGTCCGGCGCGCGTGTCTCGGGCACCCCGCCGTCCGCCCCGCGCAGGGGGAATCCGGTCGCCTCCCGTACGTCCGCCGGCCGTACGCCGGGGTGCAGCGACCGGATCCGCATGGTGCGGTCCGGCGTGTCGAAGTCGAAGACGCCGAGATTGCTGACGACCTCCCGCACGTCGTGATAGCGGGTGGCGGACGGCCCGGCCGCCGCGGCCCGGTCGTACCCGACGCCGCAGACCATGTCCACCCGCGCGACGAAGGTCCGGGGCGAGTGCCGGGGCACCCAGTAACTGGTCGGGTTGTTGAGCGTGTTGACGGGCGCGCCGCGCACTCCGAGCAACTGCCGGGAGGGGCGCGCCCAGTCCCCGACGCAGGAGATGTTCTGGTTGCCGTACCGGTCGATCTGGCTCGCGCCCATCATGACGTGCCGGCGGCCGGTGGCGACCAGCGCCAGATGGCGGCGGTACGGGAGCCAGCCCTCCGCCACCGCCGCTCCGTTCCCCGGCTCCGGCGCGTCGCCGACGAGCAGCGCCTCGCCGTCCGTCAGCAGGAGGTCCGGGGAGAAGGTGAGCTTCGCCAGGCGGGCGCCGAGGGCGGGGACGGTGCCCATGGGGGAGGCGAGCACCTCGCCCGCGCCGCGCCACGCCTCGGCACACGCGACCACGCAGTACTCGGCGCGGGTGACGGTCATGGGTCCGGCCTCGGCTGTCATGTGCGCTCCCCGGCTGTCATGCGTGCTCCCCGGCGGTCTCCTCGGCGAAGGCGGCGACCGCGGCGCGGTAGTCGTCCTCGTCGCCCGACAGGAAGCGCTTCGCGAACGCGGCCCAGGCGTCCGGCTCCGCCGCCGCTCGTACGTAGGCCCGCTGGAACGCCTCGTCCCGCCCGTAGTCCGGCGCGCACGAGGTGAAGTGCGCGCCGTGCGGCGCCTCGACGACACCGCTGACGAACATCCGGCTGACCAGCAGCGTCTGCGGGCCGCCCGCCCGGCTCAGCTCCGCGCCGTCCACGATCCGCTCGCACGAGACGTACGCCGCGTCCGCCGCCTCGCAGAAGAGGTCGTCGAAGTACGGGTCGGGCCCCAGGTACTGGCCGTTGCCGCGCGCGTCCGCCCGGTTGAGGTGCACCAGGGCAGCGTCCAGCCGCAGCGCGGGTACGGCGGCCAGCTCCTCGCCGTCCGCGTACGGCGAAGTCACCGTACGGATGTGGGGGTTGACCCGCATGACGTCGGACCCCGGGCCGGCCCGTACCGGCAGGAAGGGCAGCCGCTGGCCGGCCGCGGTCAGCCCCCACATGAACATCGCCTCGTCCAGCTCGGTCAGCGCGAAGGCGCCGCGCTCGCGTGCCGCGCGGAAATGCGGCTCCAGCGGGACGGAGTCCAGGGTGACGAAGGGCGTGACCAGCCGCCGTATTCTCCCGGCGGCAGCCAGCAGGCCGACGTCCGGGCCGCCGCAGGAGACGATCGTGAGGTCCGTCAGCGGGGAGCGCAGCAGGGCCCGTACGAGAGCCATCGGCTTCCGGCGCGAGCCCCAGCCGCCGATGCCGATGGTCATGCCGCTCGCCAGCCGCGCCACGACGCCGTCGGCGGTCATGGTCTTGTCGCTCAACCCGCTCCCTCCTCAGGCGTGTTGGTTCCTGCTGTGCCCGGCTGGTCCGCGGGTCGCGGCGTCCCGTTCCCGAACGCGTCCCGGAGCCGGTCCGCCACCCCGCTGAGGCCGGCCTCGAAGGTGAAGCCCTGCTCGAAGCGGTAGCTGCGGTGTACGTCGACGGGGTCGATGCCGTTGATGGCGGCCTTGGCCAGCCGCAGCAGATACCCGTCCTTGGCAGCGATCTCCCCGGCCAGCGCAAGCGCCGCCGCCAGCAGCGCCTCGCGCGGCACCACCTCCCACACCGAGCCGTGCCGGTGGAGTTCGGCGGCGGTCACGGTGCGCGAGGTGTAGTAGAGGGTGCGCATCAGGTGCGGCGGGACCAGCCGGGCGAGGTGGGTGGCCGCGCCGAGCGCGCCACGGTCCAGCTCCGGCAGGCCGAACGTCGCGTCCTCGCTCGCCACGATCGCGTCCGCGTTGCCGACCAGCCCGATCCCGCCGCCCAGGCAGTGGCCCTGCACCGCGGCGACGACCGGCACCTCGCAGTCGTACACGGCCCCGAACGCCGCGTGGCACCCGCGGTTGACGCCGAGCAGCGCGCCGAACCCCGGTGTCCTCCGCAACTCCTTGATGTCCACCCCCGCGTTGAACCCGCGCCCGGCGGCGGCGAGCACCACACAGCGGATGCCGGGGTCGCGGCCCGCCGCCCGTACCGCGTCGGCGAGGTCGAACCACCCTTGTACGGGCAGGGCGTTGACCGGCGGCCGGTCGACGGTGACGAGTGCGATGCCGTCCCCGGGGCGGGACAGCGTGACGGCGGTGGAGACACCCATGGGCGGATCAGCTACCTTTCCACCAAACGTTTGTTAGGTGCCGGGTGTCTGAGAAGGTAGCAGCGCGGCGCCCGCAACGGGAGGGCGGAGGTGGCCTTTTGGCGATCGGCATCGACCTGTCGGGGCGCGTCGCGGTCGTCACCGGCGGCACGCGCGGCGTCGGCGCCGGCATCGCCAGGGCCCTGCTCGCGGCGGGCGCCACGGTCGTCGCCGCCGCGCGCCGCCCGCCGGACCGGCCGGTCGCCGGGGCGGACGGGCGCGCCGCCGTCTTCGAGCAGGTGGACGTGCGCGACGCCGACGCGGTCACCGCCTGCTTCGCCCGCGTACGGGACCGGTACGGCAGTCTCGACATCCTCGTCAACAACGCGGGCGGCACCCCCTACCGGCTCCTCGCCGACTCCACGCCGCAGCAGGCCGCCCGGGTCATCGAGCTGAACCTCGTCGCACCGCTGACCGCGTCCCTCGCCGCCCGCGCCGTCATGGTGGACCAGCGGACCGGCGGTTCCATCATCATGGTCGGCAGCGTCAGCGGCACCCGCCCCTCGCCCGGCACCGCCGCCTACGGAGCTGCCAAGGCGGGCCTGGAAAATCTCGCCCGCACCCTGGCCGTCGAATGGGCGCCGCACATCCGCGTCAACACGCTCGTCGTCGGCATGGTGCACACCGAACGCTCCCACCTGCACTACGGCGACGCGGCGGGCGTCGCCGCCGTCGGCCGCACCGTCCCGCTCGGCCGCCTCGCGACCCCCGACGAGGTCGGCGAGGTCTGCGCCTTCCTGGCGGGGGACCGGTGCGGGTACGTGACCGGCGCCAGCCTCGCCGTCCACGGCGGAGGCGAGCGGCCGGCGTTCCTGGACGCCGCTGCCGGCGCGCCGAGCGGTCCGCCTTCGTTCCGTACGCCCGCAACCACCGACCCGGAGGACGCAGATGGCTGAGAACGCGCGCAAGGAAGCGGCCGGTGCGGGGCTGTGCGCCGGGCGCGTGGTCGCCGTCACCGGGGCGGGCCGCGGCCTCGGGCGCGCCCACGCGCTGGCGTTCGCCGCCGAGGGGGCGCGCGTCGTCGTCAACGACCTGGGCGTACGGCCGGACGGCAGCCCGGCGGCGGAAGCGGGCGGACCCGCCGAGGAGGTCGCCGCGGAGATCCGCGCGGCGGGCGGCGAGGCGGTCGCCCACGACGGGGACATCGCCACGCCCGCGGGCGCCGCCTCGCTCGTGGCCACCGCGCTCGGCACATTCGGGCGCCTGGACACCCTGGTCAACAACGCGGGCTTCGTCCGCGACCGGATGCTGGTGAACCTCACCGAGGACGAGTGGGACGCCGTGCTGCGCGTCCACCTCAAGGGCCACTTCCTGCCGCTCCGGCACGCGGCAGCGCACTGGCGCGCGGAGGCGAAGGCGGGCCGCCCGCCGCGGGCGCGCGTCGTCAACACCAGCTCCGGCGCGGGCCTCGCGGGCAGCGTCGGCCAGGCGAACTACTCCGCCGCCAAGGCCGGCGTCCTCGGCCTCACCCTCGTGGCCGCCGCCGAGCTGAGCCGGTACGGGGTCCAGGTCAACGCCATCGCGCCAGCCGCCCGCACACGGATGACCGAGCGGACCTTCGCCGAGACCATGGCCGCGCCGACGGACGGCACGTTCGACGCCATGGCCCCCGAGAACGTCTCCCCGCTCGTCGTCTGGCTCGGCTCAGCCGCCTCCGAAGGCGTCACCGGCCGCATCTTCTCCGCGGAAGGCGGCCGGATCACGGTCATGGAGGGCTGGCGCCCCGGCCCCACCGCCGACAAAGGGGCCCGCTGGAGCCCGGGCGAGGTGGGGGAGGCCGTGCGGGGGCTGGTGGCCGGTGCGAGGGCGGCGGAGGGGGTTTACGGGGCGGGGTGAGAGGCGCTGACGGGCTGGTGGGCGTGCGCTACGGGCGTACGTACGGGCCAGGCCGAGGTGGCGTGCGGGGCGTTCGGAACCCGCGGGTATGTTGGCGCGGCCAGCATCGACCGAGGAGCACACCATGCCGTCCCGTACCTACCTCGTGACCGGAGCGGCCTCCGGCATAGGCGAGGCCACCGCCGCCCGTCTCCGCGCGCAGGGCCACACCGTGATCGGCGCCGACCTCAAGGACGCCGACATCGAAGCGGACCTCGCCACCGCCGAAGGCCGTACGGAACTGGCCGTACGGGCCCGGGAACTGACCGGCGGCCGACTGGACGCGGTGATCGCCTGCGCCGGTACCGCCGCCTTCGACCCGCTGACCGTCAAGGTGAACCACTTCGGCGCGGTGGCCACCCTGGAAGGGCTGCGCCCGCTGCTCACCGCCGGCACCGACCCGCGCGCGGTCGTGGTCTCCTCGATCGCGTCGGTGCACCCGTACGACAGCGCCATCGTCGACGCCGCGCTGGCCGGTGACGAACCGGCGGCGGTCGCCGCGGCGCAGGCGGCCGTCGACCGCGGCGAGAGCCACCTCGTCTACGGCTCGTCCAAGGCCGCCATCGCGCGCTGGATCCGCCGTACCGCACCGACCGGCGACTGGGCGGGCGTCGGCATCCCGCTCAACGCCGTGGCCCCCGGCACCGTCGTCACGCCGATGACCGCGCCCATGCTCGCCGACCCGGACACCCGCCGGATGGTGAACGCCGGCGTGCCGATGCCGCTGCACGGACACGCCCGTCCGGAGCAGGCCGCGGCGCTGCTGACCTGGCTGACATCACCCGAGAACACGCACGTCACCGGGCAGGTCGTCTTCCTCGACGGCGGAGCGGACGCGGTTCTGCGGGGCGACAGCACCTGGTGAGAGGGCATCGCGTCACCCATCGGCCGTCACCCGGCGCCCGTCACCCGTCGGCCGCACCGTCCCGCTTGCCCTTCTTGCCGCCCGCCCGCTTCACCAGGAAGACGGTGCGCATCGACGGAAGGAAAGTCCTGCCGCGGCTCTTGCCGGTGGCGGCGGGCACACCGACGTCGTGATGGGCACCCTCGGCGGTGACCAGAGCGTACGCACGGGAGAGGTTTTTCAGCGCCTTGCTGGACCGCCCTTTCCGCTTGCCCTTGCGGAGGGCGGTGGCTTCGCCGGCGATCGCTTTGAGGAGTTTCTCGTGGGTGACGGCAGCGGGTGACCGCGGGACGGCGGTCGGTTCCTTCTTGGCCATGATGGTTCCTTTTCTTGTCAGGCCTGTGAGCCCGGTGAGCGGGGACGGACTGCCGTCGGGACGGCGTCGGCACCCGCAGCAATGTGAAATGGGCAGGCGGGACGGCTGCGCACCACCGAAAAGCGGGGCGGATTCGCGGACGGAACACCGACGTGTGGCGGACGCGATGCACGGCGATTCCGTCGGTCACGGTCTCGTCGGCACGCACCTGCTCATGGCTGACACGCGCCTGCCCATGGGTGGGACGCACCTGCCCACGGCTGGGACGCACCGCCCATCCCCGGATTTCCGCCGGCCTCACCAGCAGTTTCCCCAACAACGGCAGGACATAAGCCTTTTCGGGCGCTCTGTCCCCGCGGGAAACAGGCTTCGCGGCCTGCCGCTGTCGGCCCGCCTATCGAGCCGGTTCCCACACCGAACAGTCGTGGGCGAACAACACCCGCCGCGGGTCGAACGCGTTGAGCCGTTCCAGCCACGCCGGGTGCCCGGGCAGCGGGGCGCCGGCACCGTCGAGGGCGGCCTGCCGGGCCAGCTGGTCCGACGCGAACTCCGAGGCGAAATCGTGCGCCTGGCCCGCCAGGACGACGGTGCCGTCCGGCTGCCGTACGGCCAACGACTGGTGCCCCGCGGTATGGCCCGGCGTCGGGACGATGTGCACGCCGGGCCACACCTCGGCCTCACCGTGCAGTTCCTCGTACACGACACCCGGGAAGTCGACCAGCGCGTCCACCGTGTACCCGCTCCGGCGGGCCAGTTCCAGCTCCGTCGCCTGTACGAGGACGGGTTTCCCGGCCAGCAGCGGATTGCCGCCGCAGTGGTCGAAGTGCAGATGGCAGTTGACCACCAGGGAGACGTCCGCGAGCCGGTGCCCGGCCGCGGCCAGCGCCGCTTCCAGGGGCCTGCGCCGCGGCCGGTAGTGCGCCTCGGTTTCCGGATCGGCCATGCCGATACCCGTATCGAACAGCAGCAGCCCGGCCTCGTGCCGCACCAGATAGGCGAGCGCCGGTTCCACCCGCGGTTCCGGGCCTCCGGTCTCCGATGCGGGACGGACGAAGTAGCCGAGATCGAGCCGGCGCACTGCACGCGGCGCTGCTGCCTTCGCGGGAACGGTTCGGGGTGCGGGTGCGGGTGCGGGTGCGGGCGCGGGGGTGGGTGCGGGGGTGGGTTTGGGTGCGGGTACCTGTTCCTTGGCGTCCATCCGGCCATCGTGGCAGCGGCCGGAGGGGAACTCAGAGGGGAACTCAGTCGTCCGCGGTGGTTGTCCGGGCGGCGACCACGCGCAGGCCCCGCTCGCCGAACTCCCGCCGGACGGACTCCTTCGCGCCGCTGTCCGTGATGAGGGTGTCGAAGACGTCCGCGGCGCCGACCCGGGCGAAGCAGCGCGCGCCGATCTTCGAGGAGTCCGCCACCACCACGGCACGCCGGGCCCGTTCGGCCATCAGGCGGTTGACCCGGGCCTCCGCCTCGTCGTGCACGGTCGCGCCCATCACCGGGTCCATCCCGTTGGCGCCGATGAAGGCGATGTCCACGGAGATCTGCTGGAGGACCAGCTCGCTGAACGGGCCGACCAGTTCGAACGACCGGGAGTGCGCCACGCCGCCGGTCAGCACGATCTTGATCTGCGGGCGTACGGCGAGTTCGTTGGCGATGTTCAGCGAGTTGGTGACGATGGTCAGGTGCGGCTGCGGCCCGGCCTCGGCGAAGTCCGGCCGGGTGGCCAGCACCCGGGCGATCTCCGTGGTCGTGGTGCCGCCGCTCAGGCCGACCACGTCGCCGCGCTCGACCAGCTTCGCCGCCGCCTGCGCCACCGCCTCCTTCTCGTCGGCGCGGTGCGCCCGCTTGTAACGGATGGGCAGGTCGTACGCCACCGAGCTGAGCACCGCGCCGCCCCGGGTACGGGTCAGCAGCTGCTGGTCGGCCAGCGCGTCCATGTCGCGCCGCATGGTCGCGGCGGACACCTCCAGCTGGGTCGCGGCCTCCTCGACCTCCACCCGGCCGCGTTCGCCGAGCAGCTCCAGGAGGGCGTTCATCCGTTCATGGCGGTTCATGGCGCGAGCCTAAGTCCTTTCCGGCGGCCTGCGTGATATCGGGGAGCCCGACGAACGGCCGGGGCGAAGGGCGGGCGGGAGCCGCGCCCACCCGTGGTGCGAGGGTACGCAAGCGTTTTCGCGTCATATGCCGGAGGGGGCGCCATGCCTGCCGCCGCTCCGCTCCCTTCCGCACGACCGGCGCACGCCCCTGAGTGCCTGCGCACACCTCCACATCGGTTCGCGCCGGTTCGCGGCCCTTCGCTCCGGTTCACAGCCCTTCGCGCCGGTCCGCGGCAGTGCTCCCCGCGCCCCGCATTCCCTCACCCCTGCACAGGCGCCTCCGCGGCGGTCGACTGGCCCGGGACCGCGGCCGGGGCGCCGAGTACGGCCAGCAGCCGCGCGGCTTCCCGGGTGACCGCTTCCCTGGCCGGCTTCACGTACTTCCGCGAGTCGACGAGGGCCGGGTCCGCGTCCAGGGTGTCCCGGATGCTGCGGGTGAAGACGGAGACCAGATGGGTGGAGATATTGATCTTCGTCATGCCGGCCGCGATGGCCCGGCGCAGCTCGTCGTCCGGCACGCCGGAGGAGCCGTGCAGCACCAGCGGCACCGGCAGCTTCGCGGCCAGCGCGGCGATCAGCTCCTTGTCCAGGACGGCGGTGCGCTCGTGCATCGCGTGGGACGAGCCGACGGCGACCGCCAGCGCGTCCACCCCGGTCGCCCGGACGAACGCCAGCGCCTCGTCGGGGTCCGTACGGGCGCCGGGCGCGTGCACACCGTCCTTGCCGCCGACCTCGCCCAGCTCGGCCTCGACGTAGGCGCCACGCTCGTGGCACCAGGCGGTCAGCTCCGCCGTGGCGGCGACGTTCTGCTCGTACGGCAGCGCCGACGCGTCCACCATCACCGACCGCACCCCGGCCTCGACGCCCGCACGCACCAGCTCCGCTTCGGTGATGTGGTCCAGGTGCACGGCGACCCGGGCACTGGACGCCTCGGCGAGTGCGAGCGTGGCCCGGACGATGGGCAGCAGGCTGCCGTGGTAGCGGATGCAGTTCTCGCTGATCCCCAGGATGACCGGGAGCCCGGTGCGCTCGGCAGCCGCGACGAGCGCTTCGGCGGTCTCCAGATGGATGACGTTGAACGCCGCCGCACCGGCCCGCGCCTCACGCGCGGCGGTGACGATGGAAGAGGTAGGAACAAGCGACATGGAACCTGACTCCCTTGCGGGGCGGGGTGGTTGGGGGAAGAGGCGGGGGAGGGGAACCCGCCCCTACCCGGTTGCCCCCTCCCCGGCCGTGAGCATCACCGACCGCGTCAGGCTCCGCGGGTTGTCCGGGTCCAGGCCGCGGGCCCGGGCCCGTGCCAGGGCGATGCGCTGGACCAGGACGAGGTCGGCCAGCGGGTCGCGGTCGTGGTGGACGAAGCGGGCGCCGGTGCGGGCGACGTCGGCCTCCAGGCCCTCCGGGATTTCGCCGAACACCCAGGTGACGCGGCCCGGGGCCGCTATGGAGATCGGGCCGTGGCGGTACTCCATCGCGGGGTAGGACTCCGTCCAGCTCTGCGACGCCTCGCGCATCTTCAGCGCCGCCTCGTTGGCCAGGCCGTACGTCCAGCCCGTGCCCAGGAAGGAGAACTGCTCGGCGTCCAGCCACTCCTTCTCCACGGGTGCGGTCAGCGCCTCCTCCGCGTCGCGCACCGCGTCGGTCAGGTCCGCGCCGAGGTGGGCCCGCAGCAGTGCGAGCGCGGTTGTCGCGAACCGGGTCTGCACCACGGACCGCTCGTCGGCGAAGGGCAGCGGGACGGTGGCGTCCGACAGGCCGGTGGCGGGGGTGTCGGGGTCGCCGAGCACCGTCACGGTCGGAATGCGCCCCTTGACCTCCTCCAGGACGCGCAGCACCTCCGTCGTGGTCCCGGAACGCGTGATCGCCAGGACGGTGTCGTAACCGCGGTCGGCGCCGAGGAACGCCTCCGAGGCGGCGAATGCGTCCGTCACGCCGAGCCCGGCGCCCTCGCGCAGGGCCGCGTACGCCTGCGCCATGAACCACGAGGTGCCGCAGCCCACCACCGCGACGCGCCGGCCCGCCCCGGGCAGCGGGCCGTCGGCGCCGCCGATCCTCGCGGCCTCCCGCCACGTCCCGGGCTGGCTGCGCAGCTCCTGCTCCATGTACGAGGTCCCGCCCACGACACCCTCCAGCTGCTGTCTGCGTGAACTTGCAACATCATGCTTGCTTACGAACAACTCTACGCACGCCCTGTGTCGTAATCCATCCCTCGTAAGGGTGGGACATCCGGGCAGGGTGGGAAGGGATGCTGCACGAACTAGCGCTACCTGCAGGAACTGTGGCGAACACCTGGTCGCCTCAGGTGACTGTTGACACATGCATGAAAGGAGCCGAATACTCGCAGGATCACTCATGCAGCCGCAGTGGGGCGGCGGCCGTCAGGCAGTGCAGCCAGTGCTGGCACCGGGCGGTGCGTCCGGTCCCGGCCGCCCACCGGTGGCTGTCGCAGTGATCGTCACGCAGCAAGGCCGTTCCGCCGACAGTCGTCACAAAGGACTTCCCATGTCCGTTGCAACGCGCTCCACGCAGCCACCGTCATCGCCGCCGCCCGGCCCGCCGCCCCGCCGCACCGGCCGGCTCTTCGCCCTCACCGGCGCCGTCGTCGGCGTGATCTACGGCTACGACACCGGCAGCATCTCCGGCGCCCTGGTGTTCCTGAGCAAGGACTTCCACCTCACCGACACCGAAAAGGGCCTGGTAAACAGCATCCTGGTGTTCGGTTCGATCGTGGGCGCGCTGCTCGGCGGCAAACTGGCGGACGCGCTGGGCCGCAAGGCCGCCATGCTGATCGTCGCCGGGTCCTACACCGTCTTCGTGGCACTGTCCGCCCTCGCGCCGAACGTCGTGATTCTGGACGTGGTGCGCTTCCTGCTCGGCATCGCCATCGGCATCTCGATCGTGGCGGCCCCGCTGTACATCGCCGAGTCCACCCCGGCCCGTACACGCGGCGCGTCCGTGGCCGCGTACCAGGTCGCCACGGTCGCGGGCATCGCCCTGACGTACTTCGTGAACTGGGGCCTGTCCGGCGGCGGCCACTGGCGGCTGATGCTCGGCCTGTCCGCCATCCCGGCCGCGCTCGTGCTGATCCCGCTGTTCCGGCTGCCCGACACACCGCGCTGGTACGTCCTCAAGGGGCGCACGGAAAAGGCCGTCGAGGTCATGGCGCTGACCGACCCCGACGTGGACCCGCGGGCGGAGACCGAGGCGGTGCGTGCCGCGCTGGCCGAGGAGAGCGGCGGTTCACTGCGCTCGCTGCTGCGCAAGCCGTACGCCCGCGCCACGCTCTTCGTCATCGGCCTCGGCTTCTTCTGCCAGATCACCGGTATCAACGCCGTGACGTACTACAGCCCGCAGATCTTCGAGGAGATGGGCTTCACCGGCGACGGGCAGAACTTCCTGCTGCCGTCCTTCGTCCAGCTGGCCTCCCTGGCCGCGACCGTCCTGGCCATCCTCATCATCGACCGGCTCGGCCGGCGCGTCGTCCTGCTCTCCGGCATCGCCACGATGACGGCCATGCTCGCCGTGCTGACCGCCGTCTTCGGCTTCGGCGACCCGCAGGGCACCACCATCTGGATCGGCTTCGGCGCCATCCTGCTCTTCACCGCCGCCTTCAACTTCGGCTTCGGCTCCCTGATCTGGGTGTACGCGGGCGAGGCGTTCCCCGCCCAGCTGCGCTCCACCGGCGCGTCGGCGATGCTCACGGCCGACCTCGTCGCCAACCTCCTCATCGCCCAGTTCTTCCCCTCCCTGATGGCCTGGGCAGGCGCCGCCACCACCTTCGCCGGCCTCGGCCTCCTCGCCCTCGCCGCCCTCGTCTTCGCCGCGGCCACCGCCCCGGAGACCAAGGGCCGCCAACTGGAAGAGATCCAGGGCTACTGGATCAATGGGGGCCGCTGGCCGTCTCCCGCCGCGTAACGAAGCGGGTGGGACGGGCGATCGGCGGTCCGCCTCCGTACACCGAAATCCGGTGGCCCGCCGCCGATCACTCCTGGCACCATGCCCCCATGGGCATCTTCATCTGAGCAGACGGACGAGTTCCGCGACCTGGCCGCCCGGCGTCACACCGCCGGGCCGGTTCCGTATGTCCGTATGCCCGACCGTCTGCTCAGGAGACCGAACCCATGGCACACACACGCCACCACCCCGCATCGCCCTGTCCCGCCCTCGACCGCCGCATCGCCCGCCTGCGTGAGCTGGCCGAGGCCGAGCCCCGGCTGGAGGGGGTGCTGCTCTACGGGTCGTGGACCCTCGGGGAAGCCGATGCCCACTCCGACATCGAGGCGTATCTGTACGTCCGCGACGCGCATGCCGACACCTTCGACGGGGTGGAGTTCGTCGGCCGTCTGGCGCCGCTGAAACTGGCGTACACCAATATGTACGGGATCCTGGCTGTCGTCTTCGACGATCTGATGCGCGGCGAGTTCCACGTCGTCGCCGCCGGGACGGGGATCGACGAGGTGCCCACCTGGCGCGGCATGGTGCATCTGCCGGACCCCGGCGCCGCCGTACTGCTGGACCGCAGCGGCCGGCTGACCATCGCGGCCCGTCGCCTTGCCGACCGCTGCCCGCCCGAGCCCGGCCCGACCGCTCAGCAGCTCGCCGACGAACTCGCCAACTGGACGTTGATGCTCGCCCACGTCCTGGGCCGTGGTGAGACCGCTCGCGCACATGCTCTTCTGCATACGGTCGTCGCCCCGCAGCAGCTTCAGCTGTGCCGCCTGCTGCGCGGGTCCACCACACACTGGCTGACGCCCAGCCGCGCTCTGGAACAGGACCTGCCCGCCGCCGACCGCGACCGTTACACCGCGACCACCGCTCCCGCCGTGCTCCCGGCCGTACGTACGGCGGCGCGGGCCAGCTGGCAGTGGAGCCGGGAACTGGCCGCCGAGGCGGTGTCGCGGTGGGACATCCGGGTGCCGGTCGAGCTGCACGAAGAGATCGGGGGGCTGCTCCGCTGAAAACCTCAGGACGGCAGCTGCTCCCTGTACCGCTCCAGTTCCGGCGCCGTCGTGGTCGCCACGAACTCGGTGATCCGGTAGTCGCAGACGCCCGCGACGGTGAAGGGGTCCTCCGCGACGATCCGCTCCGCCGTCGCCCGGTCCGGCACGGACGCGAGGATGACGCCGCCGTCGCGCGGCACCTTGCGGCCCGCGGCGATGAAGTGCCCGGCCGCGTAGTTCCTCTTCAGCCACTCCACGTGGTCGGGCAGGGCGGCGTCGACGCGCTCCAGCGGCGCGGTGTAGGTCAGCTCCAGTACGAACATGAGTGCCATCGTAAGCGGCGCTGACCGCGACGCCGCCGGAGCCGCACGGTCCGTGGTGCGGCCGCTGTGCCCCTGCCGGGCGGGAGGTGGGACCCGACGGGGCACAGCGGCCCGGGATGCCGCCGTGTGCGTGGCTTCCGGCGCCGTCTAGGACTGGTTGTTCTGGCGGCGGCGCAGGAAGTAGGTGCCGCCGATGGCGGCCGTGGCCAGCACCGCGGCGCCCGCGACGATCTCCGTGGTGTTGGAGTCCTCGCTGGTGCCGCCGACGCCCGTGCGCACCTTGCCCTTGGGCAGCTTGGCGTCGGTCCGGAAGCTGGTCATCCACTGCTTGCCGTCGGGGCAGTTGCCGTTCACGCCCCAGCTGGAGTAGCGGCCGAGGTTGTGGGGGCCGCCGCTGAGCTGGTTCGCGACCCGGGCGGTGCCGCGGTAGGTCTTGCCGTGCCGGTGGGTGCGGTACAGCCAGACGGTGCCGCTGCGGAACCCCTGCGAGGAGGCGGCGATACGGCCGGCCTTGCCCGTGTCGCAGGTGACGGTGACGGTGACGGCGCCGCCCGGTCCCGAGAGCTTCGGCGAGGTGGTGGCCACCGGCTTGGCGAACGCGGCGCCGGTCGACAGGCCCAGTGCGGCGATGGTCAGACCGGATGCGGCGATGACGCGAGTGGAACGCATGGTGATCCTCCGGCAGCGCGGAGGCGGCGCGGGTACGCCGCGGCGAGATCGGATGGATCCGCGCTGACGCATTCGAGACAAGCGGCGGCGCGCCGTCCCCGCCCGGTGAGGGCCCGTCAGGTACAGTGCGCCCGCCCGGCGTGTCGGCCCCCGCCGGGCGGCGTTGTGGCAGGTCACTGCGCTGAGGGGCGGTCAGCGATTTGTCCGCGTCCGGCAGGGACAGACGGGTGAGGGGCGGCGGGGCCGGTGTAGGCCGTTCGGGAGAGCAGGTGTCCGCCCCCCGGCCGGGCGCACGTCAGGCGCGGCGCGGACACGGGTTCCCTACGGCTGCGGCCTGCCCGCCCAACCGTACGGAACCGAGGTCCCGGCCTTCCCGTACGACGGCCATGGACCGCCGATGCCCACAGGTCCACGGCCCGTCCCCACTTCGGGCACCTTTCAGGCCGCAGCCTGCCCCGCCCCCGCAACGCCTTCTCAAGGCCGCGGCCCGATCACCTTCTCCCCGTCCCGGATCAGGATCGCCATGGCGGGGCAGGAGTCCGCCGCGTCCAGCGCGGCCTCGTCCTCGGGGATCTCCTCCTGGAGCGGCCGGGCGTGCGGGCCGTCCAGGACGAAGAGGTCCGGGGCGATGCCGGCGCACATGCCGGACGCCATGCACTGCTGTCCGTCGATCGCCGCCTTCCACGTCATCCGGCTCACCACCCCACCGGCATCACGCGCGGGCCGCGGACCAGCATCTGGTCCTTCCACACCACGTCCCCGGCCACATGCAGCCCGGGGAAGCGGGTGATCAGGGCGATCAGCGCCTCCTGGAGCTCCAGCCGGGCCAGCGGCGCGCCGAGGCAGTGGTGCACACCGTGTCCGAAGCCGAGGTGCTGGTTGCCGTCGCGGGCGATGTCGAGGGTGCCGGGCTCGTCGAAGCGCAGTGCGTCCCGGTTGGCCGCGCCGACGGCGACCAGCACCGGTTCACCCGCGCGGACGAGTGTGCCGCCCACCTCGATGTCCTCGGTGGCGTAGCGCGGGAAGCCCGCACCGCTGCCGAGCGGTACGAAGCGCAGCAGTTCCTCGACGGCGCTCTTGACCAGCGCGGGCTCGGCGCGCAGCCGCGCCAGCTCGCCCGGGTGGTCCAGCAGCGACAGGACGAAGTTGGGGATCTGGGTGGCCGTCGTCTCGTGCCCGGCGACCAGGATGCCGACGCACAGGTCGATCAGCTCCAGCTCGGACAGCCGGTCGCCGACGTCCCGGGCCTCGATCAGCCGCGTCATCAGGTCGTCCCGCGGCGTCACGCGGTGATCCTCGATCAACTTCGCCATGTAGGCGCGCAGTTCCTCGCGGTTGGCGTCGAACTCCTCGGCCGTCAGCGAGCTGGTGGACAGCGCGGCGTCGCTCCACTTGCGGAACTTGGGCCGGTCCTCCTCGGGTACGCCGAGCATCCGGCAGATCACCGCGACCGGGATGGGCAGCGCGTAGCGGTCCACGAGGTCCACGGGCGGGCCCGCGGCCTCCAGTTCGTCGATCAGGCCGTGCGTCAGCTCGCGCACCCACGGCCGCAGTTTCTCCACCTGGTGGACGGTGAACGCCTTGGCGACCAGGGTGCGCAGGCGGGTGTGGTCGGGCGGGTCCATGCTCAGTATCCCGCTGTCCCGCTGGCCCTCCGACTGCCGCGGCTCGTCGCGTTCGAGCCCTTCCGCGCGGCTGAAGCGCCGGTCGCCGAGCACCAGCCGGGCGTCGGCGTAACGGGTGGCGAGCCAGGCCGGTTCGCCGTACGCCATCTGTACCCGCAGCAGTCCGGGCCGGTCGCGGACCTGCTCGTAGATCTCGGACAGGGCCAGTCCGTCGGCGTCGTTGAACGGGTAGGCAAGGGGCATCGTGTCGGCTGTGGTCACCGGGGCCTCCCTCGTGTAAGCAGCTGCTTACAAACTAGAGGGGGGCTCTTGGTACGGTCAACGGCCTTGCGTGATCCGCCTGCTGGCGGGGCGTCGGGTCGGCGGCCGCGGTACAGGGGCGCGTGTACGGAGAGCGTGTACGGGGAGAGCCGGTGCAGGCAGAGCGTGCGCAGGCACAGCGGAAGGAGTACGCGGATGACCGGGAACGAGACGTGGGCCGGGACGGTGACCGATACGGGATGCGCGCGGGGCGGGCCGGACGCGGCGAATGGGCCGGCCGGGCCGGAGGGCGGCGCCGGGGCGCGCCGTCGCGGGGCGCAGGGCACCCGGCTGCTGCTCCTGGAGGCCGCGGCGGCGCTGTTCGCCGAGCGGGGGTACGAGCGGGCGACCGTACGCGACATCGCGGAGCGGGCCGGGGTCAACCAGGCGCTGCTCTTCCGCTACTTCGGCTCCAAGAAGGCGCTGTTCGGCGAAGTGGTGGCGCGCGGCGGCCAGGAACAGCTGCACAGCACCCCGCCCGCGGAGCTGTTCGAGGTGGCCCTGCGCGGCATGCTCGGCCGCCGCGGCGAGGAGGCGGGGGACCGGGCGCTGGAGACGTTCCTGCGCTCGATCGGCGACAGCGACGAGATCACCACCGCGGTACGGGAGATGGGCGACGACTACGCGCGGGTGCTCGCGACGCTCAGCACCGCCGCCGACCGCGGGCTGCGCGCCGATCTCGCCCTCTCGTGGATGCTCGGCATCGGCCTCATGCGGGTGGTCGTCGGCAAGCAGCCGCTCGCCGACGCCGACCCGGACGAGGTGTGCGCGCTGGTCACCGGCGCGCTCGGCACCCTCCTGGAGGACCTGCCGCCCGCGGCGCCGCCGACGGCCTGACCGGTCCGGCCGCACCGGTCAGCGGTGGCCGCCGGCCGCCGTCGTGCACCCGGCAGCCGCACGTCTGCGATCAGCGCACGCCCGCCCGCTTCTCCCGCCACTCCGGCGCGAGCACCGACCAGATCTCCACGTCGTGGCGTACGCCGCCGCGCGCGTACTTCTCCCGCTGCACCCCGTCGCGCACCAGCCCGAGCCGCTCGGCCACCTTCAGGCTCGCGGTGTTGCCGGACGCGGCGATCCACTCCACGCGGTGGATGCCGCGTACCTCGACCGCCCAGTCGACGATCACCTGGATCGCCCGGGTCACCAGTCCGCGCCCGACGGCCGCCTCCTCCAGCCAGCAGCCGACCTCGCAGGTCCCGGCCGCGGCGTCGAAGGTACGGAACAGGACGCCGCCGACGAGCGTGCCGTCCGCCGTCCAGATCCCGTACAGCCGCCCGCTGTCGTCCGCCGCCTTCTCCGCGTACGACCGCAGGAACGCCCGTGTGGAGTCGAGATCGGCGCAGGCGTCCGCCAGCCCGATGAAGCGGCCGATGTACTCCCGGCCGCGGTCGATGTGCGCCAGGTACTCCTCGGCGTGGTACGGCTCCAGGGGCCGCAGTTCGGCACCGTCGTCACCCAGCGAGATCGCGAACATCCCCGTTCCCCCTTGTTCCGTGCGCCCGTACGGACGCGGTTCGGCGGTGCGCCACACGCGCACCGCGCGCATCATCACACACCGCCGCCACGCCCACCGCACCTCACCCACCAGGCCGTTCGATACCGTGGCCGCACCATGACGAACGACGGCACGATCAACCTCGAAGACGAGCTGGCCCACTGGCCCACCGACGAGACCGGGGCGCTCGCGGTCCAGGACCGGCTGCGCGTCCATGTGCGCCGGGAGCAGTCCGGGCCCGAGCCGGGCTTCGCCGGGACGGTCGTCGGCGTGGACGTCGCCTACGACGACGAGCACGACCTGGTGGCCGCGGCGGCCGTCGCCCTGGACGCCGTCACGCTCGCGGTCGTCGAGGAGGCCACCGCCGTCGGCCGGGTCTCCTTCCCGTACGTACCGGGACTGCTCGCCTTCCGGGAGATTCCCACCGTCGTGGACGCGCTCGGCCGCCTGAGCCGTACGCCGGACCTGGTGGTCTGCGACGGGTACGGGCTCGCGCACCCGCGCCGCTTCGGCCTCGCCAGCCACCTCGGCGTGCTCACCGGCCTGCCCACCATCGGCGTCGCCAAGAATCCGTTCACCTCGCGCTACGAACTGCCCGGTGCGGAGCGCGGCGCGTCCTCGCCGCTGGTGGACGGCTCCGGCGCGGCGGGGGACGGGGGAGACGAGGTGGTCGGTCGGGCGCTGCGTACGCAGAAGGGCGTCAAGCCGGTGTTCGTGTCCGTCGGCCACCGCATCGACCTCGACCGGGCCTGCGCGCACACTCTCCACCTCGCGCCGAAGTATCGCATCCCGGAGACGACCCGGGCCGCGGACGCGCTGTGCCGGCGCGCCCTTGCGGAGGCGCGCGCCGACTGACGTCCTGGGACCGTTCCCCGGCCGGGCGCCCGATCAGGCCACCGGAGCCGTACGCTCCACCCGCGACGTGGACTCGGCCACCACCCGGAACGTGAGACCCGCCCGCCGGAGCCGCCCGGTGAGCGCGTCGCCCATCGCGACCGCCGTCGTCACCTGCCCGGAGGCGGCGGGCAGATCGTCGAAGGCCAGGCTCAGCGCCGACTCCGCGAGGATCTTCGCCGTCTCGTCGTACCCCGGGTCGCCGCCCGAGACCTCCGTCAGGACGCGCCGGCCCCCGCCCTCGCCGACGAACCGCAGGCTGAACGTGCTGCGCGCCCGCCGCTCCGCGCTCGGCCCGGTGCCCGGCGCCAGCCGGCCGGACAGCCACCGGCGCGCGGGCGGCACCTGCGCGAGCGTGCAGGCCGCGGAGGCCGCGCCCACCGCGCCCACGGCGACCGGCAGCCACTTGACGGCGGCGAAGTGGCGGTAGCGGAAGTCCGGTCCGTACTGCTCCAGCCCGGCCGCCGAGCGCGCCACCACCTGCGGGTCGAGCGTCGGCAGCGGCAGGGCCCAGGCCCGTACCGCGCCGTTGCGGTACGGGCGGCCGAGCGGGGCCCGCACCGTGCGGTCCGCGGGCCGCGGCTCCAGCCGCTGCCGGTCGCGGGCGGCGCGCAGCAGGCCCAGCGGGCGTGCGACGGTCGTCAGCGCGGAGGCCAGCGTGCCGCCGGAGACGGTGCCGTTGCTCCGTACGAAGCCGTCGACGCGCAGCGGCACACCGGCCGGCAGCCGGCCGACGGTGAAGCGCACGCCGAGGTCCGCCGGCACGCAGTCGAAGCCGCAGGCGTGCACGATGCGGGCGCCGGACGCGCGCGCCGCCGCGTCATACCGTACATACGTCCGGTCGACGAATTCGGCCTCGCCGGTCAGATCGGCGTAGTCCGTACCGGCCTCCGCGCAGGCGGCGACCAGCGCGTCCCCGTACGTGAGGTACGGGCCGACGGTCGTGGCGAGCACGCGGGTGCCCGCGGCGAGCGCGCGCAGCGAGCCGGGGTCGTCCACATCCGCGCACAGCAGGGGCAGTTCCGCGCAGGCCGGGTCGATCGCGGCCAGATCGTCGCGCAGCCGTGCCAGCTTCGCGCGGTCGCGGCCGGCCAGTGCCCAGCGGCAGCCGGCGGGCGCGTGCCGGGCCAGGTACGCGGCGGTGAGCCGCCCCACGAATCCGGTGGCGCCGAACAGCACCAGGTCGTGCGGCCGTGCTGCGGTCTCCTGCGGTCCTGTCACGCCTGCCTCCGCCTCGGTTCCCGGCCGTTCCGTACCGCGGCCGGTGCGGCGCCACGCTAGGCAGCGGTTGACCTCCCGTCAACGAACGGCCTCGTCCGGCGAGGGGCCGGGCGGTATTGACACGCCTGGTCGGCTGGACCACATTCACCCGCACGTCCGCCAACATGGGACGTCCGATGTCCGGAATGTGGAGATCTCGCCCATGCCCCTCCCCATGCCCTTCAGCGGTGTCGTTCCGCCGCTGTGCACCCCGCTGACCCCCGACGGCCGGATCGACACCCGCTCGCTGGCCGCGCTCGCCGGCCGGCTCACCGCGGCCGGGGTGAGCGGGCTGTTCGTCCTCGGCTCCAGCGGGGAGGCCGCTTACCTGACCGACGCGCAGCGCCGTACCGTCGTCGAGACGGTGGCCGAGGCCGCCGCGGGACGGCTGCCCGTCCTGGCCGGGGCCATCGACATGACCACGCCGCGCGTGCTGGAACACGCCCGGCAGGCCCGGAGCCTGGGCGCCGACGCGATCGTGGCCACCGCCCCGTACTACACGCGCACCCATCCCGCGGAGATCGCCGACCACTTCCGGCGGGTACGCGACGGCGCCGGGCTGCCGCTGTTCGCGTACGACATCCCGATGGCCGTGCACACCAAACTGCCGGCCGACACGGTGGTCACGCTCGCGCGGGACGGCGTGCTGGCGGGTCTGAAGGACAGCAGCGGCGAGGACGGGGCGCTGCGGCGCCTTCTGGTACGGGTGCGCGCGCAGGCACCCGGCTTCGCCGTGCTCACCGGATCGGAGCTGACCGTGGACGGCGCCCTGCTGGCGGGTGCCCACGGCGTCGTGCCCGGCCTCGGCAACGTCGATCCGCACGGCTACGTACGCCTCTACGAGCACGCCGCCGCGGGCCGCTGGCGCGAGGCCGCCGCCGAACAGGACCGGCTTGCCGCGCTCTTCGCGCTCACCGACGCGGGCGACCCGGCGGTGATGGGCCGCAACTCCTCCGCGCTGGGCGCCTTCAAGGCGGCCCTGCACCTCCAGGGCGTCATCGACTGCCCGGCCACTGCGCCGCCGCAGGTGCCGCTGGACGAGGCCGCCGTCGGCCGGGTCCGGCGGTGTCTGGAGGAAGCCGGGCTGCTGTGAGGCCGCGCGCGTCGAAGCCGACGAGGGGCGGGCGGGCGCCCTGGTACCGGCAGGTGACGCCGCGCCAGTGGAAGTCCCTGTTCGCCGCCTGGGTGGGCTACCTCCTGGACGGCTTCGACTTCGTCCTGATCACCCTCGTGCTGACCGAGATCGCCGGCACCTTCGGCCTGAGTACGGCGGGCGCGGCCTCCTTGGTGTCCGGCGCGTTCATCACCCGCTGGCTCGGCGGGGCGCTGCTCGGCGCGCTGGGCGACCGGTACGGGCGCAAGGCCGCGATGATCACCAGCATCCTGCTGTACTCGCTGGGGACTTTCGCCTGCGGCTTCGCCTGGGACTACACCAGCCTGTTCACCGCCCGGCTGGTCATCGGCATGGGCATGGCCGGGGAGTACAGCGCCAGCGCCACCTACGTCCTGGAGAGCTGGCCCGCCGCCCTGCGCAACCGCGCCTCCGGCTTCCTCATATCCGGGTACGCGGGAGGCACGGTCCTCGCGGCCCAGCTCTACCAGTGGGTCGTGCCGAACCGGGGCTGGCGCTGGATGTTCTGGATCGGGGTGCTGCCGGTGCTGGTCGCGCTGTGGGTCCGCAGGTCGCTGCCGGAGGCGGGCGACTGGAGCGCCGAGGTGGCGGCTGCCGGGAGCCGCCCCAACCCGTTCCGGCCGCTGTTCGCCGGGCGCTTGCGGCGATGGCTCAACGCGGTGCTCGCGGCCGTCGCTTCCGCCGCCCTCTTCTGCGTCTTCACCCCGGCCGGTACGGGGCAGGTGCCCTGGCTGGCGGCGCTCGCCGCGATCTGCCTAGCCGCGTTCGCCGTCCAGCTCGGCGGCCGGCGCGGCTGGGTGCTGTACGTCGCCTTGACGGTCACCGTGTTCTGCGCCTTTCTCTACAGCTGGCCCGTCCAGGCGCTGCTGCCCACCTACCTCAAGTCCGAGCTGGGGTACGCGCCCGCGCAGGTCGCCGACGTGATGTTCTACGCCGGGTTCGGCACGATGGCGGGCTGCTGGCTGGCCGGCTTCACGGGCGACCGGTTCGGCACCCGCCGCGCGTACGCCGGCACGCTGCTGGCCTCCCTGGCCTTCGTCTTTCCGGTGTTCGCCGTACAGGACAACCTGGTCGCCCTGGGGCTCCTGCTCTTCGGGCTGCTCGCCCTCGGCCAGGGCATCTCGGGCATCTTGCCGAAATACATCGCCGGGCACTTCCCGACCCCGGTGCGCGCCGCCTCGCTCGGCTTCGTCTACAACGTCGGCGCGCTCGGCGGGGCGGTCGCCCCGGTGCTCGGCGCCCGGCTCGCCGAGGGCATGACACTGGGCCGGGCCCTGGCCGTCCTCACCTTCGGGCTGACGCTGGTCGTCATCGTCCTGGTGGGCGGCGACGTACCGGTACGGCTCGCCCGCCTGGCGGACCGGGAGGTGGTGGGCGATCACCTGGTGCCGGGCGGGGGCGGACCGGAAGAGGCGGGCGAGCCCGGCGGTCAGCGTCCGAAGCGACGTACGTAGCGCCGCTGCCAGGGCGTCTCGACGGCCCGGTGGTCATAAGCGCCGCGCACGAAGTCCACCGCCTGCCCGGCCGGCACGCCGTCCAGGACCGCGAGGCAGGCCAGGGCCGTTCCGGTCCGGCCGCGGCCGCCCCCGCAGGCGACCTCGACACGCTCGGTCGCCGCGCGCTCCCACACCTCGCCGAACAGTTCCCGCGCCCGCGCGCGGTCGCTGGGCAGCCGGAAGTCCGGCCAGCGCAGCCAGCGGGCCTCCCAGGGGACCTCGGGCGGCTGCTTGCCGAGCAGGTACACGGCGAAATCCGGTACCGGGCCCGACGGCAGCGGGCGGCGCAGGCCCCGCCCGCGGACCGTGCGCCCGGAAGGCAGCCGGAGCACCCCCGGACCGTCCTCCTGCCACGCCGCGTTCACCATGCCGTGCCCACCCCTTCCCCCGTCGCCCTCGCCCGTCACTCCGTACGGTCCGACTCCCGCCCCAAAGACACTCCGCGCACGCCGTCCAGCTCCGTCAGCCGTTCCACGAGCGGGTGCGCCGAACCCGTGCCTTCCAGGCGCAGCAGCACCTCGGCCGGCACCTGGTCGTCCGAGCCCGTCTCCACCTGGACGTCGGTCACCTGGAAGCCGCTGCTGGTGCACATCTCCAGCATCCGGCCCAGCAGACCGTGCTGTGCACGGTAGCTCAGGCGCAGTTCGACGCGCTCGACGAACGGCGCACGCCGCCGCTCGGAGAACAACTTCGGGAAACCGCGTACGACGAGGAAGTGGACGAGGGTCGCGCCCAGGGCCAGCAGGGGCAGGCCGCCGCCGCACGCCATGCCGATGGCGCAGGTCAGCCAGATCGTCGCGGCGGTCGTCAGGCCCCGTACCGCGTCCTTCTTCACGAAGATCAGGCCGCCGCCGATGAAGCCGATGCCCGAGACGATCTGCGCGGCCACCCGGGACGGGTCCAGCGCGACCCCGTCCGTGCCCAGCAGCGCGTAGAAGCCGTGGACCGAGACCTCCATGAACAGCGCGCTGCCCACGCCGACGAGGGTGTGGGTGCGCAGCCCCGCGCTCTTCTGCTGTACCTGCCGCTCCAGCCCGATGAGGGAGGACAGCAGGAGCGCCAGGGCCAGTTCGGCGAACTGGCGGAGGCCCTGACCGTGGCTGATGTCGAACAACGGTGATGCGAGGTGCGTATGAGGCATCCGTCCATTGTCCCTCCATGATCGGCGGACGGGCCGTTGTCAGTGGTCGCCGCTAGCGTGGTTTTCACGGTGACCGGCGGACGGCCGGTCCGGAGCGCAAGGCGGTGGGTGCGGTGGGTGTGACGGTGCGGCGGTCCATATCCGGGCGCGGTCCCGTCGCCGGTTCCCCCGGGGGAGCGCGCCGCTGGTGAAGTGGCGTGCGAAGGCCCGTGGCGGCGGTGGGAGTTGACCACCGCCGCCACGGGCTTTCCGGTGCCCGCCGGTTGCCCTCGGGGTCTTGTGGAAAGTGGAACACGTTCTTAACATCGCGAGTGTTACATCAGAAGTGTCACAGTCTCGGTAATGGCACAGTCCTGCGGAGCTCAGGGGGCCCGATGGCAGGGACAGGGAACGGCCCGCTGAGCGGGGTGCGCGTGGTGGAGCTGGCCGGTATCGGGCCGGGCCCGTTCGCCGCGATGCTGCTGGCCGACCTCGGCGCCGACGTGGTGCGCGTCGACCGCCCCGGCGGCCCGGCCCTCGGCATCGACCCGGCGTACGACATCACCAACCGCAACAAGCGCTCCGTGCTCGTGGACCTGAAGTCCGCCGAAGGGCCCGGTCAGGTCCTCGACCTCGTCGAGCGCGCCGACGTGCTGATCGAGGGGTACCGCCCCGGCGTCGCCGAACGGCTCGGCATCGGCCCGGACGCCTGCCTGGAACGCAACCCGCGGCTGGTGTACGGCCGGATGACCGGCTGGGGCCAGCAGGGCCCGCTGGCCGCCACCGCCGGACACGACATCGGCTACATCGCCGTCACCGGCGCCCTCGGCATGACCGGCCCGCCCGACGGCCCACCCGCCGCCCCCGCCAACCTGCTCGGCGATTACGCGGGCGGCTCCCTGTACCTGGTCGTCGGCGTCCTGGCCGCGCTGCGGCACGCCCACACCGAAGGCGGCGGCGGCCAGGTCGTGGACGCGGCCATCGTCGACGGCACGGCCCACCTCACCGCGATGATCCACGGCATGCTGGCCGCCGGCGGCTGGCAGGACCGGCGCGGCGCCAACCTCCTGGACGGCGGAGCCCCGTTCTACGGCACCTACGAGACCGCCGACGGCGGCCATATGGCGGTCGGCGCGCTGGAGCCGCGCTTCTACGCGGAGTTCGTCCGGCTGCTCGGCATCGAGGACGACGCGCCCGCGCGCGACGACCTCGGCGCCTGGAAGGAGCTGCGCGCCGCCATCGCCGCCCGCTTCAAGACCCGTACGCGCCAGGAGTGGACCGCCGTCTTCGAGGCGTCCGACGCCTGCGTGGCGCCCGTACTGTCGCTGCGCGAGGCGCCCGCACACCCGCACCTCGCCGCCCGCGGCACCTTCACCGGCCACGGCGGCATCACCCAGCCCGCACCGGCCCCGCGCTTCTCCGCCACCCCCGGCGCCATCCGCCGCCCCCCGGCCCAGCCCGGCGCGGACACCGTCGACGTGGCCCGCGACTGGGGCGTCCCGGCCCTGACCGACCGCCGGGAGCCGGCCCCCGGCACCGGCCACCGCACGGCCTGGCCCGACGGCACCCGCGCCGCGGACGGCCGCGCCCGCCCCGAGGGCGGGGCCGGCTGATGGCCGCCGCCCCGCCGACCCACCGCCCGCCCCGAGGAGGCCCGAAGCGATGACCGCGCAGCTCAGGCGCCAGATCTTCACCGAGGACCACGACGCCTTCCGCCGCACCGTACGGACCTTCCTCGACCGGGAGGTGACGCCGCACTACGACCAGTGGGAGAAGGACGGCATCGTCAGCCGCGACGCCTGGCGCGCGGCCGGCAAGCAGGGCCTGCTGGGCCTGGCCGTCCCGGAGGAGTACGGAGGCGGCGGCAACCCCGACTTCCGCTACGCCGCCGTGCTGGCCGAGGAGTTCACCCGGGCCGGCGCCGCCGGGCTCGCCGTCGGCCTGCACAACGACATCGTCGGCCCGTATCTGACCCAGCTCGCCACCGAGGAGCAGAAACGCCGCTGGCTGCCCGGCTTCTGCAGCGGCGAGACCATCACCGCCATCGCCATGACCGAGCCGGGCGCGGGCTCCGACCTCCAGGCCATCCGCACCACCGCCGAGGACCGAGGCGACCACTGGCTGCTGAACGGCACCAAGACGTTCATCTCCAACGGCATCCTCGCCGACCTGGTCATCGTCGTCGCCAAGACCACGCCCGAGGGCGGCGCGCACGGCCTGAGCCTGCTGGTCGTGGAGCGGGGCATGCCGGGGTTCGAGCGGGGGCGCAACCTGGACAAGATCGGCCAGAAGGCGCAGGACACCGCCGAGCTGTTCTTCACCGACGTACGGGTGCCCAAGGAGAACCTGCTCGGCGAGCTGAACGGCGCGTTCGTCCATCTGATGACCAACCTCGCGCAGGAGCGGATGGGCATCGCGGTCGCCGGGATCGCCGCCGCCGAACACCTGCTGGAGATCACCACGACGTACGTGAAGGAGCGCGAGGCGTTCGGCCGGCCGCTCGCCAAGCTCCAGCACATCCGCTTCGAGATGGCCGAGATGGCGACCGAGTGCGCCGTCACCCGCGAATTCATGGACCGCTGCATCGTGGACCACTCCGCGGGGCAGCTCGCCGCCGTACACGCCTCGATGGCCAAGTGGTGGGCCACCGAACTGCAAAAACGCGTCGCCGACCGCTGCCTGCAACTGCACGGCGGCTACGGCTACATGAGCGAGTACCCGGTCGCCAGGGCCTTCACCGACGGCCGCATCCAGACCATCTACGGAGGCACCACCGAGATCATGAAGGAGATCATCGGCCGTTCCCTCCTCGGCTGACCGGCCGCCCGGCCCGGCGTCCCACGCGCCCCCACACCCCGCCGCCCCCGAAACCACAGCTCGAAAGGCTGCACACCGTGACTTCCGAAGCGTACGTATACGACGCGATCCGCACCCCGCGCGGACGCGGCAAGGCCAACGGCGCGCTGTACGGCACCAAACCGATCGACCTCGTCGTCGGCCTCATCCACGAGGTGCGCAGGCGCTTCCCCGGCCTCGACCCGGCCGCCATCGACGACATCGTGCTCGGCGTCGTCGGCCCGGTCGGCGACCAGGGCTCGGACATCGCCCGGATCGCGGCGATCGCCGCCGGGCTGCCGGACACCGTCGCGGGCGTCCAGGAGAACCGCTTCTGTGCCTCCGGCCTCGAAGCCGTCAACATGGCCGCCGCCAAGGTCCGCTCCGGCTGGGAGGACCTGGTGCTGGCGGGCGGCGTCGAGTCGATGTCACGGGTGCCGATGGCCTCCGACGGCGGCGCCTGGTTCGCCGACCCGATGACCAACTTCGACACCGGCTTCGTCCCGCAGGGCATCGGCGCCGACCTCATCGCCACCATCGAGGGCTACTCCCGCCGCGACGTGGACGAGTACGCCGCACTCTCCCAGGAGCGCGCCGCCGCGGCCTGGAAGGACGGCCGTTTCGCGCGCTCCGTCGTGCCCGTCACCGACCGCAACGGCCTGGTCGTCCTCGACCACGACGAACACCTGCGGCCCGGCACCACCGCCGACTCGCTGGCCGGCCTCAAGCCGTCCTTCGCCGCCATCGGCGACATGGGCGGCTTCGACGCGGTGGCCCTGCAGAAGTACCACTGGATCGAGAAGATCGACCACGTCCACCATGCGGGCAACGCCTCCGGCATCGTGGACGGCGCGGCGCTGGTCGCCATCGGCTCCCGCGAGGTCGGCGAGCGCTACGGCCTCACCCCGCGCGCCCGCATCATCTCCGCCGCGGTCTCCGGCTCGGAACCCACGATCATGCTCACCGGCCCGGCCCCCGCCACCCGCAAGGCGCTGGCCAAGGCGGGGCTGACCATCGACGACATCGACCTCGTGGAGATCAACGAGGCGTTCGCCGCGGTCGTGCTGCGCTTCGTCAAGGACCTGGGCCTGAGCCTGGACAAGGTCAACGTCAACGGCGGCGCCATCGCCCTGGGCCACCCCCTCGGCGCCACCGGCGCGATGATCCTGGGCACCCTCGTCGACGAACTGGAGCGCCAGGACAAGCGGTACGGCCTGGCCACCCTGTGCGTCGGCGGCGGCATGGGCATCGCCACCGTCATCGAGCGCGTCTGACCCCCGTCCGAACCAGCCACGGAGCACGCATCATGACCGAGTCCACCACCATCCGCTGGGAACAGGACAAAACCGGCGTCGTCACCCTCGTCCTCGACGACCCGAACCAGTCGGCCAACACGATGAACGACGCCTTCAAGACCTCCCTGACGGCCGTCGCCGACCGCCTGGAGGCCGAGCGGGACTCCGTACGCGGCGTCATCGTCACCTCCGCCAAGAAGACCTTCTTCGCCGGCGGCGACCTGCGGGACCTGATCGCCGTCACCCCCGAGCACGCCCAGCGCGCGTTCGACAGCGGCCAGGCCATCAAGCGCGACCTGCGCCGCATCGAGACCCTCGGCAAGCCGGTCGTCGCCGCCATCAACGGCGCGGCCCTCGGCGGCGGTTACGAGATCGCCCTCGCCTGCCACCACCGCGTCGCGCTGGACACCCGCGCCACCAAGATCGGCCTGCCCGAGGTCACGCTCGGCCTGCTCCCGGCGGCCGGCGGCGTGGTCCGTACGGTGCGGCTGCTCGGCATCGCCGACGCGCTGCTGAAGGTGCTGCTCCAGGGCACCCAGTACAACGCCGTACGGGCCCGGGACAACGGCCTGATCCACGACGTGGCGGCCACCCCGGAGGAACTGACCGAGAAGGCGCGCGCGTTCATCGACGCGCACCCCGAGTCCCAGCAGCCCTGGGACGTCAAGGGCTACAAGATCCCTGGCGGCACCCCCGCGCACCCGAAGTTCGCCGCCAACCTCCCCGCCTTCCCGGCCAACCTGAAGAAGCAGCTGAACGGCGCCCCGTACCCGGCCCCGCGCAACATCCTCGCGGCGGCCGTCGAGGGCTCCCAGGTCGACTTCGAGACCGCGCAGGCCATCGAGGCGCGCTACTTCACCGAGCTGGTCACCGGCCAGATCTCGAAGAACATGATCCAGGCGTTCTTCTTCGACCTCCAGGCCGTCAACTCCGGCGCCAGCCGCCCCAAGGACATCACCCCGCGCACGGTCCAGAAGGTCGCCGTGCTCGGCGCGGGCATGATGGGCGCCGGCATCGCGTACGCCTGCGCCAAGGCCGGGATCGAGGTCGTCCTCAAGGACGTCACCCCGGAGGCGGCCGAGAAGGGCAAGGCGTACGCGGAGGGACTGCTCGCCAAGGCGCTGAGCCGCGGCCGGACGACCGAGGCGAAGCGGGACGAGCTCCTCGCCCGCATCAGGCCCACCGCCGAGGCGCGGGACCTGGCCGGCTGCGACGCCGTCATCGAGGCCGTCTTCGAGGACACCGCCCTCAAGCACAAGGTGTTCCAGGAGATCCAGCACATCGTCGCCCCCGACGCGCTGCTGTGCTCCAACACCTCCACCCTGCCCATCACCACCCTCGCCCAGGGCGTCGAGCGGGACGCCGACTTCATCGGGCTGCACTTCTTCTCGCCCGTCGACAAGATGCCGCTGGTCGAGATCATCAAGGGCGAGCGGACCGGCGACGAGGCGCTGGCCCGCGCCTTCGACCTGGTACGCCAGATCCGCAAGACCCCCATCGTCGTCAACGACTCGCGCGGCTTCTTCACCTCCCGCGTCATCGGCCACTTCATCAACGAGGGCGTGGCGATGGTCGGCGAGGGCATCGAGCCGGCCTCGGTCGAACAGGCCGCGGCCCAGGCCGGCTACCCGGCCAAGGTGCTCTCCCTGATGGACGAGCTGACCCTCACCCTCCCGCGCAAGATCCGCGACGAGACCCGGCGGGCGGTTGAGGCGGCCGGCGGCACCTGGCAGGAGCACCCGGCCGACACCGTCATCGACCGCATGGTGGACGAGTTCGGGCGGCCGGGCCGCAGCGGCGGCGCCGGCTTCTACGAGTACGGCGAGGACGGCGGCCGCACGGGCCTGTGGCCGGGCCTGCGCGAGCACTTCACCCGGGAGGGCACCGCCATCCCGTTCCGCGACATGCAGGAGCGGATGCTGTTCGCCGAGGCGCTGGACACCGTCCGGTGCGTCGAGGAAGGCGTGCTCACCACGGTCGCGGACGCCAACATCGGCTCCATCCTGGGCATCGGCTTCCCCGGCTGGACCGGCGGCGTGCTCCAGTACATCAACGGTTACGAGGGCGGCCTCCCCGGCTTCGTGGCCCGCGCCCGCGAGCTCCAGGCGACGTACGGGGACCGGTTCGCGCCGCCCGCGCTGCTGGTGGAGAAGGCGGAGAAGGGGGAGCGGTTCGGGGACGCGTAGCCGTACGGGACGCGGTGCGGACCGGCTTGCGGGGGCCGGTCCGCCCGGTCCCCGCTGCGCGGTCACCCCTGCCTGAGCCGCCACGCGGCACGCGACCCCGCCCGCCCCGGCACCGGTTCGATCTGCCCGGCGTCCCGCAGCCGGTGGAAGACCCGCTTCATCCGGTTCTCGGAGGCGATGCCGGTGAGCCGGCGCGCGATCCGGTTCGGGATCTCCGGGTTCGACCGCAGGTACTGGAGCACCAGTTCCTCGGGCCGGGCGAGCGGGGTGTGCTCCAGCACCACCACGAACGCGTTCGCCTCGACGAAGAACCGCGGCTCCTTGAGCTTCGCGGCCTTCATCGTGCTCAGCACCGTGTCCAGGCCCTCCCCGATGTCCTTGTTGGGGGCGTCCGGGTACTTGTTCAGCAGCCGCACGATCGTGGGGTTGCGCGCGAAGCGGTCCGTGAGCAGGTTGTCCGGCGTCATGTGACCGGGCAGCCGGCCCGGACTGCGCACTTCCACCCGGTTGTCGAAGACCGAGATCAGGATGTCGTCGGAGAGGTTGTAGTCCCGGTGGATCACCGCGTTGACGATGATCTCCTTCAGCGCCTCCGGCGGATAGGCCATCGGCGACAGCGAGCCGTCCGGGCCCAGCACCGGCACCGACTGGATGATCCGGGTCACCGCCGCCAGGGTCCGCTCGATCAGCGCCCGCGCCGGCCCGTCGACCGTCGTCGGCGCCGCTCGCAGGTGCCGGCGGTCCGGCAGCTGCTCGGCGGTCTCGTACCGGGCGATCTTGACCGAGCACTTCTTCGGTACGACGGCGGGCGGCTCGGCGGCGAACAGCACGGCGCCGGCGACGGTCGCCAGACAGCCGCCGCGGTCCACCAGGCGCTGCCGGCGCAGAAAGCGCTCGGCCGAGGTCCGGGGGCTGTACCGGCCGAGGAAGACGTGCAGCTCCTCCTCCTCGCGCAGCTCCTCCAGGCCGTAGTCGCCCAGCGGCTGGTCCTCGTAGGAGCGGGCACCCTTGGACAGCGACAGATCGGTGATCTGCGTGCCCTTCAGCCGCCGCGACTGGGCGCCGCGCCGCTGCGGCACCTCGCCGCGCGCCGTCCGGTGCACATCCGGGCTCTTGTGCACGGTCACCAGACAGGCCCAGCCCAGCTCCGGGCGGCCCGCGACGCGCAGGAACTCGATGTCGTACGGGACCGGCGGCAGCACCTGGTCGACCATGGCCTGCTGGACGAAGTTGGCGTCCTCCAGTGTGGCGAAGCCGCGCCACCGGGCGAGCCCCTGCCCGGTACGCGGGTCCTCGATGCCCACCATGAACTCGCCGCCCTCGGCGTTGGCCAGGGCGGCGGCGATGACCTGCACGACCGCCCCGCCGCTGCGGGCGCTCTTGAACTCCCAGAAGTGGTCTTCCTGCCGGCCGAGGAGGTCCGCCGCCTCGGCCCGGGAAACGGTGCGCCCCTCCACCCGCGGCCTCGTCTCGCTCGTAGGGCTGTGCCGCCCGCCCGGCCGCGCGCCGGACCGGTACCCACGCTATGCCCGCCGTGCGCGGGCTCACTCCTCGGCGTACGTCGCCCGCAGCTCCTCGCGCATGGACCGCTGGAAGGCCGTCACCAGGGCCTGCACCACCATCGGCTGCATGTGGGCGGAGAGCGACTTCATCGTCTCCACCTGCTCCGGGTCCGACTCGCGGGCCCGGTACGGGCCCCACACCTGATCGTGGAAGAGCCGGGTCAGCTCACGCGCCGCCGCGCGGGTGTGGTCCTGGACGACGGCGCGGGCGGCGAGCAGCGTCTCCAGCGATACGGGGACGTCCAGCAGCCGGATGCCCAGGTGGAGGACGGCCGGATCGACCCGGAACGCGTCCGGTTCCCCGGTCCGCTCCAGGACGTCCATCGCCGCCAGCCGGTCGATGTCGTCCTCGCTCAGCGCCCGGCCCGCGCGGCGCTCCAACTGGGCCCGGGTGGCCTCCTCGGCGGAGTCCGGCGACCAGGAGGCGACCAGTGCGCGGTGGATGGCCAGGTCGTGTTCGCTGAGGTCGTCGGGCAGCCGGGCGAGGTAGCGCTCGATGGCGGCCAGCGTCATGCCGTGGTGCTGGAGCTCCTCGATCAGCGCGAGCCGGGACAGGTGGGCGGCGCCGTACCGGCCGACCCGGCGCGGGCCGATCGCGGGCGGGGGCAGCAGCCCGCGGGTGCTGTAGAAGCGGACGGTCCGCACGGTCACCCCGGCGCGGGCGGCCAACTCGTCGACGGTCAGCGTCGGTTCTTCCCCGGTCCCGGTGGCCATTGCCGCGCCTCACTTCCCTCGCTGCGTCCGCGCGTCCCCGCGCCCCCTCGGTCCACCGCGTTCCGTGGCGCGGTCCGTGTTCAACAGTATTGCTGTCTCACCGACCCTGTGAAACCTCCCGGGACGGACGGGCCCCCGGGGGCGCAACCGGCGGTCCGCGGCGGTGGAGGCCGCACGTACGCCGGTCGAAGGAGGGAGGGAAGCCGTACGCGCACCGACGGCGATTTCCGGCCACCCCCGACCGGATCACATCCCCCGCGCCACTCTCCTGAGTGAGGGGCGATGACCGGAGCGTGGCGAATTGCTCGACTCGTGCAGATGACTTCCGTACGGCATTCCGGGCATACGGGGGTGAATTATTGGTGTCTTATACACGCTGTGATCCAGCACACAGACGAGGGGGCGCCTCTGGGGGAAGGTGTGCCGTCGGCCGGACTTCGCGTGACCCGTGGGGCCGCCGTCGGCTCCATCGCCTGCCCCCGAAAGCGAGATGAACCAGCTGTGAGCACGGAAACCGTCCAGGAACACGCCCACAGGCCACCGGACGGGGGGAAGGCCGGATCCGCGCAGGACGCGGGCGACGCCGGATACAGCAAGGCCCTCAAGGGCCGGCACATCAACATGATCGCGATCGGCGGGGCGATCGGCACCGGCCTGTTCCTGGGCGCCGGCGGCCGGCTCGCCTCCGCCGGGCCCGCGCTGGCCGTCGCGTACGCCGTCTGCGGCCTGTTCGCGTTCTTCGTCGTACGGGCCCTGGGCGAACTGGTGCTGCACCGCCCCTCGTCGGGCTCGTTCGTCTCGTACGCCCGTGAGTTCCTGGGGGAGAAGGGCGCCTACGTCGCGGGCTGGATGTACGTCGTCAACTGGTCCACGACCGGTATCGCCGACATCACCGCCATCGCGCTCTACACCCACTACTGGAGCCTGTTCACCGCCGTCCCGCAGTGGGTGATGGCGCTGATCGCGCTCGCGGTGGTGCTGTCCATCAACCTCATCTCGGTGAAGATCTTCGGCGAGATGGAGTTCTGGTTCGCGATCATCAAGGTCGCGGCGCTGGTCGTCTTCATGTTCATCGGGATCTTCCTGCTGGCCACCCAGCACCCGGTCGGCGGCAGCACCCCGGGCCTGAGCCTGATCACCGACCACGGCGGCTTCTTCCCGACCGGCCTGCTGCCGGTGGTGATCGTGCTGCAGGGCGTGGTCTTCGCCTACTCCGCCGTCGAACTGGTCGGCGTCACCGCCGGTGAGACCAGCGAGCCGGAGAAGGTCGTCCCCAAGGCCGTGAACTCGATCATGTGGCGGGTCGGCGTCTTCTACGTCGGCTCGGTCGTCCTGCTCGCGCTGCTGCTGCCGTGGAACAAGTACACCGGCTCCGAGAGCCCCTTCGTGACGGTGCTCTCCAACGTCGGTGTGCCGGCCGCGGGCGACGTGATGAACCTCGTGGTGCTCACCGCCGCCATGTCCAGCCTCAACTCGGGCCTGTACTCGACCGGCCGCATCCTGCGCTCGATGTCGATGGCCGGCTCGGCGCCGAAGTTCGCCGGCCTGATGAACCGCAACCAGGTGCCGTACGGCGGCATCATGCTCACCTCCGCGGTGTGCGTGCTGGGCGTCGGGCTCAACTACCTGGTGCCCGGCAAGGCGTTCGAGATCGTGCTGAACATCGCGGCGCTCGGCATCATCAGCACCTGGTGCACGATCATGATCTGTCACATGGTCTTCGTCCGCCGCTCCCACGCGGGCCTGGTGGAGCGCCCCCGCTTCCAGCTGCCGGGCACCCCCGTCACCGACATCGCGACCATCGTCTTCCTGGTCGGCGTGATCGTCCTGATGGCCTTCGACAGCGAGGGCGTGGGACGGCAGACCGTCATGCTGGTGCCGGTCATCGGCGCGGCGCTGGTCGTCGGCTGGTTCGCGGTCCGCGGCCGGGTGAGCCGGATCGCGGCCGAGCGCGAGCAGGCCGCGGCGGCCGGCCCGGGCACGCTCGACAAGGGCTGATCAAGGACCGTACGTACAGGAAAGGGCGGTCGCGTGGATCTCACGCGGCCGCCCTTGGCCGTACCTGCGGAAGACTCAGCCGCCCGTCGCCCCGTCCGCCTGCGCGGCGCGGTCGGCCGCGCGCCGGATGACCGTGGTCAGCACGGTGACCACACAGGTCAGCGCGACCGAGACCAGGGTGGTCCACATGGCGGCGCGGGCGTGGTCGGCGGTGTCCGGCGCGGTGCCGGCCAGGGCGAAGAAGGCCGCCCCGATGACCGCCACACCGGCGGCGCCGCCGAACTGCTGGGCGGTGGTGAGCACCCCGGCGCCGGTGCCGGCCCGCCGCGCCGGCACCCGTACCAGAGAGGCGCCGATCAGCTGCGGGAAGGTGAGCCCGTTGCCCACCCCGGCCACCGCCATGGTGAGGACCACCCAGGGCAGCGCCCCGCGGTCCGGCTGCAGAGCGAGCACGAGGGTGAGCGCCGACAGGCCGGTGACCGTGATGACGCTGCCCAGTTGCAGGATGCGCAGACCGTAACGCTGCACCAGCGGGCGGCTGAGCAGCGAGCTGCCCGCGAAGCAGACGCCGGTCGGCGCGAAGGCCAGCCCCGCCGCGAAGGGCCCCAGCCCGAAACCGCCCTGGAGCAGCAGCGTGAGGGTGAACATCAGGCTCGCCCAGTACGCCATGAAGGCGGCCTGGGTCACCACGCCGGCCAGGTAGGAGCCCTCGCGGAACAGCGTGAGGTCGAGGACCGGGTCGCCGCCGCGGGCGGTCAGCGTCCGCTGCCAGTACACGGTCGCCGCGCCCACCGGTACGGCGGCGCCCAGGCACAGCCACGTCCAGGCCGGCCAGCCGGCGGTCCGGCCCATCGCGAGCGGTACCAGGACCAGGCCGAGCGCCAGCGCCACACCGCTCGCGCCGGGAAGGTCCAGCCGGGCCCGGCGGGCGGGGCGCACCGCGGGCAGGTACCGCACCGCCACCACCGCCGCGGCCACGCCGATCGGCACATTGACCAGGAACAGGATCCGCCAGCCCAGCCCCAGCACATCGGCGTCCAGCAGCAGCCCGCCCAGCACCTGGCCGGCGACCGACGCCGTGCCGCCGGCGACGCCGTACCACGCCATCGCCCGGCCCCGGGCGTGCGCCGGGAACGAGGCGGTGATCGTGGCGAGCACCTGCGGCACCATCACCGCCCCGGCGAAGCCCTGCAGCAGCCGGGCGCCCACCAGCTGGCCCGGGCTGACCGCGATCCCGCACAGCAGCGAGGTGACGGCGAAGGCGGCCAGGCCCGCGACGAACACGCGCCGGTGGCCGAACAGATCGCCCAGCCGGCCACCGGTGATCATGCCGCTGGCGTACGCGAAGGCGTAGCCGCCGACGATCAGCTCCAGCGCGGCGGGCCCGGTGTGCAGATCGTGTTCGAGCGAGGGGGCGGCGACGTTGACGACGAAGAAGTCGAACTGCGCCATGAACCACGCGGACAGCAGGACGGTGAGCAGCGGCCCCGGGCGCGGGGCTGCGGTGGGGGAGGGCCGTGTGGGGGCCGTGCGTGGATCAGCTGATATCTCGGTCACGAACCATCAGCCTGAACCCATCATGCCCAGGATGCAAACGCCCGCCGGGCCGAGCGCCTGCCCCTCAACTCCACGGCGTGTGCTGTCCGGTGACGGGGCAGTTGCCCCCGGGCAGGGGTGTACCTGGGTACACCCCTGCCCGGAAACAAGACCCAGTGGCAGCGGCTCCGCCAGAGGGCATCGTCAATGTCATGCGAATGAAACCTGTCGACATCAAGGCGGTGGCCCTGTACCTCACCGTCGCCTTCCTCGCGGCCGGAGCGCTCGGCGCGGTCCAGCCCGCGACCGGGATACCCGCCCAGGTCATCCAGCTGACACAGTTCGGGCCCGCGATCGGTGTCGGACTGGCCGCGCTGCTGTGGCCGTCGCGGGTACGGGAACTGCTCGCCGGCTCCGGACCGGGCGGAAGCGGCCGGGGAGCGCTCCTGCTCGCCACCGCACCCGCGGTCATCGCGCTGAGCGTCGGCGCCCACACGGCACTCACCGGGGACGCCCGGTTCACCCGGCCGGACGCCCCGTTCGCGCTGATCGCCGTGGCGCAGCTGGTCGGCGCGTGCGGCGAGGAGATCGGGTGGCGCTGCTTCCTGCAGCCGCTGCTGCGCCCCCGCTTCGGCCCCCTGACGACATCGGTCCTGGTGGGCGTGGTGTGGGGTGCCTGGCACGTGCAGATCTTCGCGAAGCACCCCCTGTACGCGGCGGCGTTCGTCACGATGGCCGTCTCCATGTCGGTCGTGCTGGGGTGGGCCCTCGAAGGGACGCGGGCCGTCCGGCTGCCGCTTGCGGGAGGCTTCCACGCCCTGATCAACCTGGGCCTGCTGCTGTTCCTGGACGAGGAGTCCGGCGCGGTGCTGCCCATGGCGCTGTTCGGCGCGTCGTGCCTGGTCGCGGCGGTGCTGTGGACGTGGGCGAGCACCGGCCGCGTGCGGTCGGCGGCGCCGGCGCGGGCCCGCACAGCCGGCCGCTGCTCCCCGTACCGCGCGGTGGCCGGCCGGCCCGGCCGGTGGAGCGGCTGACCGGTCACCCGGCGGCGCCCACCACGGGGTAGTGGTCCGAGAGGTTGGTGTAGGTGTATTCCTTGCCCCAACTCGACACCGTCCAAGGGGCGGACCGCTCCTTGACCACCTCGTTGCGCCAGGTGGCGGGCCGGGCGTGACCGGCGCGGTGCAGGACGTGGTCCAGGTCCTCGCGCGGGTCGTCCGGGTAGCGGTATTTCGCCACCGAATTCTCCCGGGTGTCGAAGGAGTACGGGTGGCCGGTGCGCGCGTCGGCCGCCACGAGGCCGGCGTCGGCGAGCATCGAGGGGAATTCGGGGCTGCGGCTGTCCACGTTCACGTCACCGGCGACCATGACCTGTTCGTCCGCCGGAATGTGCTTGGCGTCCAGAAAGGCGTCGATCTCCTTGAACTGCCGGGACCGGACCGCCGCCGCTTCCCCCGCCTTGCAGCCCGGATCGGTGGACTGGGCGTGCGTGCCGACCACGTGCACCCTGGCGCCGCGCACGTTCAGCACCGCATAGGCGAAACCCTTGTTGGACCAGGAGTCGGAGCCGCACGCGTCCTTGAAGACGTACTGCTCCTTGCGGATCACCGGCCATTTGCTGAGCACGGTGACACCGCCGTCCTCGGGAGTGGCGGCGGAATACGCGCCGCCGGTGGCGTCCCAGCCGCTCTTCGCGCGCCCGACGACCGGCGTCTGATACGGATACTGCGCGGCGGCCGCCGATTTGAGCGCGTCGGACGAGGAATTGTCGAAGGCTTCCTGGAGCACGACGACATCCTGGCCGCGGAAGAAGCCGGCGGCGGGTATCGCCGCGGCCCGGTGGTCCTGCCCCCAATTCGGGTAGAGGCTCTTGCTCATGAGGAAGACGTTGTACGAGAGCACTTTCACCGCGGGAGCGCCGGCCGGGGCCGTGGCGGCCGACGCCGCGGGGGCCGTGGCGACGAGCGTCGTCGCGGCCAGTACGGCGGTCAGCGTCGCGGCGGACGCGGCGCCGTGGAAGCGGCGGGGGCTGCGGTGCGGCATGGAATCTCCCGGTCGGGTGGGGGTGGGGTCGGGTGAGCCGCCGCACAGTGAACCAGGCCCGCCAACTTGTGAGTAACCTCCGCGTGATGCCGAGATGCACAAAAGGTGGCGGGTGAGGCGCAGGCGATGGTGGGGGATTTCCCGCGCCGCCGCCGCATTTCGGTCGCTCTCCACCAGGTGTTCCGGGCCCGGCAGCCGCGCGGAAGCCGTCGGTCAGCCGGTCGGTTCCGACCTGCCCGGAAGAACGCGGGCCGAAAATGCCGCCGTCCGGCAGCCGGCACCGACGGGAGGCATGGACAGGGCTCCGTGACGGTCGTAAGCAGGAAAGCGGTCAGCCCAATCAAGGCAGCTGCCGTGCCCGCCGCGGCAGGGAAAGGGGGGCCGCCATGGCGGTCGACATCTCCCCCGAGAGCCGCTACTACATGATCATCAATGATGGCAGCGGCCGGGGGATCAGCCGGGAACCCTATATGAACTGGGACTACTGCCTGCTGGCGAACGACAACGGCAACAAGGGTTACCCGGTGGTCTTCCACACCAAGGGTGCGGGTTTCAGCATCGAGATGACATCGAGCAACTGGGGCGGATACCGCTATCTGCAGGCCGTCACAACCGGTGTGAAGCTGGTCCAGGAAGGCGACGCGCACGTCTGGGAGCCGGAAGCCCGGGAGAAGGGAGCCGTGTTCAAGACCTTCGGTGCCTACATGGTGTACGGCTCGGAGACCGGCAAGTCGTGGATCGCGGTCGCCGCCAGCATTCTCCCCAACCTGGGCAGGGATTTCGCCTTCTGGAAGCTGGAGAAGGCGTGACCGTCACGTACGGGAAAAGGGGTCCGGTGCAGCCGCACCGGACCCCTCTTCACATCACCGCCGCACGGATCAGTGTCCGTGGTCGTGCACGTGGTTCGTCGCCTGGATCGACTTCCAGGACTTCGGCTGGACCGGGGCCTTGGCCGGGGCGGCCGACCGGGCGCCGAGGGCCTTCTTCGCCGCCGGGGCCGCGGGCTTGGACGGCTGGAACAGCCAGGTGTCGAAGAACCCGGCGAGCGGCTTGCCGGTCTTGCGCTCGGCGTACGTCACGAAGTCGCGCACCGAGGCGTTGCCGTACTTCCGGTCGGTCGGCCAGGACTTGAGGAGCCCGAAGAAGGCCTGGTCGCCGACCTCGTTGCGCAGCGCCTGGAGGGCGAGCGCGCCCCGGTCGTAGACCGCGCCGTGGAACTGGTTGTCCGGGCCCGGGTCGCCCGGCTTGACCGTCCAGAACGGGTCGTCGGCCGGGTGCTGGGCGTACACGTAGTCGGCCAGCTCCTGACCGGTGCCCTCGCCCTCCTTCTCCGACCACAGCCACTGGCTGTAGCGGGCGAAGCCCTCGTTGACCCAGATGTCCTTCCAGTCCTTGACGGACACGCTGTCGCCGTACCACTGGTGCGCCAGCTCGTGCACCACCACGGAGACGTTGGTGCCGTTGGCGAACGCCTCCTTGCCGTAGAACGGGCGGGTCTGCGTCTCCAGCGCGTACCCGGCCTTCACGTTCGGGACATAGCCGCCGACGGAGTTGAACGGGTACGGGCCGAAGACCGACTCCAGCCACTCCGTGACCTCGGTGGTGCGCTCGATGCTCGCGCGCGCCGAGCCCTCGTAGGAGCCGAGGTCCTTGCTGACGGCGGTGATCACCGGCAGGCCGTTGGCCGTGGTGTCCTTGGTGACGTCGAACTTGCCGACCGCGAGCGTGGTCAGGTACGTCGCCTGCGGCTTGTCCGAGCGCCAGTTGTAGCGCGTCCAGCCGAGCTTGGAGGTCTGTGACAGCAGGACGCCGTTGCTGAGCGCCTGGTTGCCGTCCGGCACCGAGACCGAGATGTCGTACGTCGCCTTGTCGCTGGGGTGGTCGTTGCTCGGGAACCACCACACGGCGGCGTCCGGCTCCTGCGCGATCACCCCGCCGTCCGGCGTGCGGTGCCAGGCGGAGTAGCCGTCGATCTTCAGCTCGGACGGCTTGCCCGCGTAGCGCACGACGACGCTGATCTGCTTGCCCTTCGGCAGCGGCGCGGCCGGGGTGACCTCCAGCTCGTGCTTGCCGGAGGTGGCGAAGGAGGCCTTCTTGCCGTTGACGCGTATCTCGCTGACCTTCAGGCCGAAGTCCAGGTTGAAGCGGCTGAGATCCTGCGTGGTCGTGGCGAGCAGCGTCGCCGTGCCCTCCAGCAGGTCCGTCTTCGGCTGGTACTTCAGACGCAGGTCGTAGTGGGAGACGTCGTACCCGCCGTTGCCGCTCTCGGGGTAGTAGGAGTCGCCCGCGCCCGGAGCGCCGGGTGTGTAACTGGCCGCGGAAGCCGGGATCGCCAGCAGCAGGCTGAGGGCGGCCGCACCCGGAACGATGAGTCTGTGACGCACGAAATCCTCCATCTTGTAGGGGAGGTGAGCCCGTTCGGGTCGTCATCTCTTCAGATGCTCAGACCCTATGTACTCGGAAGCCGCCCGTCATGTCCATGGCCGCATCTGACACATGACCGACATCAGCACGTCACAGGCTGATCGTCACCGCCCGGCACGACCGCCCCCGCGGACACTTCCGTCCCCTCGCGCACTCTTACGCACAGGAGTTCCCCCGCGCTACCGTCCGCCCGTGACCAATCGCGCGCGGATCACCCGCATCCCCTGGAAAGCGCTCGTGACGGCGGTCGTGGCCGCCCTGCTGTCCTCGCTCGTCGGCCCGGTGTCCGCCGCACGGGCCGCCCCCGCCGAGTCCAGACCCGTGTACTCCTACGACCGCGCGATACGCGAATCGGTCTGGGTGGACACGCGGATCGACGGCGACTCGGACGGGCGGACCGACCGGGTCGCCGTCGACATCGTGCGGCCCCGCGAGCCGGCGCAGCAGGGCCGCCGGGTCCCCGTGATCATGGATGCCAGCCCGTACTACTCCTGCTGCGGGCGCGGCAACGAGAGCCAGAAGAAGACCTACGACAGCGCCGGGCGGCCGGTGCAGTTCCCGCTCTTCTACGACAACTACTTCGTGCCGCGCGGCTATGCGGCCGTGCTGGTCGACCTGGCCGGCACCAACCGCTCGGACGGCTGCGTGGACGTGGGCGGGCGCTCCGACATCCAGTCGGCGCGCGCCGTGGTCGACTGGCTCAACGGCCGGGGCCGCGCCTACGACTCCCGTACCGGCGGCAAGCGTGTCACCGCCGGCTGGTCCAACGGCGACACCGGCATGATCGGCAAGAGCTGGGACGGCACCATCGCCAACGGTGTCGCCGCCACCGGCGTCGAGGGCCTGAAGACCATCGTGCCGATCGCCGCCATCTCCTCCTGGTACGACTACTACTTCGCCAAGGGCGCCCCGCTGTACAACTCCGGCCCCGACCGGCTGGCCGACCGGGTCGAGAGCCCCGAGGCCCGACTGCGCTGCGCGGGCATGCAGAAGAAGCTCGCCGAGGGCGCGCCGCGCACCGGCGACTGGACCCGGCTGTGGACCGAGCGCGACTACGTCAAGGACGCGGAGAACGTCACCGCCAGCGTCTTCGCCGTCCACGGCATGCAGGACCTCAACGTCCGCACCAAGCACTTCGGACAGTGGTGGGACGCGCTCGCCGACAACGGCGTCGAGCGCAAGGTCTGGCTCTCCCAGACCGGCCACGTCGACCCGTTCGACTTCCGCCGTACGGACTGGGTGCGGACCCTGCACCGCTGGTTCGACCACTACCTGATGGGCTACGAGAACGGCATCGACGAGGAGCCGATGGCCGACATCGAGCGCGCGCCCGACCGGTGGACCACCGACCGCGTCTGGCCCGCCGCCGGCACGTCGGCCACCACCGTACGGCCGCGCAACGGGACCGCTCCCGGCGTCGGCGAACTCGGCACCCGGCGCGCGCCGCACGGCGCCACCGAGACCTTCACCGACGACCCGCGCCTGAACGAGGCCGACTGGGCGGCGCAGATCGACACCCCGACGCCCGCCAAGGCCGGGTTCACCACCGGGCCGCTGGCCGAGCCGCTGCGGCTGTCCGGCTCCGGCAAGGTGACCGTCACCGCCACGCCCAGCACCTCCACCGCCCACCTCTCCGCCGTCCTGGTGGACCTCGGCCCCGACACCATCCGCAACTACGGCGCCGCGGGCGAGGGCATCACCACCCTCGCCGACCGCACCTGCTGGGGCATGAGCACCACCGGTGACAGCGCCTGCTACAAGGAGACGAAGGCCGACACGGTCCAGGTCGGCCACACCGTCTTCAGCCGCGGCTGGGCCGACCTGGGCAACTGGGCGAACCCGGGCAAGGGCCGCCCGCTGACCCCCGGCAAGCCCTACACGATCACCCTCGACCTGGCCGCCAGTGACCACGTCGTCCCCGCCGGGCACCGGCTCGCGCTCATCATCGCCGGCACGGACGCCGACCTGATCGACCCGCCGTCCACCACCCCGCGGCTCACCCTCGACCTGGCCCGCACCGCCGCCCGCCTGCCGGTCGTCGGCGGGCACAAGGCGCTGGCCGCCGCCACGGCCGGCACCGGCGGACCGGCCCGCGTTGCCCCGGCGCCGCTGACCGGCGTCGAGCCGTCCGTACCGAGCCGCATCCCCGGTACGCGCTGACGGCACGGCGGGGCCGGGGCCACGCGCTCCGGCCCCGCCGTACCGCTCCCGGCGCGGCGCGCCTTCCTCCACCGTTCGCCCCACCGACCGACACCGGAGGCACCCCCTCGTGAAACCTTTCTCCCGCCGCCTCGCCTTCTCGGCGCTGGCCGCCGCGCTCACCACGACCCTGCTGGCCTCGGCGCCCGCCGGGGCGGCCGGCCCGGACCTGCCCCGTACCGGCTTCGAGACCAGCAAGGGCGCCCGCTGGACCACCCAGCCCGAGGAGCAGGACTTCCTCGCCGCCGTGGACCGGGCGAGCGACCGGGTCCGCACGGACCGGATAGGCACCACCGCGCAGGGCCGCCCGATTCGCCTCGTACGGATCGGCGCGCCGGCGCCCAGGAGCGCCGACGCCGCACGGCACGGCAACACGGTGCTGCTCATCTGCTCCCAGCACGGCGACGAGCCGTCCGGGCGCGAGGCGTGCCTGTCCACGGTCCGCGACCTCGCCTTCGCCGGTGACCGCGCCACCCGGCGCTTCCTGGAACGCACGAACGTGCTGGTCGTGCCGACCGCCAACCCGGACGGCCGGGCCGCCGACACCCGCGGCAACTCCGCCGGGGTGGACATCAACCGCGACCACCTCGCCCTGAAGACCGCCGAGGCCCGGGCGATGGCCGCCGTACAGCGCGACTACCGCCCGGACGTCGTCTACGACCTGCACGAGTACGGGCCCACCGTGCCCTACTACATGAAGGACCTGCTGTCCCTGTGGCCGCGCAACCTGAACACCGCGGGCGCGGTGCACCGGGAGTCCGTCACCCTCTCCGAGCGGTACGTCCGGCCCGGGGCCGCCGGGGCGGGCTTCAGCACCGGGATCTACGGCATCTGGACCGACCCGGAGACCGGCGAGCCGGTCAAGCAGGTGGCCGGTGACGGCCAGGAGCGCATCCTGCGCAACACCGCCGGGGTGAAGAACTCCGTGGGACTGCTCGTGGAGACCCGGGTCGACGCGCTGACCGATGCCGAGAAGGCCGATCCGGCGGTCAACAACCGCCGCCGGGTCACCTCGCAACTGGCCGCCCTGCGCGGACTGTTCGATTTCACCACCGAACGCCGGCCCCGGATCGAGTCCGCCACCTCCCGCGCCCGGCTGGCCGGTTACGCCGACCGGGGCCCGGTATACCTCGGCGGCGCCGACAACGAACCGCCCGCGGCCGGGAAGATCCTGCGTGACCCGCCGTGCGCCTACCGCCTCGACAACCGGCAGTATGCCCAGGTCAGGGACGAACTTGCGCTGCACGCGGTGGCGTTGCGCCGGGACGGCAAGGGCGGTGCCGTGGTCCCGCTGCGCCAGTCGCTGCGCGCGCTGATACCGCTGCTGCTGGACGGCCGGGCCGAATATCACCTTACGGCCGCGACTCCGCTCAAGGGCTGCTGAACGCTTCCCACCGTGTGGTAGGGGGTAACGGACAGGGAAAATCCGGCCAATTGAAAGGTCGACACGTGTCGGAAACAGACAAGGACACGGGCGGCGGGGGAGGTGCGCCGGTCGTCGCGGACCTCCCCGGCGCGCCGCACCGCACCGGCCCTCCGCAGACCGACCGCGTGGTCTTCGGCGTCACCGCGCTGCTCACCATCGCCTTCATCGTCTGGGGCGCCACCTCCACCGAGTCGCTGAAGAGCGCCTCCTCGACGATGCTGGACTGGATCATCAAGAACGGCGGCTGGGCCTTCGTGCTCTCCGCCTCCGGTTTCGTGGTCTTCGCGATCTGGCTGGCCGTCAGCAAGTACGGGCGGATCACGCTGGGCAAGGAGGGCGAGGAGCCGGAGTTCCGTACGGTGTCCTGGGTCGCGATGATGTTCAGCGCGGGCATGGGCATCGGCCTGATGTTCTACGGCGTCAGCGAGCCGCTGGGACACTTCGGCACGCCGCCCCCGGGCACCGACCCCAAGGACGCCGCGCAGGCCATGGACACGGCCATGGCCACCACGCTCTTCCACTGGACCCTGCACCCGTGGGCGATCTACGCGGTCGTGGGGCTGGCCATCGCGTACAGCTGCTTCCGGCGGGGGAGAAGGCAGACGATAAGCGCGGTGTTCACGCCGCTGATCGGCGCGCGGCGGGCCAACGGCTGGGGCGGGCAGGTCATCGACATCCTCGCCATCTTCGCCACGCTCTTCGGTTCCGCCGCCTCCCTGGGGCTCGGCGCGCTCCAGATCGGCAGCGGGATCAAGGTGCTGGGCTGGATGGACAGTGTCAGCACCACCCTTCTGGTCGTGATCATCGCGGTGCTGACCGTCGCCTTCGTCCTGTCGGCGGTCTCCGGCATCGCCCGCGGCGTCCAGCTGCTGTCCAACATCAACATGGTGCTGGCGCTGATCCTGGCCGTCTTCGTGTTCGTGGTCGGGCCGACCATCCTCATCCTGAACATGCTGCCGACCTCCGTCAGCACCTTCATCGGCGAGCTGCCGCAGCTCGCCGGGCGTACGGAGGCGAGCAGCGGCGACCAGGTCGGCGACTGGCTGCGCAGCTGGACGGTGTTCTACTGGGCGTGGTGGATCTCCTGGACGCCGTTCGTGGGCATGTTCATCGCCCGGATCAGCCGCGGGCGCACCATCCGGCAGTTCATCGGCGGGGTGATTTTGGTGCCGAGCGTGGTGAGCCTGCTGTGGTTCGCGGTGTTCGGCAGCTCGGCCATGCACCTCCAGGACACCAAGAAGCTCTCCGGCGAGAGCACGGCGGAGGGGCAGCTCTTCGACGTGCTGCACCAGTACCCGGTGGCCACCGTCACCAGCATCCTGGTCATGATCCTGGTCGGCATCTTCTTCGTCTCCGGCGCGGACGCCGCGTCCATCGTCATGGGCACGCTGTCGCAGAAGGGCTCCTTCGAACCGGCCCGGCTCGTGGTGGTCTTCTGGGGCGTGGTCACCGGCGCGGTCGCCGCGATCATGCTGCTGATCGGCGGCGGGTCGGGCGACGCGCTCACCGGACTGCAGAACCTGACGATCCTCGTGGCGGCGCCGTTCACCCTGGTGATGATCGCGATGTGCTGGGCGCTGCTGAAGGACCTGCGCCGCGACCCGCTGATCGTCCGCGGGCAGAAGGGCGAGGAGGTCGTCGAACTGGCCGTCATCGCGGGCCACGAGCGCTACGACGGCGACTTCGAGATCCGTATCGGGCCGAACAACGGCGCCCGTGCGGAAGGGGCCGGTACGGGGGCGGCCGCCGAGGAGGGCACGCCGTAGCGGCGGCCGTGTGGGCGATCCATGGTGATCCATGGAGAGGGCCGGTGGACCACCGGCCCTCTTCTCACGCCGTGCCGCCCCCGGCCAGGCGCACCACCTCGTCTGCGCAGCCCCACGCCACCGTCACCCCGGCCCCGCCGTGCCCGTAGTTGTGCACGCACAGCGCGCCGCCGGGCAGCCGCTCCGCTTCGAGCCGTACGGAGGTACGCGCCGGGCGCAGCCCCACCCGGTGGGCCAGGACGCGGGCGTGCGCCAGCTTCGGGTGGACGCGCGCGCAGCGCTCCACGATCGCGCGGGCGGTCGCCGGGTCCGGCTCCCGCGACCAGGCGCCCTCGCGTGCCGTACCGCCGAGCACCACGCCGTACGGCTGCGGCAGGATGTACGTCGTGGTCCCGGCGTGCTCGCCGGCCGACCCGAACCACTCCGCGATGCCGGGGTTCTCCGCGATCACCAGCTGTCCCTGCACCGGGTGCACCGCCACGTCCGGGACCAGCTCGCGGGCGCCCAGCCCGGAGCAGTTGACGACCGTGCCGGCCTCCCGCGCCGCCTCCGCGAGCGAGGTGAAGGGCCGCCGCTGTACCGTGCCGCCCGCCGCCGCCAGCCGCCGCTCCAGGTATCCCAGGTGCGACGGCATGTCGACCAGCGGCATACGCGCGCGCCACCCCGAGCCGTAGCCCGGCGGCAGCTCGTCCGGCGTGGCCCGCCGCAGGCCCGGCACGGCCGCGTGCCAGCCGTCCGGACCCGCTTCCGGACCCGCTTCCGGTGCCGCGCCGGGCTCGTCGGCCATCGTGCCGGTGACCATCCGTACGCCGGTCTCCGCCGGGCGCTCCGCCAGCTCCGCGAGCACGTGGAAGGAGCGTACGGACCAGGCCACCGCCCGGTCCTCGGGCCGCACCCGGTAGGGCCAGCACAGGCCCCCCGCCACCGCGGAGGTGGTGTCCCGGGCCGGATCGCGGCTGACGACCCGCACCCCGCGCCCGCCCTCCGCCAGCGCGACGGCGGCCGTCAGGCCGAGCACCCCGCCGCCGATCACGATCACATCGCTCGTCGTCATGTTCAGGACGCTATCCGCTGCGTCCGCCGGGGGCGACGGGTGCGGCGGGGCGGCGGAAGCCGGAAGCCCGGAACGGCCGGTGCGTACCGGCGCGAGGAGAATGCCGGAGCGATACGGAATGGACGGCTCCAAGGTATTTGCCGGAGCCGGGCACTTGCCACCGGATGCGTGGGGATACTCAGGACATGTCTGCGCACCACGCGACTTTCGGACTGGCCCCCGCGACGCGCGCCGGCGCCGTGCTGGCCGACGGCGCGTACGAAGTCCACCGCGACTTCTGGGACTTCATCGTGGACGGCAGACCGCTGCTGCTGCGCCTGGCGGACCTCGACGCGGTCTCCCCGCTCGCCGCCGACCTCGGCCCCTCCCTGTTCACCGCGCATGTGCGGCGGCTGCTCCTGGAGGAGGACGCCCCGCTCGCCGACGGGCGCTACGTCCTGTACGGCTGCCCGGAGTGCGAGGGGCTGGAGTGCGGCGCGGTCACCGCCGTCATCGAGCGCGACGGCGCGGACGTCGTGTGGCGGGACTTCGCCTGGCAGACCGGGGAGCGGGCGGACCTGCGGCGCGACGGCTACCCGGGCGTCGGACCGTTCCGCTTCGACGGCGCGCAGTACCGGGCCGCGCTGGAACGCCTGCTGTCCGACGGCGGCCCGGCGCACGGCGCGGCGACCGCCCGGCGGGTCCTGCTGGTCGGGCAGCGGGTCGCGCTGCCCGCCCGGCTGGCCGCCGCGCTGCGCGGCATCGGCATCGGCGCGGAGATCACCCGGGACGCGGCGGGCGCCTCGCCGGACGAACTGCGGTCCTACGGGGCGGTGGCCTTCGGCAGCGCGGTGGGCGAGGCGGAGCGGGCCGCGGTGCGCGCCGCGTTCGCGGCGGCGGGCTCCTCGGCGGTCTTCGTGGACCTGCCCGTACCGGTCGTCCCGCTGCTCGTCGCACGGATCGAAGAGGCCCTGGACCGCTGCCCGGAGGACCAGCGGCGGCTGCTCCGGCTGGCCGCCGCGCGCGGCGAGGTCACGGTCGGGACCGCCGCGCCGTGCCGGGTCACGCTCACCGCGTACCGCGTGGACCGCCTCTCGCGCACCCGGACTGCCGAGCTGTTCACCGGGCAAGTGGAGGCGGGCACGCACCGGTTGCCGGTGGACGCGCGGGCGACGAAGGGCACGGCGTACGTCGTCGCCCGGACGGGCGGGAGCGTGCTGGTGGCGGAGGTGGTGGGGATGGCGGGGGAGTAGGACGAGTAGGACGAGTAGGAGGAGCGGGGACGGGCAGGCGGGGGCGGGGCCGGGCGCGCGGCGGGTGCGGGCCGGAGGCCGGGTGCGCACCGGGTCACTCGTTCGGTACGGCTGAATGTGATCTTGACATCCCCGTAACCCGCACGTCCCGACGCGTACAAACGGGACCTTAAGCTGGAGGTCAGCACCGTCGGCCGATGACGCCCCTCGGACACCCGCCCCCGATCCGCGTACCGGAACCCGCCCAGCCCTCTGCCGGGCAGTACGTCCCGTTCCATCCGGGTACGTACCTCTACGTTTCCCGTACACCGTCATCCGCCGTACCAAGGAGGCCCATGCCCCGCGCCCCGCGCGCCGTGCCCACCTGGCTCGCCCACCCCCTGCGCTGGCAGCGGCTGCCCGTCCCCTGGGCCGCCGTGGTCCGCGGCGCGCTGTGCGCGGGCCCGCTGCTCGCCGCCGGTGTGGCCACCGGTCATCCGGCGGCCGGTGTGCTGGCGGGGCTCGGCTCCATGCTCGCGGGCGTCAACGACCGGCCCGGCACCCGGCGCCGCGGCATCGTGCACATCGGCCTGCCCGCCCTCGCGTCGGCCTTCGGCATGCTGATGGGCGCCACGCTGCAGACGGCCGGCGCGGGCTGGTGGGTGGTCCCCGCGCTGTTCGCCGTCGGCTTCGTCTCGGGCGCGGGCAGCGTCGCCGGGCCGGTGCGCTCCAACGCGGGCATGCAGATGCTGGCCAGCACCGTGCTCGGCGCGGGCATGCCGCTGTCCGGCGCCCCGTGGCTCAAGGCCCTCTACCTGCTGGCGGGCTGCCTGTGGCTGCTCCTGCTGCGCCTGGTGTTCCACCCGCCCCGCCCGGCCGGCGGGCCGCTCAGCGGTGAGCGGGCGGCCGTAGCCACCGTCTTCGACGCGCTCGCGGACGCCCTCGCCGCCGTCGGCGGGCCGGGCGCCGAAGCGGCCCGGCGCCGCCTCACCGCCGCTCTCGACCGCGCCGACGAGGCTCTGCGGCTGCGCCGCCTGCTGCGCCGCCGGCCGCGCCCGGGCGAGCGGCTGCTCGCCGAGCGGCTGGGCGGCG
>NZ_JOCQ01000054.1 GCF_000720725.1 Streptomyces rimosus subsp. rimosus
CCGCTACTCCTTCAGCTCCCCATCCCCTCCCAGCCCCAGGTACCGCCGTGTGAAGTCCAGCTCCAGGCGCACCTGCTTGATCCGCTCCCCGACGACCAGCGAGCCGTGGCCGGCGTCGTAGCGGTAGACCTCGTGGGGGTGGTTGCGGGCCTTCAGGCGGTCGACGTAGTTGTCCACCTGGCGGATGGGGCAGCGCGGGTCGTTGACCCCGGCGGAGATGTAGACCGGCGCGCGCACCGCGTCCACGTACGTCAGCGGGGAGGACGCCTCGAAGCGCTCCGGGACCTCCTCCGGCGTGCCGCCGAGCAGCGTGCGGTCCATCGCCTTCAGGGCCTCCATCTCGTCGTGGTACGCCGTGACGTAGTCCGCCACGGGGACCGCCGCCAGGCCCAGCGCCCACGCCTCGGGCTGGGTGCCCAGCCCGAGCAGCGTCAGATAGCCGCCCCACGAGCCGCCGGACAGCACCAGCCGCTCCGGGTCGGCCAGCCCGGAGGAGACGGCCCACTCCCGCACCGCCGCGATGTCCTCCAGCTCGATCAGCCCGACGCGGTGCTTGAGCGCGTCCGTCCACTCGCGGCCGTAGCCCGTCGAGCCGCGGTAGTTCACCCGCACCACGGCGAAGCCGTGGTCCACCCACGCCGCCGGGCCGGACGCGAAAGCATCGCTGTCGTGCCACGTCGGGCCGCCGTGCACCTCGAAAATGGTCGGGAACGGGCCATCGCCGTCCGGCCGCTGCACCAGCGCGTGGACCGTGCCGCCGGGGCCCTCCACCCACGCGTCCGTCACCGGCACCGACCCCGGGGCCTTCATCCCGGGCGGGTCCAGGACGACCTGCCCGCTCGTCGAGCGCACCTCCGGCGGCTGCGCGGCCGACGACCAGAGGAACTCCACCGCGCCGTCCGGCCGCGCCGTCGCCCCGGAGACCGTCCCGGTGGGCGTCTCGACGCGGGTCAGCGTCCGCGTCAGCGGCTCGTAGCGCCACAGCTCGGCGCGCGCCCGGAACTCGTGCTCCACCAGCAGCGCCGCGCCGTCCGGATACCAGTCGGCGCCCACGTCGCCCGGCAGGTCGATCGCCAGGGCGCTCTCCTCGCCCGACAGCGGGTCCCAGATCATCGGCTCCCAGCGCCCGCGCCGCTGGTGGCCCACCAGCAGCCGGGAGTCGCCGTCCACCGGCGCGAAGCCCATCACCGACAGGCCCAGTTCCTCGGTGCCGCCCTTGGTGTCGTCCAGCTCGGCGACGGTCGAACCGTCCGGCCGTACCACCCGGATCGCGGAGTGCATCGCGTCACCGTGCTCGGTGTGCTCGATCGCGATCAGCGATCCGTCGTGCGACAGGGCGCCCACGCCCGCCGACTCGCGGTGCCGGTAGATCTCCACGGGCGGCTGTCCCGGCCGTACGACATGGAGGGTGGTGCCGTCCTCGTCCGTGGACCGGCCGATCACCGCCGTGCCGTCCCGGCCGAGCGCCAGGCCCGCCGGATACGAGGGCTCCAGGCCCGGCGCGGCCGGCTCGTCCGCGCCGCCGCCGAACGGCTGCCGCTTCCAGACGCCGAACTCGTCGCCGTCGGTGTCGGAGAACCACCAGATCCACGCGCCGTCCGGCGTCAGCGTGCCGTCCGTCGTGCCGTTCGGCCGGTCCGTGACCTGCCGCTGCTCGCCGGTCGCCCGGTCCCAGGCGTACAGCTCGAAGGTGCCCGTCGCGTTGGAGACGAACAGCGAGCGGTCCGGGGCGTCCTCGGCCCACTCGGGCAGGCTGACCCGCGGCGCCCGGAAGCGCTTCTCCCAGTCCGGCGCGGCCTCGGGCGAACCGGCCGTCCGCGAGGCGTCCGCCGCCCCGGAACCGTCAGTGTTGGCAGTGGTGGTCTCGTCAGTCATGGCCCCATTCTGCGCAGGGTCGGGAAAAATCCGCTGGCGCGGCCCCCAGCCTGTGGATAACTTCGGCGGATGCTGACACACAAGGGACCCGAGGACTGGCGTGCGGCCAACCGGGCCATGTGGGACGAGCGTGTTCCCCTCCACCTCGCGAGCGACTATTACGACCAGGACGGCTTCCTCCGGAGCCGCGACGTGATCCGCGGCTTCGAGGCGGTGGAGGTCGGCGACGTCACCGGCAGGACGCTCCTGCACCTCCAGTGCCACATCGGCCAGGACACCCTGTCCTGGGTCCACCGCGGCGCCGCCCACGCCGTCGGCCTGGACTTCTCCGAACCCGCTGTCGAGGCCGCCCGCGCGACGGCCGCCGAGCTGGGCATCGGCCCGGACCGCGCCACGTTCCTCGCGGCCGACGTGTACGAGGCTGCCGAGGCCGTAGCCGCCGCCGAGACCGCCCCCGACACCTACGACATCGTCTACACCGGCATCGGCTCGCTGTGCTGGCTCCCGGACATCCGCCGCTGGGCCGAGACGGCCGCCGCGCTCGTCGCCCCCGGCGGCTTCCTCTACCTGGCCGAGTTCCACCCGCTCACCGACGCCCTGGACGACGAGAGCGGCTCGCGCGTCGCGCACGACTACTTCAGCCGGGACGCCTGGGTCGACGAGAGCCCCGGTACGTACACGGACTTCGCGGCCCCCACGGTCCACAACCGCCGCGTCGAATGGCAGCACACCCTCGGCGACGTGGTCTCCGCGCTGGCCGCCGCGGGCCTGCGCCTGGAGTTCCTGCACGAGCACGACATGACGATGTTCCAGCGCTTCGGCTCGCTGTCACGCGGGGACGACGGCTTCTACCGCCTGCCCGCCGGCCGTCCCCGCGTCCCGCTCATGTACTCGCTCAAGGCGACGCGCCCGTAAGAGCCCGCGCCCCGGGGCTCATGCCGCGCCCGGCCGCCTCACGCGAACTTCTGCGGCCGGTGCCACAGCGCGTCGTCCGTGCCGCGGAAGAACAGTTCCAGCCGTCCGTCGCGGTTGGTGCCGATGACCGGGTCGCCGCCGACGTTGCGTACGACCTCGAAGTGGCCGCTCCAGTCCACACCGTTGATCTTCGACTGCTCGGCCGCGTACATGTGGCCGTTGGTGCTGTGGTGGAAGACCACCAGCCGCCCGTCGGCCGCGCGCGCCAGGGCCGGGGTGCCCTGCACGCCGCCGGCCAGGCTGGACGCGGAGGACCAGGAGTCGTACCCGGCCTTCTGCTGGATGTGCCACAGCTGGGTGTCCGTGCCGCGGAAGAACACGTGGATGCGCTGGTCGGCGTCGAGACCGGCCTCGACGCCGCCGCCGATGTTGCGGACCAGCTCGAAGTGCCCGCTCCAGGAGTCGCTGGAGTCGGGAACCTTCTGCTGGTTGTCGTAGAGGTTGCCGTTGGTGCTGTGGTGGAAGACCTCCAGCTTGCCGTCGCCGGCCCGCGCCACCGCCGGGTTGCCCTGCACGCCGCCGGCCAGGCTGGACGGCGCGACCCAGTTCTCGTAGTCGACGCTGTGCTGGTACACGTGCCACAGCTGGGTGTCCGTGCCGCGGAAGAAGACGTCGAAGCGGCCGTCGGCGTTCACGGCGGGGACCGGGTCGCCGCCGATGTTGTGCACGAGGACGTTGTCCGGGCTGAAGCCGACGTTGATGGCGTCCTGCCGTACGTGGTGCAGATGCCCGTCCGCGCCCTTGTAGAAGACGGAGATGCGGCCGTCCATGCCGCGGATGGCGTTGGGCTCGCTGCCCAGCACGCCGCCCAGGTTCTCCCACGAGCTCCAGCCGCCGTCCTGCTTCTGCCAGATCGTCCACAGGGCCTGCTCGCCCTTGCCGCGGGCGAACACCTGGAGGCGGCCGTCGGCGTTGGGCGCCACGGAGGGGTTGCCGACGATCTGTCCGTTCAGGGACGAGACCTCGTCCCAGGCCATGAAGGGCGTGGTGGGGATGTCGACCATGATCGCTCTCCTTCGTACGTACGAGTGGAGCAGGTCGGCGCACAGGCTAGCCACGGGAACCCGGGCCGAGAACGCGCTGCGGTCGATTGACCGGAATCACCCGCAATACCCGGCCAAGAGCGATATCGACGGCCCCGGCCGTACACCCCCGGAGCACCCCCGGCCCGGCTGCCTCAGTCGATCCCCCGCGCCCGCTTGAACCGCGCCAGGCCGTCGGCCAGATCGACCACCGGATCCGGGTAGTCCAGCTCCGTCCGCGCCTTCGCGGGCGTGAGCTTCCACGGCTGGTGGACCGCCCCGCCTTCCAGGCCCGGTACGTCCGCCAGTTCCGGCACCCAGCGCCGTACGTACGCGCCGTCGGCGTCGAAACGCTTCGCCTGGGCCAGCGGGTTCAGGACCCGGTTGGGGCGCGTGTCGGTGCCGGTGCCCGCCGCCCACTGCCAGTTCAGCTGGTTGTTGGCCAGGTCGCCGTCCACCAGGAGCGACAGGAAGTGCGCCGCGCCGAGCCGCCAGTCCAGATACAGCGTCTTCGTCAGGAAGCTCGCGGTCAGCAGCCGCGCGCGGTTGTGCATCCACCCCTCGTGGGCGAGCTGCCGCATCGCCGCGTCCACGATCGGATAGCCGGTGCGCCCCGTACGCCACGCCTCGGCCTCCTGCTCGTCGCGGCGCCAGCGGTCGTGCCGCGCCCGGTAGTCGGCGTGCGCGGCGGCGGGGCGCGCGGCGAGCACCTGGTGGTGGAAGTCCCGCCAGGCCAGCTGCCGTACGAAGGCGTCGCCGCCGGCCCCCTCACCGCCGGCCTTACGGGCCCGTCGGACCAGCTCGACGGCGGACAGCGTGCCGAAGTGCAGATGCGGTGAGAGGCGGGAGGTCGCGTCCCCGGCGAGGTCGTCCTGCCGCTGCGCGTAGCGGTCGAGCGGGCCGCGCAGCCACGCCGTCATCCGGCGGCGGCCCTCGGTCTCGCCGCCCGCCGCCAGCCCCGGTGACACCCCGGACACGTCCCGGCGCCGCGGCACGGGCCGCGAGCCGACCCCGTCGGGGACCCGCAGCCGCCGCGGCGCCCGCAGCACGTCGCGGTGGCGCTCGGCCTGCCAGCGGCGGAAGTACGACGTGAAGACCGCGAAGTGGTCGCGGCCGGCCGGGGTGACCGTGCCCGGCGCGAGGGCGGTGATCACCGCGTCGTGTACGTGCAGCCGCCGCCCGTCGGCCTCCAGCGCGCGCCGCAGCCGCTCCTCCCGGCGGTGTGCGTACGCGCTGACCCCGCCCGCGATGTGCACGTCACGGGCGTCCGCCGTCGCGGCGACCTTGGCGGTCTGCTCGACGACATCTCCCGTACGGATGACGAGCCGGCCGCCGCGGTCCCGCAGCGCCTCGTCCAGATCCGTCAGGCAATCGGCCAGGAAAGCGCGGCGGTTGGGCGCGTCGAATCCCGCGGCCCGTACGCCGTCGTCCACGACGAACAGCGGCACGACGCCGCCTTCACCCCTTGAAGCGGCGTTGAGCACGGGGTTGTCGTGAACCCGCAGGTCGGAGGTGAACAGGGCGATAGCGGGGGCAGCGGGCATGTGGGGTGCTCCGGGCAGAGGGGGTGAGTGGGGGGAAGGAAGGCGAGGGTTAAGGGGCAGGTGCGTGGGCTACGCGCCCCGATTGCCCCGCCCGGTCGTCCGCCACAGGAGCCCTGCGACCGACAACGCGCCCCAGCCCACCGAAACGGCCACCGCCGCACGCCGCCGGGCCCGGTCCGGCAGCGTCACGCCGAGGAGGGCCGCGTCACCGAGGTCCGCCGCGATCCGGACGCAGGCGGCGGTCCGCAGGGCCGGACCCGCCGGTGCCAGGGCCAGGGCCACGCCGCTGACCGCGTCGCGCCAGGCCAGCGGGCGCAGCGCCGTACGGGTCGCCGCGGCCACCCGCCCGTCCGCCTCCGCCAGGCCGGAGGGCTTGGCCAGCAGGGCGGGCCAGGCGGTGACCGCCAGGCCGTACACCGCCGTTGCCGCACCCACCGCGCGCAGCAGTCCCACGTGCATCGTCCGCCTCCTTCGTCGCGGGCTCCGGAGGCGTGCGCGGCACCGCGCCCCACTGCCGCCTCCACCGGTGCGTACCCACTCTTCCGCTTTCGTCCCGTTCCGGCGGCACAACGCGCCCGGCGAGGGACCCGGTCGCGGCACACCGCGCCCGGAGGGGCGAACGGTCAGACGTCCAGCTCCGACTCGATCTGCCGCAGGCGGTCCCGCGCGGTGTCCAGATCCCCGCTGGCCCGGTCCAGCACGAGGTAGACGAAGATGCCCTGGCGGCTGCGGCGGGTGAGCGGCCGGATGAGGTGCAGCTCGTCGTCGAGCGTGATCAGGATGTCCTGGACCCGCTCGGGGCGGTAACCGAGGAGTTCCAGCGTGAACAGCTTGGCCCGCACCACGTCGGTGTCCCCGCGGGCGGCCGCTTCGAGGTCCGGCCCCGCCGGGTCGCCGACCGCGCCGAGGGTCAGCCGGCTGAAGTAGTCGACCACCGAAGCCCCGAGGACGCCCTCCAGCCGTACCAGGTCCCGCAGCGTCTCATCGATGCCTGCCATGGCCACCTGCCCCGGACGCCTGGGCCCGCTCGCACGTCGGGCCGACCGCCGGCCGAACCTGCCGGCACTACGGGAGCGCGGTGTGCAGGCCCCTGACATCATTTTGGCACGGCTGGCCGGAAAGTGACGTCGGATCAGCGGAGGTGCCGGGTGGTGGGGGAGTGGCGGACGGGGCGCGTTCGGCCGTACGCGAGCGCGGGTCGGACGCGCCCGTGTTCCTCAGGCCGCCGTCGCGGCGATGATCTCGTCCGCCGCGCGCTGGCCGCTCGCCACGCAGTCGGCGACGCCCACCCCGTCGTACGCGGCACCGCACAGCCGCAGCCCCGGCAGCCGGGACAGGCCGTTGCGGACCCGCGTCACACGGGCCGGGTGCCCGACCGCGTAATGCGGCAGTCCGCCGATCCACCGCGTCACGTCCGTCGCCACCGGCCGCGCCGCCAGCCCGGTCGCCTCGCCCAGGTCGCGCTGCGCGGCGCCCACCAGGTCGGCGTCGTCCAGGTAGAGGACCTCCTCCTGGCCGTACCGGCCGATGGACGTGCGCAGGACGAAGAGGTCCTTGGCCCGCTCCGACAGCCAGTCCCACTTGCGCGTCAGGAACGTGGACGCCTTGATGGTGTGCCCGTCCCCGGGCGGTACGAGGAAGCCGCACCGGCCGTCGAACGCGGTCAGCCCCGCCAGATCCGAGCGCCGGAACGCCATCGTGACCAGCGCCATCGACGCGTACGCCACCTCCGACAGCTCGGCCGCCGCCAGCGGCGCCTCGGCGGCCAGCAGGGTGGCCGCCGTCCACGCCGGGGTCGCCAGCACGAGGCCGTCGCACAGCAGGGTGCGGGCCGCGGTCCGCACCTCCCAGCCGTACGCGGTGCGGGTCAGCGCGAGGGCCGGGGTACTGCGCAGGATCGCCCCGCCCGCGGCGCGTACGGCGTCGGCCACGGCGCTCGCCAGGGTGCCCGCGCCGCCTTCCAGACCCAGGTAGTCGGGGCCGCCGCGGGACAGGTCGGGGACGGTGTGCGCCGTGCCCGTGCCGCTGCCCGTTCCCGGGCCGGTACGGGCGAACTCGGGCCGGGGGCGCGGGATGAGCGGCCCCGAGCGCGGCCGGTCGGCGATCCGCCGCTGTTCCGCGAGCCGCCGCTCCTCGGCGATCTCCCGTTCCACGGCGCGGCGCCGCTCTTCCGCATTGCGCCGCTTCTCCGCGTTGCGCTGTTCGGCGAGGCGCCGCTGCTGTTCGGCCGTCCGCCGCCGTACCCGCCGTACGCCGGTCAGCAGCGCGCCGTCGCGCCGCGCCGCCTCGAACAGCTGCGGTACCGCGGCCCGCAGGGACACCTCGTACGTGTCGGCCGTCCGGGCCCGGCCGAGAACGTCCCGTCCGCGGCAGCTCGGGATCGGCCGCAGCCCGCCTCGCGTCCACAGCGCGGCGTCCGTCGCGGCCGGGACCCGCAGCCGGTCGCCCAGGCCCACCTCCCGCGCCAGCTCCACCGCTTCCGGCCGGGGCACGCGCAGCGCCTCGGCGCCCAGGTCGACCGGTGTCCCGGCGATCTCGCCCGAACGCAGCTTGCCGCCGAGCCGGCCGGTGGACTCCAGCAGCGTCACGCGCAGGCCCGCGCCGGTGAGCCGGTGCGCGGCGGCGAGGCCCGCGATGCCGCCGCCGATGACGACGACGTGCCGCGCGAGCGCCCGCCCGGTGCCGGAGTGCCCGGCGGGCGCGGTCGTCGGCACGCTCATGACTCGACTCCTTCGTACGCGGTGCTCGCTGTCGTCGGCGCGCCCGGGCCGCCCGTCACGGCGCGCGGCGACGGGCGCAGGATGTCCGAGAGGGGGTCGTGCCGGATGCTGCCGGGCGGCATCCCCGCGGCGGTCAGCCGGGTCACGGTCGCCTCGACCACCGCGGTCGGGCCGCTGACGTACGCCAGGTGCCCGGCCCAGTCGCCGTGCCGCGTCACGGCCTCGGCCACCGCCTCGGCCAGCGCGTCGTAGTCGTCCCCAGCTGCGCCGGTGCCGGGCCGCCGCCCGATCACAGGTGTCACCCGCAGCCAGGGCCGCCGCCGTTCCAGCTCGGACGGCGGGCCCGCGTCGTACAGGTCGGCGAAGCTGTGCGCGCCGAGGAACAGCCGTACGTTCCGGTGCCGTCGGCGCGCCGACAGGTCCTCCAGCAGCGCCTTCACCGGCGCCCAGCCGGTGTCGGCCGCCACCAGGACCAGGTCGCTCGCCAGCTCGTCGTCCAGCGTCATCGACCCGCGCGCGGGGCCGACGCGCAGCGTGTCACCGGCCCGCGTGCGCGCCACCAGCGCCTCGCTCACGCCGCCCGCGCACGACTGCCGTACGTGGAACTCCAGCTCGCCGTCGGGCCGGGGCGCGCAGGCGATCGAGTACTGCCGCCACGCCTGCGGCAGCAGCGGCGACTCCAGGGCCGCGAACTGCCCCGCGCGGTAGGGGTACGGCTCGTTCGTACGCACCCGCAGCACCGCGAGGTCCGGGCGGCGCCGCTCGTGGGCGGTCACCGTGGCCTGCCAGTACGGCGGTTCGGCGAGGGCCTCCTCGGCGCCGCGGACCATCGCCGCGGCGGCGAACCGCAGCATGCGTACCCACGCCTGCTCGACGGCCTCGGCCCAGCGCGGGCCCGCCGTGCGGCGCAGCGCCTCGCACAGCGCCGTCTCGAACGCCTGGAAGTGCACCGGCCGCACCCCGAGCTTGCGGTGGTCGCGGCCCAGCCGCCCGAAGACCTCCGCGATGTCGTCGGGACGGTGCAGGTTCTCGATCAAGTACCAGAAGGCGCGCGCGAGATGGGCGCGCTGGAATTCCATCGACTCCGGGAACAGCGACCGCAGATAGGGCCAGCGCCGGAACATCGTGTCGTAGAGGTGGGTGATCAGTTGGCCGAAGGGGGTCACGAGTTCCAGGTACTCGGTGATGACCCGCTGGTCGGCGGTGCCGTCGTAGGAGGCGGGGTCGAAGTCCGCCGCGCCGTACGGCGAAGACCCGGGGCCGGCGGTGTCCGAGGACCGGCCGATGGCCCGGGGACCGCCGCCCGCCCGGCCGGCCGCGAGCCCCTGCGGGGCGGCCGACTCGCTCTGCGGGGACAGCATGCGCCGCCGCAGCCGCATGGCCTCGTGGCGGGCGAGCAGGGCGTGGTAGTCCTCGTTGACGGTGCTCATGAGCGTACGGCCTGAGCGGAAGCGGAAGCGGAAGCGGAAGCGGAAGCGGGAGCGGAAGCGGGAGCGGAAGCGGGAGCGGGGGTGGGGGCAGGGGAGGGGGAGGCCGGGAGGACCGGAACGGCGCTGAGCGGCCGGGCAGTGCGGGCATACGACGCGAGGCGTGGCATGAACGGACCTCCTGCAAGGGGATGGGGCGCGTCAGTATGGCACTGGGCAAAGGTGACCGAACGGCCCTATTCCCCCAGGACTTCCGGCCCTCGCGGAAGATCGTCCCGCGGGTGTGTGATGCCGTGCGCACCCCTCGTACGCGCCCCTCGCAAGCGACCCCGGCCGACAGATCGAGAGCCGAATGAACCAGCACCCCGGGCCCCTCGGGCCCACCGGACCCGGCACACCGCCCTTGCGCGTGTTCATCCTCGACGACCACGAGGTGGTCCGCCGGGGTGTGCGCGACCTCCTCGACGCCGAGGACGGCATCGAGGTCGTGGGGGAGGCGTCCAGCGGGGCCGAGGCCCTGGCCCGGGTGCCCGCCGTACGGCCGCAGGTGGCGGTGCTCGACGTACGGCTGGGGGAGCGCGGCGAGTCGTCGAACGGCGACCACGAGGGCATCGAGGTCTGCCGCGAACTGCGCGCCCGGATGCCCGACCTGGCCTGCCTGATGCTCACGTCCTTCGACGACGACGAGGCGCTGTTCGACGCCATCATGGCGGGCGCCGCCGGTTACGTCCTCAAGCAGATCAACGGCTCCGACCTGGTGAACGCGGTGCGCACGGTGGCGGCCGGCAAGTCGATGCTGGACCCGCGTACGGCGTCCCGGGTGATGGCGCGGCTGCGAGCCCCGCAGCAGGCCGACACGTCCCCGCAGTCCGAACTGGACCGGCTGGCGCCCCGGGAGCGCGAGATCCTGGAGCTGATCGGCGAGGGCCTGACCAACCGGGAGATCGCCGACCGGCTGTTCCTCGCGGAGAAGACGGTGAAGAACCGCATCTCCACGATCCTCTCCAAGCTGGGCGTCGGACGGCGCGTACAGGCGGCGGTCATCGCCGGGCGCATCCGGGGGCAGCAGGAGCACCAGCGCGGCGGCCGGTAGGGGCCGGAGCGCGCTGACGGCGCGGGGCGGACACGGGTCCGCTCCGCGCCGTTTCCGTACGGCGAAACGTGCCGCCGCCAAGGCCCGTTCCGCACCGCGCCGTTCGGCGCCCCGGGTGGCTGTCCGGGCCCGGGACCCTCGGCCGCCGCTCCGGCCCGCACGGCCCTATGGCGCCGGGCGCGCCGCGGCCGATGCTGATGTGGCCGGGAAGAGCCGGGTCTCTCCCCCGTGCTGAAGGCTCTTCCCGGCCCGTTGAGTTCATGCGCCAGAAATGAAGGACACAGCCCGGTGGACGGTTCGGATACACGCACGCAGACAGACTCCGGGACGCACGGCGGCTCCGGCGCCCCGGACCGGCCCGTCACCGACCCGGGCGACCACGGGAAGGCGGACGGGCACGACGGCGGGGCCGGCTCGGCCGGCCCCGCCACCGATATCCCGCACGCGACCCCGGGCCCGTACCCGATCCGCCGCCGCATCCCGGTGGAGTGGCTGACCACCACCGACCACAAGAAGATCGGGACGCTCTACCTCGTCACCGCCTTCGTGTTCTTCCTGGTGGGCGGCCTGATGGCCCTCCTGATGCGCGCCGAACTCGCCCGGCCCGGCACGCAGATCATGTCCAACGAGCAGTTCAACCAGGCGTTCACGATGCACGGCTCGGTAATGCTGCTGCTGTTCGCCATGCCGCTGTTCACCGGCTTCGCGAACTGGCTGATGCCGCTGCAGATCGGCGCCCCCGACGTCGCCTTCCCGCGGCTGAACATGCTCGCCTACTGGCTGTTCCTGTTCGGCTCGCTGATCGCGGCGGCCGGCTTCCTCACCCCGCAGGGCGCCGCCGACTTCGGCTGGTTCGCGTACGCGCCGCTGTCGGACGCGGTGCACTCGCCGGGCGTCGGCGCCGACATGTGGATCATGGGGGTGGCGTTCTCCGGCTTCGGCTCCATCCTGGGCGCGGTCAACTTCATCACCACCATCATCTGCATGCGCGCCCCCGGCATGACGATGTTCCGGATGCCGATCTTCACCTGGAACGTGCTGCTGACCGCGCTGCTGATCCTGATGGTCTTCCCCGTGCTGGCCGCCGCGCTGTTCGCCCTGGAGATGGACCGCAAGTTCGGCTCGCACATCTTCGACGCCGCCAACGGCGGCGCGCTGCTGTGGCAGCACCTCTTCTGGTTCTTCGGCCACCCCGAGGTCTACGTCCTCGCGCTGCCGTTCTTCGGCATCATCTCCGAGGTCATCCCGGTCTTCTCCCGCAAGCCCATGTTCGGCTACATCGGCCTGATCGCGGCGACGATCTCCATCGCGGGCCTGTCCATCACCGTATGGGCGCACCACATGTACGTGACCGGCGGTGTGCTGCTGCCCTTCTTCGCCTTCATGACGTTCCTGATCGCGGTGCCGACCGGGGTGAAGTTCTTCAACTGGATCGGCACCATGTGGAAGGGGTCGCTGTCCTTCGAGTCCCCGATGCTCTGGGCCACCGGCTTCCTCATCACCTTCGTCTTCGGCGGCCTGACCGGCGTCATCCTGGCCTCCCCGCCGATGGACTTCCACGTCTCCGACACCTATTTCGTCGTCGCGCACTTCCACTACACGCTCTTCGGCACGGTCGTGTACGCGATGTTCGCCGGATTCCACTTCTGGTGGCCGAAGTTCACCGGCAAGATGCTGGACGAACGCCTCGGCAAGCTCACCTTCTGGACGCTCACCGTCGGCTTCAACCTCACCTTCCTCGTGCAGCACTGGCTCGGCGCCGCGGGCATGCCCCGCCGGTACGCCGACTACCTCGCCGCCGACGGCTTCACCACCCTCAACACCCTGTCCACCATCGGCTCGTTCCTGCTCGGCCTGTCCTTCCTGCCCTTCTTCTACAACGTGTGGAAGACCGCCAAGTACGGCAAGAAGGTCGAGACCGACGACCCCTGGGGCTACAGCCGGTCCCTGGAGTGGGCAACCTCCTGCCCGCCGCCCCGGCACAACTTCACCTCGCTGCCCCGCATCCGCAGCGAATCCCCCGCCTTCGACCTCCACCACCCCGAGGTGGCCGCGCTCGAAGCGTCCCGCGGCTGACCCACCGCACCCCCGTCCCCGCCCCCCGTCCCCTCCCGCCGTCCCCCGGAATCAGGAACTCATGTCCCCCGATGTCCTGGCGCTGGGCGCCGCCGTCCTGACCGCTGCGGGCAGCGTCTGGTACCTGCCCGCCCTCCTGGACCTGCGCGCGGGCCCCGACCGCCCGCTGTCCCTGCGTATCGCCGCCGTCTCCTGTCTGATCCTGTGGTCCACCCCGGCCGCGCTGGCCGTCCTCCTCCTGCTGGCCGCCCCCTGGCCCGCGCTGGCGGCCACGGCGGCCACCGGCACCGCGGCCTCGGCCGCCGTCCGTATCGCCGCCGCCTGCCGCCGCTTCCGTGAACAGCGGGAGGAGGACGAACGCTGGGCAGCGCTCCACCTGGGGCACCCGCCGGCCCGGCACCCGGGGCGCTTCCGGGGTGCTTTCCGGGGGCGGCTGATCTAGGAGGGGTCCGGCGGTACGGCTGGGGGCCCGGCGGTACGGCTAGAAGGCCCGGCGATACGGCTAGGAGGGATCCGGCGGTACGGACGCGGGCAGGCCGCTCCGCTCGATCTGCGTCATGACCTCGTTGACGTGGTCGATCATCTCGGCGGTGAGCCCGTGGGCACGCGGCGACGGGGTGGTCACGTCGCCGGTGTGCAGCGAGGTCAGGAACCGCAGCCCTTCCGCGACCTGCGCGGCGATCTCGTCGTGGTCGCGGTCGAAGAAGTGGGCCGGGCTGACGCCGAAGTAGTCCGCCAGCACCTCCAGCTGCCGGAACGTGGGGTTGTCGCGGTGCCCGTTGCGCAGCAGGGAGATGTACGAGTGGGAGATGATCTGCTCCCCGGCCGCCGCGTTGATCGACGCGGCCACCTGCCGGTTGGACGGCGGGCTCCCGTCCGGCCCCTCGGCGCGCTCGAAAAGGCAATTGAGTTTGGCGGCCAAGCTGTCGGCTCCGTCCTCCTGGGCGTGCTGCACGATGCCGGACCCACCCCTTCCTCTTCCTCGCCGATTTTCCCGGAATCACGCGGAATCACGGGGAATTACGCGGAGGTATGCGGGAAATAATGAACGCCGTCGTCCGCCGCTTCCTCGCGGCTCCCTCCGACGGCCTTCGGCCTGCTCCGATCGCGGAGCGTGGGCGACCCGGTACAGGCGGGTCGGAGGGTGGGACATCCTAGTGCGCGACGGTGACCGGAGTAAGACCGACCGGTTCCGGTACGGCGTGCTTCGGCCACCCCGGCAAGTGGTCCGCCGGTACGCCTCTGTGATGCGCAGTCAGGTCCTGTCAGGTGCCTTTCAGCGCTGTTGACTCGCGTGAACGTCCTGGCTACCTTGGGGTCCGCACAGTCTGCCGACCGTTCCGCATCGGGGTGTTGGGGCAGGTGACAGCGGGTGCGGCGCCACTGACCCGGCGCAGCCGCCCGCGGTGGACTTGCCCTGCCGCGCAGCGCGGAAGGAGGCGGACGGAGGTGAATCGCCAACGGTTTTGTACGCCCGGGGTCCGCTGTTCGGCGCTCGGTGCGGTGTTTCGGGGGAATGGCTGCAAACTGACCAGGCGGCCGGGCGTTCCTCCCGTTCATCGCGCATTCGTCGACGCGGTTCCCGTATTCGTGGCGTGACGAAATCCAAAAATCGGGGGAACATTGCAAGCAACATTTCGGGGGAGCGTTTCCGGAGCCGGTCTGCTGTGTCCGGACGACGGTCCGGAAGCACCTTGGGGCCCGGGGCTGCGCGGCGCGCGCTGGGAACCGGGAAACGCCTCCGCCATATCCGAGGGACAGGTGCACGTCTTTTCGGTCCGGGACGAGGCGGCGGACTGCGCGCGAGGCTGCTCCCGGCCGGGTGACGACGGGTTCGCTGCCGCCGCCGACGCCTGCCCGTGCGGCCTGTGGCCGGGGCGGCTGCACGCCCTGGTGGCCTGGCTGCTGGACTGCTCACCGTGCGACGTGCGCTCGACACGCGACGGTTTCGGCAGGTCGCGCCTGTCCGCCGGATCACTGGACCTCACGGTCTGCCGTGACGAGGGCGGACTGCTGATCGCCTGCGCCCGCGGGGCCTCGGTGGCGCTGAGCGTGTCCACCGTGCCGTCTTCACTGGACGCGTGGGCATGGCTGCCCTTCAGCGCCGCCGAGCGGTCCCGTGCCGAGGATGCCCCGGCCGCCCACCGCACGGCGCTGCTCACGCAGTGGTGGACGCGCAAGGAAGCCGCGCTGCGGCTCACCGGCCGCGGCGGGCTGGCGTTCGCCGCCGAGGTGGACGTCCTGGGCGCCGGTCCGGAGGGCGCGGTCGCGGTGCCCGAGACCGGCATCCTGGGCGCCGGTGGCGTCGCGTACGTACAGGACCTGCCCACCGATCCGGACACCGCCGCTTCCGTGGCGTCCTCGCGGCCGGTGAGCGAGGCCGTCGTGTGGCGGGTGCCGAGTCCGGTGCCGGTGGGGCCGTGACGGCCGGGCGCGCGGGCCGGCCGGGTGCCGACCGGTGCCCCCGGCCCGGCGCCCGGCCGCCGTACGCGTCTTTACGGCATCAGGACCACATGCGGGTCGGGCCCGGTGAGGTGCCCGGGGTCGCTCAGCTCGCGCCAGGTCGCCATCGCCAGCCGGTACGCGCCGGCGGTCTCGTACCCGGCGGCCGCGGTGCGGAAGTCGGCCTCGGCGGCCTCCGCGCGTCCGGCGGCGCGCTGGGCGCGGGCCCGGATGAGCACGCAGCGGGCCTGGTCCAGCGTGGGCAGCGCCGGGGAGTCGACGGGAATGGTGCCGGCCCGCTCCAGGGCCCGCTTCGCGTCGGAGGTGCGCAGCGCGTCCAGGGTCTCCAGGGCCGCGAGCCAGCTCAGCGTCTCCGGGGTGGCGAGCAGTGCCGCGGCCTGGCGGACGCGCTCCAGCAGGGCGTCGGCGCCGGGTGCGTCGCAGGCGAGGGCGAGCAGCGTACGGGCGCGGGCCAGGCGGGTGCGCTGCCGTACGTCGTCGGTGGCCGCGAGCAGTTCGTCCGCCTCGGTCAGCAGCTCGTGCGCGGCGTCCGCGCGGCCGTCGAGGTAGCGGGCGCCCGCGGCGGCCCACAGGCCGACCGCGCGAAGGCGCGGGGCGCCGGCGGGCGGGGCCTCGTCCAGCAGCGTGTCGGCGAGGCCCTGCGCGCGGTGCCATTCGCCGCTTTCCACGTACGCCGAGAGCAGTGCCACCTGCGCCTGCACCCGGGCGGGGCGGGCGGCCTCGACGTCCGCCGCGGCGCTCCGGGCGTCCTCGGCGCGGCGCACCGCCTCGGCCAGGCGGCCCTGCCGCCGGTGCAGCTGGGAGAGTTCGGCGGCGACCTGCGAGTGCAGCAGCGGAGCCGCGGTGGTGAGCGGGGCGTCGAGCAGGGAGCGCAGGACGCGCTCGCGGTCGGCGGCGGCGCCGAGGTGGTCGAGGACGGTGGCCAGCTCCCAGCGGGCTTCCCAGCGCACCTCGTCCAGGGCGTTGTCGGCGGCCCGCTCGGCGACGGCCTCCAGCTGGCGGCGGGCGGCGGGCCAGTCACCGGCGGCCTGGCTGGCGCGGGCGGCGACGAGCTGCCCGACCAGTTCCAGGCGGTGGGTGCGCTCGCGGTCCGCGGGCCGGGGCGCGGTCAACTCTTCGAGGGGCATGCCGAGGCGCTCGGCGATGGCCTTGGCCGCTTTGGTGCTGGGGCTGCGGCGGCCGCTTTCCACCAGCGAGACGTAACTGGGGGAGACGCCGTCGCCGGCGAGATCCCCTTGGGACATGCCCTGGGCGCGACGGATCTCCCGGACGCGTTCTCCGAACGCTGGCTGTTCGATCGTCAAGCTGTTCCTCGGCGTTCAGCTCGCTGTTGAGTAAGGGATGCATGGACAAGCTTACGGGCTGTGACCCGCGACTCTACTCGTCCGGAGGGCAGGCGGGGGCGGTTGTCACTGGGTCGTATCCGGCTCTTTACGGGCTCTTGAAGAAGCCGGTTGGTCAATACCCAGTCATGCTAATGTCAATTCGCATGACAAGCCTGGGATTCCGCCGACACCGCCGGTGGGGAATCCATGCCCTGCTCGGCGCCGTGGCGGTCAGCTCGCTCGGCGAGGCGATGATGGTCGTCGCCGTCCCCTGGTTCGTACTGAAGACGACCGGCAGTGTGGCGCAGACCGGCATCGTGGTCGCGCTCGGGGCGGTCACCTCCGGAGTGGTCGGTTTCGCGGCGGGGCCGCTGGTCGACCGCTGGGGTTTCCGGACGATGGCGGTGGTCGCCTACCTGGTCGGCGGCCTCGGCGCGGCCTGCATCCCCCTGCTGTGCGCCCTGGACGCGCTGGACTTCCCCACCCTCGCCCTCCTGGTGGTGGCCGCCAACGCCCTCGACGTCCCCGGCGGCGCGGCGGTCACCGGCCTGGTACCGGAGCTGAGCGAGGCCGCGGGCATGCCGCTGGAGCGCGGCAACGCGCTGCTCACCGGCATCCACCAGGTCGCCCAGCTGTGCGGGCCCCCGCTGGGCGGCGCCGGGGTCGCGCTGCTCGGGACGCAGAGCGTGCTGCTTCTCGACGCCGTCGCCTGCGGACTCGCGGCGCTCGTCATCCTCGTCTGCATCTCCGCCGGCCGACGGGCCGCCGAACGCCGCCCGGCCGGCGCCTACCTCGCCGACCTGCGCTCCGGGCTGCGCACGCTGCGCCGCCACCGCCTGCTGCGCGCCGTCGCCGTATCCGGCACCGCCTTCAACGCCCTGGACAGCGGCCTGGCGGGGGTGGTCCTGGTGACGTACGCGTACCAGCACCTGGGAAGCGCGGCGAGCCTGGGCGTCCTGCTCACCTCTTTCGGCCTGGGCGCGGTGGCGGGCACGGTCGGCTACGCCGTCTTCGGCCACCGGATCAGCGGGCGGTTCCTCTACATCGGCACCGGCTTCGCCGCGGGCCTCCTGATCGCCTCGCTCGTCGCGCTGCCCCCGCTGCCGGTCGGCGCGGCGCTGCTCGCCGTCCTCGGCGCGGTGGCGGCGCCGGTGGGACCGCTGCGTACGGGGGTGCTCCAGCGCAGCGTGCCGCGCGAGCAGTACGGGCGGGTGACGGCCGCGGTGGACACGGTCGGGCTCGCGGCGGTGCCGCTCGGCGCCTCGCTGACCGTCGCCGCCGTCGGCGCCCTCGGCCTGCGCCCCGCGATCGCCTTGATCGCCGGGGTCTATCTGCTGGTGGTGCTCTGCTGCTGGGCCGCTCCGGCGCTGCGGGAGATCGACCGCGACGCCGCCGGTGACCGCGGCCGGACCAGTCCATCACCGACTATGACTGAACTTGACAAACAATGACAGCTGGCTGACGCTGGCCCTCTATGGTCGACGCCCCGAGGAGGGACACATGAGTGAGCGCAGCACCACGCGGCGCGAGCCGAGGCAGCGTGGGTCCGGCGAGCGAAACGAGGTCCGCGCATGACCTCCGCTCCCGTCCTGCCCGCCGCGGCCGCCGTGCCCGAGGGCACCGCGGACGCGCGGCGTCTCGCGGCGCTGCGCGCGGTGCGGGACCTGCTGGCCGACAACCCCGGCGACGTGCACGACCTGCTGTGTGAGATATCCACCCACCGCGCCGCCGGATACGAGATCGAGGCGACCATCGCCACGCTCGACGGCGCGCTCGCCGAGGTGGACGCGTACCGCCCGGCCCGGGTGCCGCGGCTGGCCGTCTTCATGCCCTCCAACGTGATCCTCTACTCGTACGCGCTGTACCTGCTCGTCCCCGCGCTCTACGCCGACCACCTGGTCTTCCGGCCCTCCAGTCAGGTCAAGGACCAGATGGCGCGGCTGCACCGGCTGCTGGCCGAGCACCACCGGCTGCCCATCGAGCTGACCGTCGCCAGCCAGCGGGAGTTCGTCCGCGACCACGTCCTGCCGTCCGATGTCGTGGTGTTCACGGGGGCGTACCACAACGCCGAGCAGATCCGCGCCCAGCTCAACCCGGGGCAGCTCTTCCTGTTCCTCGGCTCCGGCGTCAACCCGTTCGTCGTCGCCCCCGGCGCCGACGTCGGGCGCGCCGTGCGCGACGCCGTGGAGATCCGCGTCCACAACGCCGGCCAGGACTGCCTGGGCCCCGACCTGTTCTGTGTGCACGAGGACCTCCGCGACGCCTTCCTCGACGGGCTCGTCCGCGAACTCAAAAGCCTGCGCTACGGCCCGTACACCGACCCCGAAGCCGACTTCGGGCCGGTCTTCTACGACGGCGCGCTGGAGGAGGCGGTCCAGTTCCTGGCCCGCAACCGCGAGCACATCGCGTACGGCGGCCACGTCGACTTCCGCACCCGGCGCATGGAGCCCACCGTCGTCGTCGGCGACGAGGTAACCCCGCGCACCCAGGTCCCGGAATTCTTCGCGCCGGTCTTCAACGTCGTCGGCTACCGCGACGAGCAGGCCCTCGCCGCCACCCTCACCACCGGCCAGTTCACCGAACGGGCCCTGGGCTCCAGCGTGTACGGCGACGCCCCGGACCTGATCACCGCGCTGCGCCGCCGCACCACCGTCACCCTCGACACCACCCTGCTGTCCATCGACGACGGCAACGCGCCCTTCGGCGGCTTCGGCCGGATGGCCAACTACATCACCGACGGCGAGGAACTGTGGGCGGAGCCCGTCCTGATCTCCAAGGCCGTCGCCGAGCACTACCCGAAGGCCCCCCGGTGAACGAACGAGCGCACACCTACCCGACGGCCTGGCACGCGGTCGCCGACCACCTGCGGCACCTGGGCACCACGGCCGTCTTCGGCCTGCCCGGCGACGACATGGACCTGCTGGCCGCGCTGGAGGAGACCGACACCCGCTTCGTGCTCTGCCGCGACCAGCGCAACGCCGTCTTCATGGCGACCGGTTACGCGCTGGCCGCCGGGCGCCCCGGCATCTGCGCGGTGGGCAAGGGCCCGGCCCTGACCAACACGCTCACCGGCGTGCTGGAGGCCCGGTCCGCCGCCGCGCCGGTCGTCCTGATCGCCGGGGGCACGCCCCTGGACCGGATGGGCACCGGCGCATTCCAGGAGCTGGATCAGCTGTCCGCCGTACGGCCGCTGGTCAAGTGGGCGGTACGGGTCGACCGCGCCGACCGGCTGCCCGCGGCCCTCGACCAGGCCGTGGCCGTCGCCGTCAACGGCACCCCGGGACCGGTGTACGTCGAGATCCCCGAAGACCTCGCGAACGAGCAGGTCACCCGCACCGCCCCCTGGCGCCCGGCCGCGGCCCAGCGCCTCACCCCGGACCCGGACGTACTGGCCGACACGGCCGCCCGTATCGCCGCTGCCCGGCGCCCGCTCCTGCTCGTCGGCGGCGGCGCCCGGCACCGCAACGCGGACCGCGCGCTGGAGGCGTTCGCCGAACTCCTCGGCGCGGGCCTGTTCACCACCGCCTCCGGGCGCGGCACGGTCGCCGAGGACCACCCGCTGTTCTGCGGCGTCTCCGGCCTCTACACCGTCGCGCCGGTCGACCGGCTGTGGCAGGAGGCGGACCTGGTGATCGCGCTCGGCAGCCGCCTGGAGGAGACCGCCACCTTCGGCTGGCCGGACGCGGACCAACTGCCGGTGATCCAGGTCGTCTCCGGCGAGGACGGCCTGGTGACCGCCCGGCCCGGCGCCGGTGTCCTGGGCGATGTGGCGCGCACGGTGGACGCCTGGACCGGCCTGCTGGCCGGACACACCCCCGACGCCGCCTGGGCGGACCGGGTGAGCGAGGTGCGCCGGGCGCTCGCCGCGCGCGCCGACGAGCGGGCCCTCCAGGCCGACCGTACGGCGAAGGAGGGCGGCGGCGTCCCGGTCAGCCGCGTCCTGGCGGCGCTCGGCCGGGCCGTACCCGAAGACCGCGTCCTGGTGCAGGAGAACGGCCTCCAGGACATGTGGTCGTACTTCCACCCGCACTGGACCTGCGGCGCGCGCGGCGGCTCGGTGGTGCCGAGCGAGCAGACCCCGCTGGGCTTCGGCGCGGCCGCCGCGCTGGGCGTGGCCCTGGCCGAGCCGGGCCGCCCCGTCGTCTCGGTAGCCGGTGACGGCGCCTTCAACCTCTTCCGCGCCGAACTGCCCACGCTCGCCGACGCGGGCGCCGGGGTGCTGTACGTCGTGCTCGACAACGGCGGGTACGGCTGGCTCCAGACCAACCTCGACCGGGTGTCCGGCAGCGGCTCGCGCTTCGCGTTCACCGCCGACCGGCCCACCGGCAACGAGGGCCTGGCCGCCGCGTACGGCCTCAAGTACTGGCGCGTTGACAACCCCGACGATCTCGACCGCGTCCTTTCCGCCGCGTGGCAGCACTGCGCGTCGGGAACCGCCGCGGTGGTGGAGGTCGGGGTCCGGCTCGCCGACAGCCCGCCCGGGATGGCCGGACCCGCCGGAGACTTCCCGTTGCGTGAGGACGAATGACCGACTCGCCGAGACCGACCGACTCGTCGAGACCAGCAGAACAGGACGCCACATGCCCGTCGCGCTCTTCTTCCCCGGGCTCATACCCACCCGGTTCGACGCCATCAGCCCCTTCGTGACCACCAACGAACACGCCAAACGGAGATTCGCCGAGGCCGACGAGGTCCTCGGCTACCACCTCGCGGACGCCTACCGCGAGGCGTCGATCTACGAATGGGAAGTGTTCGAGGCCGGGTTCATGGCGCTGACCCTGGCGCTCGCCGACTGGGCCGAGGAGAAGCACGGCACCCGCCCGGCCGCCTGCGGCGGACAGAGTTTCGGTGCATTCATGGCCGCCGTATGGGCCGGCGCACTGACCTACCCGGACGCGCTGCGGCTGATCCGGCGCAGCGTCGCCGTCGAGACGGACTACTTCGACACCCTCGCCGAGCCGCTGGGCTGCCACTTCTTCTACCGGCTGCCGCACGGGAAGGTGCAGCAACTGGTGGCCGAGGTGCACGAGCGCGGCGAGTGGGCCGAGCTGTCGGTGGTACTCGACGAGGAGGTGCACGCCGTCTCCGCGACGATGGGCACCCTGGAACGCTTCGAGCAACGGGTGCGCGAGGAAGGCGGTTTCCCCTTCTACACCATGAACCGAGCCGAGCACTGCTCCGCCGTCGCCGGACTGCGCACCCGCCTGCACGACGAGGCGTACGGGACCGTCGAGTGGCGCACCGCGCACATCCCGGTCGTCTCCGACGTGGACGGGCGGCTGCTCACCGACGCCGAGGAGATCAAGCAGGACCTGCTGGACGGCTGGACGACGCCGGTCCACTGGGCGACGATCCTGCGCGGCCTGCGGACGGCGGAGGTGGACGAGGTGTGGATACCGGGCCCGCGCAACATGTTCGCCCGGATCACCAACAACTCCTTCCCCACCAAGGTGATCACCCCGAAGATGGCGCTCGAAGCGTGAGCGCGCCCACCGACGCCCTCGGCACCCCAGCCGGCCGCCGGGTGCTGTCGGCAGCCATGTTCGCCAGCGCTCCCGCCGAGGTGCTGGACTTCCTGCTGCCGCTGTGGGCCGGTTCGACGCTGAAGGCGGGCGCCTCGGTGGTCGGCGCGCTCGTCGCCGTCGAGGCGGTGCTCTCCCTGGTCGTACGGCCGCTGGCCGGGGAGCTGTCGGACCGCTTCGACCAGCGGCGGGTCGCCGCCGCCGGCGCGTTCCTGTACGCCCTGTCCTTCGCCGGGTACGCCCTCGCCGACAACCTGCCCGTGGCCTTCGTCGCGTCGGGTGTGGGCGGCGCGGGCGGCGCGCTGTTCTGGGTCGGGCTGCGTGCCTGGACCGGCCAGCGGGCCACCAACCACACCAGCGCGTACGGCAAATTGCTGTCGGCCGAAGGCCAGGGGGCCTTCATCGGCTACCTGGTGGCTTTCTCCCTGCTGGAACGCGGCGGCTACCCGCTGCTGTTCTGGCTGGGCTGCGCGGCCTGCGTGTGGGCTACGGCTGCGCTGCTCAAGGGGACGGACAGTCGGGAGAGGGTCCCGGAGGCAGCCGACGACGACGGCACTGACGACGGCGACGACGCGCTACGGGACCGTAAGACCCGCCTGCGGCTCCTTCCCCTGATGGTGGTGTCCGCGGTGACGGCCGCCGCCGAGGCCGGGCTGTGGATGCTCCTGCTGCTGCGTCTGCAAGGCGACCTGGGGCTGACGCCCAACGAGATCGCCATGGTCTTCGCGCCGGGGTTCGTGGTGTTCATCCTGCTGCCCGAGCACACCCACCACCTCACCGACCGGCTCGGCCGCACGCGGACCATGGTCGTCGCGTTCCTGGCGAGCGCGCTGTTCGCGGCCGGGCTCGGCTTCGTGGCCACCCCGGTCGCCGTCGCGGTCCTGTGGGCGGTGGCCGCCGCCTGCTTCGCCGCGCAGATCCCGGTGGAACAGGCCACCGTCGCGGCTGCCGCCGGCAAGCGCGTCGGCCGGGGGATGGGCCTGTACGAGAGCGCGCGGCTGTCCGGCGTCGTCGTCGGGCCCGCGCTGATGGGCGTGGTCTACGACCAGCTGGGCTGGGTCACCGCCTGCTGTGTGGCGGCGGGCGGGGCGGTCGTGGGGGCCGTCGTCGTGCCGTACGCCATCCGCGTACTGAAGCTGCCCGAGAAGGTACGGGCGGCGGCCGTACAGCCCGAGACCGGCGGGACGGCCGCCCCGGCCGCCGTCACCGCCACGACCGATAACCCACACGAGAAAGAGGACCGCACGGACATGGACATGGACAAGCAGGACACCGCGGCGCCGTCGAAGGACGGTGCCCTCTCGCCGAAGGAGCACGCCCGCAAGGAGCGGCGGGACTGGCTCATCCACACGGCGGCGTTCCTGGTGGGGAACGTGATCCTGTGGGCGCTGAAGTCCAACTGGATCGTGTGGCAGTTCACCGCCGACGAGGTGCCCGACGAGCACCGCGGCCCGCTGGTGTGGATCGGCCGCATCTGGCTGACCATCTGGATCATCGACACGATCTGGTCGTGGTCGTACACGATCTGGCCGCGCGAGAAGAAGGCCAAGTCCTCGTAGGGACGGCCCGCGCGGCCCCGTTTCACCGCCGTACGGGCGAAACCGTTCCCCGTACGGCGGTGCCGTGTTTCCGGGCGGGGCTGTTCACGACAGCAGCAGGGGCAGCTCCGCATATCCGCGCAGGGACGTCATACGGTTGCGCGGCGCCCCGCTGCCCGCGTGCGCCATCGTGGGGAAGCGTTCCAGCAGCCGGGGGAAGGCGATGGCGGCCTCCAGGCGGGCCAGCGCTGCGCCCAGGCAGTAGTGCGCGCCCGCGCCGAACGTGAGCGAGCCGCCCGGTGCCCGGTCCGGCCGGAAGGTGTCCGGGTCATCGTGGCGCGAGGGATCGCGGTTGGCGCTGGCGAGCAGGGCCACCACCTGGGTGCCCTGCGCGACGGGCACCCCGCCCAGCTCGGTGTCCCCGCCCGTCCAGCGGGAGGCGATCTGGATGGGCGGGTCGAAGCGCAGCATCTCCTCGACCCAGGCGCCGATCCGCTCCGGCTCGCCGCGCAGCCGCGCGAGCAGATCCGGGTGGTCCAGCAGGACGGCCGTGCCGTTGCCGATGAGGTTGCTGGTGGTCTCGTAGCCGGCGGAGTACAGCAGCACCAGGTTGGCGAGCAGTTCGCGCCGGGTGAGCCGGTCGCCGTCCTCCTCGCGCACCGCGATCAGCGTGCTGACCAGGTCGGCGCGCGGGTCCTCCTGGCGGCGGGCGGCCAGCGCGCCGAGCCGGTCCCACAGCTCCGCGGTGGCCTCGTCCGCGCGCTCCAGCGCCTCCCCGGCGAGGTTCTGCTCGATCGCGGAGGTGACGGCCTGCACGCGCGGTGCGAACCAGGCGCGGTCCTCCTCCGGGATGCCGAGCAGTTCACCGATGACGGTGATGGGCAGCGGCAGCGCGAAATGCGCCATGAGATCCACCGGGGCGCCCCCGGCGGCCCGTTCGGCGAGGCCGTCCAGCAGGCCGTCGACCAGCTTCTCCACCGCGGGACGCAGCCCGGCCACCCGGCGCGGGGTGAAGGCGCGGCCCACCAGGCGGCGCAGCCGCTCGTGGTGCGGCGAGTTCTGGTTGACCATCTCGCCCATCAGGGAGTACACGCTGAGGTGGTCGCGGCCCTCGGGCCAGGTACGGGCGAGGTACGCGTCGTCCTCGACCCGGAAGAGCGGATCGCGCAGCACCCGGTCGCAGTCGGCGTGCCGGCTGACGACGACGGTGCCGTCCGGCAGCCGGGAGACCGGCGCGTGCTCCCGCAGCACCGCGTAGTGCGGGTACGGATCGGGGCAGCCCAGCGGGCTGAACAGCGCGCGCAGGGCCCGGCGTACCGCGGCCGGGTCGCTCATGGTGCCTCCTGGCTCCCGTGTGCGGGTGGGAAGGTGCGCCCCGCCCCTTCGGGGGCAGGGCCGGGGCGCACCGGTCTGGTGCGGGCCGCCGCGGCGCTCAGGCCGTCAGCTGCTTCTCGACGCGCAGCACGATGTCGGAGACCAGGCGCAGCTCCTTCAGCTCCTCCTCGGGGAGGCTGACGCCGAAGCGCTCCTCGACGGCGACGATGACCTCGACCATGGCCAGCGAGTCGACGTCCAGGTCCTCGATGAAGGCCTTGTCCTCGGTCACCTCGGCGGGTTCGACGTCGGCGACCTCGTTGAGGATCTCGGCGAGTCCGGTGATGATCTCTTCACGCGTCATGGTGGTTGCCTCTCTGTGGTGTGGGGTGTGGCTCGGGGGTGCGGTGGGCGCGCGGGCGCCCGGATGGATCAGGAGTTTCGGGGCGCGTCCTCGTCCGCGGCGGCCGGCTTGGGCGTGGAGAGCGCCACGACGTGGTCCGCGAACTCCCGCTCCACGCCGATGAGGCGGAGCTGGCGGTACAGGCTCTCGATGCCGAGCTGCTTCATGGTCACGCCCTGCGGGGCGTCGTCGACCTGGCCGCCCTCCTCGATGTTCAGGGCGATCGGCGCGGCCTGCTCGATGACCTCGCGGATGTCGTCGCCGTAGCCCTCCCGCATCCCGATGCGCAGGGCGTGCAGGCCGAAGCTGACGTGCCGGGACTCGTCGCGGGCCATCGCGGTGAAGCCGGCCTTCACCCCGGCCAGCAGCGGGACGCCGTGCAGCGAGTTGACGATGGCGCGCTGGCCGACCAGGGCGAGCACGCCCTCGGTGATCAGGTGGAAGAGCGCCACGGCGCGCAGCCAGCGCCGGTAGTCCGAGGGGTGTTCCTGGAGTTCGCGGATGACCTCGGTCTCCAGGCGGCTGAGGTCCCGGTGCGGCGGGGTGACCATGTTCCACGCCTGGACGAGCATCCGCTTGGGGTCCGGGTCCAGGCCCAGCAGCTCCTCGCCGAGGCGCAGCATCAGCTGGGTGTGCCGGGTCTCGTCGGCGATCTGGGTGCCGAGGTAGAGGTGGTCGCGCTCCTCGGGGGCGCCGGTGAGGATGGGGCCGAGCAGGTCCAGGCCGGTGTACTCGCCGATGATGAAGGTGGCGATGGACTCCTCGATCGCCTTGCGCGCGGAGCGCGGCAGCCGCTTGTCGAAATCCTCGCGGTCCGGCTCCAGTTCGATGGCCTGGGCGGACCACTGCTGCTTCTCCCAGCGCTCGTAGAGCGCCTGGGGGTGCGGCTGCTGCTCGGTCACGAGATCCGCGTGCCGGAGTACGTCGTCCAGGGGCAGGCGGGGCATCTCGGCGAGCTTGGCGTCATCGAGCAGCAGGGTGCTCCAGCGCGGCATATCAAAACTCCGTGACTAGTGAGTCAAGTTCATGACTTCCCATAAGTCCGGTAGTGAACAGCAATCTCTGTGCGCAGTCAACGCGGGCACTGGGGGTGAGGGTGGTGTGCGCGAAGTCGTGAGTCATGTTTCTTGACTCTCGAGTCGAGAGTGTGTCAATCTTTCGTCGTCGCCAGGACGGGACGACGGCGAGCCGGACGATCGGCCGCCCCCGTCCGCGACACCGGGGCCCCGTGCCCCACCACCGGAACACCCACCACGTACGCCAGCGGAAGGGAGGCGGGACCATGGCACCGACGCAGGACACGGCATCCACACCGGCCCTGACCCGGCCCGCCGCCGCGGAGCGCCGCGTGGTGATCACCGGCTGCGGCACCATCTCCCCGATCGGCCACACCGTCGAGGAGTTCTGGGCCTCGGCCACCGCCGGGCGCAGCGGCATCCGCACCATCAGCCGCTACGACGTGGACACCCTGCCCACCCGGTTCGCCGGCGAGGTCGTGGACTTCGACCCCAAGCCGTACATGCCGAACAAGATGAGCCGGCGCCTGGACCGCTTCGCGCAGTTCGGACTCGCCGCCGCCTTGGAAGCGATGGAGCAGGCCGGTCTGACGATCGGCGAGGAACTGGCCACCCGCACCGCGGTCCTGGTCGGCTCCGGCTACGGTCCCGGCCAGCTGATGCGGACGGCCATCCACGACCTGCGCGACCACGGCCGCCGCCGGATGACGCCCTACCTCGCCTCCGGCGGTTCCCTGGACAGCGCGGCCGGCGAGATCGCCTCCCGCTTCGGGGCCCGCGGCCCGTCCGGCGCCACCGTCACCGCCTGCGCCACCGGCTCGACCTGCGTCGGCGACGCGCTGCGCATGATCCGGCACGGTTACGCGGACATCGCCATCGCGGGCGGCGCCGACGACGCGGTCAACCCGCTCGACCTGGCCGCCGCCGCCAACGCCGGGGCGCTGTCCCGCCGCGCCGACGACCCGCACCTGGCCAGCCGGCCCTTCGACCGGCAGCGCGACGGCTTCGTGATGGGCGCGGGCGCCGGCATCGTCGTCCTGGAGGACGCCGAACACGCGGTGCGCCGCGGCGCCACGATCCTGGCCGAGGTGGCCGGGTACGGCGCCACCACCGACGCCTACCACTCGACCCACCCGCACCCCGAGGGCCTCCCCGCCCGCCAGGCGATGGCCGACGCCCTCGCCGACGCGGGCCTGCGGCCCGAGGACATCGACCACATCTCGGCGCACGGCACCAGCACCCAGCTCAACGACCGCATCGAGAGCGCCGCGATCCGCGCGGTCTTCGGCGACCACGCCCCGCGCGTGCCCATCAGCTCGCTCAAGTCGATGACCGGCCACATGATCGGCGCGGCCGGCGCCGTGGAGCTGATCGCCGCCGTCCAGACGATCCGTACCGGCATCGTGCCGCCGACGGTCAACTGCGACGACCCCGAGGACACCGGACTCGACTACGTCCCGCACCAGGCCCGGGCCCACGCCGTCCGCGCGGTGCTCAGCAACTCGTTCGGCTTCGGCGGACACAACGCCGTGCTCGTCGTCCGCGCCTGGCCCGGCGCGGACGGCACCAGCGACCGCCAGGGCCGACAGGACCAGCAGTCGAAGGAGGAGGGGCGATGACCACCGGACCGCAGCCCGAGGCGTTCTGTCAGGCCGACCCGGTCTTCTACGACATCGCCGGCCGCCACACCGCCGACGACTCCCACGCCTTCGCCCAGACCCACGCTCCCGCCCCCGCGGGCTGGGAGCGCCGCGAGATGGACGTCTGGATCGTCCACACCCCGCTCGGCCACAGCCTGCCGCAGCAGGGCTGGAAGATCCACATCTCCGGCCTGCCGGACAACGCGCGGCACGTCGTGGACACCGCCTGGGACTACTGCACCGAGAACGGCCTGCCGTTCAAGTTCCTGCGCGGCGTGGACGTCCTGACCACCCACAGCCTGAAGTACGCGCCGCGCTCCTCCAGCGGCAAGCTCGTGACGATCTACCCGTCCGACGAAGGACAGCTGCACCGCACCCTCGTGGAGCTGGGGCAGCGCCTGGACGGCACGGCCGGTCCGTACATCCTCACCGACCTGCGGTGGGGCGCCGGTCCGCTGCACGTACGCTACGGCGGCTTCGTCACCCGCTACTGCACCGACGACGACGGCACGGCCGTACCCGCCATCGAACGCCCCGACGGCACGCTGGTCCCCGACCGCCGCCGCCCGGTCTTCGAGGTGCCCGAATGGGTCGAGCTGCCCGGCTTCCTCGCCGAACAGCTCGCCGCCCGCCAGGCGTCCGGCTCCCCGGCGGACTTCCCGTACAAGGTCGAACGCGCCCTGCACTTCTCCAACGGCGGCGGCGTCTACCAGGCCCGTGACACCGAAGGCCGGAAGGTGGTCCTCAAGGAGGCCCGCCCGAACGCCGGACTGGACGGACTCGGCCTGGACGCGGTCGCCCGCCTGGACCGCGAGCGCCGCGCCATGGAACACCTTGCCGGCCTGCCGGGCATCCCGGCCCTGTACGAGCACCGCGTGGTGTGGGAACACCACTTCCTGTCCGTGCAGCACCTGGAGGGCGACACCCTCCAGGGCTGGCTGGCCCGGCACTACCCGCTGACCAAGGCCCGCCCCGAGCCCGCGGCGCTGAGCGCGTACGTGCGCCGGGCGCAGGCCCTGGCCGACCGCATCGAGGCCCTGGTCGCCCGGGTGCACGAGCGCGGCATGGTCTTCGGCGACCTCCACCCGGCGAACATCCTGGTGACCGAGGCGGACGACGCCGACGAGGTCGCGCTGGTCGACTTCGAACTGTGCGTTCCCGTCGCGGAGGCGGACCGGCTCGGCATGGGCCACCCCGGCTTCGCCGGCACCGGCCGCACCGGCTACGGCATCGACCGGCACGCGCTCGCCGCACTGCGGCTGTGGCTGCTCTTCCCGCTCACCGGGCTCAACGAACTGGACCCGGGCCGCGCGGCGGCGTACGTGGACGTGGCCGAGCGCAGGTTCGCCCTCCCGGCCGGCTCCCTGGACGCGCTGCGCCACGAACTCGCCCCCGGCGAGGCGGCCCTGGACCGGGTGCCCCCGGCGCTCCGCGAACCGCTGGGAGTCCGGCTGGACACCTCGCTGCCCAACTGGCCCGCCGCACGAAAGTCGCTGGCCGAGGCGGTCCTGCTGTCCGCCACACCGCAGCGCGCCGACCGGCTCTTCCCCGGCGACGTACGGCAGTTCACGACGGACGGCCTCAACTTCGCCTATGGCGCCGCGGGCGTCCTGTGGGCGCTGGACACCGCCGGCGCGGGCCGCTTCCCCGAGTACGAGCAGTGGCTGCTGGACGCCGTCGAACGCAGCCGGCCGCAGCGGCCCGGCTTCTACGACGGAGCGCACGGCATCGCCCACGTCCTGGCGGGCTTCGGCCACCTGGAGGCCGCCGGGCGCCTGCTCGACGGCTGCCGCACGGCCACCGACGCACTGACCGAGGTGAGCCTCTTCCGCGGCATGGCGGGCGCGGGCCTGAACCTGCTGGACTTCGCCGCCCGCACGGGCAGCGGCGACCACCGCGACCAGGCCCTGGGCCTGGCGGAACGGACAGCCGCCGCCGTCACGGCCGGAACCGCACCGGGCATCGCCGCGGGCCCCGGCCGGGGCAGCCGGGCCGGACTGCTGCGCGGCTGGTCGGGAGCGGCCCTGTTCTTCCTGCGGCTGTACGAGGACACGTCCGACACGGCGTACCTCGACCTGGCCGTACGGGCCCTGCACCTCGACCTCGACCTGTGCGCCACCGGCGAGGACGGTTCGCTCCAGGTGGACGGCGGGTTCCGCCAGCTGCCCTACCTGGAGGTGGGCACCGCGGGTATCGCCCTCGTCGCCGACGAGGTGCTGGCCCACCGCGCCGACGGACGGCTGGCGGAGGCGCTGCCGCTGCTGGTACGCGCCGCGGAGCCGGAGTTCACCATCGAGCCGAACCTGTTCGGCGGGCGGGCCGGTCTGCTGGCCACGCTCTCCGCGCTGCGGGCACGCGACCCGCAGCCGGAACCGGACCTCGGCGTCGAGCGGCACCTGACACGGCTGCACTGGCACGCACTGTCCTACCACGGTCATCTCGCCTTCCCCGGCGACCAGTTGCGCCGGGTATCGATGGACCTGGCCACCGGCGGCCCGGGAATCCTGCTGGCCCTGACCGCGGCCCTGGACGGAAGGCGGGACTTCCTGCCCTTCCTGGCCCCGCGGAACGGCCGGCCCACAACCGGCGCGGACCACCGCGCCCCCTGAGCTTCCGGCCGGCCCCCAGGCCGACCGGAAAAACCCAACACCGAGTAAGTGGAGAGGAGGAAACACCATGTCGATCGTTCTCGACCTGCAGGGCCTTGAGGTCCCCGCCGAGGAGGCCGCGCGCGTCTCCAGCACCGTCAGCAGCCACTGCTGAACGCGCTGAGCGCCAGCTCCGGTGCCCGCCCCGGCGGGCACCGGAGCTCAACCCTTTTCCCGAACCCCCTGAGGAGCCCGGATGAGCGGCCTGCTCGACGGCAAGAGGCTGGTCATCACCGGTGTGATCAGCGAAAGTTCCATCGCCTACGCCGTGGCGCGGCTCGCCCAGGAACAGGGCGCGCGGATCGTGCTCACCGCGTACGGGCGCCCCACGCTCGTCCAGCGGCTGGCCCGCCGCCTTCCCGACGAGCCCCCGGTCGTCGAACTCGACGTCACCGACGCGGAGCAGCTCGCCACCCTCGCCGACCGCGTGAGCGTGCACCTCGACGGCATCGACGGCGTCCTGCACTCCGTCGCCAACGCCCCCGCCACCTGCCTCGACGGCGGCTTCCTCACCGCGCCGTGGACGGACGTGTCCGCGGCCCTGCACACCTCCACGTACTCCCTCACCGCCCTGGCCACCGCCTGCCGCCCCCTGCTGGCGCCCGGCGCCTCCATCGTGGGCCTGGACTTCGACGCCTCGCGCGCTTGGCCCGGCTACGACTGGATGGGCGTGGCCAAGGCGGGACTGGAGGCCTGCTCCCGCTACCTGGCCCGGGACCTCGGCCCCGACGGCATCCGGGTCAACCTCGTCGCGGCGGGCCCGCTGCGCACCCTGGCCGCCCGCGGCATCGGCGGCGACGGCCCGGCCTTCGAGAAGGAGTGGGCGACCCGGGCGCCGCTGGGCTGGAACCCGGCGGACGCCGAGCCGGTGGCCCGCACCTGCCTGGCCCTGCTCTCGGACTGGCTGCCCGCGACCACCGGCGAGATCGTGCACGCCGACGGCGGCCACCACATGATCGGAAGCTGACGTGCACCACCTCGGATCGGCCTTCGGCCCGGACATCACCTTCCTCGGCGTGCCGCGCCTGAACCTCGACGACCCGCCCGCCGACGCGGACGTGATCATCCTCGGGGCGCCCTTCGACGGCGGCACCTCGCACCGGCCCGGCGCCCGCTTCGGCCCGGCCGCCATCCGCCAGGCCTGCTACCTGCCGCACAACGGCGCCCGACGCAGCCTCGCGCTCGGCGTGGACCCGCTGACCGAACTGAAGGTCTACGACGCCGGGGACGTGCCCTGCTACTCCGGCGACATCGAGCAGAGCATCCGCACCGTCGAGGGCGCGGTACGGATGACCGCCGGCCTCGGCGCGATCCCGGTCGTGCTCGGCGGCGACCACACCATCGCGCTGCCCGACATGCGCGCCGTCGCCCGCCACCACGGCTTCGGCCGCATCTCGATGCTCCACTTCGACGCGCACGCCGACACCGGCGAGGTGGAGGACGGCCCGCTCTACGGGCACGGCAAGCCGATGCGCCAGCTCATCGAGTCCGGCGCGGTACGCGGCGACCGCTTCCTCCAGATGGGGCTGCGCGGCTACTGGCCGGGCCCGGAGACGCTGCGGTGGATGGCCGAGCAGGGCATGCGCTCGTACGAGATGAGCGAGATCACCGCCCGCGGCTTCGACACCTGCCTGACCGAGGCGTTCGCCACCGCCGTGGACGACTGCGACGGCGTGTACCTCTCGGTCGACGTGGACGTGGTCGACCCGGGCCAGGCGCCGGGCACCGGCACCCCCGAGCCCGGCGGCCTGACCTCGCGCCAACTGCTGGACGCGGTGCGCCGGGCGGCCTACGAACTGCCGGTCGTCGGCGTCGAGGTGGTCGAGGTGGCACCACCGTACGACCACGCCGACATCACCGCGTACCTGGGCAACCGCATCGTCCTGGAGGCGCTGTCCGGCATCGCCCGCCGCCGGCGCGACGCCAAGGCGGGCACGACGTGGGACCCGGCGGTTCCGCTGCTGCGGCGGGACGGCCTGGGCGGCGGCCGGTGAGTGTCCCGGGGGAGGGGGAGAGCCGCCGGGCCGTCTTCGGCCCGTACGTGGTCGAGCGCGAGAAGATCCGCGAGTTCGCCGCGGCCGTGGGCACCGCCGACCCCGCGCACACGGACCCCGCGGCGGCGCGCGCCCTGGGCCACCCGGACGTGCTCGCCCCGCCGACCTACCTCGCCGTCCTCGCGATCCGCGCCGAGGAGCAACTGCTGCGCGATCTCGGCGCCCCCGCCGACGGCGCGGGCACGATCCACCGCGAGGAGCGCTTCGTGCACCACCGCCCCGCGTACGCCGGGGACGAACTGCTGGTGGCCGTACGGCTGAAGGACGCGTCCCGGCGCGCGGGCCGCGAGGTCGTGGTGCTGGAGAGCGCGTTCCGTACCGCCGACGGGACGCCGGTGAGCACCGTGACCTCCACCCTGCTGCTGCCGGACCGCCGCGGCAATGATGACAAAAGCTGACTCCAACTCATGGGAGCGGATCTCCGCATGACCGAAACGATGGCGCCCCCCGTACCCGCCCCCCGGCTCGTCGGCGCGGCCGAGGACGTCCTTTCGGGGTCGGACCTCACCGGCCGGGTGCTGGCCGCCGCCCGGGTCCTGCGCGGCCGCGGCATATGCCCCGGCGACCGGGTCCTGGTCAAGGGCGACAACTGCGTCGACTACGTCGTCGCGCTGCTCGCCCTGATGCACCTGGACACCTCGCTCGTACCGGTCGACCACCGCCAGTCCGCCGCCGACGGCCGGGCGACCGCCCGCCAGGCCCGCGCCCGCTGGCTGCTCACCGACGGCCCGGCCGACCCCGCCTTCCCCGCCGACCGGGTGCTCGGCTACCCCGGCCTCGGCGCGGACACCGCGCCCCCGGCCGGCGAGGAGGTCGACCTCACCGCCTGGCTCGCCCGCCCGGACGCCGTGGTGCTGTGGTCCTCCGGCACCACCGGCCGCCCCAAAGGCATCGTGAAGTCGGGCCCCGCGGTGCACGACAACACGCTGCGCACCATCCAGGCCATGGGCTACCGCGCGGACGACGTGCTCGCCCCGCTGCTGCCCTTCTCCCACCAGTACGGTCTGTCCGTCGTCCTGCTGTGGTGGCTGGCCCGCTGCACCCTGGTCGTCACCCCGTACCAGCGGCTGGACATCGCCGCCGCCCAGGCCGCCGCGCACGGCGTCACGGCCGTGGACGCCGCCCCGTCCACGTACCACTCCCTGCTCGGCGTCGTCCGCCGCCGCCCGGAGCTGCGCGACGCCCTCGCCGGGGTGCGGATCTGGGGCGTGGGCGGCGCCCCGCTGCCCGCCCCGCTCGCCAAGGCCTTCCCCGCCGCCATGGGCCGCCCGCTGCTGGACGGTTACGGCCTCAGCGAGCTGGGCAACGTCGCACTGGCCACGCCCGAAGCGCCGACCGGCTGCGGCCGTCCGCTGCCCGGCGTACGGATACGGGTGGTCACCACGGACGGCCGGGAGGCCGCGCCCGGCGAACTGGGCGAGATCGAGGTGGACTCACCGGGCCTGATGGAGGGCTACCTGCTGGAGGACGGCACGCTCACACCCGTACGGCACACGACCTGGTACCCGACCGCCGACCTGGGCCGCTTCGACGAGGCGGGCAACCTGCACGTGGTCGGCCGCAACCAGGCGGTGCACCGGCTGGGCTTCACGCTCTACCCGGAAAGCCTGGAGCGCAAGGCGGAGGCCGCCGGGCGGCAGGTGAAGGTACTGGCGGTGGAGGACAGCCGGCGCGGCAGCGCGCTGCACTTCGTGGTGGCGGACCCGGAGGGCGGCGCCCCGGCCGAGTGGCGGCGCCGGCTGGCCACACACCTGGCGGAGTACGAGCAGCCCAACGCGGTCCATGTGGTGGAGAGCTTCCCGCTGTCGGCGAACGGGAAGGTGGATGCGAAGGCGCTGCGGGGGCAGCTGGGACTGACGGGCTGAGGGCGGGGAGCGGGCCGTCGGACGGGACGATGCATCCGGCCCGACGGCCCGTTCCTTCAACTTCCGGCCCTGAGTGAGCCGTTCAGACCGAGCGCAGGATCAACGAGGCGTTGTTCCCGCCGAACCCGAAGCTGTTCACCGCGGCGGTACGGGCCGACGGCAGCCGCAGGGGCGCCGTGGGCAGCACGACCCGGTCCGCGTCCTCGGCGGCCGAAAGCCCGGCGGTCGGCGGGACGATCCCCGTACGCAGCGACAGCGCGGCGGCGGCCAGGGCCGGGGCGCCCGAGATGTGCAGCAGATGGCCGATGGCGCCCTTGTGTGAACTCACGGGAAGAGCGGTGGAGCCGGTTTCGGCGGCGATGGCCTCGATGGCCGCGAGTTCGGCCGCGTCGCCCTGGGCGGTGCCGGTCGCGTGGGCGTGCACATGGTCCAGACGGTCCGCCGCGGCGTCCTCCAGCGCGTGGCGCATGCACGCGCCGATCAGCTCCGCGTCCGACGCGGCAGCCTTGGCCCCGGCCACCCGGCAGGCCGCACCGGCAACCACGAGATCGGCCACATGACCCCGCGACCGGGCGTGCCCGGACGTCTCCAGCACGACGGCGCCCCCGCCCTCACCGAGCGAGATGCCCGCCCGTCCGGTGTCGAACGGCCTGGCGGCATCGCGACCCACGGCCCGTACGACGTCCATGCTGGCGTACTCGTACCGGTTGAGCACCGACGATCCCGCCACCACGGCGAGCGGCGCGACGCCCGCACGCAGGGCCTCGCGGGCGAAGCCGACGGCGAAGACGGCCGAGGCGCAGGCGTGGGAGAGGTGGAGGGCGCGGCCCGGGAGGATGCCGGGGGCGAGGGTGCCGGACGGGTCGGGGCCGAGGAACTCCTGCTCGGCAGCGGGGTCTTCGCCCGTCTCCGGACCCGAACGCGGTGCCTGGCCGACGAGGATCACCAGGGCGTCCCGCGGCACTTCCGGCAGCCCGGCGGCCTCCACGGCCTCCGCGATGGCGGACCGCGCGTAGGCGCTCTTGCGGGGCGTGCCGGCCGTGGGGTCCGGTCCGGGCACCTCGCCCACCGGCTCGCCCCGGTACGACGGCGCCGCGAAGCGCCGCGCCGGACGCAGGGCCGAGCGGCCTTCGAGCAGGCCCCGCCAGTACGGCGCGACGCCCGTACCGAACGGGGTGACCAGCCCGAGGCCGCTGATGACGATGTCGTTCACGGGGACTTTCACGGGCATGTGACGCTCCAGGCGGTGGCGACGGCGAGGCAGTGCACCGGGCGCGGGCCGTCGCTGGGTGAGACGAAGAGGTCCAGGTGGACGGCCGGTCCCGGCATGGCGGCCAGGGGCCAGGGCGGGCGCGGCGCGTCCGCGGCCCGCTCTGGGTCCTGTGTGTCCACCGGCAGTGGCGCGAGGAGGTAGCAGCCCCCGCGGTGCCCGGACGCGGTGGTGTAGGGGCGGACCAGCTCGGAGGCCTCCAGGCCGATCGAGTCCGAGGGCCGCAGCCGCCGCTCGGTGTCATGGCAGCGCCGTACGAAGTGGCGGGCGGCCCAGGAGCTGTACGCGCCGCTCAGGACGTACAGCGGGGCGGTGGCCCGTACGGCTTCCGGCAGGGTCTCGAACGCGGTCCGCAGTGCCCAGGTGACCGCGTCCACCGGCTTGACGTGCGCTTCGGGAGCGGCAGCGAAGTCAGCCGTTGCGAACTGCTCTGCTGCTGCGCCCAGTTGACCGGCATCCGTCGCCGCCAGGCCGGCTCCGTGACGTACGGTGCCCGGCTGTCGGCCGCTGCCGGGCCCGGTGCCCGCCCGGCCCGTCTCTGCTGTCGCCATCCGGCCGCGCCACCCCTCTACCGCCAGTCACGAGTTGTCGAATATGCTGAATCTGTAGTCATATTTTGTCAACAACGTCTCTACGGGGGAGGGCGCCTTGCCGCGCCACATCGGCTTCGTCTCCATCGCCTGGCACGGCCATGTGAACCCGACGCTCGGCCTCGTCGCGGAACTCGTCCGGCGCGGCCACCGGGTCTCGTACGCGGTCACCGAGGCGTTCGCGCCCGCCGTACGGGCCGTGGGCGCCGAACCGGTCGTCTACCGCAACCCGGTGGACGACGCGCTCACCGAGGACGGCCTGGCCATCTCCCCCATGGACTTCCTGCGCGAGGCCAGGGCGACGCTGGACGTACTGGAGAACGTCTGGGCCACCGACCGGCCCGAGGTGATCGCGTACGACGGCATCGCCTGGGCGGGCCGGGTGCTTGCCGCGAAGTGGGGGCTGCCGGCGGCGGAGATGTGGCCCTCGTTCGTCTCCAACGAGCACTTCTCGCTGGAGGCCGAGTTCCTGGCCGACAACCCGCTGCACCCCGGCGTACTGCGCTTCGCCCGGGAACTGACCCGGTTCCTGGCCGCGCACGGCCTGTCCGGCCGCTCGGTCGCCGACTTCCTCGGCCACACCGAGGACCTGCGCCTGGTCTTCCTGCCGCGCGCGTTCCAGTACCACGGCGAGACCTTCGACGACCGGTTCGCCTTCGTCGGCCCGTGCGCCGGCGACCGCGGCTTCCAGGGCAGCTGGCGCCCGGCCGGGGACGGCCGCCCGGTGCTGCTGATCGCCCTCGGCACGGCCTGCTACGACTGGCCCGAGTTCTTCCGGATGTGCGGCGAGGCGGTCGAGCCGCTGCCCTGGCAGGTCGTCATGGCGTACGGGCCGCGCATGGACCGCGCCGCCATCGGACCGCTCCCGGACCACGTCGAAGCACATCCGCACGTCCCCCAGCTCGATGTACTGCGCCACGCCGACGCCTTCGTCACCCACGCCGGCATGGGCTCCACCATGGAGGCACTGCTGCACGGCACTCCCATGGTGGCCGTACCGCAGACCCAGGAACAGACCGCGGTCGCCGAACGCATCGACGCCCTCGGTCTCGGTGTGCGCCTGGACCGTGACCACCTGGACGCGGACACGCTGCGCACCGCCCTGACCCGCGTCATGAGCGACGGCGGAATCCGGGCCCGGGTCGCGCGCATGCGGGACGAGGTGCGCGGGGCCGGGGGAGCGGCCGAGGCAGCCGACCGCATCGAGGCTTTGGTGGCCGGCGCCGGGTCCGCGGCCGCCGCCGTCCGTACGGGCTGACCGGGCCCACCACCACAGCGCCGCTACGACATCACCGTTACGACAGCACCGCGACCACGGTCCTCGTTCAGGACCGGAACGGAGAACTGATGCAGGGCAAACTCGTCCGGCTCGAACGGCCCGCCGACCAGGACTACGAGCTGATGGCGCAGTGGTTCGGCCCCGACTCGGCTGCCGCCGTGATGGCCGCCACCGAAGGGGACGTGGTCACCGCCGAGGACTTCCGCAAGCTCGACCACACCGGCGGCCTGCGCCAGTACGCGGTGCGCGACGGCGAGGACCGGACCGTGGGCGCGGTGCACTACAAGGCGCAGGGGCCGTTCGGCGGCTATGTGCTCGGCGGCGCGATCGGCGAGCCCGAGCTGTGGCGCCGCGGCTTCGGCGCCGAGGCGTTCGACCTGCTCATCGACCACCTCTTCCACGCCCGCAACGCCCACCGGGTCCAGTTCACCACCGCGCTCTACAACAAGAACGTGCTGCGCCTGGTGACCGGCGTCGGCTTCACCCTCGAAGGCATCCTGCGGGAGTACTTCTACCTCGACGGGCGCCACCACGACGGCGCCGTATGGGGCCTGCTGCGGCACGAGTACTACGCGGCGGTCGAGGAACTCAAGCGCACCGACCCGACCTTCGTCCTCCCCGACACCATCCCCGAGGCCGACAAGGCCGAGGCGCGCCGCCTGCTCGCCGAGTACATCACCAGCCCGACCGGCAAGACGTCGGCGGGGCTGCTGCTGGCGGCGGTGGGTGCCGCCGAGCGGAACGCCGAGGGGCGCGCCGAGGAACCCGCCGAGGGGCGCTCCGAGGGGTCCGCCGGGGCGCCCGCCGAGGGGCGCGCCCACCTGTGACCGCCGCATCCGGCAGCGGACCGCGCTGGACGACGGTGGTCCTCTCGCCGCACTTCGACGACGCCGCGCTGTCCGTGGCCGGATACCTCGGCCGCACCACCGGGCCCACCGCCGTGGTCACCGTCCACGGCGGTGCCCCGGCGGCGGACCGGATCTCCTGGTGGGACGCGGGCTGCGGCTTCGCGACACCGGAGGAGGCGTACCGCGTACGCCTGGCCGAGGACGCCCGGGCCTGCGCGCTGCTCGGCGCCGAGCAGGTGACCCTCGCGAACCCGGACAGCCCCTACCGCGACGACGGCGACCTGGCGGGCCTGGCCGACTTCCTGACCGGACTTCCCCCGCAGACCAGAGTGCTGGTCCCGCTGGGCACGAACCAGCCGGACCACACCGCCGTCCGCGACCAGGCCCTCGCGGTGCTGGCCGGACGGCCGGGCCTGGCCCCGTACGTCTACGCGGATCTGCCTTACACCGGTGGCGTACGCAAATGGGGCACCGACGCGGTGGTCGACCGGCTCGCCGGCTCCGACAAGTACGGCGGCGCCTACCGCGACCTGTCCGCCGCGTACGAGCTGCGCGTGGCCCACAACATCCGCCTGGACGAGCGCGAATGGGCGGCGAAGCGGGCGGCAGTCCTGAGCTACACCTCGCAGCTGGCACCGGTGGCGGTCGGCCACGGCCCGTTCCTGCGGCGGCCGGGCCCGCTCCAGGCGGAACTCCTCTGGGAACTGGTCCCCGCCGCTCCCGACAACGAACCGGTTCCCGCCATCCCCGACAACCAAGAAGGGAACCGCCATGCCGGGCAGCCACCCCCGCACATCGATGTCGGCTGAGCACTTCGACAAGGTCTACCGGTCCAAGCCCGACCCGTGGGGCACCCTCCACAAGCCCTACGAACAGGAGAAGTTCGCCGACACCGCATCCCTCCTGCCCACCGGCCGCTTCCGCTCGGCCCTGGAGATCGGCTGCGGCGTTGGCGCCCTCACCCGACTGCTGGCACCCCACTGCGACCACCTGCTGGCCACGGACTGCTCGGCCGCCGCGGTCGAACAGGCCCGGAACAACTGCACCGACCTCCCCCACCTCACCTTCGCCACCCTCCGCGTCCCCGACGAACTGGACGCCAAGAGCCTCCCGACCCGCCTGGCGTCTCCGGTGGACCTGATCGTGATGTCCGAGGTCGGTTACTACCTCTCGCCCGCTGACCTCGACCTGACCGCGGCGCGGGTCGCTGCTCTGCTGCGGCCTGGTGGGTATGTGCTGCTGGCGCATTGGGTCCACGACGAGGCCGGGCCCGAGTCCGAGGCCGTACCGGCTACGGGCGCCGCCACGCCGGAGATCGTGACCGGCCACGGCGTGCACAAGGTCTTCCGCAACCGGGCGGACCTGCGGCCGATCGAGGGCCGGACCGGTCACCGGCACGGCAACTCGTACCGCTTGGACCTGTTCCAACGGATGGTGTGACGGGGCGGCACCGGCGCCTCACGGGCATGTGGGGCGGCTCCGGAGGCGCCCGCCCCACCGCCTGCCCCGCCACCTACTCGATCTCGACGCGTCCGCTGTGCCGCTCCCCGCTGTGCCGCTCCCCGCCGTGCCGTTCCGCGCTGTCGCCGCGGGCCTTGCGGCCGTCCGCACCGTCCCCGCCCCCGGTGGCCCCGGCCCCCTCCCCAGGGGCGCCGAGGTTGCGCCGTACGGAATCCAGGATCGTCAGCCCCTGGCCCACCAGCCCGGCCGCGATCTCCCCGAGGCCGTCCGTACCGTTCAGCACGTTCACGTTCGCACCGGAGAGACCGGCCGACGCCTCCTTGACGATCTGCGGCAGCTGGTCGATCAGCATCCGGTCCAGCGCCACCCGGTCGTACGAGGCCGCCGCCTCCGCCTGGATCTTCATCCGCTCGGCCTCGGCCATGGCGAGCACCCGGATGCGCTCCGCGTCCGCCTCGGCGGGCTTGACGACCTCCGCCACCAGCTGCTGCTGGCGCAACTGCGCCGCCCGCTCGGCCAGTTCGGTCTGCGCGTCCAGCACCTCCTGCTGCGCGTGCGCCTCCGCCAGCGGCCCCGCCTGCGCGGCCTGGGCCTGCGCGCGGTCCACCTCGGCGCTGTACTGCGCCTGTACGACGGCGGTCTGCCGCGCGTACTCGGCCTGCTTGCGCGCCGCCTCCTGCTCCGCCTCCGCCGCGGCCTGCGTCGCCTGCGCCTGGGCGATCTGCGCCTGGCGCTGGATCGCCGCCTTGTGCGGGGCCGACATGGCCTCGATGTAGCCGGTGTCACCGTCGTCGATCGACTGGATCTGCAACGAGTCCACGTGCAGCCCGATCTTCGCCATCTCGGCCTTGGAGGTGTCCAGCACCTCGGTGGCCAGCTTCTGCCGCTCGGTGACGATCTCCTCGACCGTCATCGACCCGATGATGGACCGCAGGTGCCCGGCGAAGATCCGCCCGGTCAGCACCGACATCTGGTCCTGGTCGGACAGGAACCGCTGGCCGGCGTTGACGATGCTCTCCACATCGTTGCCGACCTTGAACGCGATCACGGCACGTACCGTCAGCGCGATGCCCTGCCGCGTCACACAGGTCTCCACGACCTCCGACTCGCACATGGCCAGCGTCAGAAAGCGCGTCTTGCGGAAGACCGGCAGTACGAACTTGCCGTGACCGGTCACGACACGGAACGGCGCACCCCCGAGCCCACGCCTGCCGCCCGATATCAGCATCGCCTCGTTGGGGGCGGGAACGCGGTAACCGAACATCTTTCGTCGTCTCCTCAACCGGCGTCGCCGGCGTCACCGGCCAACGCGTCCAATGGATCGGCCCACTCGATCACATCGACCTGCCGCCCACCCCGCGAGGTGACCACCAGGACGCGCGTCCCGCGCGGCAGCGGGGCGTCCGACCAGGCAAGAAACGTCTCTGTCCCGCCCCTCACCCGCACCAGAACCTCACCGGCCCCGGCCGCACCCCGAGTCCCGAGAACCAACTCCCCAGCACACCCGACCACAGCCTCGTCCGACACCATCGACGGCCGCCCCCTCACCGATCTCCACTCACCTGACCATAGTCCGCCGAGATGTGGCCGCCCATGGGGGCCGGTCTCGGCGGCGAGTTCTTGACTCATCTCTGACTTGAGGATCTTGGATGTGCAATGAGGTGACGTAACGGGCCCTTCCCGCCAGTCACGGCAAAGCCCACGGCCCGGCACACAAAAGAAGCAACCTCACTCGCCGGAGCCGAGCGAGGTGTCGGGGCCGAACTGGCGTACCTCCATGGAAGCCGTGCCGCCCGGTGGACTGCTCAGTACGCCACGGACCCGGACAGGCGTACCGGCGTCGTGACAGCGGACTGCCAAGTGGTACGGCTCGTCGGCGAGATCGAACCACACGGTCCTGCGTCGCCGCTTGATCAGTGTCTCGATGCCCACACGGCCGGTTTCCTCCTCGGGGCGGCGGCTCAGATGGGTAATGACGCCGTAGATCACATGCTCTCGGGTATAGAGCTGCGTCTTCAAGTGCTGGGATACGCGATCCACAATGTCGATCGCCTCGCGATTGAACTCCACCTGAGGCGAGGAACCGGGGGGCGGAGCCGCTACCCGGGACCAGTTGAAGGAGATGTCGAGTGCGGCGACCGATTCGGCATTGACCACCTTCGTCAATGCCTGGCACAGCTCGTACGAGACGCCTTCGCCGACCGAGTCGGCGATTTCACTGAGGGTGGGGTGCCGCTGAGCGCTAGCCATCTCCTCCAGTACGCCCAGAGCACGGGACATGGTAGCGGTGACGCGCCGATCGAAAAGCGTCTCCTCGACCTCGATGTCGATGTGCTCCTGTTGTGGGGCGTACATGTCTTCCGGGGAGCGCGCCTGGCTGATGATGGGCACGATGTAGGAACCGCGGCGCGTTTGGCCCAGCCGGACCTCGCGGGCCTGATCACGGGCCCTGGCCGGGAAGTTGCGGAAGTGCCCCTGCCGGCGGATCGCCGCAGCGGCAGATGCCACGCGCAGCCGCTTGGCGGAGATGAACAGCTCGTACCCCGCTTCAAGCGGGATGGAGCCGTCGCTCAGGGAGGGGTGGGAGGCCCTGATATCGGTGACATCGTGATAGACGGTGGCAATGGCGTCGTGAACGGCGGCGACGTCTCGTAATTCGATACGGGAGAGATCGCGGAGCAGGATGCTGGTCCGCTTCGCGAAATCCGGCGCCCCCGACTTCATCGGCACCAGAACGACTTCCTCGGCCGAACCGGGGAGCCGCCACAGCTCGGCGAGATCACTTCCCGACACCGGTGACCAGCCGGTCACCTTGAGGTAGCTCCGGATCTCTTCCGGTCCGAAGTCGGGATCGATGCGCACCACGTCAGTTCACCCCTCGGCCGGCAGGGTTCGTCATACGACGCGCCGCGTCGAACATCGCGCCCATGGCTTTCACTGTGAGCTGTTGATGCTCGGGTAAGTGGACCGCTGTGGTGACGTTCCCGCTCGCGGCGCCCAGTCCGTGCAGGGATGCCCAGTAGCCGTGGCACGCGAGGACGACGGATTCCGACTGGTGGACAACCCATCGGCCGACGTCGGGAGGCACGATCAATAACGCGAGATGGCCCGGAGCCGAACGGTCCGGGTTGCGGAGCTTGTCGTAAGTCTCGACGTCGAGGTCAAAGCTGAACCCGCCACGGACGACGCGAGGGCTCTGGGTGCACTTGAGCTGGACGTCCACCATCCAAGGGCCCGAGCGGAGGGTGACATCGACGCCGTCCTTGTCCACATTCCAGTCGCAGAGCGTGTAGCCCCCTTGCGTGGCGAGGGCGTGCACATAGGCCCGGCTGACCTGTTCCTTCTGCCAGCTTGTCGCCTCTGCCGCCACAGATGCCCCTCCCCCTTGCGTAGTCGAGAGGATAGGACGGCAGCGGCTGGTGGGGAATGGGGCCTCCCGTGACTCGTGCCGGTCGGCACCGACGATGCCCAAGAGAGCCATGAGTCGCGCCTCCCCCCGTTTCGAATGCGCGCTCCGGTCCCGTCTTGTGTAGCAGTGGCTACTGACAGACCCGACTGACGCGGAAGCCCGGCCGCGGTGGGAAGCGCGGCGTCTGCCGGTGGCGTCGGAAGCGAGCGAGTGGGCGAGCGGGCGGGAGAGCGAGCGGGCGGGCTTCGGCTCGCGAGACCACCTCGTCCCGCTTGTTCGTGACGCGTATCACGTAGGTATGTCGCGGCTTGTTCGTGAGGAACAGATCGAGTTTTCCTCGGACGGGCCCGAAACGAGTCAGGGCCCGATCCGCTGAACGGATCAGGCCCTAACCTGCTACTTCTCAGTCGGGGTGGCGGGATTTGAACCCACGACCTCTTCGTCCCGAACGAAGCGCGCTGCCAAGCTGCGCCACACCCCGAAGCAACGAGCTCTACTTTAGCGGACCGATCCCCGAAGGTGAAATCCGGTTCTCCGGGCGGCGGAGGTGAGGCCTGACCTGGTCGATCGTGACGAGGAGGAGGGCGAGGGCGTAGAAGGCGGAGCCGAAGATGACGGTGTTGAGGGCGATGCCGGCGTAGCCGTGGAGGTCCACGTCGAGGAAGCCGTACGGGTAGCGGCCCTCGGTGCCGGGGTCGAGGAGGGCGCCGCGGATAAGGGCGAAGGGGAGGTAGAGGAAGGGGTAGACCAGCCACTGGGCGGCGTGGCGCCAGCGGAAGCCGCGGGGGGCGGTGAGCAGGAGCCAGTCCAGGGCGGCGCCGATGGGGGAGACCGTGTGCAGGAGGTGGGTGGAGACGGTGCGGACGGCGCCGTGCTCCTCGGTGCCGGTCATGGAGAAGCCGCTGGAGTCGTTGGTGAGGACGAAGTGGTAGACGAGGCCGGTGATGGCTATGTAGAGGAGGACTGCGCCGGTGATGCGTGGGGAGATCGGTGGGCGGGCGGCCCAGGCGCGGTAGGCGGACCAGGCGAAGCAGACGGCCACGGCGATGTTCGTCTGGACCGTGAAGTAGCTGAAGAGGCGGCCCAGGTCCGGGGTGATCGCGATGTCCAGGACGAGGCCGGTCAGGGCGGCCAGGGCGATCAGCAGGCGGAAGACCGCGGCCAGTGGGCGGCGGACCGGGGGCACGACCGCGGAAGCCGGGGTCTGGGCGGAGGCGAAGGCCGCTCCCCGGGCGTAGCGCGAGGAGGCGTGGGAGGTGGCCTGCGAGGGGCGGGAGCGCGGGACGCGGGCGCTGGTGGGGTCGATCATCCCCCCACGCTAGACGGGAGTGGGGCGGGATGGTGAAGGTGTGGTGAATCCGTAGGGGGTGGGGTTGTCCGGCCGTGCGGCCCGGCCATAGAGCCGGGCCGCGGTGTGAGATGCGTCGCGTTGTCCGAGAGCTGTCGCCCGTGGGGTCAGTCGCGCGGCGTGAGGGTCAGCAGGGTTGCCTCGGGCGGGCAGGCGAAGCGGACCGGGGTGTAGCGGTTGGTGCCGCAGCCTGCTGAGACGTGGAGGAAAGAGGTGTTGCCGCCCGCGGTGTGGGTGGAGAGCCCCTTTACCCGGTCGGTGTCGATGTCGCAGTTGGTGACCAGGGCCCCGTAGAAGGGGATGCAGAGCTGGCCGCCGTGGGTGTGGCCGGCCAGGATCAGCGGGTAGCCGTCGGCGGTGAAGGCGTCCAGGGTGCGCAGGTACGGGGCGTGGACGACGGCCAGGGAGAGGTCGGCGTCGGGCTCCGGGCCGCCGGCGACCTGGGCGTACCGGTCGCGCTTGATGTGCGGGTCGTCCAGGCCGGTCAGCGCGATCTCGAAGCCGCCGGCCGAGCCGTCGAGCTTGAGGCGGCCTCGGGTGTTGGAGAGGTTGAGCCACCCGGCCGTGTCGAAGGCGTCGCGCAGGTCTTCCCAGGGGTTGTGGACGGCGCCGACGGCGGGTGGGTTGCCGTTCAGCCCGTGGCGCTTCTGGGCCTTTTCGATCAGGTAGCGGGCGGGGTTGCGCAGCTTCGGTCCGTAGTAGTCGTTGGATCCGAAGACGTACGCACCGGGGAACTCCATGAGCGGGCCGAGCGCGTCCAGGGCCTCCGGGACGCCCTCGGGGTCGGAGAGGTTGTCGCCCGTGTTGATCACGAAGTCGGGCCGCAGTCCGGCCAGCGACTGGAGCCAGCGCTGCTTTTTGCGCTGCCCGCTGACCATGTGGATGTCGGAGACCTGGAGCACGCGCAACGGCCGCATGCCGGAAGGCAGTACGGGCACGGTGACGCGGCGCAGTCTGAAGGAGCGGACTTCGAATCCGGCGGCGTAGGCCAGGCCCGCCGCGCCGACCGCGGCGATGGACAGGGGGACTCCGTAACGAGCGCGCATGGTCCCATCGTGGCAGAGGGAGGAGGGGGGATGTGCATGGGTGCGGGGGCGGTGGCCATGGGGGCAGGGGGCGGCGCCCGTCGTTGCCGGGGGCTGTGAAGACTTTGGCAGGTGCCGGGGCCGTTCCGCTGGGTGGCGGGCCGCGGCAAACCGCCCGCCCGGCCCGCCCGCCCCTTAATGGTGCGGCATCCCCCGCCCCATGCGGGCATACTCGACGTCATGACCACGCTCAAGTCGAAGCTGCAGGACGACCTCACCACGGCCATCAAGGCCCGTGACGAGCTGCGCTCTTCCACCCTCCGTCTCACTCTGACCGCCGTCCAGAAGGAGGAGGTCGCGGGCACCGAGGCGCGCGAGCTCTCGGACGCCGAGGTCGAGAAGATCGTCGCGCGGGAGGCGAAGAAGCGCCGGGAGGCCGCCGAGGCGTTCGACAAGGGTGGGCGCGCTGAGCAGGCGGAGCGGGAGCGCGCGGAGGGCGAGGTGCTCGCCGGGTATCTGCCCAAGCCGCTCTCGGACGAGGAGCTGCAGAGCATCGTCGCCGAGGCCGTCGCGGAGGCGAAGGCGGGCGGCGCCGAGGGGCCGAAGGCGATGGGCGCCGTCATGAAGATCGTGAACCCGAAGATCGCGGGCCGGGCCGAGGGCGGCCGGGTGGCCGCGACGGTCAAGAAGCTGCTCGCGGGCTGAGGAAGCCGGGGGTGGGGGCGGGCGGGGCCGGCCCCCCTGCCCACTGGCGCAGGGCCGCCGCCATACGGGCTGGCTGCACCGCGTATCGGGCCGCCCGTACCGCGTACGAACAGGGGCCTTGCTGCACCGCGTACGGAAAAGGGCCTTGCTGTACCGCGTACGGAAAGGGGCGCTTCCACCCTCAGGTGGAAGCGCCCCTTCGCGCGTCAGGCCCGGCCCGGACTTCGCGTGTCAGGCCCGGCTCTCAGGCCCGGCCCGGACTCAGCCTCCCGTACCGCCGAACAACCCCGGGAACCCGGGAATGTCCCAGCCCCCACCCGGCTTGTCGTCGTGGCCTCCGCCACCCCCGCCACCGCCGGGCCGGTGCGGAGGACGCTGGCGCCCGCCGCCTCCGCCGCCCTTGTTGTCGTCCTTGTTCTTGCCGGAGTCGCCGATCGGGACGGTGGGCAGGGACGGTGCGGGCCGGCCGTCCAGGGCGCCCGACATCGCCTGGCGCCAGATCGGGCCGGGGGTGTCCGCGCCGTACACCTTGTCGTGGAAGGTGCCGCCGATGGTGATGTCGAACATCCGGCGCTTGTGGGCGGGGTCGCCGACCCAGACCGCGCCGGCCATGTTCGGGGTGTAGCCGGTGAACCAGGCGGCGTAGCGGTTGTCGGTGGTGCCGGTCTTGCCCGCGCTGTCCCGGCCCTGGAGGCCGGCCTGCTTGCCGGTGCCGTCCTCGACCACGCCCTTGAGCAGCGCGTTGATCGTCTTGGCGGTGTTCTGCGACATCGCGCGGTGGCAGCTGGTCTTCGGTACGGTCAGCGCCTTGCCGGTCGTGTCGGTGATCGACTCGATGGCGACCGGCGTGCAGGCGACGCCCTCGTTGGCGAAGGTGGCGTACGCGTTGGCCATGGTCAGCGGGGACACCTCGGGGGAGCCGAGCGCGATGGCGGGCTTCTGCTCCACGTCGTCGCCGTTGGCCCGCTGGATGCCCATCTCCTTGGCCATCTTGACCACCGGGCAGATGCCGATGTCGCTGATCAGCTGCACGAAGTAGGTGTTGACCGACTTCGCGGTCGCCTCCTTCATGCTGTACGGACCGACTTCGGAGGTGTTCTCGTTCGAGACCGGGTCGTGGCCCGTCCACTGCCCGGTGCAGGTGGAGATCGGGCTCGGGTACTGCATCTTGTACGGGGACGAGTACGACTGCTCCGGGCTCTTGCCCGCTTCCAGGGCCGCCGCTGCGATCACCGGCTTGAACGTCGAGCCGGGCTGGTAGCCCGCGCCGCCGCCCATCTTCTGGTTGACGGACAGGTTCATCTGGGTCTGATTCTGACCGAAGCCGTACGGCCGTGACTGGCCCATGCCCAGGATCTTTCCGGTGCCGGGCTGGACGATCGTCGCCGCGGCGGCGACCGGGTCGTTGTCGTAGACCCGGCCGGTGACGGCCGACTGGACCGACTTCTGGGTCTGCGGGTCGAGCGTCGTACGGATCGTCAGGCCGCCCTGGTTCCAGCGCTTCCCGCGTTCCTTGCGGGTCTTGCCGAAGGCCGGGTCGTTGAGCAGGACCTCGCGTACGTAGTCACAGAAGAAGCCGGCACCCGAACCTGCCGTGATGCATCCGTTCTTGGGCCGGCTGACCTTGAGTTTGATCGGCTTCTTGGCGGCGGCGTCGGCCTGGGCCTGCGTGACGGCCTTCGTGTCGGCCATCCGCTGGAGCACGGTGTTACGGCGGCGCTGCGCCTCCTTGGGGTCGTTGACCGGGTCGTAGCGGCTCGGCGACTGCACGATGCCCGCCAGCAGCGCGGACTCGTCCAGCGTCAGGTCCTTGGCGCGCTTGCTGAAGTACCGCTGGGAGGCCGCCTCGACGCCGTACGCCTGCTGCCCGAAGAACGTGATGTTCAGGTAGTTCTGGAGGATCTTGCGTTTGCCCAGCTCCTCCTCCACCTGGATCGCGTACTTCAGTTCCTTGACCTTGCGGCCGATGGTCTGCTGAGTGGCCTGGGCGACCTTGTCCGGGTCGTCGCCGGCCTCCTCGACGAAGACGTTCTTCACGTACTGCTGCGTCAGCGTCGAGGCGCCCTCGGAGACCCCGCCGGACTGCGCGTTCTTGTTGAGCGCGCGCAGGATGCCCTTCAGGTCGATCGCGCCGTGCTGGTAGAAACGCGCGTCCTCGATGGCGACGATCGCCTTCTGGATGTACGGCGACATGTCCTTGAGGTCGACCACGGTGCGGTCCCGCGAGTAGACCTTGGCGATCTCGCCGCCCTTCGCGTCGAGGATGGTGGTCCGCTGGCTCAGCGGCGGCGTCTTCAGATTGGCCGGGATCTCGTCGAAACCCTCGACCGATCCCTTGGCCGCGAGGCCCAGCGCGCCGGCGGCGGGGAGGGCCAGGCCCGCCAGCACCGCTCCGGCCAGCACGCTGACACCCAGGAATTTAGCGGCCTGCTGGGTCCTGGTCAGACCCCCGCCGTCGCGCTTCTTACCCATGGGGGCACCCTAAGCCTCGGGTGCGGGGTCCGGCGGGAGCGGGGCTCCGTTCGGGACGTCCGCGTACCGGGCCGCGGCCTGCCGGGCGATCCGTTCCGGACAGCGGTGGGGGCTTTCCGGACAGAGGCGAACGGCCGGTCGGTCCGACTTCGCCAGGTGGCTACGTTCTCAATCGCCGGACAGGGGCGCATCTGTTCGTTTAACCTGATCCCGTCCGGTGCGGCCGACGCGGTACGCCGATTCGTCAACCCCGCCTCCGGTCGTCGAGCGCGCCCCGTACGTCCGCATCTGTCACCGGAAACCCGCGGTGATGCCGGTGAAGTGCCCCATGGTGCCGGGAAGGTGGCCTATGCCCCCGGCTCACTCCGTTGGGTGATCTGCCGCGTACGCATAGTCCGTTCGGGCCATTCAAGATTGGGCCCGAAGGGGGTGTTGCGCCCTGCCTGCCTTCCGTAACGTCCTCAACTGGCAACGGTGAATATGCCGCTTGCCGCCGTGGGGGAGCCTCGATTCGGGAGAGGACGGCGCCAGCATGAGCTGGGTAACCGACTGGAGTACACAGGCAGCCTGCCGCACTACCGATCCGGACGAGCTGTTCGTTCAGGGCGCGGCCCAGAACCGGGCCAAGGCGGTCTGCACCGGATGCCCGGTGCGGACGGAGTGCCTGGCCGACGCCTTGGACAACCGCGTGGAGTTCGGTGTCTGGGGCGGCATGACCGAGCGCGAGCGGAGGGCGCTGCTGCGCCGCCGACCGACCGTCACCTCGTGGCGTCGGCTGCTGGAGACGGCGCGTACGGAATACGAGCGCAGCACGGGCATCCTGCCCGTGGACTGTGACGATGACGAGACGTACGAGAACACCTACGACAACGCGTACGGCAACCGCTACGGCGGTACGTACGACAACTACGCCGCAGTGGGCTAGGCACGGCGCTCGCTCGTCGTAGGCCGGGCGGTCCGGCGGTGTCGGTGCGAGCCGACGCGGTCCGGCGTGCGGTTCGGCGTGCGGTCCGGCGTGCCGTCGGGCAGGACCGGATTCGATGCCCCGTCCGGTATCGGGTTCGGTGGGACCGGTGCGGTGGTCGGTGCGGTGGTCGGTTCATGGCCGACGCGGGCCGATGGTTCGCGTACGTGCGGTGTACGGCCGGTGTGCCGCCGGCGCGCGGGCCGAGGCGGCCGTGGGCGTGAGCGGTGTGGAGGGGCGCGTGTGAGCTGTACGCGTCCCAGGTGCGCCGTTGGCTGCCCCTATGGCTGGCCCGGACAGTAGTACGGATGCGTCGCTGCTCCGGACTTACGAGCGCCCATGGCGCGGGTGCTCGTAACGGTCAGTGATGATCAGTTGTGGTCAGCCATCGATTGGGTTGATGGTCGGCCGTTGATCGGGACGAAGGTCCCCGGTCCTGCTTCCCGGTGCTCCCCGGCTCCTGCTCCCTGAGCCGTCGGGTTCCGGCGCGTGCTCCCTGAGCCGTCGGGATGCGGCGCGGCAGTGCCGGTTCAGTGCAGTGCCGGTTCAGCCTTCCCCATGCCCCGTCTCTTCCGTCCCGTGCTCCTGTTCCTGTGTCCGCTTCCCGTCCCGCTCCTGTACAGCCAGCCGCTCTCCGATCGCCCGCAGGCCCGCCAGGTCGTGGACGTCGCCGGGCAGCGCGGCGATCTCCGCCACCGGGACCTCGGGGTGCAGCGCGGTGAAGCGGTCGCGGGTGCGCCGCTCGCGCGCGAGCACGTGCATGCGTTCGGCGTGCAGCCGCAGCAGGCCGGCGGCGAGGCGGGCCGCCGACGGGGAGTCGTCCGTTGTCGAGGGGTCCGCCGCGGCGGGGGAGAGGCCGTCGGCGGTACGAGAATCAGCCTTCCCCTCCCCTAGATCCACAATGCCGTCCCCGCCAAGATTTTCAGACCGGGCCTCGGACGGCTCCGTGAGGGCCTCCGCGGCGGCCAGCGCCCGCTCCGCGCTGAGCTGCGCGGCGCCGCTGCCGTGCACCCGGTTCAGCACCAGCCCGGCCAGCGGCATCTGCTCGGCGGCCAGCCGCTCGACGAAGTACGCCGCCTCGCGCAGCGCGTCCCGCTCCGGCGCCGCCACGACCAGGAACGCCGTGCCGGGCGCCTGGAGCAGCCGGTACGTCGCGTCCGCGCGCGTACGGAAGCCGCCGAACATGGTGTCCATGGCGGCGGCGAAGGTCTGGACGTCGCGCAGCAGTTGGCCGCCCATGATCTTGCTGAGCGTGCCGGTCATCATCGACATACCGACATTGAGGAACTTCATCCCGGCCCGCCCGCCGGCCTTCGCGGGCGCCATCAGCACCCGGATGAACTTGCCGTCCAGGAAGGACCCCAGGCGCTTGGGCGCGTCCAGGAAGTCGAGCGCGGAGCGGCTGGGTGGGGTGTCCACGATGATCAGGTCCCAGGCGTCGCGGGTGCGCAGCTGGCCCAGCTTCTCCATGGCCATGTACTCCTGCGTGCCCGCGAAACCGGCCGACAGGGACTGGTAGAAGGGGTTCTCCAGGATCGCGCGGGCCCGCTCGGCGTCCGCGTGCGCCTCGACGATCTCGTCGAAGGTGCGCTTCATGTCGAGCATCATGGCGTGCAGCTCGCCGCCGGCCGACTCGTCGACGCCCTTGACCCGGCGGGGCACGTTGTCCAGTTCCGAGATGCCCATGGACTGGGCCAGCCGGCGGGCCGGGTCGATGGTCAGCACGACGGCCTTGCGGCCGCGCTCGGCGGCGCGTACGCCGAGGGCGGCGGCGGTCGTGGTCTTGCCGACGCCGCCGGAGCCGCAGCACACGACGATGCGGGTGCGCGGGTCGTCCAGCAGCGGGTCGACCTCCAGGCGGGCGGCCGGGGAGTCCAGCGCGCCGTGCCCGGGGGCGGGCGGTGCGGTGCGCCGGGACGGTGCCGTGTCGTCGTCCCGGGCGGTTGCGTCCGCGGTCATATGGGCCCCTGTTTCCGCAGGTCCCTCGCCAGCCGGTACAGCCCGGCGAGGTCCACTCCCTCGGGGAGCAGCTCCAACTCGTACGTGGGCAGGCCGAGTCCGGCCAGCTCGGCGTTTTCGGCACGCTCCAGGTCGACGCGCTGGGCGTGCTCGCGGGCCTCTTCGAGGAGCGGGTCGATGAGCCGGTCGGCCCACGCCACACCGGCCGCGCCGCGGCGGCCCCCGCCCAGCCCGGCCCCGGCGAGCGCCTCGGCGATGCCCGTACGGGCGCCGTTGGCGGCGATGTCCACCTCGCCGGTGTCCAGCACCTCGGGCCGGGTCATGTTGATCACCACGCCGCCCACCGGCAGTCCGGCCGCGCGCAGCTCCGCGATGCCGTCCACGGTCTCCTGGACGGGCATTTCCTCCAGCAGCGTCACCAGGTGGACGGCCGTCTCGGGGGACTTCAGGACCCGCATGACGGCTTGCGCCTGGTTGTGGATCGGGCCGATCTTCGCCAGTCCCGCGACCTCGTCGTTGACGTTCAGGAAGCGGGTGATGCGGCCGGTGGGCGGGGCGTCCATGACGACGGCGTCGTACACGTAGCGCCCGCGCTTGTCCTTGCGGCGCACCGCCTCGCACGCCTTGCCGGTCAGCAGGACGTCCCGCAGGCCGGGGGCGATGGTGGTGGCGAAGTCGATCGCGCCGAGCTTCTTCAGGGCGCGGCCGGCGCCGCCGAGCTTGTAGAACATCTGGAGGTAGTCCAGCAGGGCGCGCTCGGCGTCGATGGCCAGCGCATATACGTCTCCTCCTCCTGGTCCCGGCGCCACCGCGATCTTGCGTTCCTCGTACGGAAGCGCTTCGGTCTCGAACACCTGGGCAATGCCCTGCCGGCCCTCGACCTCGACCAGGAGGGTACGGCGACCCTCGGTGGCCAGGGCGAGGGCGAGGGCAGCGGCGACCGTGGTCTTGCCGGTACCGCCCTTGCCGCTGACGACATGGAGCCTGCTCACGCCATGGAGCCTAACCAGTCCGGGTACGGGCTACGCACGGGACTGCCGCCGGGTTGTGCGCCGGGGGCGTACGGGGTGCTCCGCGCGCGGGTCGGGACGCGCGGTGGCCGCCCCCGCCCGCCGCGTCCACGGCCCGCCCGTACAGGCATTACGCTCGGCCCCATGACCAAGTGGGAATACGTGACCGTGCCGCTGCTGGTGCACGCGACCAAGCAGATTCTGGACACCTGGGGCGAGGACGGCTGGGAGCTGGTCCAGGTCGTGCCGGGGCCGAACAACCCCGAGCAGCTGGTGGCCTACCTGAAGCGGGAGAAGCAGGCATGAGCGCGGTGGAGGACAGGCTCGCCGAGCTGGGCCTGAAGCTGCCCCAGGTGGTGCCGCCGCTGGCCGCGTACCAGCCCGCGGTGCGCTCGGGCGCGTACGTCCACACGTCCGGCCAGCTGCCGATGGTGGACGGCGCGCTGCCGGCCGCCGGCAAGGTGGGCGCCGAGGTCGGCCCGGAGCAGGCCAAGGAACTGGCCGCGACCTGCGCGCTGAACGCGCTGGCCGCCGTGAAGTCCGTGATCGGCGACCTCGACAAGATCGTGCGGGTGGTCAAGGTCGTCGGCTTCGTCGCCTCGGCCCCCGGCTTCACCGGCCAGCCCGGCGTCATCAACGGCGCCAGCGAGCTGCTGGGCGAGGTGCTGGGCGACAAGGGCGTGCACGCCCGCTCCGCGGTGGGCGTGGCCGTACTGCCGATCGACGCGCCGGTCGAGGTCGAGATGCAGGTCGAGGTCGCGGACTGAGACCGGGCGGGCGTTCCGCGCCCGTACGCGACCGGAAAACTTCGAAGGCCGGGCGGGCCGGGCAGGTCGGGAAACCGGCCCGCCCGGCCCTTCCGTATTCGGGCCCCCTCGAACATCCACGCGCAAACGCATAGCATCCGGCCATGTCGTCGACCCCCAACGGCCAGTGGTATCCGCCGGAATGGCCGGACCTCATCAGGGCTCTCGCGCAGGGCGAGCTGACCCCGGCGGCGCCCCGCCGGGCCGCGACCGTCCTGCTGCTGCGGGACACCGGCACCGGCGGCCCGGCCGTCCACATGCTGCGCAGACGCGCTTCGATGGCCTTCGCGGGCGGCGCGTACGCCTATCCCGGCGGGTCCGTCGACGCGCGGGACGAACGGCCGGTGGCCTGGGCCGGGCCCTCGCGGGCCGAGTGGGCCGCCCGGCTCGGCTTCGGGGCCGGGGAGGAGGCCGCGGCGCAGGCCGTGGTCTGCGCGGCGGTCCGGGAGACGTTCGAGGAGGCGGGCGTGCTGCTCGCCGGAGCCTCCGCGGAGACCGTGGTCGAGGACACCACGGGGGACGACTGGGAGGCGGACCGCGCGGCGCTGGTCGCCCGTGAGCTGTCCTTCGCCGACTTCCTGGCCCGCCGCGGCCTCGTCCTGCGCAGCGACCTGCTGGGCGCCTGGGCGCGCTGGATCACCCCGGAGTTCGAGCCGCGCCGCTACGACACCTGGTTCTTCGTGGCCGCCCTGCCCACCGGGCAGCGCTGCCGGAACGCCTCCACCGAGGCCGACCGTACGGTGTGGATCCACCCCGCCGACGCGGCCGCCGGTTACGACCGCGGCGAGCTGCTGATGATGCCGCCGACCATTTCGACGCTGCGCAGCCTGGAGCCGTACGGGAGCGCCGCCGAGGCCCTCGCCGCGGCCGGCGGCCGGGACCTGTCGCCCGTCCTCGCGCGGGCCGAGGTCAGGGGCGGCGAGATCGTCCTGAGCTGGCCGGGGCACGACGAGTTCACGAAGCACGTCGGGTCCGCTGAGCACCCGCCCTCCCCGGCCCCGTCCCCGACCC
>NZ_JOCQ01000055.1 GCF_000720725.1 Streptomyces rimosus subsp. rimosus
CTCTGCTACCCACGCATCGAAGCAGGCCAGCCCACCGTGTGCTCCGAAACCTGCGTCGGACGACTGCGCTACCTCGGCGTCATGCTCTACGACCCCGACCGCGTCGGCGAAGCCGCGGCCACCCCCGACGAAAAGGACCTCTACGAAGCCCAGCTCTCCTGCTTCCTCGACCCCACCGACCCCGAAGTCACCCGCGCTGCCGAGGCATCCGGCATCCCGCACGACTGGATCACCGCCGCCCGCAACTCTCCCGTATACGCCCTGATCCGTACGCACCGCGTGGCGCTCCCGCTGCACCCGGAGTACCGCACCATGCCCATGGTCTGGTACGTGCCGCCGCTGTCGCCGGTGGTGGAGTCGCTGACCGCGACCGGTCACGACGGCGAGGATCCGGCCAAGCTGTTCGCCGCCATCGACGCGCTGCGCATTCCACGGGAGTACCTGGCCCACCTGTTCACGGCGGGCGATCCGGCGCCCGTCGAAGCCGCCCTGTGCCGGCTGGCCGCAATGCGCGCCCATATGCGGCGCGCCAATCTCGGTGAGGACCGGGACCCGGCGATCGCCGCCTCCGTGGGCATGACGGCCGGAACGCTCGAAGCGCTGTACCGGCTGCTGGCGCTGGCCAAATACGAGGAGCGCTATGTGATCCCGACGAGCTACAGCACCGTCCCGGGCGACGGGGACGGCGGGTGCAGCCTGGACGGGGACGGCGGTCCGGGCATGTACGGCCCGGACGGCTTCCACGCCCCGCCCCTCGCCGCGCCACCGGCCGCACACGCCGGGACCTCGCTGCGGGACCGGGTGAACCTCCTGAACTGGAACGGCCGCGGCCGTCCCACCGGCCTCTTTCCCCGCCGGCGGGGAGAGTCGTGACCACAGCGCCGCTCCGGAGAAGAGCCATGAACACCGCCCTGCTCCACCAGGCCGCGTCCCTGCTGCTGACCTACCCCGGGCCGGACTGGCCCGACCGGCACCGGAGCGTGCGCACGGCCCTGCGGTCGGAGAGTGGCGGGCCGGGCGCCCTGCTGCTGCGGTTCTGCGCCCGCGTACAGGACGTGGCCCCACTCGCGCTCGCCGCGCAGTACGTCGCCACGTTCGACCGCAGCCCCCGCCGCACCCTGCACCTGACGTACTACACCGACGGCGACACCCGCCGCCGCGGCGCCTCCCTCGTCCGCCTCAAGGCGGGTTACCGCGCCGCCGGCTGGCAGCCCGCGCCGGACGAACTCCCGGACCACCTGCCCGTGATGCTGGAATTCGCCGCCCGCACCCCGGCAGCGGGCCGCCGTCTGCTGGCCGGGCACCGGGCCGCGCTGGAGCTGCTGCGCCTGGCTCTGGAGGACTACCGCAGCCCGTACGGCGATGTCCTCGACGCCGTCTGCCGCACCCTGCCGGGGCCGCGCCCGGCCGACCGTGCCGCCGCGCGCCGGCTGGCCCGTACCGGACCCCCGCCCGTGGAGACCGTGGGCCTGGCCCCCTTCTCCGGCGGCTCCGGACCCGAGCCCGGAGGAGACCGCCGGTGAATCATCTGCACACCGCGCTGTGGGGCGTGCTGCCGTACCTCGCCGCGACGTTGCTCGTCGCGGGCAGCGCCTGGCGCTACCACTACGACCGGTTCGGCTTCACCACCCGCTCCAGCCAGCTGCACGAGAGCGCGCTGCTGCGCCTCGGCTCGCCGCTGTTCCACTACGGTCTGCTCTTCGTCATCGTGGGCCACATCTCCGGCCTGCTCATCCCGGAGACCTTCACCGAGTACGTCCACGTCCACGAGTGGCTGTACCACCTCAACGCCCTCGCCGTCGGCGGTGTGGCCGGACTGGTCACCACGGCGGGGCTGGCCGTCCTGGTCTACCGGCGGCTGAGCGTTCCGGCGGTTCGTGCCGCCGGCCTGCGGTCGGACCGCGTACTGCATCCGCTGCTCGCCGCGAGCCTGGTCGCCGGGCTGGCGGCCACCGCGACCACCACCAGCGACCACCCGTACGACTACCGCCAGGGGGTGTCCGTGTGGTTCCGCTCGCTGTTCATCCTCGACCCGGACGTGGCCGTCATGGCGCACGCGCCGTTCGTCTACCAGCTGCACGCGCTGCTCGGCATGGCGCTGTTCGCGCTGTGGCCGTTCAGCCGGCTCGTGCACGCCTTCACCGCGCCGGTCGGCTATCTGGTGCGGCCGTACATCGTCTACCGCTCCCGCGGGCGCCGGACGGCGGGGCGGCCGGTGGCGGGGCCTCCCGTCCGCGCGGGGTCCCGGCGCGGACGGGAGAAGGACCACAGTGCCGTACGCGGGCGATGACGGCCGTTCGACAGGGGTGCGGAGTGGGTATACGGGCTACTGCTCCAGCAGCCCCTTCCGCAGATGTTCCAGGGTCCGGGAGAGCAGCCGCGAGACATGCATCTGGGAAATGCCCAGTTCCGCGCCGATCTGAGCCTGCGTCATCTCCTGGACGAAGCGCATCTCGATGATGCGGCGCCGGCGGTCGTCCAGCTCGTGCAGGAGCGGGGCGAGGGCGTTGAGGTTCTCGACCAGTTCCATGCCGGGGTCGTCGTCGCCCATGACGTCGGCGATGGCGCGGCTCTCGCCGCCCGCGCCGGAGCCGTCGCCGGAGGCGTCCAGCGGGCCCGCCGTGTAGCCGTTGCTGGCGGCGATCGCGTCGACGACCTCGGGCTCGCCGATCTGCAGACGGGCGGCCAGCTCGGGCACGGTGGGTTCGCGGCCCAGGTCGGCGGAGAGCTGCTCGCCGGCCCGGGACAGTTCGACCCGCAGCTCCTGGACCCGGCGGGGTACGTGCACGGCCCAGGTGGAGTCGCGGAAGAAGCGCTTGATCTCGCCGACGATGTACGGGACGGCGAAGGTGGAGAACTCCACCTCGCGCTCCAGGTCGAACCGGTCGATCGCCTTGATCAGCCCGATCGTGCCGACCTGGATGATGTCCTCGGAGTTCCCCTGGTCCTGGCCCCGGCCGCGGAAGCGGGAGGCGGCGAAGCGGACCAGTGAGAGATTCATCTCGATGAGGGTGTTGCGTGCGTACTGGTACTCGGCCGTTCCCTCTTCCAGCGTGGCGAGCCGGGCGAGGAACAGCTTCGACAGCTCCCGGGCGTCCCGGGGCGCCACCTTGGTCGCATCCCGGACCCGCGGCAGCTCGGGCGCCTCCCGCGCCGTCGCCGCCGTCCGAGGTCCCGCTGCACACCCTTGTACGGCAAGCATGGTCACGTCTTCACCCTTCACGGTACGTACGGTCAGGTGCACCTGCCCGACTCTTAGGTGTTCAACCCTTGCCAGTGGGAAACAGTTGCTGATGGGGCCGGGTGACCACCGGCCGGGGCGGGGCCGACGGGCGGCCACGGTGATCCGGCCTTCATGCCCTCGCCCGCGCTCGGTAACATTTGCCGGACGGCAACTGAAGATCGCGTGCGGTTGAGTACGCACCGCACGAGCAGCACATCACGCGCGCTTGTGCTTAAGCCAACCACCAAGAAAGGACCGTGGGTTGAGTTCCACCGAGGCCGCGGCACGCGAGCGTGTCACCGGCGCGCTGCGCGCAGAAACCGACACCGTCTCCGACCGCTGGGTACAGCTCCAGCTCGCCCAGGAGGAGTTGCGCGACATAGTCAGCGAGGGCGAGCTGCGCGAGGAGGCCGACGCCTTGCTCGGCGCCCTCCTGCAGGCCCTGGAGAGTGACGTTCCGGCAAATCGCGTGGTGGCCACCGACCGGTCGCTGCGCCAGGCTGTGACCGATCTCTCCATGCGGCGGGCGCGGGCCGGTGCCATGCCGACCGTCACGTCGCTGGCCGTGCTCTCGCTCAAGGAGGCGCTCCTGGAGGCGGTACAGCGGCAGACCCGGGACACCGAGGAGCTGTTCACCGCCGCCGTACTGATAAACCGGCTGCTGGACGCGGCCGGCGCGCTCTCCTTCGAGACGTACGTGGAGGGCCGCGAGGAGATCATCCGGCGGCAGAGCCGGCAGCTCCTGGAGGTGTCCACCCCGGTCGTCCGGCTGTGGCGGCAGGTACTGGCCGTGCCCCTGATCGGCACCCTCGACACCACCCGTACGCAGGTGGTGATGGAGAACCTGCTGGAGGCCATCCAGGAGCACGAGGCCCTGGTCGCCATCATCGACATCACGGGCGTGCCGACCGTGGACACCGCGGTCGCCCAGCATCTGATGCAGACCGTCAACGCGGTCCGGCTGATGGGCGCGGACTGTGTGATCAGCGGCATCCGGCCGTCCATCGCGCAGACCATCGCCCAGCTCGGCATCGACCTGTCCACCATCCTGACCCGCGCCACCCTCGCCGACGCGCTGGCCACCGCGGTCAAACTCACCGAAGAGGCCACCACCCACCGGTCCGCCGGCGTGCAGGAGAATCCGTGAACGCCCGGCCCACCCCGGGCGTACCCATCCTCCGGCTGGGCGACGTCCTGGTCACGGGCCTGCTCAACGAGCTGGACGACGCCACGGTGGTGGCCTTCACCGAGGAGCTGACCACCCGCATCACGGCCGACCGGGCCCGCGGTGTGCTCATCGACATCTCACGCCTGGAGATCATCGACTCCTTCGTGGCGCGGACGCTGATGGAACTGACCACCATGGCGCGCCTGCTGGGGGCCCGGGTGATCGTCGCGGGCATGCGTCCCCCGGTGGCCATGACCCTGGCCGAACTGGGGCTGCGCCTGGCCGGTGTGGAGACCGCCCTGAACGCGGAACACGGCATGGCGGCCCTGGGATGGCATCAGAGTCCCCGTCCCTCAGGAGAGGTACCGCATGAAGGGACCCGGTGAATACGGCGGTACCGGCCGCGCCGGTACCACGACCCTCAACGGCCGAGGCCCGGAGCGGTCCGGGGCCCCGGCGGAATCGACGGTGCTCACCGTGCGAACCGAACAGGACCTGCTCGCGATCCGGCACGCGGTGCGCGACGCCACCCTCCAGGTGGGCTTCAGCATCGTCGACCAGACCCGGGTGGTCACGGCCGCCAGCGAGCTGGCCCGCAACGCCTATGTCCACGGAGGTGGCGGCACGATACGGATCGAGTACCCGACCCGGCCCGGCGCGGTGGGCCTGCGGCTGACGGTCGACGACGCCGGCCCCGGCATCGCCGACATCGATGCCGCGCTCACCGACGGGTACACCACCGGCGCGGGGCTCGGGCACGGGCTGGGCGGCGCGCAGCGCCTGATGGACGAGTTCGAGATCCGTACCCGGGACGGCGGCGGTACGACGGTGACCGTGACCCGGTGGGCCGACCGTTGACCCTGCCCCCCGCCGTGTACCCGTCGGCGTACATCCCCGTCGACCACTACAGCGCCGTGCACCTGGCCGCGCAGGCCGCGCGGTCGGTCGCGCGGCGCTGCGGCCTGCAGGGCGCGCTGCCCGACCAGGCCGCGGTGATCGCGTCCGAGCTGGGCAGCAACCTCGCCAAGCACGCGGTGGACGGGGCGCTGTACGTCCAGGAGCTGCCTCTGGGGAGAGGAGTGGAGATCATCGCCGCGGACCGCGGGCCGGGCATGCCGGAGCTCCGGCGCTGCCTGGCCGACGGGTACACGACGACCGAGACGCTCGGCGCCGGGATGGGCGGCGTCAACCGCATAGCCACCAGCTTCACCGTCCGTACCCACGAGCCGGGCGGCACGGTGGCCTGTGCCCGGCTGACGTCGCCCGAGGACGCCGGGGCCGCGCGCCGGGCGGTCGGCGCGGTCTGTGTGCCCGCGCAGCGGGAGGAGGTCAGCGGCGACGCCTGCGCGGCGGCCGAGACCGGGTCGGGGCTGACCGCGATCATGGTCGACGGGCTCGGGCACGGCCCGGAGGCGGCCGAGGCGGCGCAGATCGCGCTGCGCACCTTCGCCAGAGCGCCCGACCAGCCGCTGCCCGGACTGCTGACCACCGTCCACCGCGCGCTGCGCCGCAGCCGGGGCGCGGCCGTCGGGCTGCTGCGGCTGCACGCCGGGCGCGCCCAGTACTGCGGCATCGGCAACGTACGGTGTCTGACGCTGACGCAGCGGGACATCCAGCACCGCCTGACCGGCCAACCCGGGGTGGCGGGCCTGGAGATGCCCCAGCCGCTGACCCGCGACATCCCGTGGGAACCGCACTTCACCGCCCTGCTGCACACCGACGGCATCGACCACCGCTGGGCGTACAGTCCGGACCCGTTCCTCGTACGTCTGCCCGCGCCGCTGCTGGCCACGGCCCTCGTGCACGGCCACCGCCGCAGCCGGGACGACGCGACCGTACTCGCCGCCAACCTCCACCAGAGACTTTCGTGAGACGCCACACCTTCCACGCGCTGCCGGCGCTGCGCCACGCCGTGCGCCGGCTGGGCGCGGCCAACGCCCTGCCCGTCGAGACCCGGGCGCGCCTCGTGCTGTCCGTGAGCACGCTGGCCGACTCGGTGCTCCGGGCCGGATACGGGGTCACGCTGGAGTCGGCCCGTACCTGTACGAGGGATCGTTCCTCCGCGGGCGGTTCCCTGGCCGTCACGCTGCGCACCCCCGCCCCGGTGCTCGCGCCGCCGGCCGGGCCCGAACTCCCGCTGCCCGCCCAGGTGTCGTCCGACGCGGCCACCTGGCACGTACCGCTGCCGGACGGGACCCCGGAGATCCGGATCCCCACGGGACGGCAGCCGGACGACGCAACGGGCGGCGGACGGCCGCGCGGCCCCGGCGGTACGCCCGCGGGCGCGTCCGGCGGCGACGGGGACGGCGCGGTGTCGGACCCGGCGGCCGAGAACCGGCTGCTGGAGGAGGAGCTGCGGGTCGCGCTGGCCCGGGTGGACTCCCTCGCCGCCGACCAGCGCCGCCTGACGCACGAGCTGGCCGAGACCAACAGCGGTGTGCTGGCGCTGTACGTACAGCTGGAGGAGCGCGACGAGCAGCTGCGCACGGCGCACGGCCACATCCTGCGCGAGCTGGAGGACGCGCTGCGCCCGCCGCCGATCGCGGTGGACGGGCTGGAACTGGCCGTGCACTACGCGCCGGCCGGCACCGACGCGCCCACCGGCGGCGACTTCTACGACTGGTTCACGCTGCCGGACGGGACGGTCCACATCACCGTCGTCGACGCGCTGGGACACGGCGTACGCAGTACGCGCAGTGCGCTGAACGTCACGCACGCGGTCCGCACGCTCGCGCTGGAGGGCCATCCGCTGAAGTCCATCGTGGCCCGTACGGACGAAATCCTCGCGCCGCTGGACCCCGAGCTGATGGCCACGGTGCTGCTGGCGCGGATCGACCCGGTCAGCGGGGATCTGCAGCTCGCCAACGGCAGCCATCCGCCGGCCCTGGTCGTGCGGGGCTCGGGCGAGAAGGAGTACCTGGAGGTGCGCGGGCGCGGGGTCGGCTATCCCTTCCCCGGCAGTGAGCGGCTGCTGCACGCGAAGCTGGACGAGGGGGACCTGCTGGTGCTCTACACCGACGGGCTCACCGAGAGCCGCCGGGACCCCAGGGAGGGCGAGCAGCGGCTGGCGGAGAGCGCCCGGCGGCACCGTCACCGGCCCACCGGGGAGATCCCCGGCGCCATCGCCGAGGACATGCACACCGTCGTCCTGCACCCGGACGACACGCTGGCGCTGGCCGTGCGCCTGTCGCCACGCTCAGGCTGAGCCGCGGCCCGCCCGGGCGACGACGGCGTGGACCGTCTTGCCCCGGGCGGTGGTCTCCACCCAGGTGGCCTTGGCGAGGCGGCGGACCATCGGCCAGCCGAAGCCGCCGCCCTCGCCGCGCACGTCCGGGTTGCGTTCGCGGGGCGGGTGGGTGCTGGAATCGGTCACGCTCACCGTCACCGTGTCGGGGGCGGCCGTCAGGCTCAGGGTGCAGGTGGCGGTCCGGGTGTGCCGGACGGCGTTGGTGACGAGTTCGGAGACGATCAGGACCACGGCGTCCGAGGCGTCCCGGTCCAGTGGCGGGCCAAGCCCCTGCAGCAGGTCACCGGCGGCGTCCCGGGCGACGGCCGCCGCTTCGGGGCAGTTCTCCAGCGTCACCACCAGCGACGGCGCTGCGGAAACCCTGTGCGGGGCCGTGGCGCTGCTCATCGGGGCTCACCTCGTTTCCCGTTCGACCGTAAGGCGTACAAGTAGGCAGCTTTCCCGCCAGGCAACCGGGCAATCACGCTGTCACATACGGAACGGCAAGTTCCCGATGGGGTGATAACCGGGCGGGCGGATTGCCGGTAACCGCTGCCACACGACCCGGGTACCCACTCCCGCGCGGGGTACAAGGGCAACTCCGGACCACTCGCGGATACGGCCGGACAGCAATCCCGGCCGCCGGCGAATGCGGCCGCGGCCGGCCGTGACCGTGCGTGGCCGTGCGCATTCGCTCACGAGACCAAGGAGGTCCATCCCATGTCGTCCTCGCTGCTGGAGAGTGTGGACATCGAAGCGCCCGTCGCGGTGAGCTGGGCGCTGTGGGCCGACGTCACACGGTGGCCGAGGTTCCTCAGCCACGTACGGCTGGCCGAGCGCCTGGACGATACGCATTTCGCCTGGCAGCTGTCGCTGCCGGGGGCGGACAAGAATTTCGTGGCGGAACTCACGGAAGTCAAACCCCAGGAGCGCATCGCCTGGAAAACGACGGAGGGTGTCCATCACGCGGGAGTCGTCACCTTCCACCGGCTCAGTGACACATCAAGCCGTGTCACGCTGCAAATAGAGTACTCACCGGAAGGTTTCGTGGAGCATCTGGGGGCCCTGACGAATCTGGACTCCACCCTCGCCAACTACGACCTGGGCGAATTCCGGAAACTCGCGGAGACGGCCGCGGGCGGCTGAAACCGGCCACTCCCCCGCCGGCCCCCGCCGGCTACTCCCCCGCCGGCTCCGCTGCCACGCCATCGGCCGCCGCCGCTTCCGCGACCGTCCCGTATAGCGGGAGCACGCCGTCGAGGCCGGTCAGCTCGAAGAGGCGGAGCAGGCCCGGCGAGGGGGCGGCCAGGCGCAGCCGGGAGCCCAGGGCGGCGTGCTGCTGCAGGAGGACGTTGACCGTCGTGGAGTCCGCGAAGTCCACCTCGGACAGGTCGACGACCACCGGCCGCGCCGCTCCGCCGTCCGGTCCGGCGCCGTCCCGGTGCCCGGCGCCCGCCTCGCGCAAGGCCGCTTCCAGGGGCGCGACGGTGTCGATGTCGAGCGGGCCGGTGACGGCGATGACCATGGGGTCCCCGGCGCACTGCCCTTCCCGTATCAGAACCTGCGTCGGCCGGTCTGCGCTGGGCTGTGGATGCACGGTAGTCCTCGGTCGGTGGCGGCTCGGCGGCCCGGCCGGACTTCCGTCCGGTCGGATGGAGTGATCAACAATAGAAGCGATTGTTGCCGTTTGACAATATTCCAGAAAGGCAACAATCTTGTCCCCGTCACTGTGAACACGGCTCTGCCCGGAGTGACTTCGGATCGGGAAGCGGGGCCTGAATGACTTCACGCAGTGTCCGCGCTGTCCGCACCCAGCGTGCGGCGGGCGGGGGCCGTACGGCTGCCCTCGGCCGTACGGTGCACGGCGGCCGCCCGGTGGAACGCCGCCAGGCCGGACGCGAGATCGGCGACCTGCGCCGGGTCCATCCGCGCCACGATGGCGGCGACCTCGCTCTTGCGGGCCGCCCGGTACTCCTCCAGGAAGGCACGCCCGCGCAGGCTCAGCCGCAGCTCGACCTCGCGCCGGCTCGTCGCGCTCGGACAACGTTCGGCCAGCCCCATGGCCTCCAGGCGGTCGCAGAGGCGACTCACCGCGGGCGGACGCGAGCCGAGTGCGTCGGCGAGCGCCCGCAGGTTAGTACCCTCATGATCCTCGATCACCAGGAGAGCCCGCAGCTGGGACGGCGACACCTGCGCCGAGCGTGCCGTCTCCTGGCCACGACCCCACAGCACCTCCAGCAACTCGGAGGCGGCAAGGGTGGCCTCGGTCACCTGCTCGTGCTGCGACTGGCCGGGAAAACGGGACACACGACCACTCTGTCACCCTCCGGCCGCCCGCGTCAGCCCGGCCATGTCTGAATCCAACTGAATCCACCGGTATAAGAATGTTTGAGAGACCGTGACCCTGAGCTGTGATGTGGAAAGAGCCGTTCGCGCGTCGGCACCGCACGCATTGGTGGACACGCTGCGCGAAGCACTCGCCGCGGCCTACGGAGCCACATCCGTACACCTGTTCCTCGCGGATTACGGCGGCACGGTACTCAGGCCGTTCGCCTCGCTCGGCGAGGACCCGCACGGCGCGCTGTCCATCTCCAACAGCCCGCAGGGGCGTGCCTTCGGCAGTCAGGAGCCGCACGAACGGCAGGTCCGGGAGGGCGGCGCCGTCGACCACCACCTGCCGGTGACGGTCCGCGGCGAACGGCTGGGCATCCTGACCGTACGGCTGCCCCGCGACCGCAGCGTGCCGGGCATCGCCGACGAGCTCGCGCACGCCGCCGACCTGCTCGGCCACGAGATCCTCGTCGCCGAGCGCGACACCGACGTCTACCAGCGGGCCCGCCGCGCCAACCGGCTCACGCTGGCCGCCGAGATGCAGTGGCAGCTGCTGCCCGCGCGGGCCTGCGTGGCCGAGGAGTACGCCATCGGGGCGCAGCTCGAACCGGCCTACGCGATCCACGGCGACAACTACGACTGGGCGGCGGACGCGGACGAGCTGACCCTCGCCGTCACCAACGGCATGGGCACCGGCATCGAGGCGTCCCTGCTCACCCACCTGACGGTCAATGCGCTGCGCAACGCCCGCCGCGCCGGCATCGGCATCGCCGACCAGGCGGCGCTGGCCGACCAGGCCCTCTACGGGCAGTACCGCGGCGCCGCCTACGTCTCGACGCTGCTGCTGCGCTTCCAGCTCGCGACCGGCCGCGTCGAGGTCGTGGACGCCGGCTCCCCACAGCTGTGGCGGCGCCGGGGCCGGGCCATCGACCGGGTGCCCCTGGAGGCGCAGCTGCCGCTCGGCATGTTCGAGGAGACGCAGTACGTGGCCCAGGAATTCGAGGTGCTGCCCGGCGACCGGCTGCTGTTCGTCAGCGACGGCGTGTACGGGGCGGTCTCGCCGCCGGGCGAGGAGTACGGCGAGCATGCCCTCGCCCGCGCGATACACGCCACCAGCCTGCTGCCCGCGGCGAGCGTGCCCCGCGCCGTGCTGCGCGACCTCGCCGAGTACCGCGACGCGGAGTCGATGGACGACGCGCTGGTGCTGTGCCTGGACTGGTTCGGACGGCCGGAGCACCGGGGCCGGTGAGGCGGGCCGGGAGCCGGGGCGCGGGGCGCCGGGTCAGCGGGCTGCCGCGGTGGCGGCCCCGGCCAGCGCCTCCACCTCGGCCCGCGCCGCGTCGAGCGACCCGTCCGCCAGCGGCTTGAATCGCGCCAGATCCGGAACAAGATGAGCCATCGTCATCTCGGCGCCGACGACCCGGACAGCGTCCTCCGCCACCCCGTGCGCACGGAAGTACGCCCGCAGGTACGGCGTCTGGAAGTCCCACGCCTCCCGTGGGGTCCCCGGCCCGTACGCCCCGCCCCGCGAGCTGATCACCACCACGCGCGTCCCCCGCAGCAGGCTCTCCCCTGTCACCGGGTCGCTGAACGCCCCGGGGAAGCCCACCCGGTCGATCCACGCCTTCAGCGCGGCGGGCACCGAGTAGTTGTACATCGGTGCGCCGATCAGCACCGTGTCGGCCGCCAGCAGTTCGTCCACCAGCGGGCGGGTCAGCGTCCACGCCCGCCGCTCGGCCGGGTTCGCGATCAGCGCGTCCACGCCGTCCGGCGGGACCAGGCCATGTTTCTCCACGCGCCGGCCGAGTGCGCAGTAGGCGGTGTCCAGCGGGGGCACGGGGTCGGCGGCCAGGTCCCGGTGGCGGTATCCGGCCGCCGTGCCGTGCGCGGCACGCCAGGTGTCGGCGAACAAGGCGGTCAGCTGCCTGCTGACCGACCCGCCGGAGCGGTCGGCGCTGGAATCCAGGTGCAGCAAGGATGTCATCGGGTTCTCCTGTCACTTCTCGTGCGGTGCGTCCGTCATTACCCGTGACGGAGCGGAACGAGGAAAGGTGACCGGTGGACGCGCGCGACGGGCTGGCGGAACGTTTCGAGGGACAGCGCGACCGGCTGCGGGCCGTCGCCCACCGGATGCTCGGCTCCCCGGAGGAGGCCGACGACGCCGTACAGGAGGCGTGGCTGCGCCTGAGCCGGGTGGACGCGGGGGCGGTGGACAACCTGGAGGGCTGGCTGCGGACGGTGGTGACGCGCATCTGCCTCGACGTGCTGCGTACGCGTACGTCCCGCCGCGAGGATTTGGCGGAGCCGGAGGGCTTCGACGAGGTCCCGGGCCGGTCGGCGAGTCCCGAGGCGACCGCGCTGCTGACCGACTCCGTCAGCCAGGCGCTGCTCGTGGTGCTGGACCGGCTGGGCCCCGCGGAACGCGTCGCGCTCGTCCTGCACGACATGTACGCCGTGCCGTTCCACGAGATCGCCCCCATCGTGGAACGCACCCCGGTCGCCACGAAGAAGCTCGCCAGCCGCGCGCGCCGGAAGGTACGGGGCACGCCCGCTCTCCCGGCCGCCGACCTGGCCCGGCACCGCCGCGTCGTCACGGCGTTCCTGACGGCCGCCCGCGCCGGCGACCTCCCGGCGGTCCTCGCCCTGCTGGCCCCCGATGTCGTGCGCCGCGCCGACCCCGCCGTCCTGCCACCGGGGGTGGCGCCCGAACTCCGCGGCGCCCGCGCGGTGGCCGAGGGCACCCTCCTGTTCGCCCACCGCTCCCGCCAGGCCGAACCGGCCCTCGTCGACGGCGCCGTCGGCCTCCTCGTGGCACCCCACGGCCGTCTGCGCATCGCGCTGACCTTCACCGTCGAGGACGACCGGATCACCGGTTACGAGGTGATCGCCGACCCGGCGCGGCTGCGGGGGCTGGAGATCGGGGTGCTCGGCTGAGCACGCCGGGACGCCGCTCGCCTCTCCCGTTCCAGACCATCCCCGCCGAATTGGCCATGTTGTCCGGGCCCGCCTCCGTACAGACTCACCACCCGTCACACCGACACCGAGCGAGCGCGGAGGCGACCGGCATGGAACACGAGCAGCGGGACGGCGGCGGGGACCGGCCGAAGATCGCGGTCATGGACGCCGGGATCGGGCTGCTGGCGGCGGCCTCCGCCGTACGACGGCTGCGTCCCGACGCCGATCTCGTCCTGTCCTGTGACCCCGACGGCATGCCCTGGGGGCCGCGCACGGCGGAGGACATCGCCGCCCGCGCGCTCGCCGTCGCCGAAGCGGCGGCGGCGCGGCGTCCGCACGCGCTGGTCGTCGCCTGCAACACCGCGACCGTCCACGCGCTGCCCGCCCTGCGGGCCCGCTTCGAGCCGGAGCTGCCGGTCATCGGCACGGTCCCGGCCGTCAAACCGGCGGCCGTTGGCGGCGGGCCCCTCGCCGTGTGGGCCACGCCCGCCACCACCGGCAGCCCGTACCAGCGCTCGCTCATCCGGCGGTTCGCCGATGGCGCGGCGGTCACCGAGGTACCGTGTCCCGGGCTCTCCGACGCCGTGGAGCAGGGGGACGCGGACGCCATCGGGCTCGCGATCGCCGCCGCCGCGCGGCGCACCCCGGCCGAGGTGCGGAGCGTCGTCCTCGGCTGTACCCACTACGAACTCGTCGCCGAACGCATCCGCACCGCGCTGCGACGCCCCGGTGCGCCGCCCCTCGTCCTGTACGGATCGGCCCACGCGGTCGCCGCCCAGACGCTCCGCCGCATCGGCCGCCCGCCCGCTCCCCACTCCCCCGCCGACGGCACCCTGACCGTCATCCTCAGCGGACGCGAAGCATCCCTCCCCGGCCCGGCCTTCACTTACGCGGAGGGCCGGCTTCTACTGCGGGAGCGCGGGTGGGCTCGGGCGGGGCAGGGGCTGCCCCGCCCGGCCGCCGCGGCAGCAGGAAAGGAGTCGTCAGGATGAGGACGCCGGCGAGGGCCATGGCGGTTCGGGGGCCGGTGAGGGCGGCCAGCAGGCCCCACAGGGCGGTCAGGGCCGCGATGGTGAGTTTGCCGGTGGCCGACCAGGCGGAGAGCGTACGGGCGACCCGGTCCGGCTCCGTGAGGTCGAGCCGGTGGGCGGCGAGCACCGGGTTGAAGACACCGATGCAGAGGATCATCGCGAACTCGACGGCCATGACGAGCAGCAGCCCGGACACACCGGGGCGGACGAAGGCCAGGCCGATCAGCCAGCAGGCCCGCAGTGTCCCGGCCGTACGCAGGACCCGGTGCCGCCCGAAGCGCGTGACGAGCGGGCCGGCCAGGCGCGCGCCGAGCAGGCCGCCGAGGCAGGGCACCGCGAAGGCGAGAGCGTACTGCCAGGGCGGGAATCCGAGGGGGCCGAGCATGAGGACGGCGGCCAGTGGCGCGGTCGCCATGATCAGGCCGTTGACCAGGACCGCGTTGAGGAACAGCGGGCGCAGGACGGGGTGGGCGAGGAGGTGCCGCCAGCCCTCCAGGAGTCCGGCGGCGCGTGCCTTCGCCGGTTCCTCGGCCCGTACCGGACGCGGCTCCCCGCCGCCGATCGCCCGGATGCCCGCGGCCGACAGCAGATAGCTGACCGCGTCGGCCAGTACGGTCATCACCGGCCCGAACAGCCCGACCGCGGCACCGCCGAGCGGCAGTCCGAGCACGGTGGAGGTCCACTGCGTGGCCTCGAACCGCCCGTTGGCGACGACCAGGTCCGGCGGCCGGACGAGGGCCTTCAGACAGGCGCCGGCCGCCGCGTTGAAGGTGATGTCGGCCGCGGCGATCACCACGGACACGACCAGCAGCTGGCCGAAGCCGAGCCTGCCGAGCAGGTACGCGGCGGGGATGCTCAGCAGCAGCCCGCACCGGACCAGGTCCATCGCGATCATCACGGGCCGCTTGCGCCGGAACTCCACCCACGGGCCGAGCGGCACCGACAGCACGGCCCCCACCGCGGGCCCGACCGCGGCGAGCGCCGACACCTGGGCCGGGCCGGCGTGCAGCACCAGTACCGCGATCAGCGAGAACGCGTCGAAGGCGAGCGACGTCCCGAACGAACTGACCGCGTACGCCGCCCACAGCCACCCGAATTGCCGCCCCAGCGACCGTCTGGTCCCCACGCCCACCCCGTACTTCCACCATGTCCACCCGCGCGACAGATCGTCGAGCGGACACATCCCATCGAGTGGCGGGCACGGAAGCAAACAACTCCGGGTGTCCGCAGGGACAACCGCTGGTTGTGCGCCGCTCCTCTAGAGTGCTCCCGTGGATCTCCATGCCGTACGCACCGTCGTCGCCGTCGCGGACTCCGGACAGTTCCGGGAAGCCGCCGCCCAGCTGTCGGTCACCCAGCAGGCCGTCTCCAAGCGCATCGCCGCGCTGGAGAAGGACCTCGGGGTACGGCTCTTCGACCGGACGGCCCGCGGCGCGCGGCTCACCATCGACGGGCAGGCATTCCTGCCGCACGCCCGCGAGCTGCTGCGGGCCGAGGAGCGGGCGGCCGCCTCCGTACGGCCGGGCAGCCGCGCCCTGCGCGTGGACGTGATCGGGCGCCGGCTCGCACCGGCCGACCTGGTGCGCGGCTTCCACCGCGCCCACCCGGACACCGCACTCGACGTGGTGACCCTCTTCGACGCCGACGCGGCGCTCGCCGCCGTACGGTCCGGCACGATCGACGCGTCGTTCCGCGCCGTGACCGTGCCCGCGCGGCAGCTGCCCGACGGCGTCGAGGCCGTACGGGTCCACGACGAGCCCGTGCAGCTCGTCACCGGGCCCGCCCACCCGCTGGCCGACGCGCGTGCGGTCACCCCCGGCGATCTCGCCGGGCACCGGATCTGGATGCCGGGCATCGTCACCGGTACCGAGTGGGCGGCCTACTACGACGGCCTCGCCGCCGCGTTCGGGTTCACCATCGAGGTGACCGGCCCCGACTTCGGCACCGAACCGCTCCTGGACACCATCGCCGACTCCCCGCGGATCGCGACCCTCGTCGGCGCGTGGACGCGGTTCGCCTGGCCCGCCGAGCACGATCTGCGGCGCGTGCCCCTGCACCACCCGACACCGGTCTACCCGCACTCGCTCCTCTGGCACCGCGACAACGCGCACCCCGCGCTGGCCGCGCTCCGCGACCATCTGCGCACCCGGTACACGGCGCCCGCCGCACAGCGGGAGCGGCGAGGCGACGGGACGTGGACGCCGGAGTGGGCGGAGTGACCGGGTAAGGGGTACAGCTCCTCGGGGCCGTTCAGGGGGTCCATCGCCGGTCAGGGACGTCAACTCCCTTTGCCGTATGCGCAGTTCGCATTACCGTCACCTGCCGCGCGACTCAACCCGTCCCGCGCCACGAGTCGTTCACGTCCCGTATGCGTACCGGAAACGTTACCTGGCGGTAAGCCGTCATACGCGCACCCCAGACTCCCCCTGCTTTCCCCTTCAACCACCCTCCCGACATGAAGGAGTCCCTTCGTGGCCACCTCTCGCAGCGTCCGGTCGGCGACGCTCGCCCTCGCCACGTCTCTCGCCGCGCTCGCCGTCGCGGCCGTGCCCTTCCCGGCCGGGGCCGCCCCGTCCGCCCCGCCTGCCGTCACCCCGCGGGCCGAGACCCCGGCCCTGCACGACGACGCGGCCGGGGGCGAGGCCGACGCCGATGACCCGGCGATCTGGCGGAACGCGGCCGACCCGGGCCGCAGCCTGGTGATCGCCACCGCGAAGAAGGGCGGCCTGCGGGTCTACGACCTCGGTGCCCGCGAGGTGCAGTCGCTGCCCGCGCCCGCCGCGCCCGGCCCCGGGCACGCCGCCGGGCGGTTCAACAACGTCGATCTCGTCTCGGGTGCGCGCCTGTCGTCGGGCCGCGCCGACCTGGCGGTGGTCAGCGACCGTGGCAGCGACCGGCTGCGCTTCTACCGGATCGACCGCGACCGCGCGGGCGGACCGCTCACCGATGTGACCGATCCCGCGGCCCCGCCGGTCTTCTCCACCTCGCAGCAGGAGATCGACGGGCAGCGCACCGCGTACGGGCTGGCCACCTGGACCGACAAGGCCACCGGCCGCTCGTACGCCCTGGTCAGCCGGCGCGAGCGGACCACCCTCGCCCTCCTGGAGCTGACTCCGGGCACCGGCGGCACGGTCGGCTACCGCAAGGTCCGCACCCTGGACCTGCCCGCCGCCTTCCGCCTCCCCAACGGCAAATCCTGGTCCCCCTGCGCCGAGCCGGGCGAACTCCCGCAGGTCGAGGGCATGGTGGTGGACGCCCGCAACGGCACGCTGTACGCGGGGCAGGAGGACGTCGGCATCTGGCGGCTGCGCGCCGACCTGACCGGCACGCCCAAGCTGATCGACAAGGTCCGCGAGTACGGCGTACCGGCCACGTACGACGAGGCGGCCGAGAAGTGTGTCGCCGGCGCCGACCCCGGTTACGGCGGCAAGCGGCTGACGGCCGACGTCGAGGGCCTGACGCTCGTCGAGGAGTCCAAGGGCGACGGCTATCTGCTGGCGTCCAGCCAGGGTGACAACACCTTTGTCGCCTACGACCGCGAGATATCCGACGACAACGAGTACGAGGGCGGATTCCGTGTCGCTCCCGCCTCGGCGGCCCTGGACGGCTCGGAGGAGTGCGACGGCGCCGCCGTGCTGAACGCGCCGCTGGGCGCGAAGTACCCGAAGGGGCTGCTGGTCGTGCAGGACGGGCACGACGCGCCCGGGGACCCGGAGCGCCCCTCCACGAACTTCAAGTTCGTCGACCTGAGGGACGTGCTGGACGCCGTGCAGGACTGATCAGCGGGCCGCGCGGCGCGGTTCACCCGCGGCGGATGACGCGGGCCGCGCCGGGCGGCGCTGCGATGCGGTCATGGCTGGATACCGTGCCGCTGAAAGCCCGCTGGGCGCCGTCTTGTTGCTCGGGCCGCGGCTGGCCCTGGGCGCCGTGGCCGCCGCGGGTACGGCGGCGGCCACGGTAGCCGGACGGGTCGCGGACGGTGTCGGCGGCGTCCGGCGCGCCGTGCTGCGGCGGCTGGTCGCCGCGGTCGTCGCCCAGCTCGACCTGGAGGCCCTGGTGGCCCGGGTGGACGTGAACAAGGTGGCGGAGCGCATCGACGTCGACCGGGTCGCCGACCGCGTGGACGTGGCGCGGGTCGCGCGGCGCGTGGACATCGACGCCGTACTGGACCGGGTCGATCTGGCCGGCTACACGCGGCAGGTGCTCGAAGAGGTCGACATCGGCGCCATCGTCCGTGACACGGGCGGTGACCTGACCGGCGAGGCGCTGGATGCCGTACGGCTGCGCAGCGCGCGGGCGGACCGGCTGGTGGACGCCGTGACCGACCGGCTGCTGCGCCGGACTCCTTCGTGACGCCGCCCTCCCCGGCGGACACCCCGGCCCGGCTCCAGGGCCGGACCGCGGGACTGGTCTCCCGCACCCTGGCGGCCGTCGCCGACATCCTCGTGGTACTGGGCATCGCCGTCCTGGCCGATCTCGGCGTCGGTGCCGTCCGCTTCCTCGTGCTCGGGCCGCCGTTCGGCCCGCCGAAGGCGTCCGACTGGCTCACCGGATTCCTCGGCTTCGCCCTCACCGTCGGCTATCTGTCCGTGAGTTGGACGGTGACCGGCCGGACCGTGGGGGCCTGGCTGATGGGACTGCGCGTGGTCCGCCGCTCCGGGCAGCCGCTCGGTGCCGGCCGCGCTCTGCTGCGGGCCGTGCTGTGCGTCGTCTTTCCGCTGGGGCTGCTCTGGACGGCGCTGAGCAGGCGTGACGCGTCCGTCGCCGATCTCGTCGTGCGCAGTGCGGTGGTGTACGACTGGTACGGCGGACGGGCCCGCGACGGTACGGCCGGTCAGCGGCCGCTGCGCTGACCGGCCATGGCCCGCTGCCCGGGCAGCAGCGTGGCGGCGACGAGGCCGCCGCATCCGAGGACCGCCAGCACGATCAGCGCGGCGGCGTACGAACCGAAGGCCAGGTCGGCCACGAGGATGGTGCCGGCGATCGCGGTGCCCAGCGAGGAACCGAGGTTGGACACGCTGCGCGACAGGCCGGAGATCTCGCCCTGCTGCTCCTCGGGGAAGCTGGACTGCACCACGTTCACGGACGGGGTGAGCATCACGCCGAGCCCCAGGCCGATCATGAGCAGTCCGGGGACGCTGGCCCAGACGCTCGGTGAGCCGTGCGCCAGCGCGAGAAGCGTGCCGATGCCGGCGACCGTCAGGGCGAAGCCGGTCGTCACCAGGGTGCGCGGGGTGCGCCGCTTCGCGAAGCGCTCGGCGGCGAGCGAGGACGCGAGGAGGCCGACGGTGGCCGCCGTGAAGACCACACCCGTCTGGATGGCGTTGTAGCCGCGGACGACCTGAAGGTAGGCGGACACCACGAACGAGACCCCCATGAGGACCATCCACTGGAGGCACTGCGTCACCAGGCCGAGATTGGAGGTGCGGTCGCGGAACAGGCTGGTGGACAGGAGCGGTTCGGCGCCGGCCCGCTCCATCGCCCGTACCCTGCGGAAGAACCAGGCCAGCACGGCGGCCCCGAGCACGAGCAGCCCCAGCGTCAGCCAGCCGTTGTCGTCGGCGGCGAGGGTCCCGGCGACGACGAGGGTCAGTCCGGCGGCCGACAGGACCGCGCCGCCGGTGTCGAAGGGCCGCGTGGGGTCCGGGGGCAGCGGATCGGAGATCCGGCGGCCCAGGACGACGATCACCGCGATCACCAGCGCCTGGAAGACGAAGGCCGCCCGCCAGCTCAGCCCCGAGGTGATCAGCCCGCCGATCAGCGGCCCGGCGGCCGCGCCGATGCCGCCCATCGCCATGATCGCCCCGAAGGCGCGGGCGCGGGCGACGGTGTCCGTGAAGTAGAGCGTGGTGAGGATGTAGACGGGCGGGATGAGCAGGGCCGTGCCGACGCCTTCGAGGATCGAGTTGCCGAGGATCAGTACGCCGAGGCCGGGCGCCGCCGCGCTGAGCAGGGCGCCGACGCCGTAGACGGCCAGGCCGGCCACCAGGCACCGCTTGCGGCCGAAGCGGTCGGTCAGCTTGCCGCCGGGGATCATCAGCGCGGCCATGACCAGCAGGAAGATGGTGATCGCCAGCTGTACCCCCTGCACCGTGGTGTCGAGGTCCTTGCTGATGTCGTTGATCATCACGTTCATGTTGGAGCCGGCGAAGCTGCAGATGAACTGGGCGAGCGCGAGCGGCACCAGCACATGCCGCGGCGCCTGCGGCGCGCCTCCACCGGTTTCCGGTCCGGGCGGTACGGCCATCGTCTCGCCTCCGATCGCTGTCGCCCGGCGTACGGAGCGGACCGTACGCCGGGCGCGTGCATCCTCCCGGCCGGGTGATCGCGCGTCGTCACCCGCCGGGGGTGACGACGGGCGGTGTTCCCTCGCGGCCCGGCGCCAGGGCGAGGACGTGGCTGCCCCAGGCGTCCAGGTCGACGAAGAGTCCGGGGCCGGTCAGCTCGGCCTCGGCGCGTTCGTACCGCTCACCGGTCAGCAGGTCGGCCAGCTGCCACGAGTCGGGGCCCGACGCGGACCACGGCAGCCGGATGCGGCCCTGGGCCGGGTGCCCCGAGAGGTTCACGGCCGTCAGGAACCGTCCGGCGGGGCCCGCCCAGCACCAGGTGAGCACGTTCTTGGCGGAGTCGTTGTCGGGCCAGCCCGCGCACTCCAGCAGCCGCCACTGCCCGGTCCGCATGCCGCTGCGGTGCACGGCGGCGAGCAACTTCTCGTGGAATTGCCGGAGTCCGGTGTCAGCCGGCTCGTCCGGGCGCCGGTCCAGGAAGACGGGCAGGTGGGTGCGGCGCCCCGTGAACTGGCCCTCGTGCCACAGCGTCGCCCCGGGCAGCGTGGCGATCAGGACGGCTGCCGCGCGTTCCTTGTCGGGGTGCAGCGTCTGCGCGGCCCTGGGCTCGTCATGGTTCTCCAGGAATCGTACGAGCTTGCGCTGGTAGGTCTCGTCCGCCGTCAGATGCTGCCGCACCGACTCGGGGCCCTCGTGCAGGACGCGGTCGTAGAGGCGCTTGTCGTAGCAGAAGTCGAAGCCCTGCTGCTGCAAGGCCCATTCGAGGTCCCAGTACGCCTCGGCGACGAACGTCATGCCGGGGTGCCGCTCCTGTACGGCGCCGATGACCGTGGGCCAGAACTCGTCCGGCGGCGGGGTTCCGGCGCGCTGCCCCCAGGTGCGGGCGAAGATGTCGTTCATCAGCAGCATCGCCATGTCGCAGCGCACCCCATCACAGGCCTGCCCGATGCGGGTCAGCTCGTCCGCGGTCGCCCGCCGCAGGGCGGGTTCGAACGCGTTCAGCTGCACCACGTCCGGCCAGGGCGGGAAGAAGGGGTCGCGGCCGCGAGCGAGGACGGCGGTGCCGGTGTCGAGGTAGGCGGCCGGGTCGTGCCGCAGGTCGTCGGGGGTGCCGCGCACGAAGTACTCGGGGTGCGCGGACACCCAGGGGCTGTCCGGGGCGACGTGGTTGGGCACGTAGTCGAGCAGCAGCCCGATGCCGCGGCCGTCGAGTTCGGCGCGGGCGGCGGCCAGCCCCTCGGCGCCGCCGAGCGACGCGTCGGCCTCGTAGCGCCGGATGCAGTACGGCGACCCGGCGATCTCGTCCTCCCGGATGCCGGGTACGGCCCGGGCGAACGCGGTGCGCAGGGACTGGTCCCACAGGGCGATGCCGCGGCCCTGCGGGCTGCGCTCCCACACCCCCATGAGCCAGACGGCGTCCACGCCGTGCGGGGTGATCTCGTCCCACGCGTCCTTGGGCACATCGCCGAGCCCGGCCGGACGCCCGGTGCGGCGCCGGATCTCGCGCAGCCACACCCGGGTGTTGACCTCGTGGACGACGGGCTGCTCGGGCAGCTGGGTCATGATCCCTCCTTCCGGTCCCTCCGGCCCGGATCCGCCGTCAGGAAGTCGCCGGGCGTGAGCGTGCCGAAGAGCTGCATCTGGGCGGCGACCAGGCCCGTCCAGCCGGTCTGGTGGGCCGCGCCGATGCCGGCGCCGTTGTCGCCGTGGAAGTACTCGTGGAAGAGGATCAGGTCGCGCCAGTGCGGGTCGGTGCGGAACTTCTCCTGCCCACCGTAGACGGGGCGCCGCCCGTCCTCGCCGCGCAGGAAGATCCGGGCGAGCCGGCGCGAGATCTCCTCGGCCGCCCCGTACAGGGTCATGTGGACGCCCGAGCCGGTGGGGCACTCGACGGTCAGCTCGTCGCCGTAGAAGCCGTACAGGTTCAGCAGCGCGCGGATGACCAGGGCGTTCATCGGGAACCACACCGGGCCGCGCCAGTTGGAGTTGCCGCCGAACATGCCGGTGTCGGATTCGGCGGGCAGATAGGAGACCCGGTACTCCTGGCCGTGCACCCAGAAGGTGTACGGGTGCTCGGCGTGGTGCCGGGACAGGGACCTGATGCCGTACGGGCTGAGGAACTCGTCCTCGGACAGCAGGTGGCCGAGGACCCGCAGCAGCTTCTTCTCGTCCACGACGGACAGCAGCCGGGCGCCGCCTGCCGCGCCCGCCTGGGCCGCGGCCATGGTGACGGACAGCGAGGGGTGGCGGGCCGCGAAGCGGCGCAGGCGCTCGTTCAGGCCCGTCACCCGCTCCAACTGCCGCGGCCGGAAGACGGTCGAGGCGCACAGCGGCAGCAGGCCCACCATCGACCGGACCTTGAGCCGTACGGCCTGGCCGTCGGGCAGCCGCAGCACGTCGTAGAAGAACCCGTCCTCCTCGTCCCACAGTTCGTCGCCGAGGTCACCGACGCGGTCCATGGATCCGGCGATCCACAGGTAGTGCTCGACGAACTTCAGCACCAGTTCCTCGTAGGCGGGGTTGTACTCGACCAGTTCCAGCGCGATCTGGAGCATGGACTGGCAGTACAGGGCCATCCAGGCCGTGCCGTCGGCCTGTTCGAGCCGGCCGCCGGTGGGCAGCGGGGCGCTGCGGTCGAAGACGCCGATGTTGTCCAGGCCCAGGAAGCCGCCCTGGAAGACGTTGCGGCCCTCGGGGTCCTTGCGGTTGACCCACCAGGTGAAGTTGGTCAGCAGCTTCTGGAAGACGCGTTCCAGGAAGGCGGGGTCGGCCTGGCCCGTGCGGCGCTCCTGCATCAGGTGGACGAAGTACGCGGCCCAGGCGTGCACGGGCGGGTTGACGTCCGCGAAGTTCCACTCGTAGGCGGGGATCTGACCGTTGGGGTGCTGGTAGTAGTTCTGGAGGAGCAGTTCGAGCTGCTGCTTGGCGAACTCGTTGTCCACCACCGACAGGGCCACGGTGTGGAAGGCCAGGTCCCAGGCGGCGAACCAGGGGTACTCCCACTTGTCGGGCATGGAGATGATGTCGTCGCTGACCATGTGGAACCACTCGCGGTTGCGGACGCCGGGCCGCGGCAGGCTCCACGGGTCCATGCCGTGTTCGGCCAGCCAGGTCTCCAGGTCGAAGCCGTAGTACTGCTTGGACCACAGCATCCCGGCGAGGGCCTGCCGCAGCACCCGGGCCTCATCCTCGCCCGCGCCGCGCGGCGTCAGCTCCCGGTAGAAGGCGTCGGCCTCGGCGATGCGCTCCTGGAAGACGGTGTCGAAGCCGCGGGCCAGGGAGAGGGACGATCCGGTGGGCGCGAGCCGCAGCCGCAGGACCTCCTCGCCGCCGGCCGGGACGGTCAGGGTGTAGTGCGCGGCCGCCTTGGTTCCCTCCCCGGCCGGGTTGACGGCCCCGGCCTCCCCGTCGACGACCGCGCGGCCGATGCCGTCCTTGACGTACGGCGTGCGGTTGGGCGTGCCGAACAGCCGCTCGTGGTTGGTCTCGTTCTCGGTGAACAGCAGCGGGACCGCGTCGGCGCACCGCAGGTCGTAGCTGCCCAGCTCGGGGTGGACGGCCCGGACGGTGGCCGTGCGGCGCGGCCCTTCGGCCGCGGTCAGCGTGGGCCGGTCGGCGCCCTCGTGCCAGGACCAGGTGTTGCGGAACCACAGGGTGGGCAGCACGTGCGCGGTCGCCTCGTCGGGGCCGCGGTTGGCGACGGTGATCCGGATCAGTACGTCGTCGTCCGCGGCCTTGGCGTACTCGACGGTGACGTCGAAGTACCGGTCGTCGTCGAAGACACCGGTGTCGAGCAGTTCGTACTCGAATTCCTGGCGGCTGCGGGCCTGGTTGGTGGCCACCAGGTCGAGGTACGGGAATTCCGCCTGCGGGTATTTGTACAGGTAGCGCAGGTAGGAGTGGCTGGGTGTGCTGTCGAGGTAGAAGTAGTACTCCTTCACGTCCTCGCCGTGATTGCCCTCGCCGTTGGTCAGGCCGAAGGCGCGTTCCTTGAGGATCGGGTCGTGCCCGTTCCACAGCGCGAGGGCGAAGCACAGGCGCTGCTTGGTGTCGCAGATGCCGCCGAGCCCGTCCTCGCCCCAGCGGTAGGCGCGGGAGCGGGCGTGGTCGTGCGGGAAGTACGACCAGGCGTCCCCGCCCGCGCTGTAGTCCTCGCGGACCGTGCCCCACTGGCGCTCGCTCAGGTACGGGCCCCACAACCGCCGGCGGTCGTCGTCGGCCGGGCCGGCCGGGCCCGTGTCCGTCCGTGTGCTCATGCCTGCCTCCCTGCCTGCCGCGGGCTCACCCGGCGCAAGACTGGTCCCGGCCGCCCGGGGCCGCTTCACCTCGGGCGGGTGACGCGGCGGGCGGCGCCTCCCGGCTGGATGGAGACGACCCCGTGTGCCGGCCGCCGTCCCGCCCTGCCGGGCCGTGCGGCCGGCCGCTCCACCAGGAGGCTGTGATGGCAGATCTCGTCGTACTCGGATTCTCGGACCGGGAGAAGGCGGACGCGGTGCTGCGGCTCGCCAAGGACCTGTCGCGCCAGGAACTGCTCGACCTGGACGACGCGGCGCTGGCCTGGCGGACCATGGACGGCAAGATCCATGTCCGCCAGTCGTACAACCCCACCGCGACCGGCGCGGCCGGCGGCGTCCTGTGGGGCACACTGTTCGGGATGCTGTTCCTGATGCCGGTGTTCGGCGCGGCCGTGGGGGCGGCCACCGGCGCGGTCGCCGGCAAGCTCACCGACGTCGGCATCAACGACGCCTTCGTCAAGGAGATCGCGGGCACTCTCGAACCGGGCAGGGCCGCGGTGTTCGCGCTGGTCCGCCGCTCGACGCCGGACCGGGTACGGGAGGCGGTCCGCCCCTTCAACCCCAGCGTGATCCGTACGTCGCTGACCAAGGACCGCGAGGACGAACTGATCGCGGCGCTGCACGCGGTCTGAAGCGGCCCGCCGCCTTGCGACGGAATCTCACCCGGGTGAGAACTTCACCCGGGTGAAACGCCGCCCGCCGCGCTGCCCGGGCCGCCGCGCCCGCCCGACACTTGCCTGAGCCGCGCCACCCTCCCGCTCCGAGAGCGAGGTGCCGCCCATGGAATCGGGTGCCGACGAGCAGCGCGACGGGCCCCCGCCCACGCCCGGGACCGCGGTGCCCGCCCTGCCGGGCTGGCTGGTCCCCAGACCCCGGCTGACGGACCGCATCTCCCGGGGCGTCCTGGGGCCGCTGACCGTGGTGGTCGGCCCGGTGGGCGCCGGGAAGTCGGCGCTGGCCGTGGAGTGGGCGCACCACGGCCGCTCCCCCGGGCCGGTGGCGTGGGTGACCTGCGACGGCCGCGACGAGCAGCCCGGCGTCTTCTGGCCGCGCGTGATCGGCGCGCTGGGCGCGGACGGTCCGGACGTGCCGGTGTCCGGCGGTCCGGAACTGGTGGCCGCGCTGGCGGCCCGGCTGACCGGGCGGCGCGACCCGGTGGTCCTGGTCCTGGACGACTTCCATACGGAACCCGGCTCGCCGACCGCCGAGGACGTGATCGCCCTGCTGAAGCACGCGGCGCCCGTACTGCGCCTGGTCGTGCTCGCGCGCCGGGACCCGCCGCTGCACCTGCACCGCCTGCGGCTGTCCGGCGAACTCACCGAACTGCGCACCGCCGACCTGGCCTTCGACGACCGGGAGACGGCCGCACTGCTCGCCCAGCACGGCGTCGAGGTGTCCAAGCAGGTGGTGAGCGCCCTCCGGCAGCGCGCCGACGGATGGGCCGCGGGGCTGCGGCTCGCGGCCATGTCCATGGAGAAACAGCCGTGTCCGGAGCGGTTCGTGGCGCAGTTCGCCGGTGACGACGAGGCGGTCGTCAGCTATCTGGTGGAGGAGGTCCTCGACGTACAGTCGCCCGGCATGCGGCGGCTGCTGCTGACGACGAGCGTCCTGGAGCATGTCAACGCCGAACTGGCCGCGGAACTGGCGGGCGAGGAGGCCGGGGGCCATTTCGCGGCGCTGGTCCGGGAGAACTCCTTCCTGCGGCCCGACGGGCACGGCTGGTACCGCTGCCACCGGATGTTCGCCGACGTGCTGCGGATGTGCCTGCGCCACGAGACGCCGGGGCTCGTGCCCGAGCTGCACCGCCGGGCCGCCGGCTGGCTGGGCGCCCACGGGCTGCTCGCCGATGCCGTACGGCACTGGCTGGCGGCCGGTGACCAGGAGCGGGCCGGGCGGCTGGTCGTGAGCCGGCTGGCGATCGGCCAGGTGCTGGGCCTGACCGGCGAGCGCCTGCCGGACGACCTGGTCCGGCAGCTGTCGGAGGCGCCGGACGCGGACACCCACGGGCCCGAACCCGTCCTCGTCGCCGCGGCCTCGGCCCTCACCCACGGCGACGACGCGGCCTGCGCCGGTTACCTGGACCGGGCCGCCCGGCTCGTCGCGGAACTCCCCGCGGACCACGAGGACCGCGTCACCCGCTGCCGCCTGACCCACGCCGTGATCCGCATGGCGCAGTCGCGCTCCCGGGCCCCGGACGCCGCCCGGGCGGCAGCGGCCGAGGTGGAGGCCCTGTGCGCGGGGCTGTCGCGGACGGTGCTGGCAGCGCACCCGGAGGTCCCGGCCCTCACCCTGGCGATCCGCGGGCACGGCGAACTGCGCGACGGCAGCTTCCAGAGCGCCGCGGTCTCCCTCACCGCGGGCCTCAAGGCCGCGAGCGCCGCCGGGAACGGCGTGCTGCGCCGGGACTGCCTGGTCGAACTCGCCCTGCTGGAGGTGTTGCGCGGCCGCTTCCGCGCCGCCGGTGAACTGGCCGCCCGGTCCTGCCGGCCACCGCTGCCGACGTGGACCGCGGCGGACCCCTCCCGCTCCTCGCTGCACGTCGTACGCGCCTGGATCGGCCTGGCGCGCGGCGAACCCACCCGGGCCCGCCGCGAACTCGGCCACGCCCGCACCGCGCTGCGCGGCGCGCCCGATCCGTTCCTCGCGGAGGTCTGCTCCCTGGCGGCGGGACTCGCCAAGGCGGCGGAGCAGAGCGGGCCGCCGGCCGTCCGGATCGGTGACGCCGTCGCCGGCTGCCGGCTGCCGTCGGGGCTGCTGCGGGCGGTGGAGCCGGTGTGCGCCGCCGCGCTCGACTCCTCCGGCGGCGCGCGGACCCGGGTCCTGGCACGCCCCGGGCCGCCCCGTACGGCGTCCGCCCCGTCGTCGGCCCCGGACCCGGTCGAGCGGCTCAGCGTACGGGAACGCGAGGTGCTCGGCCGCCTCGCGCAGATGATGACGACCGAGGAGATCGCCACCGATCTGTATCTGTCGGTCAACACGGTCAAGACGCATCTGAAGAGCGTCTACCGCAAGCTCGCGGTGACCCGGCGGTCGGCCGCGGTACGGCGGGCCCGCGAGCTGGAACTGCTGTGAACGGCCGGGCCGCCGGGGCGGAGTGCGGCGTCCGCCCCGGCGCTCCCCCGGCTACTTGAACTGCCCGGGCCGGTAGTCGCCCGCGGGCTGCTGGACGATCACGTTCAGCCGGTTGAAGGCGTTGATGACCGCGATCAGGGACACCAGCGCGGCGAGCTGCTCCTCGTCGTAGTGCTTGGCGGCGTTCGCCCAGACCTCGTCCGGGACCCCGCCGGCCGCGTCCGCGATCCGGGTGCCCTGCTCTGTCAGCTCCAGCGCGGCGCGCTCGGCCTCGGTGAAGACGGTGGCCTCCCGCCACACCGCGACCAGGCTCAGCCGCACCGCCGTCTCACCGGCGGCGACGGCCTCCTTGGTGTGCATGTCGGTGCACAGGCCGCACCCGTTGATCTGACTCGCGCGGATCTTCACCAGTTCCTGCGTCGCGGCGGGCACCGCCGAGTCCGCGACGACCTGTCCCGCCGAGACGAGGTGCTTGAGGAACTTGCCGGCGGTCGGGCTGCCGAAGAGGTTGAGACGGGCGTCCATGGTGGTTCTCCTCCACTGGTGTGCGCTTGCCTTGTTCGTGGCTGCACCCCTATGACGGGACGGCCCGGCCCGATGTGACAGAACCACTGGTGACCTGCGTCACTCCGGGCCGGGGGGCCGGCGGAGGAGCCCCCTCTCACGGGCCCGGCGCAGCGCCTCGGCCCGGGAGTGGGCGCCGAGCTTGCGGTAGACCGCGCGGGTGTGGCTCTTGACGGTGTTGTGCGACACGAAGAGGTCGTCGGCGATCTGCCGCAGCGGGACCTCGCTCTCCAGGCGCCGGAGTATGGCCAGTTCGCGTCCGGTCAGCGGCTCGGCCGACGGCGCGGGGTCACGTACGGCCCGGGCCCGCCGGGGCGCCGAGGCCAGCACCGCCGCCGCCTCGTCCACCAGTGCCTCCGCGGACCGGGGTTCACCCAGCCCGTCCGCGATGTCCACGAGGAGGTCGGCGACCCACACCAGGCAGGCCGTCACGGCCGCGTCCGCCGCCCTGGCGTCGCCGCCCAGTTCCTGGAGCCGTATACGCAGGTCGGACGCCCGTCCGGGCTTCTCTCGCCCGGCCGGTCCGTGGCATTTCGGCGCGGTACGGAGCGCAGCGGGCATGCCCTCACCTCCCGGCGGCAGGCGGTACATGTGCAGCGTCGCGTGGCGGGCCCCGGCCCGGAAGGGGCCTTACGGCCCTTCGGCGTGCGCGCTGCGCCCGCCGGACGCCCCGGGCAGCCGGCGCACCTCCAGCAGCTCCAGCCCCAGCGCCTGGATGCGGTCGAGGATGCCGTACAGCGCGGCCTGGTCGAGGCCGGCCCCGTACAGGACCGTCTCAGCCGGACGCAGCCGTACCGTCAGATCGCCGAACGCCGATGCCAGGGCAGCACCGACCCTGCCCCGGACCCGGATCTCGAAATCGCCGCCGGACGGCGTTCCGGCTCGCCCGGGCCCCGCACCCGCCTGCGCGCCCATGGCGTCACCTCCGCTGCGGCGGCCTGGCCTCCCCGCCATTCTCGCCGGGCGGCGGGCGGTGGCCTCACCTCACAAGGGTGACGGTGCGCCGGTGCCCGCCCGGACTCATCCCCGGCGGGTGAACCGGGCGCGGGGCCGCGCGGAGGATGCTCGGCCCACCGAGGAGGAGGTTCGGGCATGGCTGAGCAGACTTCGGCAGGGCAGAGCCGGCCGAGCGCACCGGCACCGGAGCCCCACATTCGCCCGGTCACGATCGGCGGGGTCGTGTTCGCCGTGTGCATCCTGAGCGTCGTCGGGGCCTACCACGTGATCGCGGGACTCGCCGCGATCATCGACCACAACTTCTACCGGTCGCAGCAGAACTACGCGTTCGACTTCAGCGTCAGCGGGTGGGGCTGGATCCAGCTGATCTCCGGCATCGTCATCGTCGCGGCCGCGTTCAACCTCTTCAGCGGCCGCACCTGGGCGCGTGCCGTCGGCATCGGCGTCGCGGTGGCCAGCATGCTGGAGACCTTCTTCTTCACCCCGTACTACCCCGTGTGGTCGGTGATCCTCATCGGGCTCGACGTCCTGGTGATCTGGTCCCTGGCCACGTACGGACACCGGGAGGCCCACAAGGTCTACAACGCGCCGTTGTAGGCCGGCGGCCGGGCGGGAGGCCCGAGGGGAGGAGGCGCCGGTCCGGCGGCGGCCGGGCGGCGCCTCGTACCGCCAGTGGGGACGGCGGGCCGCCGCGGCACCCGCCGGGAGGGAGGACACCATGGCCGACGCCGAGCGCACGCATCCCACACCGCAGGAGCGGGCCGCGCGCGGCCGGGCCGCCCGCGCGCTCGTGCCGCGTTCGCGCCACGCGGAGTTCGCGCCCGCGGCCGACCGGCCCGACCCGGTCGCCGTCGTCGAACGGCAGTCGGCGAGCAGGCTCCAGGAGCTGGTGCCGCTCCGGTACGGGCGGATGCTGGAATCCCCGTTCCGCTTCTTCCGCGGGGCCGCCGCCGTCATGGCGGGCGACCTGGCCGGCACGCCCGCCACCGGACTGCGCGCCCAACTGTGCGGGGACGCGCACCTGTTGAACTTCCGGCTGCTCGCCTCCCCGGAACGGCACCTGATCTTCGACATCAACGACTTCGACGAGACGCTGCCCGGCCCCTGGGAATGGGACGTCAAGCGCCTGTCGGCCAGCCTCGTCATCGCCGGCCGCGCCAACGGCTTCGGCGGACCGGAGCGGGCCCGGGTGGTGCGGGAGACGGTCCGCGCGTACCGCGAGGCCATGGACGGCTACGCCGGGATGCGCAACCTCGACGTGTGGTACGCGCGGATCGACGCGGACGAACTGTACGGCGCGCTGAGCGAGGGCTGGCGCAAGGAGGACCGGCGGCGCATCTCCCGTACCCTCGCCAAGGCCCGGACCCGCGACCACCTCCAGGTCCTGGACCGGCTCGCCCGCGCCGTCGGGGACGAACTGCGGATCGCCTCCGACCCGCCGCTCGTCGTACCGCTCGGCGACCTGATGCCGGGCGTCGAGCGCGAGCACCTGGAGCGGCAGCTGCGGGAGCTGGTCGACCGGTACGCGCGGACGCTCCAGACCGACCGGCGGACGCTCCTCGCGCAGTACCGGGTGGCCGACATGGCCCGCAAGGTGGTCGGTGTCGGCAGCGTGGGCACCCGCTGCTGGATCCTCCTGCTGCTCGGCCGGGACGACACGGACCCGCTCTTCCTCCAGGCCAAGGAGGCGCAGGAGTCGGTGCTCACGCCGTACGCCGGACCGGGCGCCTTCACGAACCAAGGCGAACGGGTCGTCAGCGGACAGCGGCTGATGCAGGCAGCCAGCGACATGTTCCTGGGCTGGGAACGGGTCGAGGGCCTGGACGGGCAGCAACGCGACTTCTACATACGCCAGTTGCGCGACTGGAAGGCCATCCCGCAGACCGACACGATGTCGCCCGGCCTCATGCGCCAGTTCGGCCGGCTGTGCGGCACGTCCCTGGCCCGGGCCCACGCCCGGTCCGGCGACCGGATCGCCATCGCCGCCTACCTGGGCCGCTCCGACGCCTTCGACCGCGCGCTCGCGGAGTTCGCCGAGAGCTACGCCGACCAGAACGAACGCGACCACCGCGCGCTGGCCGAGGCGGCGCGCGCCGGCCGGGTGGCGGCGAAGTCAGTCGCCTGACGAGGCATCAGGCAAGCCCAGTCGCCGCCGGAGGGGCCCCGCATGGGCCAGCACCTGCCCGACGGCGATGCCGACCACGGCAGTGGCGCAGAAGAGGATCAGCCACGACAGCAGCGTGAAGACGGAACCGATCTGCCCGTACCTCTCGACGCTCCGCGTCAGCGAGCGCGGCAGCCAGAGCCCGGAGACCAAGGAGAAGACCACCACCCCCACCCCGGTCAGCAGCGCTCCCGGCAGCAACGGCAGCCAGCGCACCCGCCCAGCCAGCAGCAGGTGCTGGGTCCACCACCACATCGCGACGGCTCCGGCCATCTGAAGAGGCACCCCCAGTACCGGCCCCGCGCCGAACGCCCGGTGCAGCAGCCCCTGATACAGGAGCGCCACCACCCAGACCACGAGCCACAGCGCCCAGCGCCAGGCCACGATCCGGGCCCCCGAGTGCGGCAGGTGCCAGGAACGTTCACACACCCGCTGGAGGACCCGCGTGAAGGCGGTGGCGGACAGCAGGGCGACCAGCACACCCACCGCTCCCCAGCTGTGCAGCGCCTGGTCCCGGCCGCCGTGCAGCACGTTCGCCTGCGCCAGTACCGGACTGTCCGCCCCGACCAGGGAACGCAGCGAACTCAGCAGCTCCTGCCGCACGGCGTACGGACAGAAGGACGACACCGCGATGAGCATCGGCAACGCGGTGAGGAACGCCTGCGCCGCCAGCCGGGTCGCGAGATCCAGAATATTGACGCTCACCAACTGCCGCACGACACGCCCCGCCAGCGGTCGGGCGAGACCGGTGAGCGCCATGATGCTGCCCCCTCACGCCAGGCGAAACCGGCCCGGCCAGCCTCGCGGCTGCCCGGCCCGCGCGTGTCGCCCGCTGGGGGTGAGTGGGGAGCTGCGTCGGACACAGGCTGCCGATGTCTCCGCCGCAAGCACCAGCCCTTCCCCTGGCCGGCCCTGGTCGCCGTCGCTTGCGCGGCGCTCCGGATCGTCCTCGGCGGCCTTGCGGTTCACCCCCGTACCGGAGAACTTCCACGGCCGCCCGGCCCTCAGGTAGCAGCGGGCAGCAGCTCCGCGGCGTTTTCGACCATGCGTCCGAACCGGCTGCCCCGGCGTGCGGCCAGGGCGATGCGTTCGTACGGCGGGCGGGGCCCGTAGGGGCGCCAGGTCAGGCCGTCCCCCTCGCTGAGCGCGGACTTCGGCCGCAGGGCCACCATGTCGTGATGCGCGCGCAGGGCATGCCGGAACAGGGTGTGGCCGGCGGAGGCGTCGGTGACCAGCTCGGGGCGCCAGCCATCGTCGGCGAGCCGGTCCAGCACGGCTGCGGAGTAGCCCGGGGCGCGGTGCGCCGGGAACCACAGCAGGCGCCGGCCGGCCAGGTCGTTGCCCGTCAGGGCGGGCAGGCGGGCCAGGGGGTGGTCGGCGTCCAGGACCACGCCCAGGGGCTCGTCGGACAGGAGGTGGAGGCTCAGCCCGGTACGGTCAGCGGGAAGCCGGAGCAGGCCCAGGTCCAGTGTGCCGCTGCGCAGTTGCCGCACTTGCTCCTCGGAGTCGATCTGTTCGATCGTCACAGGCCCCGGGCCGGCGTCGGTCACCAGCGTCTCGGCCCGGGTGAGGGCCTCCGCCGGTGCTCCGCGGCAGGCGCCGAGGCGGACCGGCCGCGGTGTGCCGCGGGCCGCTGCGAGGGCACTTTGGAGGGCGTCGAAGGCGTGCTGGACGCCTTGCAGCAGTGCTGTGCCGCTGTCGGTCAGCTCCATGCCCTGCGGGCGGCGGTGGAAGAGCGAAGTCCCGACCCGCCGCTCCAGTGCCCGGATCTGCTGGCTGAGGCTGGGCTGGGCGATGCGCAGCCGTCGGGCCGCCTCGGTGACCGTGCCCGCCTCGGCCACCGTCGCGAAGTACCGCAGGTGCCGTATGTCGATGCCCGACAGCTCGTCCATGTTCTGTACCCCCGCCTCTGGCTGCGCCTATAGGCACCACCCTATGGGGAGAGCGACAACAGGTCTTGGCCAGGAGGGGGCCTGCCGCGGTTGGCTGGGGACATGTTCCTGATCACGCTGAACTACCAGGCACCGCTCGAAACGATCGACCGACTCAAGGAGGAGCACTACACCAACCCCGACGGACTGTTCGCCAAGGGCCTGGTCCACCTGGCCGGCCGGCTCGAACCCCGTACCGGCGGGCTGATCATCGCCGAGGGCGACCGCGCGGAGGTGGAGGCCGCCGTGGCCACCGACCCGTTCGTCACCAGTGGCGCGGCCACCGCCCACATCACCGAGTTCCACCGCACCAGGTAGCCGGCGGAATACCTGCCGGGGCATGGATGCCTGCGCCCGGAACCCGGGACCGGAACCGCTCGCCCAGGCGTCCGTCCCCTACGCGCCGACAGGCGCCGCGAGTTGAGGCCGGTGGGCCGGCCTGCCGTTCCCCGGGCTCAGCAAGGGCGGGCGTACCAGACCGGAGTCCAGTTGGCCGTGCCGGAGCTGTACGCCGGGCCGGTGTTCCAGCGTTCGCTGCCGTCCTTGTTGTAGAAGCGGCCGACGGTGCCCGGCGTCTGGTTGTTGCCCCAGGTGCCGTTGCCGACCAGGTTCGGCAGTTGGTAGTAGCCGCAGTGGTAGTAGTCGAAGCCATTGCCGTTGCCGCCGGTGCCGTTGGCCCAGCCGCACAGGTGGCCGTAGTCGCACACCGGCTTGATCGGGGCCTTGGTGCGGTCGGCCAGGTCGCGGGCGTAGGCCTGGCCCGGGGCGCGGACCACCATGCTGCCGCCCGGGACGAGGATCTTGTTGGCGGAGACCTGCTTGCCGCCCAGCTCGGCGACATAGGTGTCGACCTGCGCCTGGAGCCGGCCGGCCTGGGCGTCGGTCAGCCCCGCCCGCTGCGCCTGGGCGGCGAAGCCGGTGGGGGTGGCGGCGGACGCCGCGCCCGTGAGCCCGAGCACCGAGGCGGCGGCGAAGCCGGCGGCGATCAGCAGTGCGGTCGGTTTGCGGACGGCCACGGCGGTCCCCCTCGGGTTCCCTGGTCCAGGAGCCGGCGACGGACCGGCCTCCGACCAAGATGACGGATGTGGCGCGGGTTGGCCACGCGTTTCCGGTCGCATTGCGGTCCGCGTGTGGCCGGGAAACGGAGGGGTTGCGGGGCGGCGGGCGCTACGCCCCGGGCGTGCCGGGCTCTTCGCCGCCCACGCCGTCGTCGAAGACCACGGTCAGCGGCCGCCGACCGCCCCTGGCCGTACTGCGCAGCCCCTCGGCGATACGGGAGTAGAAGGCGCTCGTCAGCGCCCAGGTCCCGTCCAGGTGGCTCTCGTCCCGGGTGTGGCGCAAGGAGATCAGCGCGCCGATGAGGGAGCGGCCCGACAGTACGGCCCGTACCCGGCCGTTGCCCTCGTCCGCCAGCTCCCAGGCACCACGGAAGTGCTCGTTGCCGGCAGCGCAGGCGGCGAAGAACTCCCATGCCTCTCGGTGGCAGACCAGGGCGACCGTCCCGGCCTTGGCCGCTTTGAGCAGGAGCACGCCGTGATCGATGTCTTCTTGGGTCTCGCGGCGGATGCGGTGCTCGCCCTGGTCGATGCCGTCGTCCTCGCTCTCCTCCTCTTCGTCGTCGAAGGGGGTGACGGCCGAGGCGTCGCCGGGTACGGCATCCTCCTGCCGCCCGGGCTCAGGCTCGTCCCCCTCCGCGAGCGGCGGAAACGGCGGCTCCTGCCCGGCGTCGACCGTCTCCGGCTCCAGTTCCGTCCACCCGGTGCCGTCCCCGTCGCCGGGCGGTCCGGGCACCTCGGTGGATTCCGTACGGAACACCGGATGCCGCGCCAGAGCGTCAAGTGTCCGCTGAAGCCCGGCGATCGACTCCCGTACCTCGGAAACCTCCTGCCGCAGCTGCGAGACCGCCCGCTCCGTCTCCGCGGCGACGGTGGCGCCGCGGTGCGCGCGGTCGCGGGTCTCCCGGGCGTCGGCGCGCAGCTCCGCCGCCGCCGTGTCGAGGCGCTCCAGCACTTCGCGCCGCGAGTCGTCCAGGCTCCGGCCCAGGCCCGCGATCTCCTCGCCGAGCGCCGTACGGGCGTTGAGCAGAGCCGCCATGAGATTCTTGTCGCGTCCCACCAGTACCCCCGTACTGCGCGTGTTCCGACGGTGTGGACGGGGATGCTGCCCGGCCGGGCCGGGCATTGATGCGTGCCCGGCTCCGCGGCTGTGCCGGTCTGCCGCAACCGGCCGAAAAGACGCCTTCGGAGGGGCGAGTGTGCGCCACTCCCCCGCACTCGCGCCCGACCGGCGCACATCCGGTCGTGCTGGGGGCACGGATGCTCAGCGGCCGAGGACCATCCACTGGGCCGGCAGGTCGATGCGCACCCCGTCCGCGCGGTTCTCCGTCATCACCAGGTCGATCTCGCCGTGTGCCGGCACCGACAGGCCGAGGTCGTGGAAGAAGCGCGGGATGGCGGCGTCGTCCGCCGCGGCCGGGGTCAGCCCGTGCCGGAAGATGCTGGCCAGCTTCGGCGGCGGGCCGTCGGGGCCCTGGGCCGCGTGGGCCAGGACGTCTTTCGCCCGGGACAGCGGCTCGACGACGAAGGCGCGGCCGCGGTCGCCGATCAGGGTCGCGACGGCGGCGGCGACCGCCGGGCGGGCATCCGGTTCGCTCTGGTGGATCACCGCGCGCAGGTAGACGTTCGCGTCGCCCAGCCGCTCGTGCAGGCGCCGGACGGCGTCCTGGTCGGTGGCGTCGAGCTGTTCGAAGCGGGCGGTGTGCCCGGCGTCGGCACGCCGCGCGTGGCCGACGGCGGCCTCGGCGAGGTCCACGCCGACGGCCTGGGCGAAGTGCCGGGCCAGGTAGCGGGTCTGGGTGCCGGTGCCGCAGCCCAGGTCGACGATGGGCAGCGCGGCGTCGACGTGCGGGGCCAGCAGCGGCAGGTGGCGGGCCGCGGCCTGTTCGGGGGCGCAGTCGAAGATCGCGGCGCCCGGCGCGTCCGGAGTGTCGCGCCAGTAGCTCTCCCACGATTCCCGGTAGCGCTTCGACACGTCCATGAGTGCCTCCCGCTCCGCCGATATGCATGCGTTCCTGCCGTGGATCATCTCCGGCGGATCGCTGCGCCAAGCTACGTGATCACACGTTTGCACTGCCTTCGCGTCCTCAGGGCCGCGAGCCCGTCCCGACGTCTTCACCACGGCACGAGGCGGGGCGGCGTCATCCCGTTCCGGGCCGGGTGCGGCGGGCGTAGGCGCGGGCGGCGCGGGCGCGGTCGCCGCAGCGGGTGGAGCACCAGTGGCGGCGGCCGTGCCGCAGCAGGTACCGGTTGCAGGGGGCGGAGCCGCAGGCGGTGAGGCGCTCGGCGTCGGCGGAGGTCAGCAGGTCGGCGGCGTCCGCGGCGAGCGCCGCCAGGGCGTGGTCGACGATCTGCGTGGTGGGGTGCGGGGCGGCGCGGTAGGGGCCGCTCTTGTCGTCCCACCGCAGCAAGGGGGCGGTGGGGACGCGGGTCATGGCGTCGTTGACCGCGGTCAGGGCGGCGGGCAGGGCGGGCAGGCCCTCGACGCGGGAGGCGAAGAGCGCCCGGATGTGTTCGCGCAGCGAGCGCAGCTGCGCCGCGCACATCTCCCGCATACCGGCGTCGGCCGGGGCGAGACCGCGTTCCGTGAGCCAGTGGTTCGCCGCCGCGGGGGTCCCGAGCTGGTCGATGAAATGGCCGCCGGGCAGGGCCATGGTGCTGTTGACGAGCGCGAGGGACGGGTAGCGCTCGGCGCCCGGAGCGGGCGGCGGGGCGTGCTCCGCGGTCACGGTCTCTTCCATGACCTCATGGTATGGCACCCCCTCAAACATGACTCTCACGGAAAGCCTTGCGCTCATCCGTGAGACCCGTCTACGTTTACCTCACGGTTCATTCAAAACCATCCGTGAGGTGATCCTTCGTGTCCGCCGCTCCCGCAGCAACCGAGCAGTTCCCCGTCCGTGTCCTCGGCGGCCCGACCGCCCTCTTCGAGTACGGCGGCCTGCGCTTCCTGACCGACCCGACCTTCGACGGCCCCGGCGACTACGCGTCCCCCGGCCGCCCGGTCCTGACCAAGACCGCCCCGTCCGCCACCACCCCCGCCGGCCTCGGCCCCGTCGACGTCGTCCTGCTCTCGCACGACGAGCACGCCGACAACCTCGACACCTCCGGCCGGGCCCTGCTCGCCGATGTCCCGCTCACCCTCACCACCCCCGGCGGCGGGCAGCGCCTCGGAGAGAAGGCCCGGGGGCTGGCGGACTGGGAGACCGTCGAACTGGACCGCCCCGACGGCGGCACGATCACCGTGACCGGCGTGCCCGCCATCCACGGCCCCGGCACGCGCGAGGAGGTCGAGCCGGTCACCGGCCAGGTCGTCGGCTTCGTTCTCACCGGAGACGGCCTGCCCACCGTCTACGTCAGCGGCGACAACGCCTCCCTCGACGCGGTCAGGGAGATCGCCGGGCGCTTCGCCCCCGTGGACACCGCCGTCCTCTTCGCCGGCGCCCCCCGTTTTTCCATGCTCTACGACGGCGCGCTGCTCGTCCTGGACAGCGCCCAGGCCGCCGAGGCCACCCGGATCCTCGGCGCCCGCCGCGTCGTTCCCGTCCACCACGACAGCTGGGCCCACTTCACCGAGGGCCGCGAGGAGTTGGAAGCCGCCTTCACCGCCGCCGGCCTGACCGGCCGCCTGGACCCGGACTGGACCCGGCGGGACTGAGGCGGCACAGAGCCGGCCACGCAGCCCACGGCGGGACGCCGCCCGGCCCGCCCCCCGGCCGGGGACAGCCGGGGCGGTTCACCACGGCTCGGGCCCGGCCTTCCGCGGGCGCATGAGCCGCTGCGCGGCCGCAAGGTCCGGTACGACCTTGACCAGCTCCCACTTCACACCGGTCCAGCGCAGCACCGCCCGGGGCAGCTGCGGATCCAGGTGCGCGGCGCGGGGCGGCCCGTCCCGCAGCGTGACGGCACGCATCCGGCCCGGCTGGTACGTACGGGCCAGCAGCCGCCGCCCCCACCGGCGACCGACGTCATCGGACCAGCTAGCCATCGCCGCCCTCCTGGCCGCCGTCAGGTTCATCGGGCTCCATGGTGGAAAAGGGGCTCATGGTGCCGGCCTCTTCCTCGGTGACCTCGCCGTTGCTCTCGGCGTCCGCACGGGGCATGGCACGAGTGTCCCGCACGAACGCCGGGGGCTGCTACGGGGGACGGGCGGCTCGGCCTACGTTCCGGACGTCCTGCCAACGGAGGCCGGGCCGACCCGTCGGGCGCAGCACAACCACACGCCCCCGGCCAGTACCCGGGCGTCTTCGGCCAGGGCACCGGCCTTGCCGAGGGCTTCGGCCCCGGGCTGTTGATCGCGCTGAGCAGCAGCCCGGGGCCGCCCCAGGTGGTGCGGCACCGGCGCCGTATCCGCGCTGACGGGCCTGGCGGCACCACCCGCCGTCCGCTGGGTCCGGCGTCACCGGCACACCCAGCGGACGCGACCGCATGCCACGGAGAAAGTGTCAACGGCCCGGGCGGAGCGGCGACGGTGTCGATCCCGGTGTCAGGAAACCCGCTCCAGCACCCACCTGTTGTTGTACGTTCCCGGGCCCATGTGCACCCGGCAGTCGATGCTGTAGGAGGTGCTCACCGGCTGCCAGCTCTGCGGCGGGACCGTGGTGGCGCAGGCCTCGACCCGGGTGCCGACCGGCAGGCCGTCCAGTTGCTTGACGGTCTTGGTGTTGGGGCCGTTGGTCACTCCGCACGCCTCGCTGTTGCCCCAGTGGAGCTCGACCCACCCGGACGGGGTGACCTCGGACCTGCACAGCGTTCTGGTCTCACCGGGCGATGCCTGGGCCGGGGTCGCGGCCACGGCCGCGAACACGGCCGCGCCCACGAGCGTCATCGCGGCGCGACGAACCCGCCCTGTGCTGCCCGCCGCACCGTTCACGCCTTCGCCGCACTTCCGCGTTCCGCGGCTCATGTGTTCCATGTGTTCCATGTGGACCCTTCCAACAGTTGACATACCGGCCGTCGGGACCTCCGACGGCCGTCATCGGACAGCCGTCAGCGAACTGCCGACAGCAAGCTCACACGCCCGGTCCCCGGCAGCGTCGGGTCGAAGGCCGGCGGGACGGGCCGGGCGTGACGCCCGGCCAGGACGGTGAGGGGCTCTTCCGTGGCGCGCCAGCCGTGGGAGGCGAGCCAGTCGCCGGGAGGGCGCGTCATCTCGTTCTTCCACAGCGAGGACAGCAGGTTCACCACGCCTTCCGGCGAGGCCGCCGCCGCCTGCCGGGCCTGGTCCGAGTTGATCATCGCCCGGGTGACGTGCTCCATGGCGAGATGGCTGCCCGGCGCCGACAGCGCGCCGATCCGGCTCAGGAGACTGTCCGCCGCCTCCTCGGTCAGGTAGACCAGCACCCCTTCGACCAGCCAGGCCGTCGGCTCGTCCGTACGGAAGCCGTGCTCGGCCAGCGGTACGGTCCAGTCCTCGCGCAGGTCCGCAGCGATCACCTCGCGTCGGCAGCGCGGCGTTTCGCCCCGCAGGACGTGTTCCTTGAAGGCGAGCACATCGGGCTGGTCCAGTTCGAACAGGCGGGTCCCGGCCGGCCAGTTCAGCCGGAAGGCACGGGTGTCCAGACCGGCCGCGAGCAGGACGACCTGGCGGCAGCCCGCCGCGCAGGCCTGGTCGAAGCAGTCGTCGAAGTACCGGGTGCGCAGCGCGAAGTAGTCGCCCATGGCTTGGGCGAACTGCTCGCCCGGCCCCTTGCTCCACACCGCCTGCTGCTCAGGGCCTGCCGCGTCGAGGAACCGGCCGGCCAGGCGGTCCTCGAAGAGCCGGTCCGCCCGCCGGCTCTCGGACGCGCGGGCCATGCCCACGACCAGCGCGGTGCTGCTGACCCCGGCCAGGAGTCCGGGTCCGTCGCTCATGCCGTTCGTTCTCCGTTCGTGTGGGTGTCGCTCATGCCGCTCGTGCCTGTGCTGCACGTGGTGGACGCCTCGTCGTCGGTGCCCGTGCTCCGCGTGGTGGTCGCTCTCGCCGTTCGCGGTGGTGGTCGCTCTCGCCGTTCGCGGTGGTGGTCGCTCTCGCCGTTCGCGGTGGTGGTCGCTCTCGCCGTTCGCGCACGTGCTGCGTACGGCCCTCGCTCACGCCGCCGTATGCGACGCGACGCGCTCGCGGTACGCCTCGCGGTCGAAGCGCACGCCGCCACGCCAGATCGCCTCGATCGACCGGGTGGCGGTGATGTCCGTGGTGGGGTCGCCCGTGACGAGCAAGAGGTCCGCGCGCCGCCCCGGCGCGATCACCCCGCGGTCGCTCAGGCCGAAGTACGCGGCCGGTGCCGAGGTGGCCGCGGTGAGCGCCTGCGCCGGAGTCAGGCCGGCCTCGACGAGCAGGGCCAGTTCGGCATGCAGGCCGACGCCGTGGACGACCGGGCAGGCGCGCCCCGGCCGGTGGTTGGCGTCGGTTCCGGCCAGCACCGGCACGCCCGCCCGGTGCAGGCGGGCCACGCTCGACAGGGCGTGGCGCAGATCGTGTGCGGGGAGGGGGTGTTCCACGCACAGGCCTTCGTGGCCTTCCGCGATCGCGGCGCGGGCGTGGTCCGGGAGGAGACCGGCGATCCGTGGATCGTCGGCCAGGGACCGGGCGACGCCGGTTGCGGTGGAGGGCCGGGGTGCGGACACCTCCAGCATCGCCAGGGTGGGGATGACGGCGCGTCCGCGCTCAGCGGCCCGGCCGACGAAGGCGTCGTCCAGGGCCGCTTCCAGCGGAAGGTGCGTCAGTACGTCCACGCCGCTGTCCAGGGCGAGCCGTGCGGACCACACGGCGGACACATGGGCCACGCTGAGCAGGCCCCGGCGGCGTGCGGCGTCGGCGAGCGCCGTCACGGTCGCCGGTTCCAGAGCGGGCAGGGACATTCCGTGGTTGGCGCCGTCATCCACCATGATCTTGATGAAGTGCGCGCCCTCCGCCTGTCTGGCGGCCACGAAGGCGTCCGCCTGCCCGGGCCCGGCGACGGTCGGCAGCGACGGCATGGTGACACCGGGATGTCCGCCCGGCGCGCTCGCCAGCAGCCCCGAGCTGCGCAGGTCGGCAAGGTCGTGGCGCTCGCCGGCCAGTGCGCACAAGGCCCTGGTGGCCTCGGGCGGGCCCATGAACATGTCCAGTTCGGTCGTCACGCCGAAGGCCAGCGCCAGTTCGAGGTTGCTCTCGGCGCCGAATACGTGCGTATGCGCGTCGATCAGCCCGGGCAGCAGCGTCCGGCCCGCCCCGTCGATCACCTCGGCCGACGCCGAAGCCAAAGCCGACGGCGACGGGCTCGGCGCGGAGCCGGTGTCGACGCGCGTGATGACGCCGTCGGCGCACTCCACCGAGCCGGTGCCCACCACCGACTGCCCGTCGAAGATCCGTACCCTGTCGATGACCACCGGCTGCATCCGTCTCACCGTCCGCTCGCGAACGCCGTGGATCCGTAGAAGCACAGCAGGTTGAAGAAGAGCACGAAGCCCATCGCCGGGAGCATCAGTCCCGACGGGCGCTTGCGCAGGAGGAAGCGCCACGCGCCGAGCGCGGGGAAGACCAGGGCGGCCGCCGGCAGCAGGCCCGCCCGGCCCAGCAGCGCCAGCCCCAGCACCACGGCGCCGACGGCGAGCGCCAGGCTGATCGCGGCGCTGCCGCGCGGGCCGAACACCTGCGAGTACAGCCGCGCCTGCGGGTCCTGCCGCCACTCGGTCTTCCGCGCGAACTCGAACTGGAGGAAGGCGCAGGCGAACATGGCCAGCAGCGGTACGGCCCGCCGGTCGGCGCCGGTCCCGCCGCCGGTCAGCAGGGAGACGTACAGGTAGACCGACAGGAGCAGCTGTACCGGATAGCTGACCAGGAGACCGGCCACCAGGTTCTCGCCGAGGCGCGGGAACCGGCGTTCGAGCGCGACCAGGAACAGCGTGTACGCCAGGCCGAGCAGGATCAGCAGCACGGACGGCGCCGAGACCAGCGCGTTGAGCGCGACGACGAGGACGGTGATCAGCAGCATGGCGCCGCGCAGTTCCGCGACCGTGATGGCGCCGGTCACCAGCGGCCGGTCGGGGTGGTGCCGCCGGTCGTAGTCCAGGTCCTTCTGCTCGTCGGCCATCCGGGCGAACAGCAGGGCCAGTACCACGCTCGCCGCCCGGACCGCGGTCGCCCACGAGGGTGTCCACGGTGCGGCGGTCTCCGTGATCTGGCCGGCGGTGCCTTCCAGGGTCACGGTCCACAGCACGCCGTAGGTGACGTAGATCTGCGGGCGGAACATCCGGAGTACGAAGCGTCCCAGCCGTGCGGGCACCTGCACGGCGGTCGGGGCGCGATTCACTGCTGCCACCTGTTCCAGGACACGACCTCGTCGAGCGGCTGCCGCGGGGTGGTGCGGAAGCCGGTTTCCCCCCTCGTGTGTCCGACGGCCACCAGGGCGACCTGGGTCACCTCGTCGGCCGGGATGCCGACCAGCTCCGCCACCTCGCGTTCGTGGGCGAGGTGCACCGTGGTCAGCGCGGTGCCCAGGCCACGGCTGCGGGCGGCGAGCATGAAGCTCCACAGCGCCGGATAGACGGAGCCGAAGAAGCTCGACTGCCGGGCGAGCGGCGCGTCGTGGTGCAGTCGCCCGCGGGTCCCGGCCAGTACGAGGGCGGGCACCCGGTGCAGGTGGTCGGCGAGGTGACGCACTCCGGCCACGGCCCGCCCGCTCATCGCCCCGGGGGGCGTGGCGGCGAGGTAGGCGTCGGAAGCGGCCTTGTAGTACCGCGCGATCCCCGCCTTCGTATCCGGATCGTCGATCACCACGAACCACCAGTTCTGCCGGTTGCCGCCGTTGGGCGCGTGCAGGGCGAGCCGGAGGCACTGGGCGAGCAGCGGCCGGGCGACCGGCCTGGAGAGGTCGAGTCTGCGGCGCACGGTGGGGGTACGGGACAGCAGCCCGTCGATGTCGAGGGTGACGGGGACGGTGCTCATTGCGCTCCTGTCCCCGTGCCGGGCCGGCTCAGGCGCACGTCGCCCGCGGCGACGACGCGCCCCTCCTGCCGCATGGTGCTGCGGAGGACGGCGCTCGTCCCGTCGCCCTGTACGAGGACGCTCTCGCAGGTGACCGGCAGGTCCAGTTCTCCGATGGCGGTGAAGCGGGCGCTGACCCGGGTGAGCAGGGCCGCTGCCGACGGCAGCGCGCCGGTGGCGGCCGCGGTGGCGATACTCAGCTGCCGGAACGCCTCCAGGGTGAGCATGCCGGGGACGTGGTCGACGTAGTGGTCGAACAGCACGGGGTGGCGGGTGTCGACGACGAGCCGCGCGCTTCCCGTCCCGGCGGCGCCCGGCGGCACCCGTAACGCGGAGAGCACCACATTGGCGGCGTCCCGGCGGTCGACCAGGTCCGCCCTGATCCGCGGCGGCGGTTCGGGGGCCTCGATCACCGGGTACGGCGGCAGCCCCAGAGCCGCCCGCCCCTCTTCGCGCATCGCCTGCCACTGCTCGGGCGGCACCCAGGACATGCTGCATTCCAGTGTCGCCGCGACGTGGTCGCCGATCAGCGCGCTGTAGCGCAGCCGTGCTCCCCGTACGCTGCCCGTGCGGTCACGGAAGCGGCGCAGGATGTGGCAGCGCAGCACCACTTCGGTGGGTACGACGCTCACCGCGAGCGCGGCCGGGTCCGTCTCGTGCAGGGCGATCTCGCGCAGGATGAACTTCGTGCCGAAGGGCATGCCGAACAGGTCGTGCCCCAGCATGATGAGCGTCTGCCGGGCCGCTTCCACCAGCACCATCGGATCGTAGAGGTGCCCGCACCCCGCCGAGTCCCGGTAGAAGGCGTGCGAGCGGGGTATCTGGACCCCGACGTCGAGGGTGTCCTCGTCCCGGGCGAGGGTGCCGGTGACCAGCACCTCCGTGATGCTCGACCGGTGGACGAGCTCCCGGGGCACCGTACGGCTGAATTCCACCGTGTCCATGAATCTCCTCCGTGTCACCTGGCCGCGAGCCGCGCCGTGTGGCGCTGCCAGTCGGGCACGCCGACCCCGTCGAGTACGGGAGCCAGACCCTTGCGCTTCATCGGCAGGACATGGGTGCCGACGATCACCACGTCCCACGGGTCGAGCGGAAGCCCGGCCCGCCAGACGGCCTCCAGCAGCCGCCGGTACCCCTCGGGTGACCGGGCGGCCTGCCGGGCCGCGCGCAGCTCGTCCCGGGCCGCGCCGGGAAGCGGCGATTCCTCCGCTTCCGCCACGGCTTCCTTGAGCCGTTCCGCCGCCGGCTCGAAGGTGAGGTCCCGCCGCGGTACCTCCGCGTGCAGTTGCTCGGCCAGTTCGCGCGCCCGTGCCGACCGGTCGTCGCCCGCCAGGGCGTCGGCGTAGACCCGCTCCCGCAGGGCCGTGTCGAAGTGGATGCCCAACTCCCGCGCCACATCGGCGGGTTCGTCCGGGGTGTGCACGAGGTTGAGCAGGTAGCTGTAGCGGCCGATCTCGTACCGGAGCTGGCCGGGTACCCGGGCCAGGGGGTCGGTCGGGCCTTTGCGCTCGGTCATGACCACCGACGCGGGCACGGCGCCCGGCTCGTCCGCCTCCGGGCGTACGACGAGCACCACCGCGTCGCAGGAGTCCATGAACATGTCGGCGAGACGGCGCCGTTGCGGGGTGGCCAGGTTCCACTGGTAGTACCACAGCGACCGTACGGCCGTACGGGTGAGGCGGGTGCGTTCCGCGGCCACGATCCGCAGCCCGTTCCGGGCCAGCCAGTCGACCGTCACCGGTATCTGCCTGCTGACCACCGCGTCGGGTTTGAGCAGCAGCGCGGCATGGCGGTGGAGGAAGCCGTCCGGGTCGGCGGTGAGGGCGCCGAGCTGTTCGTGGCTCTCCAGGAAGTAGGTGTCCGAGGCGAACAGGGCGCGCTTGCGGGAATCGCAGCTGAGGGCGGGGGAAAGGCTGTCGCCGAAGGGGCGCGGGTCCGCGGTGTCGCAGGTCATCGGCCGGCTCCGTCCGAGTGGTGGGCGGCTTCGGCCGGCGGAGCGCCCAGGTAGCCCGATTCCAGACAGTGGTCGATCAGCTTGCGCAGGAAGCCGGGACCGTCTCCGGGCGCTCCGCGGACGCCCAGCGCCGCGGTGTGGGAGGCGTCGAACGTCATCCGGCGCCGGAAGTAGCTCTCGTACAGCGAGACGATCCGCTCGTAGTAGCGGCGTTCCCGCGCGGGCAGGCGCTCGGTGTCGAAGCTCGTCGGGGGGACGAACCGCGGTACGTGGAACGAGGGGTACTCGGCCATCACGTCGGAGAAGTCCCTCAGCGTCAGCGGTGCGCCCGCCGCATGGAAGGTACGGCCCTCCGCCTCGTCGAACCGCTCGGTGACCCGGGTGATGACGTCCGCCACGTAGTCGACCGGCACCAGGTCCAGACGCGCCTCGTACAGGCCGGGGATGGAGCGGACCCTGCCCTCGGTGGTCAGCTTGAGAACGACGTAGATGTTCTTGTAGTCGCGCACCACGCCGGTGTGCTCGTCACCGACGACGATGCTGGGGCGCACCACCGCGGCGCGCACGCCGTCGGCCCGCGCCTTGTGCACCAGCGTCTCGGCCCGCAGCTTGCTGGCCTCGTAGCCGTTGGCGAGCCGCTGGCCCTGGTCCAGCTCCGTCTCGCGGATCAGTCCGTCGCGTTCACCGCATACGTACGCGGTGCCCACGTGCACCAGGCCGGCACCGGCGGCGCGGGCCAGTTCGACGGCGTGTGCGGTGCCGTCGACGTTGACGGTCCGGTAGTCCTCCTCGGGACGGCCGAAGTCGGTGATCGCGGCGCAGTGCACGATGCGGTCGATCCCGCCGTCGGCCAGTTCCGCGTATCCGGCCTCGGACAGGCCGAGCCGGGGCCGGGTCACATCGGCGGGCAGGCACCTGACGGTGGCGGGGTCCAGGGGGGTGCCGTCGTTGCGCACCAGCGTCCGCCGGTGGTGGACCACTGCGGTCACCTCGTGCCCGGCCGCCGCCAGCCGCGCGGTGACCTCCGCGCCGACCAGCCCGGACGCACCGGTCACCAGAACCTTGAGCCGCTGTGTCATCGGGCCGCCTCCTGTCGCCGTGCCCAGGCCCCGCTGGTGCGGGGCGGATTCATGCGTGATGTCACTGTTCCTCCGTCAGGCCGAGGCGGCGTGGGGCTGCGCCCCTCCGCTGGACAGCAGATCGCCCGCCTCGTCGATGGGCAGGTCCGCGTTCAGGTGCGCGCCCAGGCGCAGCCAGTCGTAACCGGCCTCCAAGGTCTGCCGCCATCCGTCCGAGGAGTCGAAGGAGGACGGGAAGCGGTCCGCGCCCGTGGCACCGCGGACCAGGGCCACGAAGCCGTCCAGCGCTGCCAGTGCGGCTTCCCCTTGGGGGCCGGAGGCGATCGTGAGGGTTTCGAGGTGTTCGGCTTGCGCCCGGATGTCGTCGAGGTCCGCCCCGGCCGGCAGGAGCGACAGCCGGCGGACGACCTCGGAGTCCGGCGGCAGCGGGTTGACGGCGTAGGAGCTGAGCACCCCTCGCAGGGCGAACCGCAGCATCCTCAGGGCGCTGAGCCGGGCGACGCTCCACTGCCCGCGGCCGAGAGCGCCGACCAGGTCCTCGCGGGCGTTCTCCACCAGCACGTTGGACCACACCAGCGTCATCGCGGCGGCGCTGAACCGGCGGGCGGGCACCGGTACGAGGTCGATCGCCTCGGCGCCGCCGGCCGTGGCGCCGCCCACGCCGACGATGGGCCGGGCGGTGCTCGGCGGTGGTGTGACGTCGCCCGAGGGGGCGGCCAGCGGCAGGCCGGGAACGATCGGACCGTCGCCCCGCCACGCCACCCGCACCAGTCCGAACCGCAGGAACCGGGCGATCAGCGGGCCCGCCTGCGGCGCACCGGCCGCGTCCGCCGCGGCCAGCGTCTGTTCCAGGGTCCGGCCGAAGACCAGGGAGCGCCAGGCCAGTGCCGCCCGGTCCCCGAGGACGAACACGTCCTGCCGGCCGCGTACGACGTGCACACGCTCACCGGTCTGCCAGGTCGTGACGCCGGCCCCGGCCACGGTGATCCGACCGGCTCCGGGGGCGGCGCCCGTGACGCCCAGGTCCGCCGCGAGCCGGACGCCCTCGGTGACGTACGCGTCGGCGCCGAGGCCTGAGGCGGACGGCGAAGCGAGCGTCAGGTAGCGGGCGGCCGACGGATGATCACCGATCCGGCGCAGCTGCTCGGGCAGCCACTTCGGCTCCAGATAGGTCTCTCCCCGGTCCGCCGCCCAGGACTTCACGGCCTGCAACAGCCCGGCTTCGGTCCAGGCCGCGGCCTCCTGCTCCTGGCCGAGCTGCCGCAGGGCGAGCGCGTACCGGATCGACTGGCGTGCGGCGTGCGCCCACCACTCGCGTACGGTGGTCCGGAAGTCGTCGGAGGACATCAGCTCCTTGACCTTCGCCACCAGCTCCGGCTCGCGCAGCGGGAAGCTGCGCAGCAGCCGCTGACAGCGGTTCAGCAGGTCCTCCGCGAGCGCGCCCGGGCGGTCGGCGGCGGCCGTCGTGACCGCGGCGAACTGCTCCGCGATCTGCCGTACGGAACGGGTTCTGACCTCGACCCGCCGCCCGTCCACGAACAGCAGGGACGGCATGGTCGGCAGCTCGGCGTCGTTGTCGGCGATCAGGAGGAAGTCGATGTCGGACGAGGAGTTGCCGAAGCCCTCGGCGATCGATCCTTCCAGCACCACGGCGCAGCCGTCCGTGGAACGGATCTGCGGAAGTGTCTTGTCCAACAGGTTCTGCAGATATTCCTCGCTGAGGATCACACGGGCCTCCCGGTCGTGGCGCCGGCCGGCCGGGGAACCGTCGTGTTCTCCGGGCGGCCTGCTCGCAGTTGTTTCCGCATGGGGCGGTGGTTCGGACGTCTGCGGACCGCCGGGGTGCGCCGGCCGGCTCGCGCCGGCTCCGGCAACCGGACGGCCGGCGCGCTACTCACTCGCCACGTCCTTCGCGGCCGTGGGTCCGGCCGGGCCGCCCGTCGCGTCCGTTCCGCTGACAGCGTCGGCAGCGTCGGCAGCGTCGGCCAGGATCCGTACCGTCCCCGTCCCTCCGTCCACCCTCAGCCGCATGCCGGTCTCCAGCTCCGCCATCAGGCCCTTGACCTGGACGACTGTCGGGATGCCGAGTTCGCGGGCGACGATCGCCACATGCGTCAGCGGGCTGCCGCGCTCGATGACGAGGGCCGAGGCGGACGGCAGTGCGGCAACCCAGCCCGGATCGGTGCGGTAGGTCACCAGCACACCGCCGTTCACGTCCACGGGCGTGTCCGTGACCACGGCGGGGGCCTCCACCACGCCGGGGCAGCAGGGTGTCCCGCGCAGCTCCTGGACGCCCGTACGTGCTGCCGGGCCCGTCGTGAAGCCGGCCTGATCCAGGTTGTCCTGCCGGTAGGGCGCCCCGCGCGTGACGAAGCGGGACGGCGCGGACAGTTGCCTGTCCTCGGCCTGCTGCCGCTTGCGCAGCTCGACGAGGCTGCGCAGGCCGGTGGTCCCGGTCGTGCCCTCGTAGACGCCGCGCAGCTCTTCGAGGCGCAGGAAGAAGACGTCGTTCCAGTGCTCGATCGCCCGCGACCGGGCGAGGTCGCGGCCCATGGCCCGCAGCATCCGTTTCGCCGAACCGAACGCGCGGGTACGGCAGAACCGCAACCGCTCCCGGTTGTACAGGGAGCTCTGTGCCTTGCGGCGGACGACGTCGTACACCAGCCGACGCGGCCCGCGCAGGTGGGCGTCGAGATAGGCGTCGGCTTTCCGGGCGGGATCGGTGTCGACCTCGGACAGTGCGGTGCGTACCAGGGCGAACAACGTCGAGGGGTCTTCCCGCAGGTCGGGGACTTCGAGCTTGAGTTCGTCGAGGCTGCGGTAGCCGTACGCGGCGACGTACTCGTCCACCGCCGCGAGGAACCCGGTGTGGCCGTTCGCGCGCAGTGCCTCGTAGGCGTCCTCGGCCGGGGTCTCCCGGATGAGGCGGTCCAGCCCGGGGTCCGCACGGACGGTGGCCGCGAGGCGCGCCAGCGCGCGGGCGGGTTCGATGGACTCCACGCGCGGGCCCGGGCTGGCGGCGCTCCAGGTGAGCCACTCGGGGGCGTCGGGCAGCCAGCGCCGGTTCAGCAGGGCGAGCCCGCCGATGGACCACAGGATCGCCGCGTCCAGGGTCTGCATCGGACCCCACTTCTCCAGCAGGTCCTTCTCCAGAACACGGAAACGCCGGTAGACGTCCTGACCGTCCATCGCGTCGTAGTCGACGTTGTCGAATTCCCGGTACGCCGCGTAGAAGTACGCCATGAAACGCTCGACCGAGCGGTTCATGGTGAGGAACCGGTGGACGAACGCCGCGGTCGTTCCGGCCCGGGCCGACCGGCCCCGCAGAGACGGCGGGAAAGTGTACGGATAGATCATCTCCGCCGTTTCGTCGTCGAGTGCCTCCTCGACGCCGATGGCGATTTCCAGGACTTTCCTGTTGAGTTTGTACAGCGGCGCGATGCGCACCATCCGGTACCAGTTGAGCAAGTTGTAGTACACCCGGCCGTGGAAATAGCCGAGCATCTGCGGGGCCCACTCCTCGACCTCGCGCAGTCCGGCCCGGGGGACGCGAAGGGCCCGAGCATAGTTCTCGTAGACCTTGCCGTACACATGGGCCGCGAAACTGAAGGTCAACGGCGAGACGATGCCGGAGAAGCTTTCCACGATGTTGGCGTTGTCCCAGATCCGGAGTTCGCCCTCGCCGGGCTCCCGGGTACCGTCCAGCGGTACGGTGTGGTCGGGTAACGCGGTGATGGGACGGGCCTGGAGAATCCACAGGACATCGTCCGCGAACGCCCACTCGATGTCCTGCGGGGTACCGAAGAGCGCGTGGATGCGCATCCCGGCTTCGTGCAGCTGCGCCAGTTCCTTCGGGGTCAGCGACAACTTCTCCCGCTCGGCCCGCGGCACTTCGCTGATCCGGCACCCGGACCCCGCCTCGGCCGCGTGGTAGCGCTCCCGCTTGTCGCCCAGCACGGTTTCGGCCACCGCGCCCGTGGCGGCGTCGAGCGTCACGGTGTCGGCGTCGACGGCCCCCGAGACCAGGCCCTCGCCCAGCCCGTAGACCGAACTGACCACGTACCGGCTCCGGTCGCCGGCAACCGGGTCGGCGGTGAACAGCACGCCGCTGCGCTCGGCAGCCACCATTTCCTGTACGACGACGGCGAGGCCCGCGCCGCGCAACGGCAGCCCGTGGCGCAGCCGGTAGACGAGCGACCGCTCGGAGAAGGCCGACGCCCAGCACTTCTTGACGTGTGCCTTGACCTCGTCGAGCCCGGTGACGTTCAGGGAGGTGGCGAACTGCCCGGCGAAGGACAGCCGGGCGCCGTCCTCCTCGGCGCCGGAGGAGCGGACCGCGACCCGGCCGCCCCCCACCCGGGTGTAGGCGTCCTCGATGACCGACGTTGCCCTTTCGGGCAGCTCCGCCGACTCGATGAGGCCGGCCAGCTGCCCGGAAACGCGTCCCACGGAATCCGGGGTGACCTCGCCGAGCAGCGCCTCCATCCGCCCCGGCTCATCGAGCGCGGCGATGAACTCCTGGAACACATCGAGACCCACCACCGCCCATCGCGGTACATCGATGCCCTTGCCCGAAAGGGCAAATAGATTCTTCCCTTTACCGCCCGCTGTGCGCGCGACCTCATCCGGCGGACTTTCGGCGATGATGGCTCGCATGAAACCCCAAGCTCTCCGGGACGCTATGGCCTGAAACACGGTCCGTGTGGCGTGAAAGTGCCGCTCGCCCGAGCGGGCATGCAACCTCTGGCGGCAATTCGGTGAATTCCGCAGAGCGTAGCAGCGCTCCCTGACGGTCTCCGCCGGGCTCCCTGCGCAACTAAGGATTTCCCTAACGACCGGTAAACCGCGCGACGGCAGCCGGCCGGTCCACATCTAGTATCCCTGCCAGCCTCCACCCCTCCCGCTTCCGGCCCATTGTCCTCCCCGACCGCCGGCAAATCCCCGGAGAACCGCCCCGCAGGACTCCCACCACAGGTCCAAAACTCGACAGACGCTGGAGAATGGAGAAAAAGATGCTTCCCCTTCCTCCCGGATCGCGACAGCCTGCCTTCCTGCAGACCCTCCACATGCGCGATCCGGTCCGCTACTTCGAGACCCTGCGCCGGCGGTACGGTCCGGTGTTCCGCATGAAACTGCTCGGCTTTCCGCCGCAGGTCGTGGTCGCGACCGCGGAGCTGGCCGCCGAGATCTACCGCACCGACGGCGACGGCAACCGCGCCGGAGCGCTGCGCGCGGGGTACGTGCCGTGGGTCGGCCGGCACTCGCTGCTCACCAACGACGGCGAGGAATGGTGGCGCCACCGCAAGCTGCTCAGCCCCACCCTGCACGGCCGGTCCATCGCGGGCTATCCCGAGCTGATCGCCGAGATCGCCGCACGGGACATCAGGACGTGGCCGCTCGGCAGGCCGTTCGCACTGCGCGAGCACATGCAGACCATCACGCTGGAGGTCATCCTGCGACTGGTCTTCGGGGTCCGGGACGCCGAACAGGGAGCCCGGTTACGGGCCGGCCTCATCGAGCTGTCCAAGGCCACCGGCTCCGCGGCCCTGTTCCTGACGCCCGCCCGCCTGCGCGCCTGGGCACAGGAGTCTCCGCTGGCGATGCGCCTGCCGTTCCTGCCGACGACCCGCGCCGCGCAGGCCGTCAAGACGGTGGACCGCATCCTGTTCGCGGAGATCGCCCGGCGCAGGGCCGAGGAGAACGAGGACGCCGACGACGTCCTGGGGCGGTTGCTGCGCGCCCGGGACGACCAGGGCCGTCCGCTCGGCGACCAGGAGATCCGCGACGAACTGCTCACTCTCCTGGAGGCCGGCCTGGAGACCACGGCGACCGGTCTGTCGTGGACCTTCGAGCGGCTGATGCGCACCCCGGAGGTACTGGCGCGCCTCCAGGAGGAGGTGGAGCGGGACGAGGACGACACCTACCTCGACGCGGTCGTCAAGGAGGCGCTGCGGTCCCGTCCGGTGATCTTCGGCATGGGGCGTCTGCTGGACAAGCCGCTGCGGCTCGGCGAGTACGGGGTTCCGGCCGGCTGGGTGGCCATCCCGATGTTCTCGCTGATCCTCCAGGACCGTGCGGTGTACCCGGACGCCGGGGAGTTCCGGCCGGAACGCTTCCTCGGCGACGACGCCAAACCGGCGCAGAAGTCGTTCCTGCCGTTCGGCGGCGGCCGCCGTTACTGCGTCGGCGCGCAGCTCGCCACGATGGAGATGAAGATCATCACCCGCGAGGTGCTCCGGCACGTACGGCTGAGCCCCGCCGACCCCGCGCCGGAGGCCCAGCGCATGTGGCACGCCACTCTCGTCCCCGGCAAGCACGCCGTCGCGGTGGCCCGCGAACAGCCGCTGAAGCGGCGGACGCCGGTCGAGGAGCCGAAGTGCCCCGTACATCCGGCACCGTCGACGTCGGGAGACGGGAAGTGACGGAGCGCAGGGCCCACGGGACCCTGCTGCCGGGAAGCTGACAGCCCAGAACGTGCAGTCGATCGCGCGGCCTTTCGGCCGCGCGATCCTTTGAATCGACGCGCCGTCCATCACAGCCGCGCCCCGTATCGCAGATCACCGGCGCCCCTCGCCCTCGGCACATCCGCCCAGCCCGCTCGCTTCCCCGCCACCGGGCAGGCTCGCGCCCCGCCGAAGCGTAGCGCTCTCCGTGCAGGTCAGGGCGTATACCGAGGAGCCCGGAAGGCGCTGCCCGGGCACTGGACGGCCTGAAACGGCCAGACCTGCCCGTCGATACCGGGAACGGGCGTTCACCGCTTCCCGGCCCCGCCGAAGGTCACCAGAGGGCCACTGCGGGCCGCGCCGAGGAGTCTTTTTCCAGGAATTCCACCGCCGCCGGATGCGAAGCCGCATACGCCGTTCTGAGAGCTTGTGAGCTCCCCGGCGCAGGGGGGATCGACTGAAGGCCTCGCGTGGCCCCCCAGGGGCCATTGCGCGGCCTGTATCGCTGCGTTCCGATCCGACACCAGGTAACCTGGACGACGTTCTCGGCTCTATAGTGAACCTTGAGACGACGGCCCGTTTTGCGGGCCTTTGTCGGCCTGCCCACGGCCGGCAGCCATCCGATGACAGTCCGCTCCCGCTCCCGGCGGGAGCGCGGCTTGTCGTGCCAGAAAAGAGCGCTCTGTGACCGATTCCGGCATCTCCTCCCCCACCACGTCGACCGGCTCCCCGGCCCCGTCGGCCGGCACCGACGGCCTGGCGGCACCGCCGCCGGATGCTGCCCTTTCGGGCAACGGTGCCGACGGCGCGGCAGCCGCCTACGACGCCAGTGCGATCACCGTCCTTGAGGGCCTGGACGCGGTCCGCAAGCGGCCGGGCATGTACATCGGCTCGACCGGCGAGCGCGGCCTGCACCACCTCGTGCAGGAGATCGTCGACAACTCCGTGGACGAGGCGCTGGCCGGGGTCGCGGACCGGATCGACGTGACGATCCTCGCGGACGGCGGCGTGCGCGTCACCGACAACGGCCGCGGCATCCCGGTGGGCCTCCACCCCGTACAGCAGAAGCCGGCCGTGGAGGTCGTGCTGACGGTGCTGCACGCGGGCGGCAAGTTCGGCGGCGGCGGTTACGCGGTCTCCGGTGGCCTGCACGGCGTGGGCCTGTCCGTCGTCAACGCCCTGTCCACCCGCCTGTCGGTGGAGATACGGACCGACGGCCACCGCTGGAGCCAGGAGTACAAGAGCGGCGTGCCCGTCGCGCCGCTGGCCCGCCACGAAGCCGTCACCGGCACCGGTACCTCACTGACGTTCTGGGCCGACGGCGGCATCTTCGAGACCACTGAGTACTCCTTCGAAACCCTCGCCCGCCGCTTCCAGGAGATGGCCTTCCTCAACGCGGGACTGACCCTGACGCTGACCGACGAGCGTGCGTCCGCGCGGGCGGTGGCCGGCGCCGACCAGGACACCGCGGGCGCGGCGGACACCGGGCAGGCCCGCTCGGTGACGTACTGCTACCAGGGCGGCATCGTCGACTACGTCCGCCACCTCAACGCCCGCAAGAGCGAGCCCGTCCATCCCTCGATCATCTCCATCCAGGCCGAGGACAGTGCGCAGATGCTGTCCGCCGAGGTGGCGATGCAGTGGAACAGCCAGTTCAGCGAGGGGGTTTACTCCTTCGCCAACACGATCCACACGCATGAGGGCGGTACGCACGAGGAGGGCTTCCGCGCGGCGCTGACGGGTCTGATCAACCGTTACGCCCGGGAC
>NZ_JOCQ01000056.1 GCF_000720725.1 Streptomyces rimosus subsp. rimosus
GGGTGCGGGTGCGGGTGCGGGTGCGGGTGCGGGTGCGGGGGCTGGGCTGGGTCTGGTGGTGGGAGCAGGGGCTGGGTGTGTTTGTGCGGTGTGCTTATGGGGCCTGTGGGGCGCGCTAATCGGAAGCCTTGCGCTCGTCGGGGGCTCGCGCTTATCGGGCCTCGGCGTTCGCCGGGCTTTGGCGTTTGCCGGGCCTTTGGCGTTCGTCGGGCCTTTGGCGTTCGCCGGGCCTCGGCATTCATCGGGCCCTTAACGTTCACCGGCCCCCTCGGGGGCCTCCCCCCTCCCCTGCCCTCCCACCCCCTCATGACTTCATGCTGTCTCGCGGTTAATGCGGTCCACGCGTCCATGCGGTCCACGCGTCCATGCGGTCCACGCGTCCATGCGGTCCACGCGCCACGCGGTCACGCGGTCACACGTCCACGTGATCACGCAACCCACGCAGCCACGCCAATCACGCAACCCACGCAGCCACACGACTCACACAACCCACGCAGTCACGCCACCCACCCCCTCCACTATCTCCCCACCCATCATGCGCACCCCCCGACCTGCGCCGTCATCGTTTGACGGCTCCCGTCAAACGATGAGCCGCCAGCCGTCGGGCAGCCCCACTGTGGTGCCCATGGACGCATCCCAGCAGCACATGCTCGACGCCTACCGTGCCGCCCAGCGCGGCGAGCTTCCGCCCCCGCCGCCCGGCACCGGTGACCTCCAGGCCTTGCGGGAGATCCGCCAGTGGCTCCGCTTCCGGGCCGTCGTCACCCCGCCGGCGGACCGCCCGCTGGCCCGCTTCCGGCGCGCCGTACGCCAGGCCCTGACCTGAGAACTTGTACGTACCGCTCCACCTCGACCTACCCCTCCCCCTCGATTCCCGCTCACCGGCCTCCGGCCCCGCTGCCACCCCAACCATGACGGGTCCCGGCCCACCCCTGCCACCCCTGTGGAAAACCCACCCCGGGCCGCCCGGCAAGCCTGTGGAAAACGTTCGGAGAGCGGCCGGCGACGCGGTGCGAGACGCGGTACGAGACGCACGTCTCACCCTGCGTGCAGCCCTGAAGACCGCCGGAAACACTCGCGTAGCATGGCCAACGAATCGTCCGGTACCCCCCGCGGACTGGAACGGAAGGCCATCGCCGCGTGAACACAATCCCACCCACCGAGGCCCAGGACCGCCCCGCCCGGCTGACCGTCGGAGTCGTCGGCGCGGGCCGTGTCGGCCCTGCCCTCGCCGCGTCGCTGCAGCTCGCCGGGCACCGGCCGGTCGCCGTGTCCGGCGTCTCCGACGCCTCCGTACGGCGCGCCGCGGCGCTGCTGCCCGACGTCCCGATCGTCTCCCCGTCCGAGGTGCTGGAGCGCGCCGAGCTGGTGCTGCTCACCGTGCCCGACGACGCCCTCCCGGGGCTCGTCGCGGGCCTCGCCGAGACCGGCGCCGTACGGCCGGGCCAGCTGCTCGTGCACACCTCGGGCCGGTTCGGTACGGCCGTCCTCGACCCGGCCACCCGCGCCGGCGCGCTGCCGCTCGCCCTCCACCCGGCGATGACCTTCACCGGCACCCCCGTGGACGTACAGCGGCTGGCAGGCTGTTCCTTCGGGATCACCGCGCCCGAACCGCTGCGGATGGCCGCCGAGGCGCTGGTCATCGAGATGGGCGGGGAACCGGAGTGGATCGAGGAGGACGCCCGTCCGCTCTACCACGCGGCCCTCGCGATCGGCGCGAACCACCTGGTCACCCTGGTGGCGCAGGCCATGGAACTGCTCCGGAGCGCCGGGGTCGGCGCGCCGGACCGCATGCTCGGCCCGCTGCTGGGCGCGGCCCTCGACAACGCGCTGCGCTCGGGGGACGCCGCGCTGACCGGCCCGGTCGCCCGCGGCGACGCCGGTACCGTCGCCGCGCACGTCTCCGAGCTGCGCAAACACGCGCCGCAGAGCGTCGAGGGCTACCTCGCCATGGCCCGTACGACCGCCGACCGCGCCCTCGCGCACGGCCTGCTGAAGCCGGAGCTGGCCGAGGACCTGCTGGGCGTCCTGGCGAACGTCGGTACCGGCAGTACCGGCAGTACCGGCAGTACCGGCAGTACCGGCAGTACCGGCAGCACCGGCAGCACCGGCAGCACCGGCGGCACCGCGAGCGGCCGGCAGGAGGGCCAGGGCCCCGACCACCCGCACGATCCGCCCACCGACCACCCCGAAGACCCTCCCACCGACCACCCCGAAGAAGGCGACCGATGACCGCCCCGCGCCCCCGCCTCGTGCACACCGCGGCCGAGCTGCGCGCCCTGCCGGACCGGGCCGGGCAGCGGGCCGTCGTCATGACCATGGGTGCTCTCCACGAGGGCCACGCGACGCTGGTCCGCGCGGCCCGCGACCAGGTCGGGCCGGACGGGCTCGTCGTCGTCACCGTCTTCGTCAACCCGCTCCAGTTCGGGGCCGGCGAGGACCTCGACCGCTATCCGCGCACCCTGGAGGCGGACCTCGTACTGGCCGGCGCGGCGGGTGCGGACGTGGTGTTCGCGCCGGGCGTCGACGAGGTCTACCCGGGCGGGGCGCCGCGGATACGGATAGCCGCCGGCCCGATGGGCGACCTCCTGGAGGGCGCCAGCCGGCCCGGCCACTTCGACGGCGTCCTGACCGTCGTCGGCAAGCTGCTGCACCTCACCCGCCCCGACGTGGCCCTGTTCGGCCAGAAGGACGCGCAGCAACTGGCCGTCATAGAGCGCATGGTGACCGACCTCAACTTCGGCGTACGGATCGTCGGCGTCCCCACCGTCCGCGAGGACGACGGACTGGCGCTCTCCAGCCGCAACCGCTACCTCTCCACCGCCGAGCGCCGTACCGCCCTGGCACTGTCCCGGGCCCTGTTCGCGGCCCGCGACCGGCTCGCCGCCGAAGAAGCGCTGCGCGACCGGGCCTCCTGTACGACGCAGGCGGCACACCGCGCACACGACCGTTCCGCGGCGCTCGCCGCCCTCGGCGAGGACCGCGCGGCAGCCGACGCGCACGCCCTCGCGCACGCCGTCGCCACCCCGCTGCGCGCCCCCGCGGTGGCCCGCGCCGCGGCCCGCGCGGTCCTTGAGGACGCCACCCGCCTCAACCCGCCGCTCGCGCTCGACTACGTGGCGCTCGTCGACCCGTCCGACTTCACAGAGGTCCCGGACACCTACGAGGGTGAGGCCGTCCTCGCGGTCGCCGCCAAGGTCGGCACCACCCGCCTCATCGACAACATCCGCCTCACGTTCGGAGCGCTCCGATGACCGGCACCGGCCCCACCGGCCCTGAAACTCCCACCGGCCCCGACACCCCCACCAGCCACCAGAACCCCACCCTGCGCCTCCACGCCCCGGCCCCCGGCTGGTCCATCGAGGCCGACGTCGTCGTGGTCGGGTCGGGAGTCGCGGGCCTGACCGCCGCCCTGCGCTGCGCCGCCGCGGGCCGCCGCACCGTCGTGGTGACCAAGGCCCGCCTGGACGACGGCTCCACGCGCTGGGCCCAGGGTGGCGTCGCCGCCGCGCTCGGCGAGGGCGACACCCCCGAGCAGCACCTGACCGACACGCTCGTGGCGGGCGCCGGACTGTGCGACGAGGACGCCGTACGCACCCTGGTCACCGAAGGCCCGGACGCCGTCCGCCGCCTCATCGCCACCGGCGCGCGCTTCGACACCGCGCCCGGCACCGACGAAATAGCCCTCGGCCGCGAAGGCGGGCACCACCGCCGCCGCATAGCGCACGCGGGTGGTGACGCGACCGGCGCCGAAATCTCCCGCGCCCTGGTCGACGCCGTACGCGCCCAGGGCCTGCGCACCATCGAGAACGCGCTCGTCCTCGACCTGCTCACCGACGCCGACGGCCGCACCGCAGGCGTCACCCTGCACGTCATGGGCGAGGGCCAGCACGACGGCGTGGGCGCCGTGCACGCCCCCGCGGTCGTCCTCGCGACCGGCGGCATGGGCCAGGTCTTCTCCGCGACCACCAACCCGGCCGTCTCCACGGGCGACGGCGTCGCCCTCGCGCTGCGGGCCGGCGCCGAGATCTCCGACCTCGAATTCGTCCAGTTCCACCCGACGGTCCTCTATCTCGGCCCGGACGCGGAAGGCCAGCAGCCGCTCATCTCGGAAGCGGTACGCGGCGAGGGCGCCCACCTGGTGGACGCCGACGGTGTCCGCTTCATGGTCGGACAGCACGAACTGGCCGAACTGGCCCCGCGCGACATCGTCGCCAAGGCGATCCTGCGCCACGCCCAGGAGCGGGGCACCGAGCACATGTACCTGGACGCCCGGCACTTCGGCGCGCAGATGTGGGAGCAGCGCTTCCCGACCATCCTCGCCGCCTGCCGCGCCCACGGCAACGACCCGGTCACCGAGCCGATCCCGGTCGCGCCCGCCGCGCACCACGCCTCCGGCGGCGTACGGACCGACCTGTACGGCCGTACGACCGTGCCGGGGCTGTACGCGTGCGGCGAGGTCGCGTGCACCGGCGTGCACGGCGCCAACCGGCTCGCCTCCAACTCCCTCCTGGAGGGACTGGTCTTCGCGGAGCGCATCGCGGACGACATCACGTCCGCCCCTGCCGGCCGCCCGGGGCCGGCCATCGAGCCCGCCGCCGCCCCCGTACCGCTGCTCGCCCCCGAGGCGCGCATCACGATCCAGCGGATCATGACCGCGGGCGCCGGAGTGCTGCGCTCCGCCACCAGCCTCGCCGAGGCCGCCACCGCGCTCGCCCGCCTCCAGCGCGCCGCGGCCGAAGCGGCCACCGGCCCGGACGGGACCACCGGAACCACCCCGCCCCCCGCCGACCGCCCCAAGCCCGCCGAACCCGGTGTCGAGGCATGGGAGGTCACCAACCTCCTCCTGGTCGCCCGGGTGCTGGTCTCCGGCGCGATGCGCCGCGAGGAGACCCGCGGCTGCCACTGGCGCGAGGACCACGCCGACCGGGACGATTCCCACTGGCAGCGGCACTTCCTGGTCACCCACCGCCCGCCGCACACCCTGCACATCCGTACGACCGACACCGCCGCGTTCCCCGCGACGACCGCCGCACCCGCGCCCGAAACGGAGCCGACCCAGTGAGCACTCCCGACGACCTCTCCCTGCACCAGATCGGCCGTCCGGACCAGGCCGCGGGCCAGAGCCCGGACCAGGCTCCGGCTCCCCAAGGCGGCTGCGGCGACTCCTGCGGCTGCGGCGACGGCGACGGTGCGTACGAACTCGACCCGGCCGCCTGCGGCCTGGACCCCTCCCTCGCCGCCCTCCTGGTCGACGCCGGCCTGGATCCCGTACAGGTCGAGGACATCGCCCACGTGGCCCTCGCGGAGGACCTCGACCAGGGCGTGGACGTGACCACCGTCGCGACCGTGCCCGAAGAGGCCGTGGCCACCGCCGACTTCACCGCCCGCCAGGCGGGCACCGTGGCCGGCCTGCGGGTCGCCGAGGCCGTGCTGTCCCTGGTGTGCACCACCGAGTTCGAGGTGGAACGGCACGTCGAGGACGGCGACCGCGTCGCGGCCGGGCAGAAGCTGCTCAGCGTCACCGCCCGCACCCGCGACCTGCTCACCGCCGAGCGCAGCGCCCTGAACCTGCTGTGCCGCCTGTCCGGCATCGCCACCGCCACCCGCGCCTGGGCCGACGCCCTGGAGGGCACCCGGGCCAAGGTCCGCGACACCCGTAAGACGACGCCCGGCCTGCGCGCCCTGGAGAAGTTCGCGGTGCGCTGCGGCGGCGGCGTCAACCACCGCATGTCGCTGTCGGACGCGGCCCTGATCAAGGACAACCACGTGGTCGCGGCGGGCGGCGTGGCCGAGGCGTTCAAGGCCGTACGCGACGGCTTCCCGGGCCTGCCGATCGAGGTGGAGGTGGACCGGCTGGACCAGATCCCGCCGATCCTCGCCGAGGGCGCCGACCTGATCCTGCTGGACAACTTCACCCCCGGGCAGACGCGCGAGGCCGTGGCGCTGGTGGCCGGGCGGGCGGCCCTGGAGTCCTCCGGCGGGCTCACCCTGGACAACGCCCGCGCCTACGCCGAGACCGGCGTGGACTACCTGGCCGTGGGCGCGCTCACGCACTCCTCCCCGGTCCTCGACATCGGCCTCGACCTGCGCGAGGAGCGCTGACGCCCATGCTGCTGACCATCGACGTGGGCAACACCCACACCGTCCTCGGCCTGTTCGACGGCGAGGAGATCGTCGAGCACTGGCGCATCTCCACCGACGCCCGCCGCACCGCCGACGAACTCGCCGTCCTCCTCCAGGGCCTGATGGGCATGCACCCGCTGCTGGGCGAGGAGCTGGGCGACGGCATCGAGGGCATCGCCATCTGCTCCACCGTCCCCTCCGTCCTCCACGAGCTGCGCGAGGTCACCCGGCGCTACTACGGCGACGTGCCGGCCATCCTGGTCGAGCCGGGCGTCAAGACGGGCGTGCCGATCCTCATGGACAACCCCAAGGAGGTCGGCGCCGACCGGATCATCAACGCGCTGGCGGCGGTGGAGCTGTACGGCGGCCCGGCGGTGGTCGTGGACTTCGGTACGGCCACCACGTTCGACGCGGTCAGCGCGCGCGGCGAGTACGTCGGCGGCGTGATCGCCCCCGGCATCGAGATCTCGGTGGACGCGCTCGGCGTGAAGGGCGCCCAGCTCCGCAAGATCGAACTGGCCCGGCCGCGCAGCGTCATCGGCAAGAACACCGTCGAGGCCATGCAGTCCGGCATCCTGTACGGCTTCGCCGGGCAGGTGGACGGCGTGGTCCAGCGCATGGCCAGGGAACTCGCCGACGACCCGGACGACGTGACGGTGATCGCCACCGGCGGGCTGGCGCCCATGGTGCTCGGCGAGTCCTCGGTCATCGACGAGCACGAACCGTGGCTGACGCTGATCGGACTGCGCCTGGTGTACGAGCGCAACGTTCCCCGAGGCTGATCCGTACGGGATGGGCTGATCCGTACGGGATGGGCTGATCCGTACGGGACAGGCTGATCCGTACGGGACAGGCTGATCCGTACGGGACGGGCCGATCCGTACGGGACAGGCGGGCCCGCGACGGCTGGGCCCGCCCCGCCCTGTACGGACCCGTCCACCTCGCCCTGTACGGACCCGTCCACCTCGCCCTGTACGGACCCGTCCGACCCGTCCTCCACGGACCCGCCCGCGACGGCCGCTCCCCTCCCGTCCCGCACGGACCCGTCTGCTCCACGCCGGCCCGATGTGCCCCGACTGGCCGGGTGGTATGCCCACTTGGCCCCTTGTTCACCAGTGACAGTTTTTGTCCGTCAAGTTCAGTTACGCGACACTTTTGGCGTTCCAATCGCGTTAAGCGGATTTTGTCCACCGGAGACGTAAGGTCGGGTCATGCCTATGCCATACGGATCCCGCGGCGGTATGGCCTTCAGCGCCGACGAGTTGCGCGTGCTGCGGCGCGCCCTCGCCGTCGCCCTCCGGCCGACGCGCCACACGACCGGTGCCCCGGACGCCCCGGCGGCCTACGACGCCGACGGCGCCCAGGAGGTCCAGGAATATCTGCGGCTCGCCGAGGCCGTGGACGAGGCGGCGCGCGAGGGCGGACGGCTGCGCGCCTTCCTCCTCACCGACCTCGCCCGCTACCGGGAAGCCCTGCCCGGCTCCGCCAGCGGCTACCTGGCGCAGCTCCAGGAGGCCCTGGCGGCCGGCTACGACCCCGCCCCCGCCGACCTCGCCGCCCTGCGCTCGCTGTGCGCGGGCGCCCGGGGGCCGGACGAGAACGCGCGCCGCACCGCCCTGCTGCGCCGCTGCGAAAGTCTGGCCGAGCAGTTCGTACGGGCCCGGCTGCGCGCGCTCCCGGGCGGCCGGGGTGCCGGGGAGCCCGAGCCCGCGCCGCGGCCCGCACCCGTGCGCCCCCAGCCGAAGGCGCCGCGCCCCGGGCGCCCCGTCCCCACGCCGGGCGAGGTGTTCCCGCCACGCCGCAAGCCGGTGCCGCCCCCCGCGGCCCGGACCGCCTGAGCGCTGCGTACTCTGGAAGCCTCACTCCCGAAGGAGGCCCCTGGTCATGGATTACGTCGCAGCGCTGGTACCGCCCGTGGTGATGGCCGTGGCGTTCGTCGCGCTCATCGTGACGATCGTGAAGAGCCAGGGCGGCGAGAACAAGTCCAAGGAGGACGCGGCGGTCGACGCCGCGCTGGCCCGCGCCGAGGGCGCCCGCCAGGAGCCCAAGGCCCACGGCGCCTGACCCGCGGCGGCCGGACCGCTCCGGCCGCTCCCGCCCGGCCCCGGCCGCCGACGGAATTCGCCCGTCCGTTCGGCGGCCCGACGGCCTTGCGCGCCGCACCCGTCCCGTACGGCCCGAGATTGCGTGTCTCGGGCCGTACGGCCTTTTTCCGGGGCAAATCAATCGGGTAAGAACCGGCATTCGCGACATCTCCCACTATTGTGCTGGTGTGCCACGACGCTTGGGTGATCTGGAAGACGCGGTCATGACGCGGGTGTGGGAGTGGAACCGCCCGGTCACCGTTCGGGAAGTCCTGGAAGACCTGCAGAAGGAACGGTCGATCGCCTACACGACGGTGATGACCGTATTGGACAACCTCCATCAGAAGGGCTGGGTGCGCCGCGAAGCCGAAGGGCGCGCCTATCGATATGAGGCGGTCTCCACTCGTGCCGCCTACGCGGCCGCACTCATGAACGAAGCGTGGTCCGCCAGTGACAACCCCGCCGCCGCTCTGGTGGCCTTCTTCGGCATGATGTCGCCGGAACAGCGCCATGCGCTCCGGGATGCCGTACGGATGGTGCAGGCCGACGAACCGGCGGAACCCGCGCCGGCCGCGCCGCAAGCGGAGCGCGCGGAACCCGAAGCCGCCGCACCTGCGGATGCGGGGGAAGCGGAAGCGGGGGAAGTACCCGCGGCGGGTTCCGGCGACTCGGGGCGATAGCGTCGCCGCATGCCGCCGCTATCCAATGGAGTCACCGTCCGCCGCGCCAGGACCAGCGATGTACCGGCCGTACGTGCCCTCATCGACGCCTACTCGCCGGACGGCATCCTGCTCGACAAAGCCACCGTGACGCTTTACGAGGACATCCAGGAGTTCTGGGTGGCCGAGCGGGACGAGGACGCCGCGGTCGTCGCCTGCGGAGCCCTGCACGTCATGTGGGAAGACCTGGCCGAAGTGCGCACATTGGCCGTGGACCCGCGCCTGAAGGGCACCGGAGTCGGCCACCAAGTCCTCGACAAGCTGCTGCGCACCGCGGGCTGGCTCGGAGTGCGGCGCATTTTCTGCCTCACCTTCGAAGTGGACTTCTTCGCCAAGCACGGCTTCGTGGAGATCGGTGAGACGCCCGTCGACGGCGATGTCTACAGCGAGCTGCTGCGTTCCTATGACGAGGGCGTTGCCGAGTTCCTCGGTCTCGAACGAGTGAAGCCCAACACCCTGGGCAACAGCCGCATGCTTCTGCACCTGTGATCAGCGTTCTATGTCCGAATCGCGCCCCTATCTCATAGCTGTGGAAGCAAGCGTTCCCCGGCGGCCGTGCAACTGAACCCTACCCAGGGGTTTGTGTTTTTCCCGGAAAAGCGGTTTGCTTTCCGTCGTAATCCACATTCGATGAAAGGGAAACCGGTGGCACAGAAGGTTCAGGTTCTTCTTGTCGACGACCTCAACGGCGGCGAGGCCCATGAGACCGTGACGTTCGCCCTCGACGGCAAGTCCTACGAGATCGACCTGTCCGACGACAACGCCCACAAGCTGCGCGAGTCGCTCGCGGAGTTCGTGAAGGCCGGCCGCAAGACCGGTGGCCGTTCCGCCGGCCGCGGCAAGGCACGGGCGTCTTCCGGCGGCAGCCAGGACACCGCGAAGATCCGCGCGTGGGCCAAGGAGAACGGCTACAACGTCAATGACCGCGGCCGGGTGCCCGCGGAGATCCGTGAGGCGTTCGAGAAGGCGAACGGCTGATCGCCGTACCCGCGTTCCGTTTGTCTTCGAGCTTGACGACTGCGCAGCAAACGGGCCCGGTGGCATTCCGTGGCCGCCGCGCTCACGAGTCGTACGAGGTCGGGGGCGCGCCCCTGGCGATCAGCGAGGGGAATTCCGCGGCCCCCGCGCCCTGCCCCGTTCCCCGTGGTGGGCAGGCCGGCCTCGATCTCGTACCCCGGCTCGGGAGGCCGCACCCACCCCGCGGCCTCCCGCGGACCGGTTCCGTACGGCCATCGCGCGTGCGGGGCCGGCGGCGGTGACGGCGCGGGCATCCGGTCCCCGGTCCCGCGCGCGGTCAGATCCAGCCCCAGCGAGCCCCATTCCAGCCATTCCAGGAGACCGGCCAGCTCCTCGGCCGCACCGGCGGCCACGAGCATGAGCATCCTGGGGCCGGCGGCGCCGCTGTGGTCGATCGCCACGGGCCCCGTGCGGCCCACCCGCCCCAGCACGGCCCGGCCCGCGTCGGCGGGCAGGTCCAGGGCGTCGAAGCGCTCCCCGGTGAGCAGCTCCACCGGTTCCGTGCCGGTGGTCGGCCAGCGCAGCTCGTCCTCGTACCACCGCCGTACGGCGGCGAGGGGGAAGCGGGATCGCGGGATCGCGACGGGCATACCCGGAGCAACTCACCAAGCCCCGAGAAGTTACGCTGGGTTGACGTACGGGTACGTACTGTCGCCGGGGAAGGGGTGTGGCGGGGCGTGACGGCGCATTGAACGGCGCTCGGGTGTTCGCCCGTAGCGGAGGGAACGGGCCCGCGCCGCATGGAGTGTCAGTGGCGGCGGGTAAGACATTACCGGTGGGAAGAGACGGTGCAGCGGCGTGCGCAGCGCTTTTTCCGGAGCGGCGGCGGACTCCGGGCGGGCGTGTCGGTCGAGGGCGCGTTCGCCACGGGCGTACTGGCCCGGGGCGTATATGCCTGGCCTGCGGGAACATCGTCTCGCACCATCGGGTTGGAGCAGATGTCGGCTGTTCGGCAGCAGATTTCCCCGCCGACGCGGGGGTGATCCGGACGGATGTCGGCAGTTGGAATGAGCTGTCCCGTCCCACGGGACTAGCATGCGGAAGGACAGGGAGGGGACCGACCCCTAACTGCCTGACCGCTCTGAGGAGCGATTAACGATGTTCGAGAGGTTCACCGACCGTGCGCGGCGGGTTGTCGTCCTGGCTCAGGAAGAAGCCCGGATGCTCAACCACAACTACATCGGCACCGAGCACATCCTCCTGGGCCTGATCCACGAGGGTGAGGGTGTCGCCGCTAAGGCCCTGGAGAGCCTCGGGATTTCGCTCGAGGCGGTCCGCCAGCAGGTGGAGGAGATCATCGGCCAGGGGCAGCAGGCCCCGTCCGGCCACATCCCCTTCACCCCCCGTGCGAAGAAGGTCCTGGAGCTGTCGCTCCGCGAGGCCCTTCAGCTCGGCCACAACTACATCGGTACGGAGCACATCCTGCTCGGCCTGATCCGCGAGGGCGAGGGCGTCGCCGCCCAGGTCCTCGTGAAGCTGGGCGCCGATCTGAACCGGGTGCGGCAGCAGGTCATCCAGCTGCTCTCCGGCTACCAGGGCAAGGAGGCCGCCACCGCAGGCGGCCCGGCCGAGGGCACCCCCTCGACCTCGCTGGTCCTGGACCAGTTCGGCCGCAACCTGACGCAGGCCGCCCGCGAGACCAAGCTCGACCCGGTCATCGGGCGCGAGAAGGAAATCGAGCGGGTCATGCAGGTGCTGTCCCGCCGTACCAAGAACAACCCGGTCCTCATCGGCGAGCCCGGCGTCGGCAAGACGGCGGTCGTCGAGGGCCTGGCCCAGGCCATCGTCAAGGGCGAGGTGCCCGAGACCCTCAAGGACAAGCACCTCTACACCCTGGACCTGGGCGCCCTGGTCGCCGGCTCCCGCTACCGCGGTGACTTCGAGGAGCGCCTGAAGAAGGTGCTCAAGGAGATCCGCACCCGCGGCGACATCATCCTGTTCATCGACGAGCTCCACACTCTGGTGGGTGCGGGCGCCGCCGAGGGCGCGATCGACGCCGCGAGCATCCTCAAGCCGATGCTGGCGCGCGGTGAGCTGCAGACCATCGGTGCGACGACGCTCGACGAGTACCGCAAGTACCTGGAGAAGGACGCGGCCCTGGAGCGCCGCTTCCAGCCCATCCAGGTCGCGGAGCCGTCGCTGCCGCACACCATCGAGATCCTCAAGGGCCTGCGCGACCGTTACGAGGCGCACCACCGCGTCTCCATCACGGACGAGGCCCTGGTCCAGGCCGCCCAGCTGGCCGACCGCTACATCTCCGACCGCTTCCTGCCGGACAAGGCGATCGACCTGATCGACGAGGCCGGCTCCCGGATGCGCATCCGCCGGATGACCGCGCCGCCGGACCTCCGCGAGTTCGACGAGAAGATCGCCGATGTGCGCCGGGAGAAGGAGTCCGCGATCGACTCGCAGGACTTCGAGATGGCCGCGGGCCTGCGCGACAAGGAGAAGCAGCTCCTGGCCGCGAAGGCGAAGCGGGAGAAGGAGTGGAAGGCCGGCGACATGGACGTCGTCGCCGAGGTCGACGGCGAGCTGATCGCCGAGGTCCTGGCCACGGCGACCGGCATCCCGGTCTTCAAGCTCACCGAGGAGGAGTCCTCGCGGCTGCTGCGGATGGAGGACGAGCTCCACAAGCGCGTCATCGGCCAGAAGGACGCCATCAAGGCGCTCTCGCAGGCCATCCGCCGTACCCGGGCCGGTCTGAAGGACCCCAAGCGCCCCGGTGGCTCGTTCATCTTCGCCGGCCCGTCCGGTGTCGGTAAGACCGAGCTGTCCAAGACGCTCGCCGAGTTCCTCTTCGGCGACGAGGACGCGATGATCTCCCTCGACATGTCGGAGTTCAGCGAGAAGCACACGGTCTCCCGGCTCTTCGGCTCGCCTCCCGGCTACGTCGGCTACGAAGAGGGCGGCCAGCTCACCGAGAAGGTGCGCCGCAAGCCGTTCTCGGTCGTGCTGTTCGACGAGGTGGAGAAGGCCCACCCCGACATCTTCAACTCCCTGCTGCAGATCCTGGAGGACGGTCGCCTGACCGACTCCCAGGGCCGGGTGGTGGACTTCAAGAACACGGTCATCATCATGACGACCAACCTCGGGACCCGGGACATCTCCAAGGGCTTCAACCTGGGCTTCGCCGCCCAGGGCGACACCAAGAGCAGCTACGAGCGGATGAAGAACAAGGTCAACGAAGAGCTCAAGCAGCACTTCCGGCCCGAGTTCCTCAACCGTGTGGACGACACGGTGGTCTTCCACCAGCTCACCGAGGAAGACATCATCCAGATCGTCGACCTCATGATCGCCAAGGTGGACGAGCGCCTGAAGGACCGCGACATGGGCATCGAGCTCAGCGGTGAGGCCAAGAAGCTGCTCGCCAAGCGCGGCTACGACCCGGTGCTGGGCGCCCGCCCGCTGCGCCGGACCATCCAGCGCGAGATCGAGGACGCTCTCTCCGAGAAGATCCTCTTCAGCGAGCTGCGCCCCGGCCACATCGTGGTCGTCGACATCGAGGGTGAGGGCGAGAACGCCAAGTTCACCTTCCGCGGCGAGGAGAAGTCGGCGCTGCCCGACGCCCCGCCCGTCGAGTCCGCGGCCGGCGGCCCGGACCTGTCGAAGGACGCGTGAGGCCCGGTACGGACCAGGCGCCCGGCGCCTGACCGCTACGGCACCCGCCGCGGCCCGGAACCTGCTCCAGGTTCCGGGCCGCGGCGTTGTCGCGTCCGTGTACCGGCCCGCGTGGAAGCGTATTTCCGCGGCGGGCGCGAACGGATATCCGTAACCGCGGATGCGGGCCTTCCCGGACGGTACGGGAGCGGCCGCGGCTATTGCACGGAGCGCAAAAGGAAATCGTCATTCCGGATTGCTCCGCCGATGTCCGGCACAAATGCGGAAGGGATTATTCCGCGACCCGAAGTCTCCAAGGCCGTGACCGGCACCGGCTCTCGTGCTCGCAGGCGTACGGCCCCTCGGGACCGCGATATCACAGCTCGACGACGCGGATCCCGTCCGGTACGCCGGTCACCGGCGGCAGCCGGCGGCTGATCCGCAGTTCCTCCAGCCGGGGGAACGCGGCCAGCCACGCCATCGAGGTCCCGAGGCCGTACGCCAGCCAGAGCCGGACCAGGCCGTCCGCCGGGACGATGCCGTCGACCAGCTCGGCCACGGTGAACTCCCCGGCGATCTGGAGGTACGGCCGGCCGCCGAGCCCCCGCAGGGCGTCCAGCTCCTCCACGTCCGCCACCGGGAAGAACAGCTCGTCCGGGTCCAGGTGGGCGATGATCTCCCGGGCGTAGCGCGCGGTGTCGTACCGCCGCCAGGCACCGGCCAGCTGCGCCCGCACATCGGGATACGTCCGCCCGCGCAGCCCGGCGAGATAGTCGATCGCCATGTCGTCGGCGATGGACGTGGCCGTGACCGCGAGCAGATACGCCTCGCCGTCCGAGACCTCGGCCGGCTCCGGCAGCATCTCCAGGACGATCGGGCCGATCCAGCCCAGCGCGCGGGCCCCGGCCACGGTGCTGGGGCGGACCATGTCGCGCGTGAAGCGCCGCACCCGGTGGCGCACCTCCGGGTCGAGTTCGGTGGCGTGCTCCACACAGGCCGCGGCGAGCAGCTTGCGGTGCCGGGCCTCCGCGGCCCGGATGCCGGGGCGCGGAGCCAGCAGGCCGTTCAGCAGCGCCGCGCACTCGTCGGGGCGGGCCAGCGCCACGGCCATCCGGATGACGTCCTCCCACTCGGACAGGTGGGCGTGGTTCAGCAGCAGCCCGAAGTCGTGGCGCTGCACGGTGGCGCGGGCGGCCAGGAAGTCCTGGAAGGTGCGGTGCACGAAGTCGACGGTGCCCGGGGCCGGTTCGCGCAGCAGCCCGGTGCGGTTCAGCAGATGGCGGTATATCTCCTCGGGGCCGCCCTGGCGCGCGGCGTCGGGGATGGCCGGCAGGTGCTGCGCGAGGGTGTCCACGGCGATCTCGCGGTCCATCTCCGAACGCCCGTTGACCAGCATCCAGTGGGCCAGCTTCTGCAGCAGCTGGATCTTGGGCTGGCGCGGCAGGTCGATGCCGTCGGTGGTGCCCATGGCCCGCTCCCGGTCCCGCCGCTCCAGCAGCATCGACAGGGCGGCCTCGTACAACTCCTTGCGGCCGTTGGGCAGATAGCCGCGGCGGTCGCGGTGCAGGGCGCAGATCATGCCGCACATCAGCGGGTTGGTGGCGAGCCGGCCCAGGTCGCGGGTGATGCGTACGGCGTTGAGCAGCGTGCGTTCGTAGTGCGGCAGGCGGTCCAGGTCGTCGGGGGCCTGCTGGGCCGCGGCGCGGTGCCAGCGTTGGATGAACGCGGCGATGTCCTCGCGGCTCATCGGGGCCAGCGACAGCTCGGTGAAGCCGTCGGCCGTCAGCCAGTCGGCGCGGACGGCGGAGGGGCGGGAGGTGACGATCCAGACGTTGCCCGGATACAGGGCGGTGCAGTCGCGGAGCTTGCGGCGCAGCGCCTCGCGCTCATTTTCGGGGGCCTCGTCCACGCCGTCGATCAGCAGCAGGGCCCGCCCGGCGCGCAGTACGCGGTCGGCCCAGCCCGGCGGCTGCGCCTCGGCGCCCGGATAGCCGACGGCCGACAGGAAGGCGCCCGGGGAGGGCAGGCCGTGGCGGGCGAAGCGGCGTACCGGGAGGAGGAAGGGGACGCGGCCGTACAGCGCGCGGCGCAGCGTCGGCGGCAGCTCGCCGCGCGCCGTGGCGACGGCCAGCCACTGGAGCAGCGTGGTCTTGCCGGAGCCGGCCACGCCCCGGACAAGGACGCGGCACAGGCCGGACAGGGCGTGCTCGGCGGGGACGGCCGGCTCGGGCGTGCTGCCGTGGTCCGCGGCGGGCGGCTCCGGCTCGCAGCGCAGGCCCAGGTAGGCGGCGTCCAGCGGCCAGCTGTCGGGGGAGTGCACCAGGTCCAGGCCGAAGATCGTGAGGTGGCTGTGGAGGACGGCGGTGTCCAGGGCGTACTGCGTCTCGAAGGCGGCGTCCTCGGCGGGCCGGGACGGCAGCCGGGCGGCCAGCGCGCCGACGGTGTCGTCGATCCTGCCGAGGGTGCGCCGGTTCTCGACGACGGTGCGGGCGACGAAGCCGGTCAGCTGTGTGAAGTAGTTCAGGATGTGCAGCGCCGCGGTGTCCACGAGGACGGTGTGCAGTTCGGTGCCGTCAGCGGTCAGCTCGCGGGTGGCGTCCGGGGCGGCCCGGCGCAGCTGCCGGGCGAGTTCGGCCGCCTCCAGCCGGGCGTCCTGCGCGATCTCCGTGTCCAGGTCGCCGAGCGCCCAGAGCGTACGGGAGAGGGCGTCCGTGACGGCCCGGTCCTCGTCGGGGGCCACCGGCCGCTCGCGGGCCGCGCCGGTGGCGCCGGGCAGCGGGGTCACGGCGCGGTCGACCAGCTTGGCGGCGATCCGCCGCACCTCGCGCTCCCCGACGGCACGCTGCTCACCCCGGAAGGAGACCAGGCGGGCGATCCGTAACGGCCGGTCCACGAGGAAGGCGCCGGGGCCCGGCCGGACGAGGAGTTTCCTGACGATCGGGCCCACGACCTTCGGTGCCAGCCGGGCCATGATGATCATTGGATCCATGCGGTGATCCCCCATCACCTGTGCGGCGCCGGGCGCCGCCGGACTTCCAGCCTAGAGGAGGCGGAGGTTCCCGGGAGGCCGCTCGGCCGGGAGGTGGCGTACGGGCGCGCGGGGCGCGGGGGAGTTTCCGTACGGGTCTTTGGTCCCGGTGCGGACCTGCGAAAGACCCGCCGCGCAGCCGGGAGAACCCGGGGCGCGGTGACATGCCGCACAGGCCCTCGGCGGCCTACTACGCGGAATAGCGGACGCTTTCCGCAGTACGGCGGGACGGGTCGGACGCGGTGGCCGCCGCGGGAGGGGCGGAGGGCGGCCGGGGGCCCGGGCACCCTCGTCCGATCGGCGAAAAGCGCAGGTCACAGGCGTGAAGGCGGGGGTGCGCAGGGGCGGGAAGAGGGAGCGGATCCGTGGGTTTGAGAGCTGATGCGGAGGGTAGTTGCGGGGATTTATTTCCCTGGCTTTTGCTACGGGATGCGGTAGTAGAAGCGCCTATTGGCAACATGTCGGATTCCGGTTACCAAGGATGAGCGATCCCGGTCGACGGCCGGGACCCCGTCTTTTCCGGAGGTAGTTCCCGCATGACGAAGCACCACCCCCTGCACCGCCCGACGACGAAGTCCGTTCTCCGTACCCGCACCTCCGTGCTCGCGGCGGGCCTGGGCATCTCCGTCGCCATGGGCGCCGGGGTGGCGATGGCGGCCGGCGGCGACGCGCAGGCGATCGCGCTGAGCGGGCTCACGTCCGACATCCGCTCCTCGGTGAGCGCGCAGGCCGACGCCCAGCAGAAGGCGGCCGACGCGCAGAAGCAGGAGGCCGAGAAGGCCAAGAAGGCCGCCGAGGAGAAGGCCCGCTCCTGGGTCAAGCCGGTGGACGACTACACGCTGGGCATGACCTTCGGGCTGGCCGGCAAGCACTGGGCCCACAACCACAGCGGCCAGGACTTCGTGGTGCCCAGCGGCACCGCCGTGCACGCCGTCCACGGGGGCACCGTGGTCAAGGCCGGCCCCAACGGCGGCGGCGACGGCCCCGCGTACGGCAACGCCGTCGTGATCAAGCACGACAGCGGTACGTACACCCAGTACGCGCACCTGACCAGCGCCGAGGTCAAGGTCGGCCAGACCGTGGAGACCGGCCAGGAGATAGCGAAGTCCGGCAGCACCGGCAACTCGACCGGCCCGCACCTGCACTTCGAGGTCCGCACCGGCCCGGACTACGGCTCCGGCGTCGAGCCGACCGCCTTCCTGAAGGCGCGCGGCGACGGCGTGTGATGATCCCTGCCGTGAGTACTAGCCGGGGCTCCCCGGCTGGGCCGCGGTGACCAGTTCGGTGGCGACCTCCAGGATGGCCTTGCGCTTGTCCTCGGGGTCGCCTTCGAGCGTCTGCATCGCGAACAGGCCCGCGTGCATCGAGAAGATCGCGGTGATGCAGCGCACCTGGTCCGTCAGCTCCGCCTCCGGCTCCCTGAGCAGCCCGGTGAGCCGGATCATCCGCTGCTTGAAGGTCTCGCCGATGCTCAGGTCCCGTACGGCCGCCTGGTTCTCCTGCATGAAGCGGAACAGGGGCTCGGCGGAGCGCAGCGCCTCGCTGTAGCGGCGCAGGATCTCCTGCTTGGTCTCCAGGGTGCGCGGCTGCTCACCGGCCCACTCGATCAGGTCGTCGATCGGCTGCGCCAGGTCCTGGAACAGGCCGATGACGATGTCTTCCTTGGTCTTGAAGTGGTAGTAGAGCGCCGCCTTCGTGACGTCGAGCCGCTCGGCGATCTCGCGCAGCGAGGTCTTCTCGTACCCCTGCTCGGCGAACAGCTCCAGGGCGACGTCCTGGATGCGCTGGCGGGTGTTGCCCCTGCGCGCGTGCGGTGTGCCCATGCTGCTGTTCTCCTGCGTCGTTCGTCCGGGCCGAGGCCAGGGGGCCACTGATTAACTTACTTGACGCCCGGCTAGTTCGGTGCGTACCTTCTTCACTGTACTCAACTAGCCGGGCGGCAAGTAAGTGGGAGAAGTGAAGATGGGGATGTCGCAGAAGAAAGCGACCCCAGCGGGGGACATATCCGAACCGGCGGACGCCGGGGGGAAGCAGCCGGCCAGCGTCCGCGTGGTGCTGTTCGCGCTGATGATCGCCATGCTGCTGGCGATGCTGGACAACATGATCGTGGGTACCGCCATGCCCACCATCGTGGGCGAGCTGGGCGGGCTGAGCCACCTGTCCTGGGTGGTGACCGCGTACACGCTCGCGACCGCCGCCTCCACCCCGATCTGGGGCAAGCTGGGCGACCTGTACGGCCGCAAGGGCGTCTTCCTGACGTCCATCGTGATCTTCCTGATCGGCTCCGCGCTGTCCGGCATGGCCCAGGACATGGGCCAGCTGATCGGCTTCCGCGCCGTACAGGGCCTGGGCGCGGGCGGTCTGATGGTCGGCGTCATGGCGATCATCGGTGACCTGATCCCGCCGCGCGAGCGCGGCAAGTACCAGGGCATGATGGCCGGCGTCATGGCCGTCGCGATGATCGGCGGCCCGCTGGTCGGCGGCACCATCACCGACCACCTCGGCTGGCGCTGGAGCTTCTACATCAACCTGCCGCTCGGCGCGATCGCCCTGGTCATGGTCACCGCCGTACTGCACCTGCCGAAGAAGCGGTCGCAGGCGCGCATCGACTACGTGGGCGCCCTGCTGCTGACCGTCGGCATCACCTCGCTGGTGCTGATCACCACCTGGGGCGGCACCGAGTACGACTGGCTGTCGGGCCAGATCCTCGGCCTCGGCGCGGTCGGCGTCGTGGCGCTGCTGGCCTTCGTCCTCGTGGAGACCAAGGTCCGCGAGCCCGTCCTGCCGCTGCGCATCTTCCGCAACGGCAACTTCAGCCTCGTCACGGTGATCGGCTTCCTGGTCGGCTTCGTGATGTTCGGGTCGATGACCTTCCTGCCGCTGTTCCAGCAGACCGTGCAGGGCGCCTCGGCCACCAACTCCGGGCTGCTGCTCCTGCCGATGCTGCTCGCGATGATGGCCGTCTCGCTGGTCGCGGGCCGGGTCACCACCAACACCGGCAAGTACAAGATGTTCGTGGTGGGCGGCGGCGCGCTGATCACCGCCGGGCTGGCGCTGCTCTCCCTGATGGACACCGGCACCACCCGCTTCACCTCGGGTCTGTACATGGCGGTGCTGGGCGCCGGCATGGGCTTCCTGATGCAGACCACGATGCTGATCGCGCAGAACAGCGTCGAGATGAAGGACATGGGCGTCGGCTCCTCGTCCGCCACCCTCTTCCGTACGATCGGCGGCTCCTTCGGCGTCGCGATCTTCGGGGCGATCTTCAACAACCAGGTGCAGGACGTGATGAGGGAGCGGCTCGGCGCCGCGGGCGCGAATGCGACCGCGGGTGGCGGCCAGATGGACCCGAAGACGCTGCCGCAGCTGCCGGCCGCGGTCAAGGACGCCTACATGCACGCGGTCTCCGGCGGCACCCACCAGGTCTTCGTCTGGGGCGCGCTGATCAGCGTCATCGGTTTCGCCGCGGCCTGGTTCCTCAAGGAGGTCCCGCTGCGCGGTGGCCCCGCCAAGCCGGCCGAGAAGGCGGAGGGCGGCGAGGCCCCGGTCGCCGCCGCGGTGGCGGAGCCCGTCTGATCCGGCACTGAATTCGCAGGTCAGCGGCCCTCGGCGTACGCGCCGGGGGCCGCTGCCGTGTTCGCGAGAAGGCCGCCGCCGGGCCGTTGTCAGTGGTGCGTGCCAGCATCGGAATGTGAACGGCGACGGGGCGAAGGACGCCAACGGGGCGAAGGACGCCGACGGGGCGGGGGACGAGCGGGCGGACGGGCGCGCGGCGGGCGGCGCCACCGCCCCCGTACCCCTCGCCCGCCTCCGGCAGCTGCGGCTGGCGAAGGACGCGATGGACCGCGACTGGGCCACCCCGCTGGACCTGGACGCGGTCGCGGCGCACGCCGGGTATTCCCGCTTCCACTTCATCCGCGCCTTCAAGCAGGTGTACGGCCTGACCCCCGGCCAGTACCTGAGCCGCCGCCGCATCGAGCGCGCCGAGGAACTGCTGCGTACGGCCGACCTCTCCGTCACGGAGATCTGCTGGCTGGTCGGCTTCGGCAGCCTGGGCACCTTCTCCGCGCGCTTCAAGAAGCAGACCGGCCTGACCCCGAGCGCCTACCGGAAGCGGCACGTCGGGCGCGGCGCTGGGCTGATACCGGGGTGCTACGCCCTGCTGTGGTCCGGCGGCTTCAAGTCCTTCGAGGAGCGGGACGGGTCCTTCGAGGAGCCGGACGGGAAGGGGGCCGGGCCGGAGCCGGGAGACCGCAATTCCGGAGAAGGCGGGTAGCAGACGGGCTGCCTACGGTGAATCCGAGACCGCGCGGTGCCACCGCGCACGAGGAGCGAGAGGCACGTCATGATCAAGGGTTTGGCCATCACCACCGTATGGGTCCTCGACCAGGACCGGGCGAAGGAGTTCTACACCGAAAAGCTCGGCATGGAGGTCCGTACGGACCTGCGGATGGGCGGCGAGGACGGTATGCGCTGGCTGACCGTCGGCGCCAAGGACCAGCCGGACGTGGAGCTGACGCTGATGGTCCCCGGCCCGCCCGGCATGGACCCGGAGGCCGGTGAAGCACTGAAGCAGCTGGTGAGCAAGGGGCTGATGGGTGCCGGGGTGCTCCGGACGGACGACGTCAAGGCCGACTACGCGGCGCTGAAGGCCAAGGGCGTGGAGTTCCTCCAGGAGCCGCAGGAGCGTCCGTACGGCACCGAAGCGATCTTCCGCGACGACTCCGGCAACTGGTTCTCGCTGACCCAGCCCGGCGAGGAGCTCGACCTGAGCAAGGGGTGGGGTGACTGCGTGGAGTGAGCGAGCGGGACGGCTGCGCGCGTCCCGGCCCCGCCGGCCTGCCCGGTCACCGGTCCGGCAGCTGGATGACCGGGAAGCTGCCGGTGCTCGTCGGCGCGTTCTCCGGCAGCCACAGCACGGACACCGCGCCGGTCGAGCCGTCCGTCAGCTCGTCCGCGTTGCGGAAGGTCAGCCGGGCGCCCAGCACCCGCGCCTGGCCCGCCGCGATGGTCAGGCCGAGCCCGTGGCCCCGCCCGGCCCGGTCGCTGCTGCCCGTACGGAACCGGCTCGGGCCCTCGCGCAGCAGCGCCTCCGGGAAGCCGGTGCCGTGGTCGCGCACGCGCACCACGCGCCCTTCGACCGTGACCTCGATCGGCGGCTTGCCGTGCCGGGCCGCGTTGGCGATCAGGTTGCCCAGGATGCGTTCCAGGCGCCGCGGATCGGTGGAGACCTCCGCGTCCCGCAGGATCTCGATCTTGATGTCGGGGTTCAGCGCCCGCACCCGCCGGGTGACGAACTCGCCCAGCGCCACGTCCTGCAGCTCGGCCCGCTCCGCGTAGCCGTCCAGCCGCGCCACCTCCAGCACGTCCTCGACCAGGGTGCGCATCGCCTGCGCCCGGTCCCGTACCAGCTCCGAGGGACGGCCCGGCGGCAGCAGCTCGGCCGCGGTGAGCAGCCCGGTCACCGGGGTGCGCAGCTCGTGGGCGATGTCGGCGGTCACCCGGCGCTCCGCCTCGATGCGCTTCTGGAGCGCGTCGGACATCGCGTCCACCGCCCAGGCCAGATCGTCCGTCTCGTCCCGGATGCGCCCGCCGACCTCGTCCCGGATCCGTACGGAGGTGTCGCCGTCGGCGAGCTTTCCGGCCGCCGCCGCGGCCTTGCGCAGCCGCTTGGACAGCCGTCCGCCGATCAGCACGCCGAGCGCGCAGCCGCCGACCACGACCGCCGTCGAGCCGATCAGCAGCGCCTGGTCGAGGTCGTCGAGCACGGCGAACCGGTCGGGGAAGTAGCCCTGGATGGACAGCACCCGGCCGCCCGCGACCGGCGCCGCCGCCCACACCTTGGGCGTGGTCTGACCGGTGTCCTCCAGATAGGTCGCCCGCTTTCCCTTGGCGACCTCGTCACGCAGTGCCTTCGGCAGCGCCGGGTCGTCCAGCTTGGCGCCGAAGCGCAGCTGGTGCGTGGTTTCGTAGATCTTCTGCGTGAAGTTGAGGCGCTCGGTCTGCACATCGCGGCTGTTGTCCAGCATCGAGCCGCGGGCCGCGTTGTGCACGACCAGGCTCAGCGCGATCGCGACCAGCGCCCCGACGAGCGCGATCGCGGCGCTGAGCTTCCACCTCAGCCCCGTACGCAGGGCGAGCCTGACCACCGCAGGAGTCAGCCTCTCAGCTTGTATCCGAAGCCGCGGACGGTTTCGATCCGGTCCTGGCCGATCTTGCCGCGCAGCCGCTGCACATGGACGTCCACGACCCGGGTGTCACCGCCCCAGCCGTAGTCCCACACCCGCTCCAGCAGCCGGTCGCGGGAGAGGACCGTACCGGGCGAGTTCGAGAACTCCAGCAGCAGCCGCATCTCGGTGGGCGTCAGCGCGACCGGCTGACCGCCTTTGCGCACCTCCATGCCCTCCGTGTCGACCTCCAGATCACCGAAGCGCAGCACGGCCTCGGCGGGCTCGGCCGCCTCCGACGCGGCGGCGTGCGAACCGTCCGGCCCCGAGGCGTGCCCGAAGCGGCGCAGCACCGCGCGGATCCGGGCCACCAGCACGGCGCCGTCGAACGGCTTGGTCACATAGTCGTCGGCGCCGGCCTCCAGGCCGAGCACCACGTCGATGGAGTCGGCGCGCGCCGACAGCATGATCACCGGCACGGTCGACTCGTCACGGATGCGGCGGCACAGGCTGACCCCGTCCAGGCCCGGCACCATCACGTCCAGCAGGGCGATGTCCGGCCGGTCGGCGCGGAACGCCTCCAGCCCCGCCAGGCCGTCGGGCATGGCGGTGACCACGAAGCCGTCCCGCTCCAGGGCGAGCTGCGTCGCCTCGCGGATGACGTCGTCGTCCTCGACGAAGAGGACATGGGTATCGGCCATGCGGTGTTCTCAATCCTCCGGTCCCGTGGGGTCCGCGGGCGCGGGCTCCGTGCCCCCGGTCTTGCTGTAGTCGGTGTGGTACCGGGCGTACTCGACGAAGCGGCTACCCGTCCAGCGGTAGGTCATCACATCCTCGCCGGAAGCGCAGCACAGGTTGTCGTCGGAGTTGTAGGTCTGCTTCGAGACCTCCAGCTCGCCCTTGTTGACGCTGGCGTACACCGAGGGCTGTTCGTTGGCGAAGACATTGTCGTAGTCCCCGCCGTCCCTGCGGTAGACGTAACTGCCGATGCCGACCGAATCCGCGCAGGTCATCACGTTGACCACGACATCGGGATCCTTGCTGCCGGTGAGCTTGGCGTAGGTCACCTCGACCGGGTACTCGTCCGCCGCGCAGGGCTTGGCGAGGGATTTCTTGACGTCCGCGCCGACCTTCGGGTCGTGCTTCATCAGGTCCACCGCGTCGACCTTCTGGTACGCGACCGAGGCCGAGGGGGACGGGGACGGGGCCTGTGCGGAACGGCCCTTGGGCGCCGGGGTGCTGCTCGCCGTGCCCTCGGTCCGGACGCCCTCGCCGCCCGGGTTGCACCCGGCCAACAACAGCGAGAGGGCGGCCATCGACGCGATGGCCGCTCCGGTGCTCGTGCGGAAGGCTCCGGTCCGCCGGGACCGGAGCCGTGCCGTGTGTGTGCGGCGGCGCCGCTGCGGGGCCGGGCGCCCCGGGCCCCGCCCCGGCCCTTTCGGCCGGAGCCGGGCGGCCGGCGCGCTCCCGCCCGTCCCGCCTCCGGCCAACCCGTTCCTGGTCAAACCGCTCCCGCTCACAGTCCCTCTGACCAAGCCGCCGGTGTCGCAGCCGGTCAGGCCGCGCACCGCTCCCGCTCCTGCTCGCCGCGCTCCAGCATCCGCGCGTCGATGTCGCGATTCTCCAGTTCCTGGCGCAGCCGGGCCAGTGCCCGGTGCAGCGTGCTCTTGACCGTACCGGTGGACATGCCCAGCGCCGCCGCGGTCTCCTCGGTGCTCATCTGCTCCCAGTGTCGCAGCACGACGACGCTGCGCTGCTTGGGCGCGAGCACCCCGAGGATGTCCATCAGCAGGGCCCGGTCGGCGCGCTGCTCGGTGCCGTCGTCGACGCTGGCGTCCGGGAGCTGCTCGGTGGGCACCTCCTCCAGCTTGCGGGCGCGCCACCACTCCGTACGGGTGTTGATCATGACCCGGCGCAGATAGGCGTCGGCGAGCGACTTGTCGGCGATGCCGTCCCACCGTCCGTAGGTGCGGACCAGGGCCGTCTGGAGCAGGTCCTGGGCGTCCACGGGGTCGGGCACCAGGCGCCGGGCGCTGCGCAGCAGGGCCTCCTGCCGCGTACGCACGTACTCTTCGAAGTCCAGTACCTTGCCGCCGCTGGTCGCCATCCCGACGCCTCCGATCCGCATTGCGATTCCCCACGTTGACCGTGCCGGCGGGTCACCTCCAGCACGAGGAAGACGCTACGGAGGGGGTGTTGCGGCGTAATGTGCGTCGGCCCCACAGGCAGTGCACGGAAAACCGTCGGTTGTGTAACAGCGGGCCGGGCGTCATACCTGCGACGGACGGGGACCGGGGGCGGGTCCTTCTTGCGAGGGACGGCGGGGGCGGCCGGAAGAGCCATGGGCCGCAGGCCGGGCGGGCGGCGGGGCCCCGGCCGTCACGGAGCCGTCATCCGCCGCACAGCGGCCGTCTGTCACATCGCTGTCACCCGCCGCACATCCGTCGGCTGTCACGCCGCTGTCACCCGCCGCACAACAGTCAGCTGTCACACAGCCGTCATCAAGACGCGCTGCGCCCGAGCGGCAGGCGGTAGAGCCCGCCCGCCAGCGGCTCCACGAGGCCGTCGGCCACCAGGCCGTCCAGTGCCCGCGCGCGCTGCACCGGCTCGTCCCACACCGCGTCCAGTACGGCCTGTGGCACGGGGCCGACGGCTTCGCGCAGGACGGCGAGGAGCTTGCCGCGCACCTGGCGGTCCGTACCGGCGTACGTCTGGCCGCGGCGGGGCGGGCCGTCGTGCGCCGGTGAACCCGCCAGCCGCCAGGCGCACTGCGCGGAGATCGGGCAGCGCACACACTCCGGGCCGCGGGCGGTGCACACCAGCGCGCCCAGCTCCATCGTGGCGGCGGCCCACTTCGCCGCGGTCGGCTCGTCCTCGGGCAGCAGCGCGCGGGCCAGCTTGCGTTCGGCGGCGGTGGTGGCGTTCGGCGGGTACTGCCGGCCGGCGACGGCGCGCGCGAAGACCCGGCGGACGTTGGTGTCCAGTACGGCGTGCCGCTGCCCGTACGCGAAGGAGGCCACTGCCGCGGCCGTGTACTCGCCGACGCCGGGCAGCGCGAGCAGCTGGGCGTGCTCGCGCGGTACGTCACCGCCGTGCCGCTCCTGTATTGCGGAGGCGGCGGCGTGCAGGCGCAGCGCGCGGCGCGGGTAGCCCAGGCGGCCCCAGGCGCGCACCGCCTCGCCGGGCGGCTCGGCCGCCAGGTCGGCGGGGCGCGGCCAGCGCGCCAGCCACTGTTCGTACACCGGCAGCACTCTGCTGACCGGCGTCTGCTGCAGCATGAACTCGCTCACCATCACGCCCCAGGCGCCCGCCTCGGGGCGGCGCCAGGGCAGATCGCGGGCGTGCTCGTCGAACCAGTCGGTGACGGGACCGTGCAGCCGGGCCCCTTCGGCGGCTTCGTCGGCGGCGGTGGCAGGGGCGGCGCCGGTGGCGGCAGGAGTGGAAGTCATGGCACTGCCGATCCTGGCACGACGGCGCTCCGCCGTGAAACGCACCGGGCGCGCGCCACGATGCGCCCACCCGCTCGCGGGAACGCCCGGCCGGACCGAGCCTCCGCTGACCGGCCGGGCCGAGCCTTCACTGACCAGCCGGACCGCCCCTCTCCCGACCGGCCCGGCCGCCCCTCTCCTGAGGCGCGACGAGGCCCGGTGCGCGGCCCGGTGCGCGGCCCGGTGCGCGGCCCGTGGAGCACCCGGGGTGAGGATGTCCACATGATGTGGATGCCGACCGGACCGGCGGGAGAGCCGCGATGACCACCGCAAGCGACTGCCCGGCCACGATCCGCCGGGCCCTGGCCGCGCACACGACGCTGACCCTCGCCTACACCGACGACGAGGGGCCGCAGGCGTGCGCCGTGCTCTACGCCACGGCCGACGGACCGGCGCCCGCACTCGTCCTGGTCACCGCCGAGTCCACGCGGCACGGCCGGGCCTTCGCGCGGGCCGCCGGAACCGGCCCCGGCGCCCGGGTCGCCTTCACGGCCCAGCGCGACGGCCAGGAGTGGACCGAGCTGACCGGCGTGCAGGGCCGGGGCGTCTGCCGCCGGCTGGCGGGCGCGGACCGCGCGGCCGGGTGGCGTACGTACCTGGAGCGCTTCCCCTTCGTCGCGGCCGACGACCGGCTCACGGCGGCGCTGGAACGCACGGCACTTTGGGAAGTCCGCCCCGACTGGCTGCGGTTGATCGACAACGGGCGCGGCTTCGGGCACAAGGAGGAGTGGCACGCGCCGTGATCACCAGGGGCGCCCGGGAGACGCCCCCGTACCGGGAAGCGGGCTACGCCCGCACCAATATCTTCCAGCGCCCCGCCCCCAGCCGGACGACCAGCGAGGTCAGCGGCCCGGCGAAGAGCGTCACGCAGAGCGTGGCGGTCAGGGTGCCGAGCGCCAGGCCGGCCACCACGTCGTGCGGGTAGTGGACGCCGACGAACACCCGGGAGAAGCCGGTCAGCAGCGCGATCGGCAGCACCAGCCAGGCCGCCGCGCGCCAGGCGAACACGATGCCGACGGCCAGTGCCGCCGCGATCGTCGAGTGGTTGCTCGGGAAGGACCAGTCGCCCTGCGGCGGGCACGGGACGATGGAGGCGGCGGCACCGGCCACGGCCCGGCAGGGCCGCTCCTCGTCCACGAAGCTCTTGACGATCTCACTCACCAGGTACGCGACGGCCGTGCCGACCGGTACCAGGATCGCCAGCGCGACCAGCCGCTCCTCCCCCTTCCTGGAGCGCCACCAGCCGAACACGGCCAGAGCCATGAGCAGCAGGATGCCGCCTTCCGTGCCGCCGGCGGCCAGCGAATGAATCCAGCCAGGGGTGTCGTGCGCGAAGTCGGTGACGACGCGATAGAGATCGGTGCTGTACATGAACGCATACGGTACGGACTGTTACGTCAAAGCTGCATCTGGCGAACGTCAAGGGGTCCCCCTGACGAAAGTGGGGGTGGCCGGCGGGGACGGGGACGGCCGGGGATCACGAAGGGGTCACGGCCCGGGCGGCGGCACGGGCCGTTTCCGTGCTGATGATCGTAAAAGTTGCAGCTTCGTGCGGCGGGTACTGGCCGGTGTGACAGCTGATCTCTCGTAGAGTTTCCGCGTGGGATCTCTGCGCAATCCGATCGGGCCGCTTCCCTCCTCCATCTACTGGCGGCGGAGGGCCGTTGCGCTGGCCATCCTCGCCCTGCTCGTCCTGTTGGTGGTGTGGGCCCTCAACTGGGGCGGCGGCGACGGGAAGACCGGCAGTGAGGGCAAGGGCCCGGGCGCCCCGGGGCCTGCCACGTCCATCACGCCGGGGCCGAACGCGACGGATTCCGGGATCAGCCAAAAGCCGGGCGGCCGCGACGAGTCGGGCGGTGACAGCGCGGGGTCCGGCCCGGGCTCCGGCGGCTCGGGCGGTGGTGCCGCCGGTTCCGGCGGCGGTACGGGCGGCAGCGGCGGCGCCCCGGGCTCCGGCGGCGCGCCCCTGGGGGAGGGCAGCGGCGCCGTCACCGTACCGGCCGGCTCCGCGCTCGCGAACTGCGCGCAGAACGACACGAAGTTGAAGCTGCGCAGCCTGAAGGACACTTACGAACCCGGCGAGAAGCCCACGTTCGAGGTCACGGTCGAGAACACGGCCGCCAGCGCCTGCAAGGTGGACCTCGGCCGCGGCTACGCGGCGCTGACCATAACCGAGACCTCCGAGGACCAGCGGATCTGGTCCTCCGGCGACTGCCCGCCGGGCAGCGGCAGCAGCGCGGCCGTACAGGTTCCGGCGGGCGGCTCGGTCACCCGGACCGTGGAGTGGGACCGCAAGCCCAGCACCTCGGAGTGCGCGACGCCGCAGGCCGATCCGGTCGGGCCCGGTACGTACCTGGTCGAGGCCAAGGTGGGCGGGCTGGCCGCGGTGCGGGCGTCGTTCGTCCTGGCCAAGGACTGAACCGTCGCCCGGAAGACGGGCGTTCGAGTGTGGCCGGACATCGCCCGTCGCGCCGACGGCGATTGCGCCGAGAGCGTGCATCCATGGCCCGCCCGGCCATGATCCGGCACAGTCGGGCACATGAAGCTACTGATGCTGGGCGGAACGGAGTTCGTGGGGCGCGCGGTCACCGAGGCCGCGCTGGCCCGCGGCTGGCAGGTCACGGTCTTCCACCGGGGGCAGCACGAACCGGTGCCGGGAACGGCCGTCGTACGCGGCGACCGCACCGACGCGGCCACCCTCGCCGCGCTCGCCGACGGCACCTGGGACGCCGTCGTGGACACCTGGGCCTGGGCGCCGACCGCGGTGCGCGACGCGGCCCGGCTGCTGGCGGACCGGGCCGGGCGATATGTATACGTATCCACCGGATCGGTGTACAGGCACCCGGCCGGGCCCGGGCACACCGAGGAGAGCCCGCTGGTGGAGGGCTCCCCGGACGCCGACGCGGTGGCGTACGCGGAGGACAAGCGCGGCGGGGAGCTGGCCGCGCTGGCGGCCTTCGGCGAGGACCGTACGGTGCTGGCCCGCGCCGGGATGATCCTCGGCCCGTGGGAGAACATCGGCCGGCTCCCCTGGTGGCTGACGCGCATCGCGCGCGGCGGCCCGGTGCTCGCGCCGGGCCCGCGCGACCTGGGCCTTCAGTACATCGACGTGCGCGACCTGGCCGAGTGGATCCTGCACGCCGCCGAGGCCGGACTGTCCGGCCCGTACAACCTCATCAGCGAGCCGGGGCACGCGACGATGGGCGAGCTGCTGGAGGCGTGCGCCGCGGTCACCGGGTCGGACGCCGAACTGCGCTGGACCGGGCCGGAGGAGATCCTCGCGGCGGGCCTGACGCCCTGGACGGAACTGCCCGTCTGGCTGCCGCCGGGCGAGCTGTACGACGCCATCCACCGCGGCAACCCGGCCAAGGCGCACGCGGCGGGGCTGCGCTGCCGGCCGGTCGCGGAGACGGTCGCCGACACCTGGGCATGGCTCCGGAAGCTGGACGGGCCGCCCCCGGTGCGGCCCCGGCAGCCGGTCGGACTGGCGCCGGAGAAGGAGGAAGCGTTCCTGCGCGGGTGAGGTGAGGCCGGAGCGGCGTACGGCCGCCCGCCGCTCCGGGCCCTACACGTACCGTTCGAGGATCGACGACTCCGCCAGCCGGGACAGGCCTTCCCGTACGGACCGGGCGCGGGCCTCGCCGACCCCGTCCACCGCCTGGAGGTCGTCCACGCTCGCCGCGAGCAGCTTCTGGAGCCCGCCGAAGTGGTCGACCAGCCGGTCGATGACGGCGCCCGGCAGCCGGGGCACCTTCGCCAGCAGCCGGAAGCCGCGCGGCGAGACCGCCGAGTCCAGCGTCTCGGGCGAGCCGCTGTAGCCCAGGGCGCGCGCCACGATGGGCAGTTCCAGCAGCTCGGCGTGGCTGAGGGCGTCCAGCTCGGACAGCGCCTCCGGGACCGTGCGGGAGCGCTTGGCCGTCGGCTCGGGGACGTAGTCGCGGGCGACCAGCTCGCGCTCCGGCTCGACGCCCGCGATCAGCTCGTCCAGCTGGAGGGAGAGCAGCCGGCCGTCCGTGCCCAGCTCGACCACGTACTCGGCGATCTCGGTGGCGATGCGGCGCACCATCTCCAGCCGCTGCGCGACCGCGGTGACGTCCCGGACCGTGACCAGGTCCTCGATCTCCAGCGCGGACAGGGTGCCGGCGACCTCGTCCAGGCGGAGCTTGTAGCGTTCCAGGGTGGCCAGGGCCTGGTTGGCGCGGGAGAGGATCGCCGCCGACTCCTCCAGGACGCGGCGCTCACCGTCCACGTACAGCGCGATCAGGCGCATCGACTGGCTGACCGAGACGACCGGGAAACCGGCCTGTATCGAGACGCGCTGGGCGGTGCGGTGGCGGGTGCCGGTCTCCTCGGTGGGGATGGAGGCGTCCGGGACCAGCTGCACACCGGCCCGCAGGATCTTGGTGATGTCCTTGTCCAGGACCAGGGCGCCGTCCAGCTTGCACAGCTCGCGCAGCCGGGTCGCCGAGAACTCCACGTCCAGCACGAAGCCGCCGGTGCACATCGACTCGACGGTCTTGTCGAAACCGAGGACGATCAGACCGCCGGTGTTGCCGCGCAGGATGCGCTCCAGGCCGTCCCGCAGCGCCGTACCGGGCGCCACGGCGCTCAGCGAGGCCCGCATCAGGCTGTCCGTACCGCCGCCGTCGCCCGACCTCCGGGTGGGCGGCCCCCAACCGGACCTGCCACCAGACGACGATGCCCGGTCGTTGGCTGCCACTGCACTCCTCCGTCGCAAGGTCTGTCGGTGCCGCAGGCCGCCCGGCAGATGCCTTGGTCGCGCAGCTCACGGGCTGCGCGGGCCGACGGCACGACTTCATTGACAGGCGAGACCGGGGCAAAGTCTACCGGCGCCCAGGCTAGAGGCTGTCTGTAAAAGCCCGCCGTCCGCCCGTGGCACGGGCGGACGCCCGCGCGGCGGGCACCGCCTCACGAGGCAGAGGCGTCACCACCCGGACCTGCCTGTCCGGCCGGGGCCTTGCCGGCGGCGGCCTTCTCGCGCGGCGCCTCCCGGCGCGGTCGCTTGGGCAGGACCCGCAGCGCCTCGCCCACATCGGCCACCTCCAGCACCCGCATACCGGCCGGGATCTTGCCCGGGTCGGCCGGGACCAGGGCGTGGGTGAAGCCGAGCCGGGCCGCCTCGGCCAGCCGGCGCTGTACGCCCGTCACCCGCCTGACCTCGCCCGCCAGGCCCACCTCGCCGATCGCGACCAGGTTCTTCGGCAGCGGGGTGTCGCTGGCGGCGCTGGCCAGCGCGAGCGCCACGGCGAGGTCGGCGGCCGGCTCGGTCAGCTTCACGCCGCCGACCGTGGCGCTGTAGATGTCGCGCTTGCCCAGGGACGCGATGCGCCCGCGCTGCTCCAGGACGGCCAGCATCATCGAGACGCGGGAGGTCTCCAGTCCGGAGGTGGTGCGGCGGGGGGACGGGATCTGCGTGTCGACGGTCAGCGCCTGCACCTCGGCGACCAGCGGGCGGCGGCCCTCCAGGGTGACCGTGAGGCACGTACCGGGCACCGGCTCGTCGCGGCGGGTCAGGAAGAGGCCGGACGGATCGGCGAGGCCGGTGATGCCCTCGTCGTGCAGCTCGAAGCAGCCGACCTCGTCGGTGGTGCCGTAGCGGTTCTTCACACCGCGCACCAGGCGCAGCCGGGCGTGCCGGTCCCCTTCGAAATTCAGTACGACGTCGACCAGGTGTTCCAGGAGGCGGGGGCCCGCGATGGCGCCGTCCTTGGTGACGTGGCCGACCAGCAGGGTGGCCATGCCGCGCTCCTTGGACGCGCGGATCAGGGCACCGGCGACCTCCCGGACCTGTGCCATGCCGCCGGGCGCGCCGTCGATCTCGGGGGAGGCGACGGTCTGGACGGAGTCCACGATCAGCAGGGACGGCTTCACCGAGTCCAGGTGGCCCAGGACGGCGGACAGGTCGGTCTCGGCGGCGAGGTAGAGGTGGTCGTCGATGGCGCCGATGCGGTCGGCGCGCAGCCGCACCTGGCTCGCGGACTCCTCGCCCGTCACATACAGCGTGCGGTGGTCGTCGCTCGCGGCCTTGGCGGCTACGTCCAGCAGCAGGGTGGACTTGCCGACGCCGGGTTCGCCGGCGAGCAGCACCACGGCGCCGGGGACCAGGCCGCCGCCGAGCACCCGGTCCAGCTCGTCCACGCCGGTGGAGCGGGCGGTGGCCCGGCGGCCGTCCACCTGGCCGATGGGCAGCGCGGCCGTCGTGACGCGGCCGGGCGCGGTCGTACGGACGGCGGGGGCGCCGCCGAACTCCTCGACCGTGCCCCACGCCTGGCACTCCGGGCAGCGGCCGAGCCACTTCGCGGTGGTCCAGCCGCACTCCGTGCAGCGGTACGAGGGCCGCTCCTTGGCCGAGGATTTACGAGTCGCCATGGAGTTCACCGTAGCCGTGGGGTGTGACAACGCGTGCGTGCGGCCGCCGGCGGCGGGGAACGGTCGGGGCGGGGACGGCGGACCGGACGGAGCGGGGACGGCCGACCGGGCGGGTCGGAGCGGCGGACCGGGCGGGTCGGGCACGGGATGTGACCGCGGGTGTCGAGTGGGAAACCAGGGTCTCGGGTCCCCTTTCGAGGGAGAAGACCACCCGTACGGATTAAAAGAGGCCATGGGGCGGGATAGGTCCCGGGTCACCCGCCTACCGTCGCCGGGTGATGAGCAGCAGGTCCGATCACCCCACGCACGCCACCGTCGGTCAACAGGCGCACGACGACGGCCGCCGCGCCCTGCCGGTCCTCCCCGAGCGGTACGAGCCCCACCTGGACGGCCTGTTCACCTACTGTCTGTCCGTCCTGTGCGACCACGACGCGGCGACCGCCGTCCTCGGCGAGGTGCTCGCCGTCGCCGACCGGCACCACGGCCGCCGGCCCCCCGACGCCGCCCTCTACCGCTCCTGGCTGTACGCGCTGGCCCGGTGGGCCTGTCTGCGGCGGCTCACGGACCGGACCCCGGACGGCGGAACGGACCACGGTACCGGGGTCACGCCCGCCGTGGACCCGCCCACCGAGGCCGCCGTGGACCCGCGCGCCGGGACCGGCGCGGACCCCGCGCCCGGTACGGACCACGGCGTCACGACCTTCGGTACGGGCGCGTCCGCCCTCGGCGCGGACGCGTCAGCCGCCCTCGGCGCCCCGGCCGGTCCCGGCGGTGCCCCCGACGCGGCGCGCCGCCGCCGCGAACTGGCCTCCATGGCCTGGCCGGAGGCCGCCGGCACGACGCCCGAGCAGCGCGAGGCACTGGAGCTGTCCGTACGCCACCGCCTGTCCACCGAAGAGGCCGCCGCCGTCCTCGGCAGCGACCTCGTCGCCGCCCGCACCCTCCTGGCGGCCGCCTCCTGCGAGGTCGAGCGCACCCGCGCCGCGCTCGCCGTCGTCGAGTTCGGCCGCTGCCCGGACGTCGCCCAACTCGCCGGTGACACCCAGATGCTGCTGGGCGCCGCGCTGCGCCGGGAGCTGGTCCGGCACGTGGACGACTGCGCCGAGTGCCGCCGTACGGCCGAGCGGGCCACCGCGCACGGCCCCTGGCCGGGCACCGCGCCCCTCGGCCACGGCGCGCTGTCGATGGTCACCGCCCCGCGTACGGCCGTGCGCGCGGCCATGGCGGCGGCGCGCAGCTCGCGTTCGGGGCGCGCCGAGGGCGTGGCGGGCGCGGGCGCCTCGCCGCGCTCCGGGCGTACGGGCCGCTCCGGCGGCGTAAACGGTTCTCCTCGCTACGACCGGCGCGGTTTCCCCGTCCGCCCCAAGGACCCGGCGACCCGCCGGCGCCGGGCCCGGACCCGGGCCGTGACCACGACCGTGCTCGCCACGGTGCTGGCCGCGCCGGTGCTCGCCCTGTGGGCCGCCTACCGCGGCGCGCCGCCGACCGGCGAGGGGGAGGGCCCGTCGGTGACGGCCGGCGAGGCGGACGGCTCCGGCGCGCTCGACGGCGACCCGTACGAGAACGCGGGCAGCGCGCGGACCTCCGCCGGGCCGCACTCCGCCGCCGCGAGCGGTCTGCCCGCCGTCTCGGTACAGGTCGTCGGCGCGGACGGCACACCGCTGCGCCCCGGCGAGCAGGACCGTTCCGGTACCGGCCCCGGGCGGCTGACCATCACGGCCCGGCCGGGCGGCGGCGGTACGGCCATCACGCTCACCGCGTCCGGCGGCGAGCCGGTCCACTGGTCGGCGCGGCCGGGCGCGCCATGGCTCCGGCTGAGCGGCACGGCCGGGGTGCTCGGCCCCGGCGAGTCGGTCACGGTCATGGTGACCGTGGACCACGGCCGCGAACCGGACGGTTACTGGAACGCGCGGATCACGCTCGCGCCCGGCGGGACGACGGTGACGCTGGAGGGGTGGGGCGAAGGCGGCGGCCACCGGCCGGGGCCCGGCGGGCAGCCCCCGGGGCCCGGGACCGGCCACCGTCCCGACCCGAGGCCGACTCCGCCGGCGCCGCGCCCGACGGACCGGCCGACCGCGTCGCCCGCACCCACACCGACGCCCACCCCCACGTCGGGGGAGCCGACGACGGGCCCGAGCCCGTCACCGTCCGATACGGCCGGGCCGGCGGGCTGATCAGGGCTGATCGGGCTGATCCGAGGCCGGGACGTGCTGAAGCCCGGGGGGGGGGACGCCCGTTCCCGCCCCTACTTGGGATCCGCCGGATGCGGCGCCATCGGCAGCGTCGCCGCCAGCCGCTCCTCGCAGAGTTCCACGAGCCGGTCGTAGCCCTCCTTGCCCATCAGCTCGGTCAGCTCCGGCCCGTACGACACGTACACCGGCTCGCCCGCGCCGTGCGCCGAGGTCGCCGACGTGCACCACCAGTGCAGGTCGTGGCCGCCGGGGCCCCAGCCGCGGCGGTCGTACTCGCCGATGGTGACCTGGAGGACCCGGGTGTCGTCGGGGCGGTCGATCCAGTCGTAGGTGCGGCGGACCGGCAGCTGCCAGCACACGTCCGGCTTGGTCTCCAGGGGCTCGCGGCCCTCGCGCAGCGCGAGGATGTGCAGCGAGCAGCCGGCGCCGGCCGGGAAGCCGGGGCGGTTCTGGAAGATGCACGAGCCCTTCCAGCGCCGGGTCTGCCGGTCGCCGTCCTCGTCCTCCTGCGTCCAGCCGGTGGAGGTGCCGACGTCGTGGAACTGCCACAGGTCGGGTGTGAGCCGCGCCACGTGCCCGGCGACCCGCTGCTCGTCCTCCTCGTCGGAGAAGTGCGCGCCGAGCGTGCAGCACCCGTCGTCCGCGCGGCCCGCCTCGATGCCCTTGCAGCCGCTGCCGAAGATGCACGTCCAGCGGGAGGTGAGCCAGGTCAGGTCGCAGCGGAAGACCTGCTCGTCGTCGGCGGGGTCGGGGAAGGTGACCCAGGCGCGGGCGAAGTCCAGACCGCCGACCTCGTCGGCCCGAGCCCCTTGCGCCTCCTGCGCAGCGCGCTGTTTTTCCGCCTTCTTCAGGGCTTTTTTCTGCTTCGCCTTGTTCGTCTTAGCCACTACTCCAGCGTAAGGCGGCCGGTGGACGGTACCGCCCTGCCGGAGCCCGGGGCTCGCCGTCGGTTCCCGGCCATCGCGCAGTAGGTTCAACGGTATGAGACTCGGTGTCCTCGATGTGGGTTCGAACACGGTGCATCTGCTGGTGATGGACGCGCACCCGGGCGCGCGGCCGCTGCCCGCCTACTCCCACAAGGCGGAGCTGCGGCTGGCCGAACTCCTCGACGAGGACGGCGCGGTCGCGGACGCGGGCGTGGAGCGGCTGGTGGCCACGGTCCGGGCGGCGGTGCAGGTCGCGGAGGACAAGGGCGTCGAGGACGTGCTGCCGTTCGCCACCTCCGCGATCCGGGAGGCGGCCAACGGGGAGGCCGTGCTGGGCCGGGTCGAGCGGGAGACCGGCGTGCGGCTGCGGGTGCTGTCGGGCGAGGACGAGGCCCGGCTGACGTTCCTCGCGGCCCGCCGCTGGTTCGGCTGGTCGGCCGGGCGGCTGCTGGTGCTGGACATCGGCGGCGGCTCGCTGGAGATCGCGTACGGGCTGGACGAGGAGCCGGACGCGGCGGTGTCGCTGCCGCTGGGCGCGGGCCGGCTGACCGCCGCCGACCTGCCGGGCGACCCGCCGGAGCCGGAGGACATACGGGCGCTGCGCAAGCGCGTACGGGCCGAAATCGCACGGGTGGTGAGCGATTTCACGCGCTTCGGCACGCCCGATCACGTCGTCGGCACCTCCAAGACCTTCAAGCAGCTGGCCCGGATCGCCGGTGCCGCCCGGTCCGCCGACGGCCTCTACGCCCAGCGTGAGCTGGACCGCAAGGCGCTGGAGGAGTGGGTGCCGAAGCTGGCCGGGATGACCGGCGCGGAGCGCGCCAGGCTGCCCGGTGTCTCCGACGGCCGCTCGCGCCAGCTGCTGGCCGGGGCGCTGGTGGCGGAGGGCGCGATGGACCTGTTCGGCGTGCGCACGCTGGAGATCTGCCCGTGGGCGCTGCGCGAGGGCGTGATCCTGCGCCATCTGGACCACCTGCCTCCGGCGTAGGGGCGCGGCCCCCGCCCGTCGGCGGCGGCCCGTACCCTGTCCCTCGTGACGGAGCCAGTGGTGCGCATCCCGGATGCGAAGGTCGCCCTGTCCACGGCCTCGGTGTATCCGGAGTCGACGGCGACGGCCTTCGAGATCGCCGCGCGCCTGGGCTACGACGGCGTCGAGGTCATGGTGTGGACCGACCCGGTCAGCCAGGACATCGAGGCGCTGCGCCGGCTCTCCGACTTCCACGGGGTGCCGATCCTGGCCGTGCACGCGCCGTGCCTGCTGATCACGCAGCGGGTGTGGTCCACGGATCCCTGGGTGAAGCTGCAGCGCGCACGCAACGCCGCGGAGAAGCTCGGGGCCTCGACGGTGGTCGTCCATCCGCCCTTCCGGTGGCAGCGCAACTACGCCCGCGAGTTCGTACGCGGAGTGTGGCGGATGGAGAGCGAGACGGACGTACGGTTCGCCGTCGAGAACATGTACCCGTGGCGCTACCGGGACCGCGAGATGCTGGCGTACGCGCCGGACTGGGACCCGACCAAGGACGACTACCGCCACTTCACCGTCGACCTCTCGCACACCGCCACCTCCCGCAGCGACGCCCTGCACATGGTCGACCGGATGGGCGAGCGCCTGGCGCACATCCACCTCGCCGACGGCAACGGCTCCAACAAGGACGAGCACCTGGTGCCGGGGCGCGGCTCGCAGCCGTGCGCCGAGCTGCTGGAGCGGCTGGCCGCCACCGGCTTCGGCGGGCACATCGTGGTCGAGGTCAACACCCGGCGGGCGATGTCCGGCGCCGAGCGTGAGGCCGACCTGGCGGAGGCGCTGGCCTTCACCCGCCTCCACCTGGCGTCGCCGACGTGGGTGCCGGGGACGTGACGGGCGGGTCCCCCGGGGCCGGGGGTACGGGAACGGACGCCGGCGCCGGTGGTACGCCCCCCGCCCCGCCCCGCAGGCGCGGCCGCCCCTCTCGTACGGACTCCGGGGACGGCCCCGGCGCGCGGGAGCGCATCCTGGCGGCGGCCCGTACCGAGTTCGCCGCGCGCGGGTACGAGAAGGCCTCGATCCGCGGCATCGCCAAGGCGGCGGACGTGGACCCGGCCCTGGTCCACCACTACTACGGCACCAAGGAGCAGGTCTTCGAGGCGGCCGTCGAGATGTCCTTCGCGCCTGCCCTGAACGCGTCCGAGGCCGTGCTCGACGGCGCCCTGGACGGCGTGGGGGAACGCCTCACCCGTTTCGTCTTCGGCGTCTGGGAGAACCCGGTCACCCGCGAACCCCTGCTGGCGGTGGTCCGCAGTGCCCTGAACAACGATGTGGCCGCCGCGGTCTTCCGCAAGCTCATCGTCCGCCAGCTGCTGCGCCGGATCGCCGGCGAGCTGGCCGTCCCGGACGCCGATCTGCGGGCCGAGCTGGCGGCGGCGCAGCTGGTCGGTACGGCCCTGCTGCGGTACGTGATCAAGCTGGAGCCGCTGGCGTCGGCCGACCCGGAGCGGATCATCGCCCGGGTGGCGCCGGTGGTGCAGGGGCATCTGACCGGGCCCTGACCGTGCGGTCCGGCCGTGCGCGGGCTGTCCGCCCAGCGGTCACCTGTCTCACATGCCGGATTCGCTGTCCAGATCTTGGAGCCGGGGCGTAGGCTCGACTGATTCACCTACGTACGCGCACCGGGCGTACGAGAGCGTACGAAAGACGTACACGCACCCGAGGGAGTGGATCCACGTGCCCGAGCTGAGGTCCCGCACCGTCACCCATGGCCGCAACATGGCCGGCGCCCGCGCGCTCATGCAGGCGTCGGGCGTAGCGCGCGAGGACTTCGGCAAGCCCGTCATCGCGGTGGCCAACAGCTTCACCGAGTTCGTGCCGGGCCACACCCACCTCCAGCCGGTCGGCCGGATCGTCAGCGAGGCGATCAAGGCGGCCGGCGGCATCGCGCGCGAGTTCAACACCATCGCGGTGGACGACGGCATCGCCATGGGTCACGGCGGGATGCTGTACTCCCTGCCGTCCCGCGACCTGATCGCCGACTCCGTCGAGTACATGGCCGAGGCGCACTGCGCGGACGCGCTGATCTGCATCTCCAACTGCGACAAGATCACCCCGGGCATGCTGATGGCCGCGATGCGGCTGAACATCCCCACCGTCTTCGTCTCCGGCGGCCCCATGGAGGCCGGCCGCGCCACCCTCGTCGACGGCACGGTCCGCAAGCTGGACCTGATCAACGCGATCTCCGACGCGGTCGATGAGAACGTCTCGGACGAGGACATCCTCCGTATCGAGGACAACGCCTGCCCGACCTGCGGCTCCTGTTCCGGCATGTTCACCGCCAACTCGATGAACTGCCTGACCGAGGCCATCGGCCTGTCGCTGCCGGGCAACGGCTCGGTGCTGGCCACCCACACCGCCCGCCGGGCGCTGTACGAGAACGCCGGCCGTACGGTCGTGGAGATCACCAAGCGGTACTACGACGAGGACGACGCGACCGTGCTGCCGCGCAGCATCGGCTCCCGCGCCTCCTTCGAGAACGCCATGGCCCTGGACATCGCCATGGGCGGCTCCACCAACACGATCCTGCACCTGCTGGCCGCCGCCCAGGAGGCCGGTCTGGACTACGGCCTGGAGGACATCAACGCGGTGTCGCGCCGGGTGCCCTGCCTGGCCAAGGTCGCGCCGAACGTCGCGCCGGGCGGCACGTACTACATGGAGGACGTGCACCGGGCCGGCGGCATCCCCGCCATCCTGGGCGAGCTGTACCGGGCCGGACTGCTCAACGAGGACGTGCACACCGTGCACAGCTCCTCGATGGCCGACTGGCTCAAGACCTGGGACGTGCGCGGCGGCTCACCGTCCCCCGAGGCCGTCGAACTGTGGCACGCGGCCCCCGGCTGCAAGCGCTCCGCCACCGCCTTCTCCCAGTCCGAGCGCTGGGACAGCCTCGACACCGACGCCGAGAACGGCTGCATCCGCGACTTCGCGCACGCCTACTCCGCCGACGGCGGCCTGGCCGTCCTCAAGGGCAACCTCGCCGAGGACGGCTGCGTGGTGAAGACCGCGGGCGTCGACGAGTCGATCTGGACGTTCGAGGGCCCGGCCGTGGTCTGCGAGTCGCAGGAGGAGGCCGTCGAGAAGATCCTCGGCAAGCGGGTCAAGGAGGGCGACGTGGTCGTCATCCGCTACGAGGGCCCCAAGGGCGGCCCCGGCATGCAGGAGATGCTCTACCCGACGTCCTTCCTCAAGGGCCGCGGCCTGGGCAAGGCGTGCGCGCTGGTCACCGACGGCCGCTTCTCCGGCGGCACCTCCGGCCTGTCCATCGGCCACGCCTCGCCCGAGGCGGCCTCCGGCGGCACCATCGCCCTGGTCGAGGACGGCGACCGCATCCGCATCGACATCCCGAACCGCACCATCGAACTCCTCGTGCCGGAAGCCGAGCTGACGGCCCGCCGGGAGGCGCTGGGCGGCGTGTACGCACCGAAGAACCGCGAGCGCAAGGTCTCGCAGGCGCTGCGTGCCTACGCGGCGATGGCCACCAGCGCCGACAAGGGCGCGGTGCGCGACGTCACCAAGCTGGGCTGAGCCGCGTAACAGCTTGTCGGGAACCCCGTCCGCCTCACCAGCGGGCGGGGTTCTCCGCGTCCGCGGCGAAGACCGAGCCGTCCGGCGCCGCCGCGTAGATCCGGCCGTGCCGCGGGTCCGGCAGCGGCGCGGGCAGCTTCTCCAGGTAGCCGCTGCGGCCGGTGGCCAGCCGGGGCGGCGTCTGGCCGAGCAGCGCGCCGCGCCGGGTGTCCACGGCCAGCAGCCGGCCGTCGGCGCCGGTGAAGTACAACCGGTCGTGCTTCGGGGCGAGCACCGGCGCGGAGGCGCGGCTCACCGACGTCTCCATGGTCCAGCGCCGGTCGCCGACCGCCTGGAGGGTGCCGCCGGCCGCGAGCACGTAGGCCGTCTCGCCGCGCACCACGACCGCCGCGTCGTCCACCGGCGCGGCCAGCGGCAGCCGCCGTACCCGGTGGGTACCGGGGTCGTAGCGGACGACGGCCGCGGTACGGGTGACGATCAGCGGGTCGGCGGCGGTCAGGTAGACCGAGCCGGACGCGCCGGTGCCCGCCACGGTGAGCGAGCCGGGCAGCCGCCGCTCCCAGCGGACCGTGCCGTGCGCCGGGTCGATCGCGGTGACCATGGTGGTGGCGCCGTCGGCCGCGACGGTGGCCGCGTAGGCGGTACGGCCGTCCCCGTACCCGGTGAACTGCCCCAGCGGCTGCGCAGGGAAGCGCTGGCGCCAGAGCTCCTGGTGGGTGGCGCCGTCCAGGGCGGTGACCATGCCGTCCGCCGCCGTCAGCAGGACGGCGCCGCCCACGAACCGGACCTCGGGACCGTACCCGGCCAGGCCCTTGCTCCAGCGCGTCGCGCCCCGCCCGCCGGCCGACGGGTCGAGCGCTTCCAGCCGCTTGCCGTCGGGGGACCTTACGTAGAGCAGCCCGCCGGAGAAGACCGGTGCGCTCGGCGGGGTGTCGCTCTCGCGCACCGGCTCACCCGCGCGCCGCCACGTCACCGTGCCGTTCCCCGGATCGACCCGCGCGGCCTTCAGACCCCGCTCGACGCAGAAGAGGGCGGGGGCGTCGCCGGAAGCGCCGTACGCGCAGAAGGGCATCTCGGCCGGGTGGCCGGCGGGCCGCTGGACCAGCGGGGTGTGCCAGGGGCGGAAGGCCGCGGCGGTGCCGCCGGGGGTGTGCGTCTGGAGCGCCGGGCCGTCGCCGGAACCCAGCATGCGTACGCCTGTGAAGGCCCCCGCACCGGCCACCGCTGCCGCCACGGCGGCCCAGACGGCCCAACGGCGGACGCCGCCACGCCCGGCGCGCGCCGCGTCCTTCTCCTCCGCAGGGGCGGCGACAGGCGGCTCCGCAGCCCCCGCGCCCGCCGACTTCTCTGCTTCCGCTTCGGCTTCCGCTTCCGGCTTCCGGTCCCGGACGTGCGTCGCCTCGGCCCGCTCCGACGCGGCGGACGGCACGGGCGCCGAAACGACCCGTACCGGCTCCCGCACGGCCTCGCGTACGGCATCCTGCACGGCCTCCCGCTGAGCCGGTACGCGCACGTCCCCCGCAGCGGGGACGTCCGCGAGCAGGCCGCCCAGATCGTCGTGGATCTCCGTGGGCATCTCGGTGTGCAGCATCCGCATCAGCACGTCCGGCGTCGGCCGGTCGGACGGCCGCTTCGCCAGACAGGTGCGGATCAGCGGCGCCAGGTCCTCCGGAACGCCCGTCAGGTCCGCCTCGTCGTGCACCACTTGGTACGCGACGATGTACGGGCTCTCCGAATCGAACGGCCCGCGCCCGGTCGCCGCGTGCACCAGCACCGATCCCAGCGCGAAGACGTCCGCCGCCGGGCCCACCTCGCGCGGGCGCTGGAACTGCTCGGGCGCCATGAACGGCGGCGTACCGATGAGCTTGCCGGTCTCGGTGCGCATCTCGCTGTCCGCGGGCCGCGAGATACCGAAATCGATGACCTTGGGGCCGTCCGCGGCGAGCAGCACGTTGCCGGGCTTGAGGTCGCGGTGCACCACGCCCGCCCGGTGGATGTCGCGCAACGCCTCGGCCAGGCCCGCGGCCAGCCGCCGCAGCTCGGCGGGCGCCAGCGGGCCGTTGCGCTTGACGTGCTCGCCGAGGGTCGGGCCGGGGATGTAGAGGGTGGCCATCCAGGGGCGGTCGGCGTCCGGATCGGCGTCCACGACCGGCGCGGTGAACGCGCCGCTCACCCGCCGCGCCGCCGCCACCTCCTGCCGGAACCGGCCGCGGAACTCGGGGTCCTGGGCGAACTCGGCGTGTACGACCTTCACCGCCAGGCGCAGCCCCGACGACGACCGCGCCAGGTGCACCACGCCCATCCCGCCGGAGCCCAGGCGCGCGTCCAGGCGGTACCGGCCGGCGTACTGCGGACGTTCCGCTTCCGGGTCCGCCTCGGAACCGCGCAGCGGCGGCATCTTCCCACCCCCGTGTCCATGGGCCGCGGATGCGACGCACGGAGCCTAGTCGATGGTGCGTACGGGACAGGTGAGGCTTGCTAGCGTGCGCGTTGCACCGGCCGCGGCCCGCGGACCGGTCCACGACACCGGATCAGAGCATTCAACGGGGGAGTACGCATGAGCGGCACGCAGGAGAACACCGTCGGCACGGCGGACGGGACCGGCGGCGCCGGCGTGGACGGTGCCGCGGTGGTCGCGGAGGCGCAGGCGGTCACCGAGGCCGAGGGCGTGGCCGCCGAGGCGATGGCGGCGACCGCGGCCACCTACCAGGTCGCGCCCGGCTACCGCGTCAACGTCCGCAGCGGCCCGAGCACCGGCGCCTCCCTCGTACGGCAGCTCCCGTACGGGGCGCGGGTCTCCATCCGCTGCCAGCGCCACGGCCAGCGGGTCAGCGGCCCGTACGGCACCACCGACATCTGGGACTGCATCGCGCCCGGCCAGTACGTCTCGGACAGCTACGTCCACACCGGCAGCGACGGCTTCGTGGCGCCGAGCTGCGCGAACTGAGTGATCTGAGCGGGCCGGGCGCGACCGCCCGGCCCCGCCGTCCGGCGGCGGCCCTCCGTCACCCGGTGGCGGCCTGCCGCAGCTTCTCCGTGGCCTGGGCGGTGAGCGACTCCACCAGCCCGCCGTCGTCACCGACGACCCCGGGGAACGTGACGACGGTGATGCTGGTGCCGACCCGGATCACGACCTCGTCGAACCGGTTGCCGCCCACCCGCAGGCGGACACCCACCGACTCGTCCCCGCGCCGCGGCACGCTCAGCACCCCGTAGCTCACCGCGTACGGTCCCGCCGTGGCCGTCGCGCACTTCTGCCGCAACTGCCTGACCTGTTCGAGCTGCTGGGCGGCGCCCCGCACGTTCGGGTACGTCTTGACCTCGAACATCAGGGAGCGCCGGGCCATGGGGTTCTCCATCGTCCGGTCGACCGCGGCGCTCGGCCGCACGGCACGGAACGAGTCGGCGACCACCCGGTCGCACGCCGCGTCGCCCTTCAGGTCATGTATGCCGTGATCGTCCTTCTCCACCGCGGGCGACAGATCCTCTTCATCCACCGACCAGCCCGCCGGCAGATCGATGGTCGAGAGCATCGCGCGGGCTGCCTGGGGGCCCGTCAGGGGGCGTGGTGCAGCGGAGGACGCGTCTGCCGCGGGGGATGAGTCCGCCGCAGGAGACGAGCCCGTTCCAGGGCGGGCACCGACGGCCGTCGTGGTTCCGCCCGAGGGCTCGCTTCCCGCCGGCCCGCCACACCCCGTGACCCCGGCCACCAGCAGGGGCAACGCCCCGACCGCCGTAGCCAAACGCCTGTAACGCCCGCGCATACTGACCCTTCCCCCGGTTGGCATGTACAGCCAGATGCTAGCGGGATGATCGCGGCCCACCGCCTCCCCAGGCGCCCACCGGGCGCACCACCGGCCGCTCCGGCCCACCGGGGATAATCGTCCCCATGAGCGACGAGACACGGCCCGCCCCGGACCGGTCCGGCCCCGAGCCGGCCCCGATCCGCTTCTTCGGGACGACCTGGGTGCACCACGACGGCGGCTACGGCGCGCGCCGGGCCGGGGCCGCCGTGGGCGCCCTGGCACTCGCCGCCGCCGGCGCGGTGGTGCTGCGCTTCGCCTTCCAGGGGCTGGAGATCGCCGAGATCGGCTCGTTCCTGAACGCCCTGGTCGTGGCCTGCTTCGCGGTGTGCAGCGCGGTCGCCTTCCGCCGTACGTGGGAGCGCCTGACCCGCCCCGCCGCCGAAGTGGACGCCAACCGCCCGGCCGACCGCTCCGCGCAGAGCCTGCTGCTCATCGGTTTCATCGGCTCGCTGCTCGCCTACTTCTGCCGTGCCCTCGTCGAGGCGCCGGGGGAGGGGGTACGGCGCGCCGAGTACGAGGAGGAACGCGCGCGCTACGAGCGCCGCCAAAAGGCGCGTACGGGCAACCCGGCGGCCAAGAAGGCGAAGAAGAAGCGCGGCTAGGGGGCGCGGCCGGTTCAGCTCCCGCCGGTTCAGCTCCCGGGGGTGCAGGCCGCGGCGATCGCCAGGCTGTCCTCGTAGACGTGATGCCGCACGATCGCCCCGTCCCGCACGGTGAAGCGCAGCGCGAACGGCGACCGGAAGGCCTTGCCGGTGGCCCGCACCGTCCCCCACAGGTACCCGGTCAGCACCGCCTCCGGCCCGGAGACCACGAGCGCGTCGATGGACGCGCCGCCCGCGCCGGGCACGGTGTGTTCGCGCAGCTCACGCCAGTGCGCGGCGACATCGTCGCGCGTCGCGCGCGGTCGCAGCCACGGCACCACCGGGTTGTCGGCGCACATCCAGTCGACCCGCTCCGCGTAGTGCGCGGCGATGCGCTCGGGTGTGGCGTCCGGGTCGGCGACCGTGGCCAGGTAGGCGTCGACCACGGCGCTCGTCGCGGCGCCCACGCTGTCGGCGTGCCCCGTGTTCCCCGTGGTCTCTGCGTTCCCTGCGCTCTCCGCGTTCCCTGCGTTCTCTGTCCCTGCCGCTTCCGGGGCATCAATGCTGCTCATAGGGACGATGCTGCCGCTCGCCCGGTCACCCGTCGATTACGTCGCAGGTAATGCCACGGGTGATGCGCCAGGTGATGCCGTGGCCCTCGGCCCCGCCCGTAGGCTGCCCGCCTCAGTACTCCCAGTCCGGCTTCCCGTCCCCGTACAGCCAGTCGTCGAAGAGGTCGGTCAGGTCTTCGTCCGTGCGGTCCTGGCAGAAGTCGATGAACTGCCGGGTGTCGGCGCTGCCGTGCCGGTGCTCCGCCGGCCAGTCCTTCAGGATCGAGAAGAAGACCTTGTCGCCGACGGCCTTCCGGAGCTGCTGGAGGACCATGCCGCCGCGCTTGTACACGGGGCCGCCGGTCACGTTCTCCGGGCCACCGGGGTCGCCGGGCGGGAAGCCCCAGATCTCCTCGTCGCCCTCGTCCGTCTCGTACAGCGCGTCGAACTGCTGCTGTGCCGTACGGCCGCCCTTGTCCTCCTCCCACAGCCACTCGGCGTACTGCGCAAACCCCTCGTTGAGCCAGATGTCCTTCCAGGTCTTCGGCGTCACCGAATCGCCGAACCACTGGTGCGCGGTCTCGTGCACGAGCGTGCCCTCGTCCGGCGCCGCGACGTAGATCGGCTTGGTCTGCGTCTCCAGCGCGCCCCAGTTGATCCGTTCCGGCGTGTGGTCGACGATCGCCCCGGTGCTGGAGAACGGATACGGGCCGAACCGTTTCGCCGACCACTCCAGGATCGTCTCCAGCCGCTCCAGCGGCCCCGCGCTCTCCTTGGCCTCCGCCGGGTCCACCGCCGTGTACACGGGCAGCCCGCTCTTCGTGCGCGACTCCTTGACGATGAACTTCCCGATGGTCGCGGTGGCGAGGTAGGAGGCCATCGGCTCGCCGTTGTGCCACTCGAAGGTGGTCCGTCCCTTCGCACTCCTACGGCCGCGCAGCTCGCCGTTGGCGACGGCGGTGTATCCGTCCGGCACGGTGATCCGGAAGTCGTACGCCGCCTTGTCGCCCGGGTGGTTGTTGCCGGGGAACCACGTCATCGACCCGGCCGGCTGGCCCGCGACGAACGCCCCGTCCTCCGTGCGCACCCAGCCCTCGGTGGAGCCGTCCTGGTCCGTCATCTCCTCCGGCGTGCCGTCGTATTCGACGGTCGTACGGAACGTGGCGCCCTTCTTCACCGTCTGCGGCGGCCGGACCGTCAGCTTGTGGCCCTTGCGCGAGAATCCGGCGTCCTTGCCGTCCACCCGCACGCTGTGCACCTTCATCCCCTGGAGGTCCAGCTTGAAGGAGGCGAGGTCGGCCTGCGCGGTGGCGCTGATCTCGGCGGTGGCGTCGAGTGTGCCGCCGCGTACGTCGTAGTCCAGGTCGAGCCCGTAGTGGCCGACCTCGTACCCGCCGTTGCCGAGGGCGGGGAAGAGCGGGTCCTGCACGCTGCCCGCGCCCTCCGTACCGTCCAGGCGCGACGCGCTCGTACAGGAGGACAGCAGCAGGGCGACGGAGAGCGCGGCGGTCGCACCGCAGGAGCGGAGAGGCCGGCGGATCACGGGGCTCCTCGGGTCGTCGGACGGTTTGATCAAGCCTTCCGACCCTACGGCCCTTTGGCCCCGCAACGCCGCCCCCTTCCGCTTAACGGTGGCTATCCACACTTATGTCCGGGTGCCGGTGCCGGCCCGACGGGCCCACCACCCGGCCGCCGCCGCTCCGCCCAACTGCCGAGCGCCGCCGCACAAGCACGGTCCAGATGGCGCAGCCCGGAGAGGTCCAGTACGACGGCACGCTCGCGCGGCAGCGCCTCCAACTGGTCCAGCAGCCTGGGGAGCCGCAGGAAAGTGGCGTTCCCCAAGGCGCGCACACGGATGGGCCCCGCCCCGGGCCCGCGATCCTCCAGCCCGGACACCTCCAGGTGCGCGTGCGAGGTCTCCCAGGCGGACTTCGCGACCGCCATCAGCAGCCCGATGACGACGCCCTCGAACATGTTGGTCACCACGATCGCCACCGCCGTCACCGCGAGCACCACGGCCTCGCCCCGGTGCTCCCGCCACAGCGGCACGAGATCCCGTACGGGGATGAGCTTCCAGCCCGCGTGCACGAGCACCCCCGCCAGCGCGGCCAGCGGCACGACACCCAGCGCCGCCGGGAACGCCGCCGCGAACAGCAGCAGCCACACGCCGTGCAGCACCCGCGACGCCTTCGTCCGCGCCCCCGCCCGTACGTTCGCTGAGCTGCGTACGATCACCGCGGTCATCGGCAGCGCGCCGAGCAGCCCGCACGCCGCGTTGCCCGCCCCCTGCGCCATCAGCTCCTTGTCGTAGTCCGTACGGGGCCCGTCGTGCAGCCGGTCCACGGCCGCCGCGCTGAACAGCGACTCGGCGGACGCGATGAGCGCGAAGGCCAGCACGGTACCGACCGCGCCGACCCCCGCCAGCCGGGCGAAGTCCGCGCCGCCCGGCGGCTGTACGGCGGACAGCAGCCCCTCGACCTCCACCCGCGCCACCGGCAGCCGGAGCGCGGCGACGGCGGCGGTGGCCAGGGCCACGGCCGCGAGCGGCGCGGGCAGGACGCGGGCCGCCCGCCGCCAGCGCGGCCACAGCACCAGGACGGCGATGGTGCCGACCCCGATCGCCGTCGCGGTCAGCGCCTGGTCCGACCAGATCGTGTCTGCCGCCAGCTCCGGCAGGCCGCCGAGGTTGGCGAGACCGCTGCCGGGCGGCTTGGCGTCGGTGAGCGCGTACAGCTGACCGGCGATCAGGACGAGCCCGATGCCCGCGAGCATGCCCTGCACGACGGCCACGGAGATCGCGCGGAACCACCGCCCCAGCCGCAGCGCCCCCATGACGAGCTGAAGCACCCCGGCCGCCAGCACCAGCGCGCCCAGCGCACTCAGCCCGAACTCCTGCACCGCCTCGTACACGAGGACGGTCAGCCCGGCCGCCGGACCGCTCACCTGAAGGCTGCTGCCCGGCAGGAAGCCGGTGAGCAGCCCGCCGACGATGCCGGTGACCAGCCCGAGTTCGGCCGGGACGCCGGAGGCGACGGCCACGCCGACGCACAGCGGCACGGCGACCAGGAAGACGACGAGGGAAGCGGTGAAGTCCGGGCGTATGGCCATGATTTTTCGCATGCGGTGCCTCCAGGGCGTTGCGACGGACCGCATGGCGCGAAGGTGCGCCGTGCGGGGGAGAGGGACGGATGTCCGTGAATCGGGGGGCCACGGGGGCCACGGGGGCCACAGGGGCCTGCGGGGGCGCGGGGCGGCTGTCCGGGCGGGGTCGCGGGGTCCGGGCGGGGCCCGGCATGCCGGTGTTCGGTGTGCCGGTGCCCAGCGGTCGACTGCCGACTGCCAGCTGCCGGCTTACGGCTGCCGACAGCCGCTCAGCAGCGGAAGACGCGATGACTGACGGGCAGTTGTCCCGACCTCATCAGGGGTACGGCGCGGTTGCCGGTGACCGGGGCGGCCGGCGGCGGCCCCTCGGCGGGCGGGACCGTCGGGTCGCTCGCGCACCTGGTCTGGTCGCCGGGATGGGAGGCCGGTATGCCGGTCGCGGAGCGGGTGGCGCGGCCGGTGGGGCAGCGCTCGGCCGTCGGGTCCGCCGGGCCGCCGTCCTCGTACGCGTACGGCGCCACGGCAGCTCGTACGCCGCCCCTGGCCGCATCCGCGCCACCGGCCGCGACCGTGGTCCGGCCCTGGGCCACCCGCCCGTACGCCCTCTCGCCACCCACCGGGAATGCCAGCAGCGCTGCCAGGACGAACAGCAGCACGCGGCGCATGGCGTCAGCCCCCTGTTCCGGCACGGATGGTTGGGCGGTCAACCTCATTCTGTCCAGGGGGACATGACTTTGCGCGAGTCGCTGTGTAACCGTCATGTAAACGCGGAGTCAGCGAACAGGAACGGTCGATTCCGATCGCTACGGCGCCCGCGGGGCGCGCCCACCGCGGACGCCTTGACGCCCCGGACCATCCGCGCAATATTCAACACATGATGAATTACGGTCGCGCCCCGGCCGGTACGGCCTCCGCCGCCCCGACCGCCCCCGCCGCCGTCCGGGCCCGCGCCCTCACCGTCGTACGCGGCCATCGCACCGTCCTGGACGACCTCACCTTCGACGTCCCGCACGGCCGGATCACCGGCCTCCTCGGCCCCTCCGGCTGCGGCAAGTCCACCCTGATGCGCGCCGTCGTCGGCACCCAGGCCAAGGTCGGCGGCACCCTCGACGTACTCGGCCGCCCCGCGGGCCACGCCCGCCTGCGCCCCCGCATCGGCTACGTCACCCAGGCCCCGTCCGTATACGGCGACCTCACCGTCCGCCAGAACCTCGACTACTTCGCCGCCGTCCTGCACCCCGGACGGGCCGCCCGCGCCACCCGCCGGGAGCAGGTGCGCCGCGCCATCGAGGACGTCGCCCTGACGCGGCACGCCGACGCCCTGGCCGGCAACCTCTCCGGCGGCCAGCGCAGCCGCGTCTCCCTCGCCGTCGCCCTCCTCGGCACACCGGAACTCCTCGTCCTCGACGAACCCACCGTCGGCCTGGACCCGGTACTCCGCCGCGACCTGTGGCAGCTCTTCCACCGCCTCGCCGCCGAACGCGGCGCCACGCTCCTTGTCTCCTCCCACGTCATGGACGAGGCCGAGCGCTGCGACCGGCTGCTCCTGATGCGCGAGGGCCGCATCCTCGCCGAGGACACCCCCGACGCGCTGCGGACCCGAACCCGTACGGCCACCGTCGAGAAGGCCTTCCTCCACCTGGTCGACGAGGCAGCGGCGGCGGAACGCGCCGGCACTCGGACGGCGGCGGAGGAACGCGCCGCCACGGACGCCCCTGCCCGCCCCGAGGAACGCCCCGTACGCCCGTCCGAGGAGCACCCCGCATGACCACCCCCACCCGAGGAGCGCCCCTATGACCACCGCGGCGCCGCCCTTCTCCGGGGCCCGCACCCTGGCCACCGCCGCCCGCGTGCTGCGGCAGCTGCGCCACGACCCGCGCACCATCGCCCTGATGCTGGTCGTCCCCTGCGTGATGATCGCCCTGCTGCGCTACGTCTTCGACGCGCGTCCCCGGACATTCGACAGCGTCGGAGCCTCCCTGCTCGGCGTCTTCCCGATGATCACCATGTTCCTGGTGACCTCCATCGCCACCCTCCGCGAACGCACCTCGGGCACCCTCGAACGCCTCCTCGCCATGCCCCTCGGCAAGGCCGACCTGCTCGGCGGCTACGCCCTGGCCTTCGGCGCCCTCGCCATCGTCCAGTCCGCCCTCGCCACCGCCCTGTCCGTATGGCTGCTGGACCTGGACATCAGCGGTTCCCCCTGGCTGCTCCTCCTGGTCGCCGTCCTGGACGCCCTCCTCGGCACGGCCCTGGGCCTCCTCGTCTCGGCCTTCGCCTCATCCGAATTCCAGGCCGTCCAATTCATGCCCGCCATCCTCATGCCGCAGCTCCTCCTGTGCGGCCTGTTCACCCCGCGCGACACCATGCAGCCGGCCCTCAGAACTCTCTCGGACATCCTCCCCATGTCCTACGCGGTCGACAGCATGACCGAACTCCAAACCCACCCCGCCCTCACCACCGTTTTCCTCCGGGACATCACCATCGTCACCGCCTGCACGCTGGGAATCCTGGCCCTGAGCACAACGACGCTGCGACGGCGTACGCCGTGAACGCGGCCGTATGACGGGCGGCTCGGCCGATGGAATCCGGCCGATGGAATCCGGCCGACGGCCAGGGGATTTCCCAGCCGAATCCAGCCGAGGCCCGTGATTCACCCCAGGCATTTCCGGCTGCGTTCCGCCCCACCCCTGCCCCCCACCCTGCCCACAACGTGAACGCCTCCACCCCCCGAACCCCCACGATGCGACGATGACCGAGCAGAAGTGCAGAAGTAACGGACCGGCCGCACGCCGGCCACCGCAACCCCCGAAGCCCCACCGGCGAGGTGAACCGCAACATGACCCAGAAGGTCGCCGTACTCGGCACCGGAAAAATCGGCGAAGCCCTCCTCAGCGGCATGATCCGAGGCGGCTGGGCCCCCACTGACCTCATGGTCACCGCCCGCCGCCCCGAACGCGCCGATCAGCTCCGCACCCGCTACGGCGTCACCCCCGTCACCAACGCCGAGGCCGCCAAGTCCGCGGACACCCTCATCCTGACCGTCAAACCGCAGGACATGGGCGCCCTCCTCACCGAGCTGGCCCCGCACGTCCCCGCCGACCGCCTCGTCATCAGCGGCGCCGCCGGCATCCCCACCGCCTTCTTCGAAGAGCGGCTGCCCGCGGCCACCCCCGTCGTACGGGTCATGACGAACACCCCCGCCCTGGTCGACGAGGCCATGTCCGTCATCTCGGCCGGCACCCACGCCACCGCCGCGCACCTCACCCGCGCCGAGGGGATCTTCGCCACCGTCGGCAAGACGCTGCGCGTCCCGGAGTCCCAGCAGGACGCCGCGACCGCCCTCTCCGGCTCCGGCCCGGCGTACTTCTACTTCCTCGTCGAGGCGATGACCGACGCCGGCATCCTGCTCGGCCTGCCGCGCGACAAGGCCCACGACCTGATCGTGCAGGCCGCGATCGGCGCGGCGACCATGCTCCGGGACAGCGGCGAGCACCCGGTCACCCTCCGCGAGAACGTCACCTCGCCCGCCGGCACCACCATCAACGCCATCCGCGAGCTGGAGAACCACGGCGTACGGGCCGCCCTCATCGCCGCCCTCGAAGCGGCCCGCGACCGCAGCCGCGAACTCGCCTCCGGCAACGGCTGACCGCCCGTACGCAGGGGCCGACCCCACCCGTACGTACGAGACCCGCCCTCGTACGTACGGGACGCCCCCACCCCAAGGCCACCACCACGCCCCCGCCGGGCTCAGCCCACCGGCAGCAATCCCACCCCCCGATACGCCGCATCCACCCGCGGCCGTGCCATCCCCCGCGCCCGCCCGGCCCCGTCCCGCAGGACGGAGTCCACATACCCCGGGTCCGCCACCAGCTCCGCGTGCCGCTCCCGCACCGGCCGCAGCAGCTCCACCACAGCCTCGGCCGTGTCCTTCTTGAGCGCGCCGTACGAGTCGTACTCAGCCGCCAGCTTCTCCGGATCACCTCCGTCGCACGCCGCCAGTACGTCCAGCAGGTTCGCCACCCCCGGCCGCGCAGCCCGGTCGTACACCACGTCCGGCCCGGCATCCGTCACCGCACCCATGACCTTCTCGCGCACCGCCTCCGCCTCGTCGAGCAGATGGACGACCCCGGCCCTGCGGGCGGGCGACGTGCCCATCGCCGAGGCCGGGTCCTGGAGATCCATCACCCGCGTGACCTCTGCCGGACACGTTGCCCTCGGCACCACGAAGGTCTGCCCGTACCGCTGGTTGAAGCGGACCGCCAGGTCCCGCGTGAGCTCCAGGTGCTGTGCCTGGCCCTCACCCACCGCCACCTCGTCGGTCCCGTACGCGAGGACATCGGCCGCCATCAGCGCCGGTGACGTCAGCAACGACAGCCGTACGCTCCCGCCCCGCGCCCGCTCGCGCTCGGCCTTCTCCCTGTACTGGACCATGCGCCGCATCTCGTCGTCGCCGGCCGTGCACTCCATCAGATACGCCAGCCGTGTGTGCTCGGCGACGTGACTCTGTACGAACACCGTGCACTGCCGTGGATCGAGCCCCACCGCCAACAGCAGCGTGACGGCCTGCCGACTGAGCCTGCGCACCCGCGCCGGATCGTGGTCCACGGTCAGCGCGTGCAGGTCCACGACGCAGAACAGGGCCTCCGCACGGTGCTGGTCCTCGTCCGCCCAGCGGCGCAACGCGCCCAGGTAGTCGGCCAGAGTCAGATGTTCGGTCGGTCTCACCCCGCCGAAGATCCGCGTCCGCGTCATCTCTCGTCTCCCGTCCTGCCGGTCCCGGGACCGCCGTGCCCACCGGCCGGCTGCGAGGAGATACGCGAAACGGCCGCCGGGGCGGCGGCCGTCGTCTGCATGCGCTGGGGGCGGCCGCCGTCAGGCGGGCCACCACTGCTGTGCGAGCGCACGCGTTGTCATGCAGGCCACCGTACGCTCCCGACCGCCCCCGGAGGCGGGTTTGAAGCCCCCAACTCCCTCGTGTAGTGTTCTCCGAGTTGCCACGGAGCCAACCGGCGCCGTGACGACCCTTCACGCCGCACCGGCGGCACAATCACTACCTGCACGACTCCCGAACGGGATGAATTTCGGCATGCCGGAATTCGGTCCGCCGACTCGATTATGAGTCACCGGGAAAAGCCGTTAAAGTAGTGATCACG
>NZ_JOCQ01000057.1 GCF_000720725.1 Streptomyces rimosus subsp. rimosus
GCGTACAGGGAGCGCTGCGCCGGAAGGACGGTGGCGCCCTCGCCGCCCGGCGCCGCCCCGGCCCCGTCGGCCTCCCCCGGACCGGCCGCGGCATCCGGCCCGTCCGCCTCGCCGGCCTCCCCGGCGGACTCGCCGCCCGCGGCCGCCGGCTCCGCGTCTCCGTCCCCGTACGGAGCGCCGTCCGCCCCGGTGTCCGCCCCGGGCCCCTCCTCGGCCGCGGCCTGCCGGCCCTCGCCCTCGCGCACCGCGCGGGCCAGCCACAGGACGTCCAGCAGCTCGTGCGCCCCCAGGTCGTAGCCCTGCCCGGCGAGGACCTGCCGCAGCCGGTCGATCATGGCGACATGGGTTCGTCCAGGCGGTGCATGACCGCGGAGAGCAGCTCATCCTTGGTCAGGTCGGCACCGGTGATCCGCAGGTGGACGGCGGCCAGCAGCTGGTCGGTGGCCAGCGTCTCGGTCTTGGAGCGCTGCAGGAAGCCGTCGATCAGGTCCTCGGCCTCGGCGAGCGCGGCCGGTCCCAGGTTGTGGGCGACGATGTCGCGCAGCCGCTCGGGCGTCGGGTCGGGCAGGTCCAGGCGGACACAGCGGCGCAGGAAGGCGGGCGGGAACTCCCGCTCGCCGTTGCTGGTCATCACCACGACCGGGAAGTGCGCGCAGGAGACGACGCCGCGGTGCACCCGCACCCGCTCCCGGCTGCCGTCGGTGAGCACGTGCACGTCCTGGTGCTGCTCGGACAGCCGGGCCAGCTCCGGGATCTCGAACTCGCCCTCCTCCAGCACCACCAGCAGGTCGTTGGGCAGGTCGATGTCGGACTTGTCCAGCTCGTCGACGAGCAGCACCCGCGGCCGGTCGGCGGCGGCCAGCGCCGTGCCCAGCGGGCCCAGGCGCAGGTAGTGGCCGATGTCCGTGGTGAAGGAGCCGCGGTGGTCCTTGAGGCGGCGCGGTGCCGTACGGGCGGCCTCGCGCTCACGGCGCAGCGACGCCTCGCGCAGCCGGCCCACCGCGTCGTAGCGGTAGAGCGCGTCGGCGAGGGTGGAGCGGCTGTTGACGGACCAGCGCAGCACGTCGCCGAGGCCCAGCTCGGTGGCGATGGCGCGGGCCAGCGAGCTCTTGCCGGTGCCCGGGCGGCCGGTGACCAGCAGCGGGCGGTGCAGGTGCAGCGCGGCGTTGACGACGGACACCTCGTTGCGGTCCATCAGGTACGGCGCGGGCGCCTCGGCCCTCCTGCGCGCGGCGGCGAAGTAGCGCCACGGGGGCGCCGCCGGCAGCGGTGCGGGACCGCGGAACACCCACCAGCCCTCGGGCTCCGGCCCGGCTCCCGGGCCGTGGTCGGGTGTGCTCTGTGGGTCCACGGGTCGTTCTCCTTCGTCCTTGCTCGCTTGCCGCCTTCACGGCTGATTTCACGGCTGTCTTCACGGCTGGGTCAGGACCCAGGCGTCCGGGGCCAGTTGCGGTGGCCGGTGGTCGGGCGCGTCGTACATCAGGGACAGCTGGCGTCCCCGGTGGTGCGTCGAGGCGGCCTCGGCGACCGCCTTGGCCCGCTCCAGCCGCACCGTCTCGGGCAGCTGGGTGTGGTGCCCGCCCTCGACCAGTTCGAGCAGGCCCGCGGCGACGTTCTCGCCGTGCTCCTCGCGGTGCCACAGGACAGTGTGCACGCCCGCCTGGACGCACTGGCGCAGCAGCGTCCCGTGGTGGCGCGGCTCGCAGCACACGATCACCGTGCCCACCTCGGGCTGCATCTCCAGCCGGGCGCGGGCCACCTTGCGGTCGGTGGAGCCGTGGTCCAGCACCAGGCTGCGGGCGCCGTCCAGGGCGGCGGTGCGCCGCTTCCACCCGGCGTAGCTCTCGCGGGAGCGCCGGGCGGTGCGGATCACCACCCGCCGGGTGAAGCCCAGTTCGAAGGGCCCGTCCTCGTCGCTGTCGAAGGACTCCCAGCGGTCCACCGGCAGGCCGAGCCAGGCGGCGGGCAGGAAGAACTCGACGAGCGCGGGCTCGGGGTCCTCGCGGATCTCGTTGACCAGGACGCGGTGGATGTCGTCCACGACCTGTTCGCTGGTCACCTCCGTGTCCTGGGCGAGGACGAGGACGTGCGGGGCGTCGCCGCCGCTCCAGGCCCAGACCTGGTACGTGTAGTGCCGCCCGGTGGCGGCGGGCAGCAGCTCCACCTGGACGCGCGGCACCCTGGACAGCCGTGTGCCGTTGCGGGCCGGGGCCGTGCCGTTCGGCCGGGGCGTCATGGTCACGGCGGCGCTGCCGATGCCCGCCCAGGCGCCCGGCCGCTGCTCGTGGTGGCCGCGGACGGCGGATCGGTGTTCCGCCGCGGCGGCCCGCGCGCGCTCGAAGCGGTAACCGCGCACATCGGCCGTGTACTGCCGTACGGCGGCCACATCCACCCCGAGGCGCGCGGCGGCGCGCTGCGCCCAGGCCGCCAGGTCCTCGGCCAGGTCGGGGCCCGTCTCGCTCTCCTCCACGCCGATGCGCACCACGCCCTGGAGCAGCGGCGGCACCAGCTGGTCGCCCGGGGCCTCGTACCCCTCCAGGACGTCGAGGGCGTCGGCAAGGCCGGGCACCGCGGGCAGTTCGATGGCGTGCGGCAGGACGGTGTCCAGCAGCGCGCGGGGGTCCGTGCGGACGCACTGCGCCAGCAGGCCGGTCAGGCCGCGCCGCTGGCCGTGGGTCAGGCACTCACCGGGGCTGACGGTGCGGGCCACCTTGCGCAGCCGCTCCCACTGCGGGCCGCTGCCGTCCGGCGCCACTTCCCGTACGGCCTGGAGCAGTTCGGGCACCCCGCGCCGGACGCCCACGGCCAGGCCGACCAGCCGGTCGAGGTCGGCGCCGAGGCCGCGGGACGGGCGCCCCAGCCGGGAGGCGAGCAGTTCCTCGCAGCGGCGGACCAGGTCCGGGGTGGTCAGCACGGTCTCCAGGACGGCCAGCAGCTGCTGGACGCCGCGCCGGGCGGTGGGCACCACGGGCGGCGGCAGCTCGGTCAGTTCGGCCTCGATGGCGGGGACGCTGATCGCGTACAGCGTGGCCGCGGCCGGGGGCCGGCCCGCCGGACGGGCGCCGGGCGCGGCCTGGAGGTCGGCCACCACGATGCCGACGACGGCCTGCCGCTCGCGGTCCCACAGCGGCCCGCCGCTGAACCCCTCCTTGACCTCGGTGCCGCCGACCACGTCCAGCGCGACCCAGGGCGGCGCGGAGACCCGGGGCACCGCGCGCACGGTGGGCAGCGGGTGGCCGCTGGCCCACAGGGCGACGACCTCGTTGCCGTAGGCGTGCGGGAGGAAGGGGGCCGGTTCGGCGCCGGCGGGCGCGGGGCCCGGCAGCCGGAGCACGGCCAGGTCGCCGAGGTAGAGCAGCGCGCCGGGCGGTACGGGCCCACTGCCGCCCGGCGCGCGCGGCGGGCTCCACAGGGCGGGCTCGACCTGGGCGGTCAGCTCACGGTCGGGCGCGACGTGCGGCAGCCGGACGCGGACGGTGCGGCCCGGGCCCGGCAGCGCCTGCTCGTAACGGTCCCGGCCCAGGGCGCTGTTGACGACATGCGCGCAGGTCAGTACGAGATCGTCGCTGACCAGCACGCCCGCGCCGACGGCCCGTCCGTCGCCGCGGACCGATACGAAGGAGCGGTACAGCGGCTGATCCACGCCGGACACCACCACGCCGTCCTCAGGTCGTACTGCCGCTGCCGACGTTCCAGGTGGCGGAGACCTTGAAGCTGGCCTCGCCGTTGCCGGAGAAGACCCCCAGGCTCAGGTCCGAGCCGAGGGTGACCCCGAACTCCACCGTGACCTCGTCCGGCCGGTGATCTCCGCCCGCCAGCGAGCGGTGGATGCTGCCCAGGACGGAGCCGAGCGGGCGCAGGGCGCTCTCCAGCGCCTCGCCGCCCCGGGTCAGCGCCCGCGTGACCCGCCCGTCCACGCTGACCGGCCGGGCCTGGCCGTAGCCGTCGGGCAGCTCCAGGTCCCCGTCGTCGTCCTTCCCGGACGGCGCCGCGTCGGGCAGCGCCTGACCGCCCGCGCCGGCCGGCGTCAAGTGCAGCCAGACGACCGTGTCTTCGTCGATGCTCAGTGGCAGTGGCATGTCCCCCATGTGATCAGTCTGGCACGTCACCCCGGCCGACGCGCCCCCTTTGGAACAGGCGGTTCACGCGGGCGCCTCCGGCGGTCACGCCGCCGTGGCGGGCTTCGGCGCGCGGGCGAGCTGGCGGGACTGGGCGACGAGGCGGTCCGCGCTGTCCCAGACCTCCGCGTCCTCCTCCAGGAAGCCGCCCGCCAGGTTGCGGGTGGTGATGGCGACGCGCAGCGGGCCGGGGGCCGGGCGGCAGCGGATGTGCGTGGTCAGCTCGACGGTGGGGACCCAGCCGGTCAGGCCGATCTCGAAGGCGGTGGGCGGCAGCGCGTCGACCGTCAGCAGCAGCGAGAGCGGGTCGGGGTCGCGGCCGTCGGCGAGGCCGAACCAGCCGCGCATCTCGCCGTTCCCGGAGGGCGCGCCGACGGCCCAGCCGCAGGTCGCCGGGTCCAGCCGGATGGTGAGCCGGTCGGCGATGGCGGTGCTGCCGGGGATGGGCGACCGCCCTTCGGGCGCGCTGTCCGTGCCGAGGCAGTGTTCGTAGGGCGGGATGGCCGGCGGCTTGGCGGTGGTGCGTACGTCGTCGTCGAGCGCGTCGAGGTCGCCGTACGCGGCGAGCACCCGCAGCCGCTCCACCTCGGTGCCGTCCTCCTCGAACTGGACGAGGGTGGCGGTGCCGGTGGACATGGTGCGGCCGGTGCGCACGGTCTCGGTGCGGATGACGGCCGGGCCGGGGACGGAGGCGGTCAGGTAGTGCGCGGTGACCGAGAGGGGGTGCGGGTGCGGCAGGGCGTCGCCCAGGGCCCGGCCCATCAGGGCGAGCAGATAGCCGCCGTTGACCGCGTGGATGATCGTCCAGCCGGCCGAGAGCTCGGCCTCGTAGTGCCCGGGGGCCCGGCGGACGACCGTCGTGTCGCGGTCGAATTCGCTGTTACCTATGGTCACCTGTGCCATGCGTGGCACGCTACACGGATTTGTTACTCACCGGTAGACCCTTCCTCCTTCAACCTCCTTCAACCTCCTTCGACCGCCTTCGACCTCCGGCACCGGTGGCCGGCCCGGACGGAGCGCCACGGACGCGCGGCCCGGCCCGCCGGCCTGAGATCATGCCCCCATGCTTCACGTGCTCTACCTGGTCGGCATCGCGGCCTTCGCCGCGAGCGGGGTGCTGGCCGCCTACCGCGCCAACATGGACCCGTTCGGCGGTCTGGTGCTGGCGTTCGCCGCCGCCACCGCCGGCGGCACCCTGCGCAGCCTGATCCTCGACGACCACCCGCTCTACTGGACCCACGACTGGGTGCTGCTCACACTGATCATCTGTGTCAGCGTGGGCACCATCGTCTACCTCCGTTACTGGCAGCTCCCCCGCAAGTCCCTGCTGGTCGTCGACGCGATCGGGCTCTCGGTCGTCACCGTCATCGCCGCCCGGGCCGCCATCACCGCGGGCGCGACGCCGCTGGCGGTGCTCATCCTCGCGGTGATGAGCGGCGTGGTCGGCGAGGTCATCCGCGACGTGCTGTGCGGCGAGTTCCCTCCGCTCCTGCTCCGCGAGGACGTCTACGCCATCGCCGCCCTCGCGGGCGCCGCCTCCTACCTGGGCCTGCACCACCTCCACGTCCGCGCGGACGTGGCCGCCGTGGTCTCCGCCGGCCTGGTCTTCGCGCTGCGGATGGCAGCGGTCTATTTCGGCTTCCACCTGCCGCGGCCGCAGCAGCTGAAGCCGCGGTAGACGCCCCGCCTCACCCCGACGGCCGCGGCGCCTCCAGCTCCTCGCTCAGCCACCCGAACGCCGCCGGATACATCCGCGTCCACGTCCCGTAGTTGTGACCCCCGGTCGGCAGCACCAGCGTCCTGACCCGGGTGGGGGTGCCCTCGGCGGCCCTCTTGAGGCGCTCGATGTTGGCGGGCGGGCTGATCGGGTCCTGGGCGGAGGTGGCCAGGAACAGGCCCACGTCGGCCTTGGCGTGCCGGACCAGCCACTGCGGGCTGTTGCGCTGCCGCAGCGCCGGATCGGTGAGCACGTCCGGATCGCCGGTCAGCGGGTCGGGGTCGAAGGCCACGCCCGCGCCGAACTTCTTCGGGTACTGCAGCGGCAGCTTGGCCGCGCAGTACCCGCCGGTCGAGAAGCCCAGCAGGCCCCAGTTCTTCGGCCCGGGCGCGGTACGGAAGTGGTGGCTGATCAGGTCCGTGACGTCGGTCGCGAGCCAGGTGGCGGTCTTGTGGTTCGGGATGTCGGTGCAGTCCGTGTCCACGCTGCCCGGGTTGACCACGGGCATGGCGAGGATGAAGGGGTGCGCCGCGTTGCCCGCGACGAGCTGCTGGAGGTCGCCGGGCATGCCGCCCTGTTCGAGCCAGGACTGCGGGGATCCTGGCACGCCGTGCAGCAGCATCACGACGGGGAACTTGGTCTTCCGGTACGCCGGGTCGTCGTACTGCGGCGGCGTCCAGACCATCACCTGCCCGGACAGATGGGATTTCGCACCGCGGAAGTACGTGTCCTTGATGCCGTTCGGGCCCTCGTTGAACTTGGCCCGGCCGACCGGCGGCCCGGGCATCGCCACCGCGTCCTGCTCGGTGCCCAGCAGGTCGTCCCAGGAGGCGTACAGGCCGTAGCTGTTGTTGATGGCCGCCGCGACGGCGCAGATGGCGGTCAGCTGACACAGGCCGATCAGGAGGATACGGGCCAGCCAGCGCACCGGCTGCGGCCCGCGGCCCCGGCCCCACGACACCAGCGTGGCGAGGACCGCGAGGACCGTCGCGATCAGCAGCACCACGAAGAACGGGGTTCCGGTCAGGCTCATTCGGCGTCCCCTTCCACCGCGTTCGTACCACGATCAACGGTACGTGACGCGGTGCGCCGTACCCCCAAGGCGGGGCGGCGTGCCGGACGGCTTCCGGCAGGCCGCCCGGCCCCGGGGTGCCGGTGCGTCAGGGCAGGGCCGGCTTGCCGGTCGTGTCGAGCCAGGTGTGGAAGAGGTCGCCGAGCCGCTGTCCGGAGATCTTCTCCGCCAGCGCGATGAACTGCCGGGTGTCCGCGTTGCCGTAGCGGTGCTGCTTGGTCCACGCGGGCAGCAGCTTGAAGAACGCCTGGTCACCGATCCGCTCGCGCAGCACCTGGAGCGTCATCGCGCCCCGGGTGTAGACGGCCCGCGCGAACATGGTGTCCCGCTGCGGGTCGCTGATCCTCACCTTCCAGAAGTCGGACTCGGCGGGCTGGGCCGCGTACGCCGCGCGGAAGGCGTCGTGCGCGGTGCGGGTGCCCTTGTGCTCGTCCCACAGCCACTGCGCGTACGAGGCGAAGCCCTCGTTGAGCCAGATGTGCTGCCAGTTGCTCACCGAGACCGAGTCGCCGAACCACTGGTGGGCGATCTCGTGGGCGATGGTCGTCTCGCTGCGGACGGCCGAGTAGATCGGCTTGCTCTGGGTCTCCAGGGAGAAACCCGCCTGCGGCATGTCGTCGACGATCGCGCCGGTCTCCTCGAAGGGGTACGGGCCGAAGACCTTAGACCAGTAGTCGGTCACCGCGGCGGTGATGCCGTAGACGTCGACGGTGCCGGTGGGCAGCTTCGGGTCGGTGGCGACGTAGATCGGGATGCCGCCGGGGGTGGTGCCGGTACGGACGTCGAACTTCCCGATCGTGGCGGTGGCCAGGTACGTGGCCATCGGCTTGCGCTCGCGCCAGTGGAAGTACGAGCGCCCGTCCTCGTCCCACGAGTCCACCAGCCGCCCGTTGGAGACGCCGGTCAGGCCCTCGGGCGCGTCGATGCGGATGTCGTACGTGGCCTTGTCGCCCGGGTGGTCGCTGGAGGGGAACCAGGTGGACGCGGCGTTGGGCTCGCAGGCGACGAAGACCCCGTCGGCGGTCTTCATCCAGCCGTAGTCGGAGCCGAAGACGATCGGCCCGCTGAGCGGCAGCGGCACGCCGCCGTAGACGACCTCGACGGTGAACCGTTCGCCCTCTTCGAGAGGCCGCCTGGGCGTGATGGTGATCTCGTCGCCGGAGCGGGTGAACCGCGCGCGTCTGCCGTCCACCTCGATCGAGGTGACCTCCAGCTTCTGGAGGTCGAGGTCGAAGGAGGTGAGGTCCTGGGTGGCGCGGGCGGTCAGTTCGGTGCGGCCGTCGAGGCGGCCGGTGGCGGGCTCGTAGCTGACGCCGAGGTCGTAGTGCAGGGCGTCGAAGCCGCCGTTGCCGAGGTTCGGGAAGTACGGGTCGCCGACGCCCGGGGCGCCGGGCGAGGCGGCGGGGGCCGCGGCGAGGGTGAAGGCCGCGGCCACCGCGGTGGCGAGGGGGAGCAGACGGGCGGAGCGACGTGCTGAACGGGAGAGTGCCATGAGCCGTCCCTTCGAACACACGGATGTCGTCCGATGCACAACCGCGCCGACTCTGCACTCTTCTGTCGTTTTTCACTCCGGACTTTGCCAACTCGTCATGCTCAACTGAACAGTTGACGCTTCACTCAGACCCTTTTCCGGCCACGTAGAGAATCTTCCGGCAGGTGTCCTCGTCCGGTACGCCGGTCAGCTTGCGCCCCTCGACGCCGTGCGCCGCGATCAGCCGCAGACCGGCCGCGGCCAGCTCCCGGCGCACCGTGGCGTCGGAGTGGTGGTGGTAGCGGTGCCGGGAGGAGACCCGGCGCCAGCTGTCCTCGCCGGTGCGCGCGAAGTAGTCGTGGGTGACGTCCACGACGGCGTCCGGCCCGGCCGGGACCGGCCCGCCGCGCCACACGTCGTACCGGCCGTCCCGGTCCGCCACCTTGGTCACCGCGTAGTCGCGCCGGAAGCTGCCCAGCGTGGTCATGTCGAAGACCAGCACGCCGTCGTCCGCCAGCTGCCGGCCCAGCCCCGCGAAGGCGGTGGCCAGCTGCTCGCCGCCCAGGTAGGCCAGCGGCTCGCCCATGCACGTGACGACGTCGAAGGAGCCGAGGTCCGGCATGTCCCGCAGGTCGGCGACGTGGAACGGCGTTCCGGCCGCCTCCGGCTTGGCGCGCGCCACCTCGATCATCCGGGGCGAGAGGTCGCAGCCGGTGACCGTGTACCCGAGGCGGTCGCGCAGCGCGAGGGTGCCGCGCCCGGTGCCGCACCCCGCGTCCAGCAGCCGGGTGCCGCCGGAGCCGTACCGCTCGACGAGCTTGCCGTAGAAGGTGATCCAGCGCAGCAGGTACGGGTCCTCGACGATGGTGTCGTAGTCCGCCGCGACCGCCTCGTAAGCGGTCAGCGCGGGGTCGGGGGCCGGGCCGTCGGGCTGCGCGGGCAAAGGTTCCACCTCTCCTGGAGCCGGCGGGCGGCCGTGCGCCGCCGGGCGCGCTCGAATCTATGGTCGGCAAACCCGCCGGTCAAGGCCGGTACGGGAACGCCGGAAGGCCGGCGCGGGGCGGCGGTTCCGTACCGCCCCGCACCGGCCTTCCGGCCCCGCCGCGCCGCCTCAGGCGGTCTTCGCGGGCTCGTCGTCCCGGGCGCCGTCCGGCGCGTTCTCCGGGTGGTGGCAGGCCACCTCGTGCCCGGTGCGCAGCGCCACCAGCGGCGGCTCGGTGGTCGCGCACACCTCGGTCGCCTTCCAGCAGCGGGTACGGAACCGGCAGCCGGAGGGCGGGTCGATCGGCGAGGGCACGTCGCCCTTGAGCAGGATGCGGTCGCGCTGGGTGCGCCGCTTCGGGTCGGGCACCGGCACGGCGGACAGCAGCGCCTTGGTGTACGGGTGCATCGGCGCCTCGTACAGCGACTTCCGGTCGGCCAGCTCCACGATCTTGCCGAGGTACATCACCGCGATCCGGTCCGAGACGTGCCGGATGACGGACAGGTCGTGGGCGATGATGACGTAGGTCAGGCCCAGTTCGTCCTGGAGGTCGTCCATGAGGTTGACGACCTGCGCCTGGATGGAGACGTCCAGCGCGGAGACCGGCTCGTCCGCGACGACCAGCTTGGGCTTGAGGGCCAGCGCCCGCGCGATGCCGATGCGCTGCCGCTGGCCGCCGGAGAACTCGTGCGGATAGCGGTTGTAGTGCTCCGGGCTCAGGCCCACCAGCTCCAGCAGCCGCTGCACCTCCTTCTTCAGGCCGCCCTCGGGCTCGACGCCCTGGAGGCGGAAGGGGGTGCCGACGATGCCGCCGATGGTGTGCCGCGGGTTCAGCGAGCCGTACGGGTCCTGGAAGATCATCTGGACGTCGCGGCGCATCGGGCGCAGCTTGCCCGGCGGCAGGTGGGTGATGTCGCGGCCCTCGAACTCGATGGTGCCGCCGGTGGGCTCGTCCAGCCGGGTGATCAGCCGGCCCATCGTCGACTTGCCGCAGCCGGACTCGCCGACCACGCCCAGGGTCTCCCCCGGCCGTACCTCGAAGTCGATGCCGTCGACCGCCTGCACCGCGCCCACCTGCCGCTTGAGCAGGCCCTTGGTGATCGGGAAGTGGCGCACCAGGCCGCGTACCCGCAGCAGCGGCGCGGCGCTCTCGTCCGTCGTACCGGCCACGACGCCGGTCTCTTCAGTCTCGGTCACAGCTTCGGCGCAATCTCTTCGGTCCAGATCCGCGCCCGCTCCTCGGGCGCCATGTGGCACGCGGCGAAGTGGCCTCCCCCGCCGGCCACGCCCTCATCGGCGGGGGTGCCCCCATGGTCGACCTGGCGCAGTTCGGGGCGGACCGTGCGGGTCAGGTCGTCCTCGGGGACGTCCGCGTACGGGCAGCGGGGGTTGAAGGCGCAGCCGGACGGGACGTTGATCAGGCTGGGCGGCGATCCCTTGACCGGGATCAGGCGGTCGGTCTGCTCCCGGTCGATGCGCGGCATCGAGCCCAGCAGGCCCCAGGTGTACGGGTGCTGCGGCTCGGAGAAGACCTTCTCCGCCGGGCCGCGCTCGATGCACCGGCCGCCGTACATCACCAGCAGCTGGTCGGCCAGCTCGGCGACCACGCCCAGGTCGTGGGTGATGATGACGACCGCGGAGCCGAACTCCTTCTGGAGGTCGCGGATCAGGTCCAGGATCTGCGCCTGCACGGTCACGTCCAGGGCGGTGGTCGGCTCGTCCGCGATCAACAGCTCGGGGTTGTTGACCAGCGCCATGGCGATCATCGCGCGCTGGCGCATACCGCCGGAGAACTGGTGCGGGTGGTCGTCCACCCGCTTGTCGGGCTGCGGGATGCCCACCCGGTCCAGCATCTCGACCGCCCGCTTGCGCGCGGTCTTCTTGTCCACGGCGTGGTGGACCCGGTAGGCCTCCACGATCTGGCTGCCGACCGTGTAGTACGGGTGCAGCGCGGACAGCGGGTCCTGGAAGATCATCGCCATCTCGCGGCCGCGCAGCCGGCGCACCTCGTCCGGGTCGGCGCCGACCAGCTCCTTGCCGTCCAGCCAGATCTCGCCGGACATGTCCACCTTGCTGCGCTGCTGCCGGGAGGCCCGGTGCAGGCCCATGATCGCCAGCGAGGTGACCGACTTGCCGGAACCGGACTCGCCGACGATGCCGAGGGTGCGGCCCTTCTCCAGGCTGAAGGACAGGCCGTCCACGGACTTCACGATGCCGTCGTCGGTGGGGAAGTGCACCTTCAGATCGCGCACTTCGAGGAAGGCCGTGGGCGCCTTCGAACCGGCCGGGGCCGGCTCGCCCACCGCGGCGCCCGTCCTGGTCAGGTCGGCCGGGTCGGCAGGCGGAGCGGCGGGCGGCGGCCCGTCGGCGGCGGTGTCCGGTACGGAGGGTCCGGCGCGGTGGCCGGCGGTGGAATCCGGGAAGTCGGTCACGACAGCCTCACCCGCGGGTCGACGGCGGCGTACAGAACGTCCACCACCAGGTTGCAAATGACGATGAAGAACGCGGCGAGCAAGGTGACGCCGAGGATGTTCGGCAGGTCGTTGGCGTTGATCGCCTCGACGGCGAACGCGCCGACGCCCTTGAGGGAGAAGACCTGTTCGGTGATCAGCGCGCCGCCGAGCAGCAGGCCGACGTCCATGCCGAAGACCGTGACGATCGGGGTGAGCGCCGCGCGCAGGCCGTGGCGCACCACGACCTTGCGCTCGCCCAGTCCCTTGGCGCGCGCGGTACGGATGTAGTCCTCGCTCAGCGTCTCCAGCATGCTCGCTCTCGTCAGGCGGGCATAGAGGGCGGAGTAGAGGAAGGCCAGCGTGACCCAGGGCAGCACCAGCGTCTGTGCCCACAGGAACGGGTCCTCGAAGAGCGGCACGTAGTCGCTGCGCTCGAAGATCGGCCACTGGTAGGTGAACAGGGCCAGCGCCAGCGCGCCGGTGAAGAACATGGGCAGCGAGACGCCGGCCAGCGCGACGCCCATCGCCATCCGGTCGAAGACCGACCCGGGGCGCAGCGCGGAGAGCACGCCGGTGGCGACGCCGGAGACCAGCCACACCACGGCCGCGCCGGCGGCCAGCGAGATGGTCACCGGAAGCCGGGACTGGATCTCCGGCCAGACCTCCAGGTGGGTCTTGAAGGAGTAGCCGAAGCACGGCACGTTGCATGTGGCGGCGTCCGGGCCGAACTTGTAGTCCACCCCGACGAAGATGCCCTTGAGGAAGTCCCAGTACTGTACGAAGACCGGCTTGTCCAAGCCGAGGTTCTTCTTCACCGCGGCGAGGTCCGCGGCCGATGGGGCCTTTCCGATGTACTGCGCGGCCAGTTGGTCGGCGGTCTGCCCGGCCAGTTTCGGCAGTACGAAAAAGATGCCGAAGGTGACCGCGCTGACGATCAGCAGCAGAATCACCGCGCTGATCAACCTGCGGATGATGTACGCGAACACGGGACTGCGGCGTCGGCACCGCGGACCGGACCGGCCGGCCCGCGGAAGCCCTTGCCTTCACCTGCCTTTCGGGCTTGCTACTTCTTGACGCCGACGTTGAGGTAGTCGTACTCACCGCTGTAGGCGGAGGTGGACACCAGGTTGGTGGCCTTCGGCGAGCGGTACATCAGGATCTTGAAGTAGGTCAGCGGGACGATGACCGACTGCTCCATCGTCTTCTTGTCGACCTCCGCGTAGTCCTTCTCCCGCTGCGCCTTGTCGCTGGTCGCGATGGCCTCGTCGAGCAGCTTGTTGATGGCCGGGTCGTCCAGCTCGGAGAGGTTGGAGTTGCCGGACTTCTGGATCGCCTTGCCGTTGACGATCTGGTTCAGGTAACCGAAGCCGGTCGGGTAGTCCGAGCCCCACTGCATCATCATCAGGCCGACGTTGCTCTTCTTGGTGAACGCCGGCACGCCCGCGTAGTCCGAGAAGTACTTGCCGCTCGGGTACGTCTGGATCTTGGCGTTGATGCCGATCTTCTTCAGCGAGTTGATCACCGAGGTGGCCGCGTCGACCTCGTCCTGGCGGTCGCTGCGGGCGGTGATGACGGTGTCCACGTTGCCGGCGCCGCACGCCTGCCACTGCTTCTTGGCCTCGGTCAGGTCGAGGTTCTCACCGTTGTACTTCTGCGGGTACAGGTCGAACTTCTGGTACCCGGCGAGGTCGGTGGGCAGCACCGTGGAGGCGATCTCACCACGGATCGGCCCGCCGAGCGCGGTCTGCACGGCCTTCTTGTCGATCGCGTACTGCACGGCCTTGCGGCACTCGGGCTTGTCGAACGGCGCGACCTTGGAGTTGATCGCCACGTAGGACAGGCGCTGGCCGAGCGCGTTGTCGGTGTTGCCCTTGTCCTTCGTGTTGGTCAGGAGCTGGGCCTGGGTCTGGGCGTCCACACCGCGTCCGGCCATGTCGATGTGGGTGTTGCCCGCCTTCAGGTCCTTGTCGATCGTCGACTGGGCGACCTTCATCTTCAGCACGATCTTGTCCGGCAGCTGCTTGCGCAGCGGGTCGGTCGCGGCCGACCAGTGCGGGTTACGGGTGAGGACGACCTGCTTGCCCTCCTCGTAGGTGTCGAACTTGTAGCTGCCGGACGACACGATGTTCTTGGTGTAGTCCGCGCCCTTGTCCTTGGCCCGCGGCACCGGCGCCGTCTGCGGCGCGCTCACCAGGTAGTCGAACTCGGCGAACGGCTGCTTCAGGTGGAAGACGATCGTCTGGTCGTCCGGGGTCTCGATGGACTTCAGGCCTTCCTCGCTCTTGTCCTTGTAGGGGCCCTTGTAGCCGCCCTCGTTGTCCTTGAGGTACGTCTGGAAGTAGTTCGGGCCGAGCGAGAGGATGTCGCGCGCGAAGTTGCTGCGCTCCACCGCGTACTTGACGTCCTTCGAGGTGATCGCGGAGCCGTCGCTGTACTTGAGACCCTTGCGGATCTTGTACGTCCAGGTCGTGTTGTTGTCGCTGGCCTTGCCCATCGACTCCGCCAGGTCGGGCGCCAGCTCGTTGCCCTTGGGGCCGGGGCCCGGCTTGAAGGTGGTGAGCGGGCGCGCGTACAGGCGGCTGAAGTTCCAGACGTACGCGTAGTACGTGTTGCCCGGGTCGTAGGACTCGGGGGCGTCGCTCATCGCGTATGTGAGCGTGCCGCCCTTCTCGTCCGAGGCGTTGACGATGCCCTTGGTGGCGGCGTTCGCCTCCGCGGAGCCGCCCCCCGAGCTCTTGCCGCTGCAGCCGGACAGCAGGAGGCCCGCACTGGTGAGGGCCGCGATCGCCGCGACCGGGACTGACCTTCGCATAATGGTCGGTTTCCCCTTCGTTGGTCGGAAACTTGGGTGGGGCCTGCCGGGCGGACGCGCCCGGCGGTGTCAGCGGCTGCGCGGGTCGAGCGCGTCCCTGAGGCCGTCACCGAGGAGGTTGAACGCCAGCACGGTGATGAAGATCGCGAGACCGGGGACGATCATGTACTGGGGGTCGACCTCGTAGTACTTGACCGCCTGGTTGAGCATGCCGCCCCAGGACGCCTGGGGCGGCTGGATGCCGACGCCCAGGAAGCTCAGCGCCGCCTCGAAGAGGATGTTGGAGGGGATCAGCAGCGTCGAGTAGACGATGATCGGGCCCACCAGGTTCGGCAGCAGCTCCCGGAAGAGGATGAACGGGCCGCGGGCGCCCATGCCGCGGGCGGCGTCCACGAACTCCCGCTCCCGCAGCGACAGCGTCTGGGCCCGCACGATCCGGCCCATGTACGGCCAGTTGAAGAATCCGATCACGAAGATCAGGACCGAGATGTGCAGCGGCAGCCCTTCGAGCCCGAAGGCGCCGCCCTGGAGCGAGGCGGAGATGGCGATGGCGAACAGCAGCAGCGGGAAGGCCAGGAAGACGTCCATCAGCCTGCTGATCAGCGAGTCCACCCGGCCCCGGTAGAAGCCGGCCACCACGCCGAGCACGGTGCCGATGGCCACCGACAGCAGCGTCGCGCCGAACGCCACGATCAGCGAGACCCAGGAGCCCTCCAGCACCCGCGCGAACAGGTCGCGGCCGAACTTCGGGTCGACGCCGAGCGGGTGGTCCCAGCTCATGCCGCCGAAGTCGCCGCTGGGCAGCGTGGTGTTGGGGTCGATGAGGTCCCGGTTGGGGCTGTTGGGGTCCAGGCCCAGCCAGGACTGGATCGGCCGGGAGAGGGCGGCGACGAGGATCAGCAGGATGACAACGATGGCACCCGCGACCGCGACCTTGTCGCGCTTGAACCGCAGCCAGGCGATCTGCCCGAGCGAGCGGCCCACGATCTTCTTGCCCTCGACGCCTTGCAGCACCGCTTCCGGCTGCGCCTCGGCAGCCGCCCCGGTGGTCTCGATCGGTGCGGTCACGGTGCCTTTGACCCCTCTCGGCCGGCGCCGCCGGCCCATGCGCGCCGCGGTTGCGCGGCCTGGTTCACATCACTGGTGCACGAAGTACATCTGGAGCAACTGGGAGAAATCTGAAACAGCTGGAGCAACTGGTGCAGGTAGTGCGGGCGTTGCAGAAACAGGTGTTGCAGGTGTTGCCGATGGTGCGGATGTCGCGGAAGGTCACGCGACTGACGAGCGGATGGAACTCTCGTACGACTCGGACCGAAGCCCTCTGCTGCGGGAGTCTTCATCCGACTCGCGATCACTCACCAGCCCTGGCCGGGAATGGATGCGCAACTGTGATGTGAACCACGGATTTCCGTTATACGGACATCCGCCGCGACTGAGCGGGTCGCGCGGTCCGGACCAGAGGTCAACTACCGGGCGGGGCAGGCCATTTCGGGCCGGGAGGAACCGGCAGGAGCCGGACGGCACCGGCGGAAGACAGGGGAAACCGGCCGGACCGGGACGGGTGGGGCCGGCGGGGAGCGGGGCGCACGGCGGGAGCGGTACGCCCGGGGCGGTGCGCCGGGATCAGTACGGGCGCGGGTATCCGTATCCGTACGCCGGGGCCGGAGCGGGCGCGGGCACCGGGCCCGCCGCGTAGGCGTCCCGGTCGAAGAACGGCCGCGCGTTGGCCCGCATCCACATGCCGACCGGGTCGTACTCGTCGTTCATCGCGACCGTCGAGACGGGCAGCCCCTCCGGCACCGCGCCGATGGACTGCTGGATCATCAACCGCACCGAGTCCACGGCCGGCTGGCCCGTGTCGTACAGGTCCAGGCCGATGGCCAGGTACGGGGCGCCGAGGGCGGGCTGCACCCAGGCCCGGCGCAGCGAGCGCACGGCGGGCGTGCGGTGCGCGTTCTGCCCCAGCAGGGCGTAGAACTGCGGGATCTCGATGGCCGGTTCGGTGATCCGCAGCGGTCCGGCGGGCAGCCGGTCCAGACCGCCCGCGATGCGCCGCAGGTCCAGCCACGGGATGCCGACGCCGCCGCCGGGGGCGTGCGGGTTCAGCCACAGGCCCCAGCGGTCCGGGAAGAGGGTGGCCGCGATGTCGCGGCCGTAGACGACCTCGTGGGCGCGGTTCCAGCCGCTGGCGGCGAGCTCGGGGGCGGAGGTCACGCACGGCGCGTAGCCGAGCCCGTCGACCTCCATGTTGCCGTACTGCGCATCGGGCGAACCCGGCTGGCCGTGCCAGAGCAGCATCCAGACCTGGCCGGCGGCGAGCGCCTGCAGCAACGCCTCGTAGGCGTCGTACCGGCCGGGCGAGACCTGCTGCAGCATCTGCTCGACCTGCCCGGCAGCCGCTCCCTGATGCGCACCCGCGCTCACGTGGTCCGTCCCTTCTGTCGGCAGGCACGTGGGGTACGCCTGCCGGTCGCACCAACAGCTTAGAGCCTGCGTCCGGGCCCCGGTCGGATCAGCACACGCAGCTTGCGGTCACCGGACGCGGCCCGGCCGGGCGGGCGGCGGACGGGGCCCCCGCGGCGCGGATACCGGCCGCTACGCGTGCTCGCGCGAGTAGAAGGGGCGGACCCGCTCCAGCATCCAGTCGGCGACCGGGTCGCCCTGTGCGAGGTCCAGCATGACCAGTTGGACAGGCCAGGTCAGCGGGGTCCCGCCGAGGGCCCGGCCGAGCGCCCCGGTCACGGCGTCCCGTACGGCCGGATCGTGCGGCGCGACGGCCGCGGCGTCCACCTGGACGCCGACGAACAGCGCGGGCGCGTCCCCTTCGATGCTGGCCAGCGCGCGGCGCGCGGTGACCACGAAGCCGGCGGCCGAGAACTCCAGCCCGGCCGCGGCCAGGAAGTCCACCGGCTCCTCCTGCCAGTCCGGCTCGAACAGCCGGACCCGGGCGCCGCTGGGCGCGCCGGGGAGGTCGGGGCGGTCGGCCCGGCACAGTTCGGCCACCGCGTCCGGCGGCAGCGGCACGCCGACCGTGCCCTCCGGGTTGACCGCCATGCCCATCAGCGGGGGCAGTCCGCGGGCGAATTCGGCGGCCGGGGCGACGGCGTACGGCAGGTGGGGCCCGGCCACCCGCAGGAACTCCTGCTCGGAGCTGAAGACCGGCACATAGGCGGCCGATCCGATCTCGACGGTGGGCAGGTCCAGGCCCGCCCGTCCCATTCCGGCACTCTCGGGGCCGCCGCCCTTGGGCAGCGGCACCCATATCCGGCTGCGCCCGAGCACCTCGACGATGCGGGCACCCGCACCGGGCGTGCCCACCGAGGCGGCGAGCACCTCCTCCAGTTCGTTGGCGGGCCACCCCAGCTGCGGAATGCCCTGCTCCGGAAAGTCCATGTCCACCCACCCGCTTCGCCGCTCTTACTCGGTCGAAGACCCTAACGCCACCAGGCGGGCGGCGGCCTGATGCGTCCGGATGACCACCGAACGCGCGCGAGCGGTTGCGGACCGTGCACACCGCTCCGAAGGTGGCTCCAGGGTGATCTTGCCCTGCCGTTCCTACAGAAAGGCATGTCTCCTGATGGCAACGCACCGGACCGTCCCCACCCTCGTCAGCGCGGCCGCCGCCGGCGCCCTCGCGCTCGGTGCCACGGCTCCCGCGAGCGCGTCGGACGGCCCCAAGTCCCACGAGCGCAACCAGAGCGTCATCGTCGACGACATCGACCGGCTGGCGAACGCCTCGGCGGAGCTGGCCGAGAAGTCCGCCGAGGCCCGCGGCCACTCCGTGCAGGTCAGGGCCGCACGGACCCGGCTGGACTCGGTCCTGGCCGATGCCCAGCGGCTGGCGCGGATGCTGAACGAGGACTCCGACCGCGCGACGTCCGCCGACACCGTACGGCTCGGCCTGGTGACGCAGGATCTCCGCGTGAAACTCGACGAGCTGACCGGCCGTCGGGCCCCGTCGCAGGAGGAGCCCACCGACCCCGCGAGCAGGACCGGGCAGCTGACCGAGTCGGTCTCCAGGTCGGTCGTGGACATCTTCAAGATCCTGGGCGTGGACAAGCTGGTCGGCGACCTGCGGCAGCAGCCGGCCGCCGGGTCCGCCGCGCAGCCCGCCAACCGGCCGGTCCCCCAGCCGTCGGGCCAGGCGGCCGACGAGTACGAGACGGACGAGCAGCCCGCCGCCCAGCCGAAGGCGCCGACCAGCGACCCGCAGCCGCCCGCCGCCGAGGCGCCCAAGCAGCAGCCCGCCAACGAGGAGCAGCGCCCCGCCGACGCACAGCAGCAGCCCGCCGCGGAAGCGCCCCAGCAGCAGCCCGCGGAGGCCCCGCAGCAGCAGGGTGGTGCCGGCTCGCTGCTCAAATCGGTGCTGGGGCTGCCCGGAGTGCTGCTCAAGAGCCTGGGTCTCTGAATCGGCCCGGCACCTAGCGTCCGGAGGAGGCGCAGATGCGGGAGATATGCCACGGTTAGGACCGGTCTGACGGGCCGTACGGAATGTTCCGTACGGCCCGTCAGCCGTACGGCCCGTCAGCCACATGACCCGGCGCGACCTCGCACAACAGGCGTACCGTCAGAAAACCGGCATGACTCTCACTCGAAGCCGATCCGGCGCAGGGCGCCCGCCGCCGGCCGGTCCAGCAGGACGGCCGAGGTGAAGCCCGCGGGGAGCCGGGCCGCGCGGGCGCGGGCGGTCAGGCGCCGCACCGCGCGCCGGTGCCGGGCGAAGGCGTAACCGGAGACGCCCCGCCCGCGCGAGCGCTGGCCGGAGAGCGCGACCTCGGGCGGCACGTCCAGCAGCATCAGATGCAGCCCGCGCCCGCCGCGCCGCGCCTCACGCGCGAGCCAGCGGCGCACCCACGCGAGCGTGCCGCAGTCGTGCACCACCACGCTGCCGCCGGAGCGCAGCGCCCGCCGCAGCCCGAGGTAGTGGGAGGCGCGGACCAGCGGCCGGTAGAGCGCGTACGGCAGCCGGCGCAGCCTGCCGCGCTCCCAGCGCTCCCGTACGTCCTGGGAATCGACGCGGTGTACGGCGGCGCCCTGCCGGTCGAGGGCGGGCACCACCCGGAGCATGAGCGTGCTCTTGCCGCTGCCCGGCAGGCCGGAGACCACCACGATGTCCCCCGCGGCGAAGCGCAGCTCGGCCGCCTCGCGCGGGGCGCACCCGTCCCTGAGGTCGACGACCTCCGCCGCCGCGTCGCGCGCCCGGCCGGGGCGTACCACCCCGAGCGGCAGCCGCCGGGGCTCCGGGACGGCTCCCGTCGCTTCCGGGACACAGCCCGGGGGCGCGCCTCCCGGACTTGTCGCGAGTGCGGCCTGCCTGTGCACCGTGATCGCCCCTCCCGGTCCGGTGGTTCCGTCCCCTTACCCGCAGAGTGTCAAGAAAAGGTAATGCGGTTCAAGGAATTCCCACGATCAGTACAGTCCCAGGACCTGGTCGTGACACCCCGGCGAACACCGGTACGACCTTGGCTCCTGCATTCGGGGATCCCGTGCGATGATGTGCGCGCCCAGTGCGGGACCGCGCCTCAGCGTGCGCGTCGCCGTACGGGTGCCACGCTCAGCCAACTGCATACCGGCCGCTTGAATCCGCGCGGGAGAGTCCCCGGCCGCCACGGCGGGGCGCCGAAGGAGCAAGTCCTCCCTTGAATCTCTCAGGCCCCGATACCGCGCGGGCGAGGCAGATCTGAAAAGCGGGCCGCCGTGGTGTGGCTCCACCCAAGGTGCAAACCGGGACCGGTGACGGCCTTCCGGTGAACCTCTCAGGTTCCGATGACAGATGGGGAGACCGTCCTGTCACCCATGCCCGGGAGCCCCACCATGACCGAAGCCCCCCGCCGGACCGCGCTGGACGCGACCCATCGCGCGCTCGGCGCGACCATGACCGACTTCGCCGGCTGGGACATGCCGCTGCGCTACGGCAGTGAGCGTGACGAGCACGTCGCCGTCCGTACCCGCGCCGGCCTGTTCGACCTCTCGCACATGGGCGAGATCACCGTCACCGGCCCGGCCGCCGCCGACCTGCTGGACTTCTCGCTGGTCGGCAACATCGGCGGGGTGGCCGTGGGCCGCGCCCGCTACACCATGATCTGCGACGCCGACGGCGGCATCCTGGACGACCTGATCGTCTACCGCCTCGGCGAGACGGAATACATGGTCGTCGCCAACGCCTCCAACGCCCAGGTCGTGCTGGACGCGCTCACCGAGCGGGCGAGCGGCTTCGACGCCGAGGTGCGCGACGACCGGGACGCGTACGCGCTGCTGGCCGTGCAGGGGCCCGAGTCCCCCGGCATCCTCAAGGGCCTCACCGACGCGGACCTGGACGGCCTGAAGTACTACGCCGGGCTGCCCGGCACCGTCGCGGGCGTACCGGCGCTGATCGCCCGTACGGGATACACCGGTGAGGACGGCTTCGAGCTGTTCGTCCGCCCGGCGGACGCCGTCGCCCTCTGGGAGGCGCTGACCGCGGCGGGCAAGGACGCGGGCCTGGTGCCCTGCGGCCTGTCCTGCCGGGACACGCTGCGCCTGGAAGCGGGCATGCCGCTGTACGGGCACGAGCTGACCACGGACACCACCCCGTTCGACGCGGGCCTGGGCCGGGTCGTGAAGTTCGAGAAGACGACGAACGGTGGCGACTTCGTGGGCCGCGCCGCCCTGGAGGCCGCCCGGGACCGGGCCGAGGCCAATCCGCCGCGCAAGCTGGTGGGGCTGATCGCCGAGGGCCGCCGCGTGCCGCGCGCCGGGTACCCGGTCGTGGGCCCGGACGGCGCCGTGATCGGCGAGGTCACCTCCGGTGCCCCCTCCCCCACCCTCGGCAAGCCGGTCGCCATGGCGTACGTGGACGCCGCGCACGCCACGCCCGGCACCACCGGTGTCGCGGTGGACATCCGCGGGACCCACGAGCCGTACGAGGTCGTGGCGCTGCCCTTCTACAAGCGCCAGAAGTGACGCGCGTACCTCCGCCCCGGACGCACCCGCGTCTCACCTGTCAAGACCCCTGCACCGAGCACGCCACCGTATCCAGGAGAATCAAGACATGAACAACCCCCAGCAGCTGCGCTACAGCAAGGAGCACGAGTGGCTGTCGGCCGCCGAGGAGGGCGTCTCGGCGATCGGCATCACCGAGCACGCCGCCAACGCGCTCGGCGACGTCGTCTTCGTGCAGCTTCCGGAGGTCGGTGCCACGGTCACGGCGGGCGAGACCTGCGGTGAGCTGGAGTCGACCAAGTCCGTCAGCGATCTCTACTCCCCCATCGACGGCGAGGTCACGGAGATCAACGAGGACGTGGTGAGCGATCCCTCGCTGGTGAACACCGCCCCCTTCGAGGGCGGCTGGCTGTTCAAGGTGAAGGTCAGCGGCGAGCCGGACGACCTGCTCTCGGCCGACGAGTACACCGCCTTCACCGGCTGACCCGCCCACCCGCCGCCTGGCGGGGCCGTGCGCCCCGCGAACCCCAGGAAGAGTCATGTCGCTTCTGAACAGCTCCCTCCACGAGCTCGACCCGGACGTCGCCGCCGCCGTCGACGCCGAGCTCCACCGTCAGCAGTCCACCCTCGAAATGATCGCGTCGGAGAACTTCGCCCCGGCCGCCGTCATGGAGGCCCAGGGCTCGGTCCTCACCAACAAGTACGCCGAGGGCTACCCGGGCCGCCGCTACTACGGCGGCTGCGAGCACGTCGACGTGGTCGAGCGGATCGCCATCGACCGCATCAAGGCGCTCTTCGGCGCCGAGGCCGCCAACGTGCAGCCGCACTCCGGCGCGCAGGCCAACGCCGCCGCGATGTTCGCGCTGCTCAAGCCGGGCGACACGATCATGGGTCTGAACCTCGCGCACGGCGGGCACCTGACCCACGGCATGAAGATCAACTTCTCCGGCAAGCTCTACAACGTGGTGCCCTACCACGTCGACGAGGAGTCCGGTCAGGTCGACATGGGCGAGGTCGAGCGCCTGGCCAAGGAGACCCGTCCGCAGCTCATCGTGGCCGGCTGGTCGGCGTACCCGCGTCAGCTCGACTTCGCGGCGTTCCGCCGGATCGCCGACGAGGTCGGCGCGTACCTGATGGTCGACATGGCGCACTTCGCCGGTCTGGTCGCGGCCGGGCTGCACCCCAACCCGGTGCCGCACGCCCACGTCGTGACCACCACCACGCACAAGACCCTCGGCGGTCCGCGCGGCGGCGTGATCCTGTCCACCCAGGAGCTCGCCAAGAAGATCAACTCGGCGGTCTTCCCCGGTCAGCAGGGCGGCCCGCTGGAGCACGTGATCGCGGCGAAGGCGGTGTCCTTCAAGGTCGCGGCGAGCGAGGAGTTCAAGGAGCGCCAGCAGCGCACGCTGGACGGCGCCCGCATCCTCGCCGAGCGCCTGACGCAGTCCGACGTGACCGGGGCGGGCGTCTCGGTGCTGTCCGGCGGCACCGACGTGCACCTGGTCCTGGTGGACCTGCGCAACAGCGAGCTGGACGGCCAGCAGGCCGAGGACCGTCTCCACGAGGTCGGCATCACGGTCAACCGCAACGCCGTCCCGAACGACCCGCGGCCCCCGATGGTCACCTCCGGTCTGCGGATCGGCACCCCGGCGCTGGCCACCCGCGGCTTCCAGGCGGAGGACTTCCGCGAGGTCGCCGACATCATCGCCGAGGCGCTGAAGCCGTCGTACGACGCGGAGGCGCTCAAGGCCCGGGTGACCACGCTGGCGGGCAAGCACCCGCTGTACCCGTCCCTGTGAGCCGCTCGCGGCGATCGCTGTGACACCCGCCACTCGACCGCCGGTGGCGCGCCCCCGTGGCGCGTCCGCGGCGCACGTGTGACGCGTTTCATGAAGTACACCCCGCGGGGTGCCGCCGAGGCGGTGCCCGCGGGGTGAACAGGCCGTACGCCCGGGGGCGTTGACCCCGGGCGTACGGCTTTTCCGTCCGCCTTACGGTGATTTTGCGCCACATAGGCTGAGAACCGGCCCCGCAATGGCGCGGGGCCCTTCGTACCACAGCAGGGCCGGGCCCCTCGGGCCACAGCAGGACGGAACACGCACGGCAATGGACATGAGCGCGGGCAACCGCACGGGGATCGGCCTCTTCGCCCTCATCATGATCGGCATCGGCTCGATCTTCGGCTCCGGGTGGCTCTTCGGGGCCGGCGCGGCCGCCCAGGTGGCCGGGCCCGCGGCGCTGGTGGCCTGGGTCATCGGCGCGGTCTTCATCGGCATGATCGCGATGTGCTACGCGGAGGTCGGCTCCGCGTACCCGATCCCCGGCGGCATGGCCCGCTACGGCCACCTCTCGCACGGGCCCGTGCTCGGCTTCCTCACCGGCTGGGCGGTGTGGATCGCGACCGCCTCGCTGATCCCGATCGAGTCCATCGCCGCCACCCAGTACATGTCGTCCTGGAGCTACGGGTGGGCCCGTGACCTGGTCGATCCGGCCAACGGCCATCTGACGGCCTCGGGCCTGGGCGTGGCGCTGCTGCTGACCTTCGCGCTGTGGCTGACCTGCTACTGGTCGGTCCAGCTGCTGGCCCGCGCGAACACCGTGCTGACCCTGGTGAAGTTCGCCATCCCGGTGATCGCGGTGGCCGCGCTGATCGCCTCCGGCTTCCACACCTCGAACTTCTCCGCGCACGGCGGCTTCGCCCCGTACGGCTGGCCGGCCGTGCTGACCGCCGTGACCACCTGCGGCGTGGTCTTCGCCTTCAACGGCTTCCAGGCCGTGATCAACCTCGGCGGGGCGGCGAAGAACCCCGGCCGGGCGATCCCCGTCGCGCTGGTCGGCGCGCTCTCGCTGGGCCTGGTGATCTACCTCGCCCTGCAGACCGCGTTCCTCGGCGCCGTACCGCCGGAACAGCTCGCGCAGAGCGGCGGCTGGCACGGCGTGGACTTCAGCTCGCCCTTCGCCGACCTGGCCAAGGTGCTGATGCTGCACTGGGTCGTCACGCTGCTCCAGTTCGGCGCCTTCATCTCGCCGGCCGGCTCCAACATCGCCAACGTCGCGTCGGCCGCGTACATGGTCCAGAACCTCGCCGAGACCGGCTTCTTCCCCCGCAAGCTCGCCGCCGTGCACCCCCGGTACGGGACCGCCCGCCCCGCGATGTGGCTCAACCTCGGCTTCTCGGTGCTGCTGCTGGTCACCGTCGGCCACAGCTGGCACGCGCTGGCCAGTGTGATCTCGGCCGCCATGGTCATCTCGTATCTGATCGGCCCGATCGCGGTGGGCGTCTTCCGCCGCACCAGGCCGGATCTGCCGCGCCCGTTCCGGCTGCCCGCCGCGGGCGTCCTCGCCCCGCTGACCTTCGCCTTCGCGGCCTGCGCCCTGTACTGGTCGAAGTGGCCGGACACCGGCAAGGTCGCGCTGCTGACCGTGGTGGCCGCGCCGGTGGCGGCGGTGGTGCTGCGGCGGCGCGGCGTGCGCGGCCTGCACCGGCAGTTCGCGCCCGCGTGGTGGCTCGTCGGCTTCCTGGCCTGGATGTCCCTGCTGTCCGCGCTGGGCAGCCCGGACTTCGGCGGCCACGGTGTGCTGCCCGGCGGCGTGGACATCGCGCTGGTGGCGCTCTCCGCCGTCGCCTTCTACTTCTGGGCCGTACGGGCCGGGGTGCACGCCCACCGGGTGGGCCTGACGGGTTCCGGACCGGGACCCGGCGGCCCGGCCGGTTCCGGACCGGTACTCGACGGCCGGACCGCCTCCCCTGCGTCTTCCGTAGTTGCCCCGGAGGACAGCCGTCCGACGGCCTCCGTCTGAGAGTCTGTCCGCCGTCCGGGTTAGGCTCGACAGTCGGCGCAGAAACGTACCTTCCGTTTCGTCCGCCCCAAATCTCTATTTGCTCCACCGTCCACCACGAGCAGACAAGGGAGTCCGCCACCGTGGCCATCTCCGTCTTCGACCTCTTCTCCATCGGCATCGGCCCGTCCAGCTCCCACACGGTCGGTCCGATGCGCGCCGCCCGCATGTTCGTCGGGCGCCTCAAGAAGGACGGTCTGCTCGCGCAGACGACGGCGGTACGGGCCGAGCTCTTCGGCTCGCTCGGCGCCACCGGCCACGGCCACGGCACGCCCAAGGCCGTCCTGCTCGGCCTTGAGGGCCACTCCCCGCGCACCGTGGACGTCGAGACCGCCGACGACGAGGTCGAGCGGATCCGCAAGAGCGGCAAGCTGCGGCTGCTCGGCGCGGAGATAGGCAGCGACCACGAGATCGACTTCGACGAGTCGACCGAGCTGATCCTGCACCGCCGCCGCTCCCTGCCGTACCACGCCAACGGCATGACGCTCTTCGCCTACGACGCGGCCGGCGCCCCGCTCCTGGAGAAGACCTACTACTCCGTCGGCGGCGGCTTCGTGGTGGACGAGGACGCGGTCGGCGAGGACCGCATCAAGCTCGACGACACGGTCCTGAAGTACCCCTTCCGCACCGGCGACGAGCTGCTGCGCCTCTCCCGCGAGACCGGCCTGTCCATCTCCTCCCTCATGCTGGAGAACGAGAAGGCCTGGCGTACGGAGGACGAGATCCGCGCCGGTCTCCTGGAGATCTGGCAGGTCATGCAGTCGTGCGTGTCCCGCGGCATGTCCCGCGAGGGCATCCTGCCCGGCGGCCTGAAGGTCCGCCGCCGCGCCGCCAACGGCGCCCGCGCGCTGCGCGCCGAGGGCAGCCCCGAGGCGCACGCGATGGAGTGGACCACCCTCTACGCCATGGCCGTCAACGAGGAGAACGCGGCCGGCGGCCGGGTCGTCACCGCCCCCACCAACGGCGCCGCCGGCATCATCCCCGCCGTCCTCCACTACTACGTCAACTTCGTCCCCGGCGCCGACGAGGACGGCGTGATCCGCTTCCTGCTGGCCGCCTCCGCCATCGGCATGCTCTTCAAGGAGAACGCCTCCATCTCCGGCGCCGAGGTCGGCTGCCAGGGCGAGGTCGGCTCGGCCTGCTCGATGGCCGCCGGCGGCCTCGCCGAGGTCCTCGGCGGCACCCCCGAGCAGGTGGAGAACGCCGCCGAGATCGGCATGGAACACAACCTGGGCCTGACCTGCGACCCCGTCGGCGGCCTCGTCCAGATCCCGTGCATCGAACGCAACGGCATGGCCGCGGTCAAGGCCGTCACCGCCGCCCGCATGGCCCTGCGCGGCGACGGCCGCCACCACGTCTCCCTCGACAAGGTCATCAAGACGATGAAGGACACGGGGGCGGACATGAGCGTGAAGTACAAGGAGACGGCTCGGGGCGGGCTGGCTGTGAACATCATCGAGTGCTGAGTGCCCTTCGGGCCGGGGGCCGGGGAGCTGCGCCCACGGGGACGCGCGTGGTGCGCGGTCGGCCCGGCGGTGGGGGCTCGGGGCCCGGACCAAGGGCAGTCGGTACCGGTGGGATGCGGGGTCCGGGCGGCCCCGCTGACCGGAAGAGTGCTGCAAGGCCGGGCTCCGTCTCGCTTTACGAGGGCACCATCGCGGCCCTCAAGGCGCATACCGGCAAACGCAGTATGTTCGCCTACGTGGAGTCCCTCATCCAGCGCCGGCTCGAACGTGACCGGCGCTCTCGTCCTGGACTGTGAGGGCCTGTCCGCGCTCGTCGGCACTTACGCGCAGGCCTTCCCCACCTCCCGCAGGAACGTCCGCCAGTCGGATATTCGCCGACCAGGTATCGCGTTCTTCAGTGTGAGGCGCAGGGTCGTATGGAGGCGCTCCGGTGAGCGCATGATCGCCTCGTTGCGGCGGGCCAGGCGGATCAGTTCTGCGGGGGTCGGCATGCGGTCGCTCTTCTCGCCGTTGCACTTCGCGTGGGCGACGGCCAGGTTCCACAGGCTGTCCAGGTCGGGGCCGTGCCAGCCGTTGACGCCGGCGTAACGGCGCATGAGAGCGTGCGGGAAGACGTGGTCGACGGCGGGGCGGTCGCCGTCCAGCGACTCGTCGCAGATGTGGCAGCGCCCGTGCTGGAACCCGGCCACGGCCCCGGCGACACCGGTGACCGGGCGGCGCCGGTGCCGTTCCGTGATGTACAGGGTGTCCCGGTCCACATGGACGCCCTCCTTGAGCAGGCTGCGGCCTATGCCGGTCGCGAAGCTGCTCTCCACGATGCTCCAGCGGGCGTCCAGCTCAGTGCGGAGTCCTTCGCGCTCGTACGAACGAGCCACCCGGCCCAGGGCGGAGCTGAGCCGGACCGTGCGGTGGCGTCCGCGGCCGACGACCTCGTAGAAGCTGTGCGGCACCGGGCTGCCGCCGTGGTTGTGGAACTTCTCCATGACCATTCCCGGCATCGACCGCTCCGCGGCGTCCAGCAGCCGGTCGGTGGGACGGCCGAGCCGACGGGATTCCGCGCTCTCCTGTGCCGCTACGGTCAGGAAGTCCGTCGCGCCGAGCCCGGCCTCGCTCCCCGGCGCCTGGGGAGCCTGGCGTTCCAGTATGGCCATCGCGTACGGGGCGGCGAGGTCGCGCAGGGGGATTTCCGTGTGGCCCTGGGACGCGCGCTGGAGCAGGGCGTCGCCGAGGGCGAACTTGTACGTTCGGGCGTTGCGCCCCATCAGGATCACCAGCCGCCAGGAAGCGCGGGCGGACGGGGCGATGGCGTAGAAGTCGTCGGTGGTCACGGGCGTTCCTTCTCGAAAGTGAGGGTGCTCCAGTGGACGTGGTCGCGGGCCAGGTGGTCGGCGGCCTGCGTGTGTTGGAGGGGGCGGAGGCCGTGTTGTGCGGCGAGGACGACCGTTTCGTGGGCGGGGATGTCGTACAGCTGCCGGCCCTCGGGGGGCGGGCCGTGGCGCAGGGTGAGGAAGAGGCGGCCGCCGGGGGCCAGGAGGTCGTGAAGGCGGCGCATGGCCGGTGGGCGGGACGGTTCGGGCAGGTGCATCCAGACGGCGGAGAGGAGGATCGCGTCGAGACGGCCCGCTTCGGCGGCGAGGCGGGGCAGGCCGGGGAGGGCGTCCGACAGCCAGTGGATCGAGGGGGACGGGTGCAGGCGGCGGGCGAGCGCGCGTAGTTCGGGGACGGGTTCGACGGCCAGGACGGTGTGGCCCCGGGCAGCCAGTGCGGCGGCGTCGCGGCCGGTGCCCGCGCCGATGTCGGCGATGCGGGCCGAAGGCGGGGGCAGCAGGGGGAGGAAGTCCTGGTGCACGGTGTCGAAGGCGAGGCTTTCGTACCGGTCGGCCAGGGCGGCGGCGTGCTGGGCGTAGTACGGCTGGACAGGCGGGACGGATGAGGCGGGTGGGCTGGGTTCGGCTTGCGGGCCCCCGTTCGGTTCGGTCATGGGCGTAGCCTAGGGGCCGGCACTGACAAGATCGTTTACTTGCCTATCTCCCAGGCGAACGGCGGGAGTTCGCGGGCGCGCAGATAGACGTCCATGGCGCTGCCCGCCGGGACGAACGGATGGACGCGGGCGCCCTCCAGGCCGGCCAGCAGGCGGGCGCAGTGGTGGACGCAGCCCGCGACCTCGCGGCCGTGCCGGTCGACGATCGTCACCGCGTCGTGCGGCCCTTGGCACGGGGTCGGGTCGGCGGGTGGTGCGGCGGGGCAACGGGGCGGGGTGTGGTCGTGCCGGCGTTCCATGGAGGGCCTCCCTCGGGCGGGCGGTGCGCACGCCGGCACCACCGAATGTCCGGAGTTCACGGGGGTGTTGCTCGCGCCCGTACCGGTCCATGCCCGGCTTGGTGAAGACGTGGGGAGGCCGTGGGTCGTTCAAGGGTCAATGTGTGGCTTCGGGGGCGGCCGAGGGAGGGGAGGCGGGTGGGAACGGCAGGGTGCCTCGCCTCACGAGGTGCAGGGCACAGGAGAGCCAGGCCGTGGCCAGGAGCCAGCCCGCGAGGACGTCGCCGGGCCAGTGCACGCCCAGGTAGACGCGGGTGGCGCCGACCGTGACGGCCCATACCGCGAGCAGCGTGCAGGCCAGGCGGCGGACGACCACGCCGTGGAGGCGCGTCAGTACGGCCCGGGCGAGCAGGCCGGCCACGAGGACGGACGTCGTGGAGTGGCCCGAGGGGAACGAGTGGCCGGTGGCCCGGGCGATCCAGTCCGCCTCGGAGGGGCGCGGGCGGGCGATGAGTTCCATCAGGGCGTAGCGGACCGCCTGGCCGAGGAGGAGTACGCAGAGCGCGACGACGGCGGCGCGCAGCCGCTCGTGCGCGTTCCGGCCGGCCAGCGCGCCCGCGAGCAGGGCCAGTCCGTACGGGACGGGACCGGAACCGGTGGCCGTGACCACGACGGCGACCGTGCCCGCCGCGTCCGGGCGGTGGGCCACCGACCAGGTGTGGGCGGCCCGTTCCGGGCCGAGTGGGGCCCAGCCGTGTACGGCGAGGAGCGCGGCGGTGGCGGCGAAAAGCAGGATGCAGGCGGCGGAGACGAGGAGCGGGCGGGAGACGCCGGGCCGTTCCGAGGCCGTCGGCAGGGGGTGCGGGCCGGAGGGGTCGTCCTCGGTGGGGCGTGCGGCGTGCTTCATCCGATGAGTCTGCCAAGGATCGGGAGGAATGCGCTTTCGGCCGCGGTGTGCGGGCGGCCGAAACATGGCGGTGCGCGGTCTGGCCGAACCCGGGTAGTTCTCTGGCCGGTCCGTTTCGCCTGCCTGGCCGGACCGCGTAACCCCTCCCCCGTATTCGGCGTTCCTACACCTACGTATCGCTACCGTTATGACAGCCGGTCACCAATGATCGAAGAACGTCACGCACGGGCGTAGCGGCACCAACAACGCGTTGATCAGCGGAAATTGGCCTCAGGCATCTGGCGCAGGATGCCGTGGACATGTTGAACTGCTGATAAGAACAGGTGACGCATCGTAATCGATCGTTTTCGGTCGGGCAGGAGGCCGCTCATGCTGCACGGCGTCGACGTCAGCTCGCACAACCCCTCGTATTCGGCGACCGGTCTGGACTTCGTCATCATCAAGGCGACGGAAGGCCGCTCGTACGTCAACCCGCACCAGAACGCGCAGGCGGACAAGGCCCGCAAGGCAGGCTGCGTGGTGGGCTTCTACCACTTCCTGTGGCCGGGCAACATCGCGGCGCAGGCCCAGTACTTCGTCGACAAGTGCGCATCCGTGGAGGGGGATCTGCTGGCGGCGGACTGGGAGCGCACCGGCGGCGGCACCTACGCGAGCAACGCGCAGAAGGACCAGTTCCTCAGGGAGGTCAAGCGGCTGCGGCCCACGCACCGCGTGATCCTCTACTGCAACCGCGACTTCTGGATCAACCACGACACGACGTCCTACGCCGGTGACGGTCTGTGGATCGCCGACTACGTCTCGGCCGGGCGCCCGCGCATCAAGGCCGACTGGACCTTCCACCAGTACACGGACCGGCCGCTGGACAAGGACGTGGGCGACTTCGCGGACCGGGCCGCCCTGAAGGCGTGGGCGGCTCCGTCATAGAGTCTTGGGTGTCCGCACCAGCACCGCGCGCACCGCGCCCCTCGCCCGAAGGAGCAGCCGTGACCGACCCGGCGTCCACGTCCCAGCAGCAGGAGATCGCCCGGGACCTCCAGGTGTCCGCGTCGTTCGACGTCCAGGCGGAGATCGAACGCCGGGTGGCGTTCCTCGCGGAGCGGCTGACGGCCACGGGCCTGCGCGCGCTGGTCCTGGGCATCAGCGGCGGCGTGGACTCCACCACCGCCGGCCGGCTCTGCCAGCTGGCGGTCGAGCGGGCCCGCGCCGCCGGGCACGAGGCGACGTTCTACGCGATGCGGCTGCCGTACGGCGTCCAGGCCGACGAGCACGACGCGCAGCTCGCGCTGGAGTTCATCAAGGCGGACCGGCTGCTGACCGTCGACATCCGCCCGGCCAGCGACGCCGCGCTGGAGGCGGCGCTGGCCGGCGGGGTCACCTTCCGTGACGAGCGTCACCAGGACTTCGTCCAGGGCAACATCAAGGCGCGGCAGCGGATGATCGCGCAGTACGCGGTGGCGGGCGCGCAGGACGGCCTGGTCGTCGGCACCGACCACGCCGCCGAGGCGGTCTCCGGCTTCTTCACCAAGTACGGCGACGGCGCGGCGGACGTGGTGCCGCTCACCGGCCTGACCAAGCGCCGGGTCCGGGCCGTCGCGGAGGCGCTGGGCGCCCCGGCCGAGCTGGTCTGGAAGGTGCCGACCGCCGACCTGGAGACGCTGGACCCGGGCAAGCCGGACGAGGACGCCCTCGGCGTCACGTACGACCAGATCGACGACTTCCTCGAAGGCAAGCCGGTGGGCGAGGAGGCGTACGAGGCGATCGTCCGCCGCTACCACGCCACGGCGCACAAGCGGGAGCTGCCGATCGCGCCCTGACCGGCTCCGGCCGCCGGGCCCCGGTCGGCTTCCCGACGGTGCGGGCCGCTCCTGAGAGCGGCCCGCACCGTCTTCGTTTCCGCACCCCGCTGTGACGTCTGTCATGCTCCGGCAAGGGGATGGTCATCCAAGGTGTGCGCAAGCGTGGCCGGCGGCGGGCAGGGATGGGGCATGCGAAGCCGTGAAACGCGATCGGAAGATCGACTGTCAGTGGGTACCCCTACGCTCCGGAGCATGGGTTACGCAGACCTGCGCGAACTCCAGACCGCGCTGACGACCGCATCCGACATCGCCTCCTCCCTCCAGGCGGCGCCCACCCGGCGGGACGCCGACCAGCTCGTCGACGTCCTGCGGCAGGCGCTGACCGCCGCCAGCTCGCTCAGCACGCTGACCGGCCCGACCGGCTGCGCCATACACCCGCACGGCGCCGTCGATCCGCTGTACGGCGACCCGGAGGACCCGCTGCCTCCGGGGTACGGCAAGTGCCTGCTGTGCAACGACCGCCGCCGCCGCGCGGACGCCAAGCCGCACCAGCCCTATCACTGGGATCGGCAGGAGCACGCCCTGCGGCGCAGCGCGTAGCGGCGGGCATGCCGGTGCGGGGCGCGGCGGGCGTCCGGTACGGGGGCGGTGCCCGGCGCCGCCCCCGTATGCCCTGGTTCCGCCCCGCCCTGGTCCAGGCCTCGTTCACCCCTGGCCCAGCTCTGGTCCAGCCCTAGAGAAAGCCGAGGTCGTAGAAGAACTCGTAACGGATCGGGTTGTCCGGCAGGAACCAGTGGAAGCCCTCTTCGAGGAGGATCGCGACGACGTTCACGGCGACGACGAGGGTGGCGAAGGCCAGGGTGAACCTGCCGACGGCCCGGTACGGCCCGGAGGCCGGCACGTGCCGGTCGGCCGCCGTGCTGTACGCGAAGGCCATGACGACGCCGATGGCGACGACGGACGCCTGGAAGAGCACCCACGCCCAGACGTAGAGGTGCAGGCCGAGCAGCCGGCTGCCGTAGCCCTTGTCGCCGGGCAGGATGTGCAGCATCGTCTGCCGCCACGCCGCGAAGGACCCGGCGACGCAGCCGGTCAGGGCCAGGCCCCAGCCCATGAGGCAGTCGCGGCGCGCGACCGTGCCGTTCAGACCCTGCCGGACGATGTACGCGGGCCCGAGGAAGGCCAGCATCATGAACATCCGCTGGATCACACAGAGCGGGCAGGGATATTCCCACCGTACGAACTGGTAGAAGAGGCCGCCGCAGACGACGCCGGTCCAGCCGACGACGAAAAGGCAGGCGAACCAGTACTGCCCGCGGGCCACGAGTGCGGGCGGCCCCGGTTCCAGATCGGGGTAGGTGGGTGCGTTCATGGACACCGGCAGCTCCGGGCGGTCGGAAGCGGCGGACAGCGGGAAATACCTGGGCCCCGGAATTCCCCGGGTCAGTAATGCAAGGACAGCGCGAGGCTGCTGGTGATGTGGTGGGCCAGCAGGGCGAGGGTCGCGGCGAGTATCAGCCACCACCACCCGAGCACCACGGCCCGGCTTTTGTCGCCCACGACCGCCAGGAGCGCGACCAGCAGGCCGGCGAAGACGAGGGTGTCCATGGCCGGTGAAAATAGCGCCCGGAACGCGTTCGGGCGGTCCGACATCCCGCGGGGTGCGTGGGATGCCGGACCGCCCGTGCGCCGGATGGCCCCGTACGCGCCGCCGGTCACCCGGCCGCGCCGGGGCCGTACGCCTCAGTCCTCCCGCTTCTTCTCCGGGCGCAGCGCGATACGTCCCAGCACCGCCGCGACGACGAGCGCGACCAGGGCGACGAGGACGAAATCCGGTACGGAATTACCGATCCGGGTGGCCCATTCCTCGACCCGGATCTCCGCGTCCGGGTCGAGGATTCCGGGCAGCGCGCTGGTTCCGTTGAAGGTGAGGAACAGGATGCCGATTCCGATGAAGAAGAGGCCGGACAGCACGGAGGTGGTGTGCAGCCGCAGCTTTCCGACGCTGAATTCGCGGCCGCGCAGCCAGCCCCGGCTGCCCAGCGAGAAACGGTCCCAGAGCAGCGCGAGCACGAACAGCGGAAGGGCCATGCCGAGCGCGTAGACGGCGAGCATGGAGGCGCCGTAAACCGGCGAGCCGCTGACCGCCGTGACCGTCAGCACCGCGCCCAGGATCGGCCCGGCGCAGAAGCCCGCGAGGCCGTAGACGCAGCCCAGCAGGAACGTGGACACGGCCGAGCGCGGCGTGATCCGGGCCGCCGCCTGCTGGGCGCGCTTGGAGGCGAAGCCCAGACCGAGGATCTGGGCGGCGCCCATCGCGATCACCACCCAGCCGCCGATGGCGACGAGCAGGTCCCGGTGGCCGTTGAACAGCCGGCTGGCGGCCGTGCTGGCCGCGCCGAGCGGGACCAGCGTGGTGGCCAGGCCCAGGTAGAACACGCCGGTACGGGCCAGCAGCCGGCCGGGGTTGCTCAGGGAGTACGCGAAGAACGCGGGCAGCAGCAGGGCGCTGCACGGGCTGAGCAGGGCGAGTGCGCCGCCCAGGAAGGCGGCGAGGTAACCGATGTCCGTCACTTCGCCGGCTCCTCCGCCTTGCCCGCCTGCCGGCCCTTGTCCGCGCCGCCGGACTTCTCGGCCTGCTCGGCGGCCTGGCTGACCGCCTGCTCGAACACGCCGGTGGGCTGGGCCCCCGCGACGGGACGGCCGTTGACGAGGAAGGACGGCGTGGACTGGACGCCGAGCCGGTAGCCCTCCTCCTGGTCCTTCTTCAGGGCGGCAGCGGCGGCCGGGCTGTTGATGTCGCTACGGAACTTGTCGAGGTCGGCGACCCCGCTCTTGCGGGCCATCTCGACGAGCTTGTCCTCGGCGAGCGCGCTGCCCTTGTTGGTCTTGGCGTACAGCTCGTCGTGCATCTGCCAGAACCGGCCCTGCTGCCCGGCGGCCCAGGAGGCGCGGGCGGCCCGCTCCGAGTCGGCGCCGTAGATGGTGAAGTTGCGGAACTCGATGCGCAGGGTGCCGTCGTCCACGAACTTCTTGATCAGCTCGGGCTGGGTCTCGCGGGTGAAGCGTCCGCAGAACGAGCACTGGTAGTCGGCGTACTCGACCAGGACGACGGGGGCGTCCTTCTTGCCGACGGCGAGCGGGTCGCCGTCCGTGCGCCGGCTGGTCTGCCGCGCGAGCTGGTCGTACAGCTGCTGGTCGTCGTCCTGCCGCGGGGAGACGGAGGCGGCGGCGCCGGGGGTGTCCGCGGCGCGGTCCGAGCCGCCTTCGACGGCCTTGCCGACGGCGACACCGATGGCGACGAGCGCCACCACCAGGGCGATCACGGCACCGATGGCGGCGATCTTGCGGGTGGGTGAGGCGGACGATGCGGAAGTGGGCATGCGGATGCTCCAGACGTACTGGGTGGAAGGATCGGGCCGGTGCGTGCGGGCAGCGGCCTACATCCGCAGTACGGGCAGGAGCGCGGTGTGATCGGTGGCGGGCGCCGTGCCGGTGGGCGGACGGGCGAGCGCGAAACAGGCGGGCGCGTGGGCCGCGAACGGCGCCGGGCCGGTGCCGGCGGGCGTCAGCGGCTCGCCACGGTTGGGGGTGGGCACCGGGGCCGACTCGTTCTGGCTGGGGGCGTGCTGTCCGGAGCACTTCTTGGGCGCCTGCGCCACGGCGTAGTAGTGGGCGGCCGGTGCGGTCGCGTCCCGGCCGGCGGCCTGCGCCACCCGGGCCTTCGCCGCTCCGGCCCGCCCCGTCCCGTCCTGTGCCGCTCCGGCGGCCCGCCCCGTCCCGGTCTGTGCCACTCCGGTCTGCGCCGCCTCGGCCTGTGGCACGGCCGCCCGTGCCACCGGTACGGCCTGGACGCCGCCCACCCGGCACAGCAGTGGCGCGAAGGTGACGGCGAGCAGCAGGAGCAGGGTCGCGACGGCCGAGCGGCGTACGCGTTCCATGGCCCTGTCTCCTTTCGCTGCGTCGTCCGGGCGGCTGCGGCGGGCGCCCGTCCGGCGTCCCGGCGGCGTCCTCGGCGTGAGCCGCCCATCCTACGGATCGCGGGCCCGCCCGTCCGCGACCGACCGCGCGCCCCCGCCCGGGAACCGCCCCGGAACTGATTGCATAACCCACGATCTTGGCCGCATAACCATCGAGGGAATCGATTACCTAACCACTAAATGCAAGGCTGGTGTCGTAGCTCACCTTGGATCGACCAGCAATTGACACCTCTTCGACGCCCTCTGTCCTGAAATGCACCTTTGGCAAGGTCGCGACCGGCCTGCCATAGTCGGTGCAGCGACCCCCATTGACCCGGGCCAGGTCGTCCAGACCCCGCGGGCACACCCCTTTTCGCCCGACGGCGGTCGACACTGGGGCCTTCCCCGCGTACGCCGCGGGCAGGCCCCAGTCGCGTTTCCGGCGCGCCGCACCCCGGCGGGGCGGACCGGTACGCCGGCTCAGCGGTCGATGACGCGCATCTCGAACCAGGTCGTCTTGCCGCGCGGCAGCAGATCCACGCCCCAGCGGTCGGAGAGCTTGTCCACGAGGAAGAGGCCCCGGCCGCTGATGTCCATCTCGTGGACGGGCATCAGGCAGGGCAGGCCACGGGAAGGGTCGCGCACCTCTATACGGATCCAGCCACGGCGGCGCAGCATCCGCAGCCCGAAGGTGCGCGCGCCGGTGTGCCGGACGGCGTTGCCGACCAGCTCGGAGACCAACAGGACGGCATGTTCGGTCAGTTGGGGCGACAGAGACCACCGCCCGAGGAGCACGGACTGGGTCAGCCGGCGGGCGGTGAGGGCGGATTCGGGGCGGGAGGGCATCCGCACCTCGCCCAGCGTGGGGTCGCCCACCAACTCCAGCGCCCTGGCGGCGAGGTCCTCCCCGTCGGACGGGCCGCCCTGCGCGCCCGCACCCGGGAGACCTCCGGGAAGTCCCCAGCGTGCGGCGGCCGTGCCGCTCCGCGGCCGCGGCTGCTCCATTCCTTCGAGGCCCGCCATGCCCCCATCATGGCTGTTACCGCCGCGTCACGGGGGCGGAACCGGAGGAATGCCCCGCCCGGAATCACTGCATCCGGCACGCCGCCCCGTCATATGCCTACGGCAGTGGTGACGCGGCCGAAACCCGGCTGACCTGCGGTGTCCTGATGTGTTCACCTGATCAGCGGGCAGCGGACGGGGCCCCTCCGGGGCGTGGCGGCGCATCCCGCAATTCGCCCACACGAGGCATCGGGCATCGGCCAAACCCCAGGGGCCCCGCCAACAACAGGAGTATCAGCGGAACTTGGCCTTGCCCGGCCCCTCCTCCACGAAGCTGCGCATGCCGGTCTCCCGGTCCTCGGTGGCGAAGAGGCCGGCGAACCAGGTGCGTTCGATCGTCAGGCCGGTGTCGATATCGGTCTCCAGGCCCGCGTCGACGGCCTCCTTCGCGGCCCGCAGCGCGATGGCGGGACCGGTCGCGAGCCGGGCCGCCCAGGCGTGCGCCTGCTCGTAGACCTCGGCGGCCGGCACGACGCGGTCCACCAGGCCGATGGCCAGCGCCTCGTCGGCGCGCACCTGGCGGCCGGTGAAGATCAGGTCCTTGGCCTTGGACGGGCCGACCAGCCGGGCCAGCCGCTGGGTGCCGCCCGCGCCCGGGATCAGGCCGAGCAGGATCTCCGGCTGGCCCAGCTTGGCGTTGTCGGCGGCGATCCGGAAGTCGGCGCACAGCGCCAGCTCACAGCCGCCGCCGAGCGCGTACCCGGTGACAGCGGCGACCACCGGCTTGGGGATGCGCGCGATGGCGGTGAAGGAGTCCTGCAGGGCCTTGGAGCGCTCGACCATGGCCGCGTGGTCCATGTTCTGCATTTCCTTGATGTCCGCGCCGGCGGCGAACACCTTCTCGCCGCCCCAGACCACGACGGCGCGCACGTCGTCGCGCCGGGTGGCTTCCTCGGCCAGCTCGCGCAGCCGGTCCTGGGTGGCGACGTCCAGTGCGTTCATCGGCGGGCGGTCCAGGCGGATGGTGCCGACGCCCTCGGCGACCTCGAAGTTCACAGTCATGGGGGCAGGTTAGTCCGCGTTAACGCGGGGCGGACCGGCGCCCTTCGGTCAAGGCCCCGGCCGCTTGCCGCGCGCTCTGCCCTACCGGCCGGAGCGCCACTTCTCCCAGGACATGTTCCATACGTTCAGGCCGTTGTCCGGCGCGATCGTCTCGTCGTGGGAATTCTCGACGGTGACCACGTCGCCGATGAGCGAGTTGGCGTAGAACCAGGCTGCGGGGGTCGAGCTGTCGCCGCCGCCGCGCTGGTCGTAGAGGCCGACGCAGCCGTGGCTGGCGTTGCGGGAGCCGAACGTCGAGCGTCCGGACCAGTAGTTGCCGTGGATGAACGTGCCGGAGGTGGACAGCCGCATCGCGTGCGGCACATCGGCGATGTCGTACTCGCCGCCGAAGCCGACGGTCTCCCCGTTCATGCGGGTGACCTCGTGCTTCTCGCTGATCACCATCTGGCCGTTGTACGTCTCGGTGCCCGGGCCGCCCGCGGTGACCGGGATCGTCTTGATCTTCTTGCCGTCGCGGACGACGGACATCTCCTTCGCCTTGACGTCGACCGTGCTGATCTGGCTGCGGCCGATCGTGAAGGATATGTGCTTGGACTGGGTGCCGTAGACGCCGGGCCGGCCCTCGACGCCCTTGAGATCCATGCTGAGCGTGACCTTGGTGCCGGGCTTCCAGTACTTCTCCGGACGGAAGTCGAGGCGGTCGTTGCCGAACCAGTGGCTCGCGATCGGGACCGCGGGCTCGGCCTTGACCTTGATCGCCTGCTCGATCCGCTTCGGGTCCGTGATGCCCCGGGTGAAGTTGACGGAGACCGGCATGCCGACGCCGACGGTCTGGCCGTCCTCGGGGGTGTACCGGCCGGTGAAGGTGTTCTTGGGCACCAGGGTGGTGAACGTCGCGTGCCGGGCGGACTCGCGCAGCTGGTCGTCGACCGCGACGGCGTCGACCTTGTACGTCGTGGCGGCGCGCAGCTTGCCGGTGGGCTGCCAGACCGAGCCGCCGTTCAGCTTGCCCGCGACCGGGGCGCCCTTGTCGTCCACGACCTTGACCGAGGTCAGCCGCCCGCCCGAGGCGCTGACCTTCAGGGCGCCGTCGGTGGCCACGTCCTTCGCGCCGTCCCCGGGCGTGATCGTCACATTGGCCTGGGAGGGCTGCTTCTCCGGGTCGGTGCCGCCGTGCTTGTCCTCGTCACCGCCTCCGCAGGCGGTGACCAGTATCAGCAGCGCCGCCAGCAGCAGCGCGAGCACCCCGCCGCTCCCGCGCGGCCCCGCCCGCCGCGCCCCCGTCACCGGCTGCCCCTGCTGCACGTTCACGACTGGCCCCTTTTGTCCCTCGCCCGGCCCGCAATCCCCCGTACGCGCATACCTACCCACGCACGCTCAGCCGATAGGTAACCACACCGCACCGACAGTGGCTTCACCCGGTGATGTCACCGTTCGGCCTCAAGTGGTAGGCGTGGGGCGGGATGACATGAAAGGGAGTCCGGTTCGCCCCGAAGTCGGCCGGATCGCTCCCCGTTTTTCGGCGCCTCTACGGCAGCGCTGAGCCCGCGCGCCACATCTGCCACGGCATGTTCCAGCCACCGAGCCCGTTGTCCGGCGCGACCGTCCGGTCCCGGGAGTTCACGACCTCCACCACGTCCCCGACCAGCGACCGTTCGTAGAACCAGCCGGCCGGGGTGTCGGGGCCGCCGCCCTGGGTGTCCCGCAGCCCGACGCAGCCGTGGCTGGTGTTGGTCCCGCCGAAGGTGCGCGGGGGCGCCCAGTAGTTGCCGTGCAGGAACGTTCCCGAGGTGGTCAGGCGCAGGGCGTGCGGCACGTCCGGGATGTCGTACTCGCCGCCGAAGCCGACCGTGTCCCCGTCCATGCGGGTCACCGGGTGCCGCTCCAGGATCACCATCTTCCCGTTGTACGTGGGGCTGCCGGGGCCGCCGGCGGTCACCGGGAGCGTGGCCACCCGCCGTCCGCCGCGCCACACCGTCATCGTGTGCGCCGCCGCGTCAACCCGGCTGGTCTGATCCCGGCCGATCCTGAACCGGACCGTCTTGCGCTGCGCGCCGAGCACGCCGGGCGCCGCCCGTACGCCGCGCAGCCGCAGGTCCATCGTGACCTCCGTACCGGGCCGCCAGCGGGCGCGCGGCCGGAAGTCGAGGCGGCGGGCGCCGAACCAGTGCCCGGCGATCCGGGCGGCGGGCCGGGCGGTGACCGAGACGGCGCGCTCGACGGCCGCGCGGTCGGCGACCGGCCGGTTGAACTCCAGCGAGACGATCATGCCGGTGCCGACGGTGGCGCCGTGCTCGGGCGCGAAGAAGCCCACGAGGCGGTGCGGAGGCACGAACGTGGTGAAGGTGGTGTGGCGGGCGGACCGGCGGCCGTGCCCGTCCAGCGCCACCGCGTCCACCGTGTACCGCGCGGCCGGTACCAGGCGGGCGTGCCCGGACGGGCGCCAGCTCAGGCCGTCCGGGGCGATCCGGCCCGGCACGGGCGTGCTCCCGTCGTCCTCGATACGGCTGACCGCGACCCGTTCGAGGCGCCCGTCCGGCACCCGCACCAGGACGCGGTCGGCGGGCCGTACGTCCTTCGAGCCGTCGTCCGGCGACACCCGGATCGCCTCCTCGGGAGAGCGCGGCTTGCCCCCGGTCACCACATCGGGGAGCCCGCAGCCGGCCAGCGCCGCCGCTGCCGCCAGGACGGCGAAGGTCAGGGCGGCGGCCGCCACCGAGGACGGCGCCCGGCCTCCGTGGGGCGGCCGGGCCGCCGTCGTCCGCCGTACCGGAGGCGCCGGAACGGAGGCGGTCCGCACCGAAGACCGCCGTACGAGAATCCGCTGCCCCATGTCCCGATATGTCACGCCGCGATAGGTCACGGACAGATCAACGAGGCCCCCGGCGCGGAGGAAACGTGAGGCGGCGGCCCGTTGCGGGAAGAACTCAGGGGAGGACGGGCCGGGTGCGCGGCCGGGACGCCGCGCGGGCCCGTCCGACCGAGCCCGAGCCGCAGGAGGCTGCCCTGTGTCGAGCGCACCCGAGCAGGAGTCGGTACCGGACGTGCGCAGCGAGGACGGCGGGCGGAGCGGACAGCACGGCCGCGGTGGCCCCGGGCGTACGGCGCACCCCGCCGGCACGCAGGGCCCGGACGCCGCCGGCGGCGCGGAGCCGGGCAGCGGCACCGCGCCCGTCAACGGCCACCGGGTCCGCGTGCCGCCCGCCCGGGAGTCCGGCCCGTCCGCCGCGCCGGACGCGGACATCCGCGCCGCGCCACCGCCCGTACCGGTCCGGCCCGGCAGCCCGCAGCCTCTCGGGGCCCGCTTCCGGACGGGCCCCGACGGCGTGGCGGGCACCAACTTCGCCCTGTGGGCGGGCGGCGCGGAGTCCGTCGAGGTGTGCCTCTTCGACGACGAGGGCCGCGAGACGCGGCGCGCGCTCACGGAGCTGACGCACGAGATCTGGCACGGCTTCCTGCCCGGCGTCCGGCCGGGCACGCGCTACGGCTACCGGGTGCACGGCCGCTGGGACCCGTGGACCGGCGCCCGCTGGAATCCGGCCAAGCTGCTGCTGGACCCCTACGTGCGCGCGGTGGACGGCGAGTTCACGCTGCCCGCCCAGGTGTACGGGCACGTCCGCGACTGGCCGCAGCAGCACGTCGCCGACACCGTGCGCGACGACCGCGACTCGGCCCCGTACGTCCCCAAGGGCGTCGTGGTCGGCGACGAGGACCCGGAGGACGGCGGGGACGAGTGGATGGACGACCGGCGGCCCAAGACGCCGTGGTCCGACACGGTCCTGTACGAGCTGCACGTGCGCGGGTTCACCATGCGCCACCCGGGCATCCCCGAGGAACTGCGCGGCACGTACGCGGGCCTGGCGCACCCGGCCGCGATATCCCACCTCACCCGCCTCGGCGTGACCGCCGTCGAGCTGCTGCCGGTGCACCAGTTCGCCCATGAGGACCACCTGCTCCGGCGCGGCCTGCGCAACTACTGGGGCTACAACTCCATCGGGTATTTCGCCCCGCACGCCGGCTACGCCGCCACCGGCACCCGCGGCCAGCAGGTCGGCGAGTTCAAGCGGATGGTACGGGCCCTGCACGACGCCGGTATCGAGGTCGTGCTCGACGTGGTCTACAACCACACGGCCGAGGCGAGCGAGCTGGGCCCCACGCTGTCCTTCCGCGGCATCGACAACCGCGGCTACTACCGGCTGGCGGACGGCAGCCGCCGCTACGCCGACTACACGGGCTGCGGCAACACCCTGCACGTCGTCCAGCCCAACGTGCTGCGCCTGATCACCGATTCACTGCGCTACTGGGTCACCGAGATGGGCGTGGACGGCTTCCGCTTCGACCTGGCGGCTGCCCTGGCCCGCTCCATGCACGATGTGGACATGCTCTCGCCGTTCCTCGCGGTGATCGCCCAGGACCCGGTGCTGCGCCGCGTCAAGCTGATCGCCGAGCCCTGGGACGTCGGCTCCGGCGGCTACCAGGTCGGCGCCTTCCCGCCGCTGTGGACGGAGTGGAACGACCGCTACCGCGACACCGTGCGCGACTTCTGGCGCGGCGCCCATCCGGACGTACGGGACCTCGGCTACCGGCTCTCCGGGTCCAGCGACCTGTACGCGTGGGGCGGCCGCCGCCCGTACGCCTCGGTCAACTTCATCACCTCGCACGACGGCTTCACCCTGCGCGACCTGGTCTCGTACGGACACAAGCACAACACGGCCAACGGCGAGGGCAACCGCGACGGCACGGACGGCAACCGCTCCTGGAACTGCGGTGCCGAGGGCGAGACCGGCGACGCCGGGATCCGGGCGCTGCGCCGCCGCCAGCTGCGCAACATGATCACCACGCTGCTGCTGTCCACCGGCGTGCCGATGCTCGTCGCGGGCGACGAGATGGGCCGTACACAAGGCGGCAACAACAACGCGTACTGCCAGGACAACGACACCAGTTGGGTGGACTGGTCGCTCCTGGAGGACCCGGGCTGGCGGGCCCTGGCCACGCTCGCGTCCCGGCTGATCGCGCTGCGCCGCGACCATCCCGTACTGCGCCGCCGCGCGTTCTTCTCCGGCCGCCCGCAGCGCCCCGACGGCCTGCGCGACCTGGCCTGGTTCACCCCGCGCGGCACGGAGATGACCGAGCCCGACTGGTACACGCCCACCCCGTCGCTCGGCATGTACCTCTCCGGTACGGACATCCCGCAGCGCGACCCCGAGGGCCGCCCCGTCATCGACGACAGCTTCCTCGCCGTGCTGCACACCGGCCACCGTCCGGCCGGTTTCACGCTTCCCGGGCCGCCCTGGGCCGACGCGTACGAGCTGGTCGTGGACACCTCCCGCGAGGACCAGGACGGACCGCCCGGGACCGCGCTGCCCGCCGGCACCCGGATCACCGTTCCCGAGCGGTCGGTGCTGCTGCTGCGCGTGGTGGCGGACTGACGCCCCGCCCGCCCCAACTGCCGCACACGGCCCGGCGAAAACCCGGTGAGTGATGTCAGTGGCGAGCCGTAGTCTCGGTCCTGATGGCCGAGACAGCGAAGGTGACGAGTCAGCAGTCCTCCGACGATCCAGCCGGTGATACCGCCGGTGACGCCGCCGGTGATACCGCCGACGGGCGGCGTCCGGCGCCCCGGCGCTCCGCCGTGCGCTCCCTGCTGCGGCTGTGGCCGTTCGTCCGGCCGGTGCGGACGCGGCTGTTCACGGCGGCGTTCGTGGCGATCGTCGCGTCCTGCATCGGGCTGGTCATCCCGCTCGTCCTCAAATGGCTGGTGGACGGGCCGATCGCGGACCGGGACCCGGCCGGGGCGTGGCTGGGCGGCGGGTACCTGCTCCTGCTCGGCCTCGCGGAGGCGGGCCTGTTCGGGCTGCGGCGGTGGCTGGTGGCGCGCCCGCTGGCGAGCGTCGAGGCCGCGCTGCGCGACAGCCTGTACCGCCACATACAGCGCCTGCCGGTCGCCTTCCACGACCGCTGGGCCTCCGGCCAGCTGCTCTCCCGGGGCACCACGGACCTCCAGCTGCTGCGCCTGTTCCTGGCCTTCCCGCTGACGTTCCTGCTCGTCAACGCCACCACGATCGTGGTGGGCTGTGTGATCCTGCTGGTCCAGCGCTGGTCGCTGGGGCTGGTGCTGCTGGCCCCGATCGTGCCGCTGATCGCGCTGTGCTCGGTCTTCGAGGCGCGGTACGCGGTCGCCGCGCGCCGGGCCCAGGACCAGGTCGGCGACGTGACCACGGTCGTGGAGGAGTCGGTCCTCGGCATCCGGATCATCAAGGGCTTCGGCCGGCACCGCAGCCAGGCCCGGGCGTTCCGGGCGCTGACGGCCCGGCTGCGCACGACCGAGCTGCGCAAGGCCCGGCTGCTGGCCACCCTCTGGGCGTTCATCAACGCGCTGCCGGAACTGGCCATCGGCGCGGCGCTGGTGCTCGGCACCGTCCAGGTGGCCGACGGCGACCTGTCGGCCGGCACCCTCGTCGCGTTCCTGTCCACGGCGCTCGCGCTGATGTGGCCGGTGGAGTCGATCGGCTTCCTGCTGGCGATGAGCAACGACGCGGCGGCGGCCACGGACCGGTATTTCGAGGTGCTGGACGCTCCGGTGGCGGACCGGGACGACGCGCCCGCGGCGCCCGGCAGCAGACCGGCCGCCCCCGTGACCGAGAAGGCGGGCCTCGCCTTCCACGACGTCACCTTCCGCTATCCGGACGCGCCCGCCGGGGCCCCGCCCACCCTCCGGGGCATCGACCTGCACATCCGCCCCGGCGAGACGCTGGCCCTGGTCGGCGCGACCGGCAGCGGCAAGACCACCCTCACCGCGCTCGTCCCCCGGCTGTACGACGCCACCGGCGGCCGTATCACCCTGGACGGCACGGACATCACGGCGCTGACCCGCGACGAGCTGCGGGCCCGGGTGGCGGTGGCCTTCGAGGAGCCGACGCTGTTCTCCGCGACCGTGGCGGAGAACATCCTGATGGGCGGGGCGGACGCCGGTCCGGACGACCTCGTGCGGGCGCTGCGCGTCGCCCAGGCCGAAGGGTTCGTGGACGCGCTGCCCGACGGCCGCGACACCGAGGTCGGCGAGCAGGGGCTGAGTCTGTCCGGCGGGCAGCGGCAGCGGCTCGCGCTGGCCCGCGCGGTGGTCGGCCGGCCGCGCTTCCTGGTCCTGGACGACCCGCTGTCGGCGCTGGACGTCCACACGGAAGCGCTGGTCGAGGCCGCGCTGCGGCAGGTGCTGGCGACCACGACCGCGCTGGTCGTCGCGCACCGCCCGTCCACGGTCCTGCTCGCCGACCGGGTGGCGCTGCTGTCCGGCGGGCGCATCGCCGCCCTCGGCACCCACCACGAACTGCTGCGGGAGAACGCCGAGTACGCGGCGCTGATGTCCGGTGCCGCGGACGGCGGGAGCGCCGTCCGACGCGAAGGGAAGAGCGTGCGATGACGACGAGCACGGATGCCGGTACGGCCACAGGTGGCGCGCCGGACGACGACGGCCGGACGACCACGCACGGCACCCCGGACGCCCCCGCCGCGCCCCGGCCGTCCGCCACTCCCCCGGCCGCCGCCGGCCCCGATCCCTTCGAACAGGACGTCCTGCCGACCGACAAGGGCGCTTCCCGCTCCCTCCTGGGGTCACTGCTGCGCCCGCACACCCGCCGTGTCTGGGCGGCGAGCGTCCTCCTCCTGCTCCAGCAGGCCGCCGTGCAGGCCGGGCCGCTGCTGGTCGCCTTCGCCATCGACCGTGCCGTGCCCGCCCTGCGCGAGGGCCGGCACGGTCCGCTGATCGCCGTGGCCGCGGCCTATCTGCTGTGCGCCACGGCGTCCGGCGGCCTCCAGTACGTCTTCATCCGGCTCGCCGCGCGGATCAGCCAGGACGTCCTGCTCGACCTGCGGGGCCGGATCTTCCGGCACGGCCAGGCCCTGAGCCTGGACTTCCACGAGCGCTACACGTCCGGCCGGCTGATCTCCCGCGCGACCACCGACGTGGAAGCGCTGCGCGAGCTGCTGAACGAGGGCCTCCAGGAGCTGGTCTCCATCGTCCTGGCCACGGTCTACATCACGGCGACGCTGCTCTACCTCGACTGGGGCCTGGGGGCCGCCGCGGTGGCCACGGCCGGGCCGCTCTACCTGCTCATACGCTCCTTCCGGCGCCGGTCGCGGCGGGTCTACAGCGAGAAGTCGTCGGCGATGGCGGCCGTGATCGTGAAGTTCACCGAGACGGTCAACGGCATCCGGCCGGTGCAGACGTTCCGGCGCGAGCGCCCCAACGACGCCGCGTTCGCCCGCCTGAACGGCCGCCACGAGCGCGTCAACGGCGACGCGATCCTGGAGATGGCCCGGTATGTGGTCTCCTCGCGCCTGCTGGCCAATGTCGCGGTGGCCGCGCTCGTCCTGTGGGGCGCGTACCGCGTGGCCTCCGGCGGCCTGGCGCTGGGCGTCCTGGCGGCCGCGGCGCTGTACCTGCGCCGTCTGTACGACCCGATCGACCGCCTGGGCATGTTCCTCAACTCCTACCAGTCCGCCGCCGCTTCGCTGGAGAAGATCGCCGGGCTGCTCGCCCAGCGCCCGAGTGTCCCGGAGCCCGCCGATCCGCTGCCGCTGCCGGAGCGGCCCGGCTCCCGGCCCGGCCGCGAGGTCGTCTTCGAGGGCGTCCGCTTCGGCTACCGCACCGGCGGCGAGGTGCTGCCGCGCTTCGACCTGACGCTGGCCGCGGGCCGTACGGTCGCCGTCGTCGGCTCCACCGGCGCCGGCAAGTCCACCCTGGCCAAGCTGCTGGCCCGTTTCTACGATCCGGCGACCGGACACGTCCGCGTGGACGGCATCAACCTGCGCGACCTGTCCACCGCCGACCTGCGGCGCGCGGTGGTGATGGTCACCCAGGAGGCGTTCCTCTTCTCCGGCACGGTCGCCGAGAACATCGCCATCGGCCGCCCGGACGCCACCCGCGAGGAGATCGAGCGGGCCGCGCGCGCCATCGGCGCCCACGACTTCATCGCGGCCCTGCCGGACGGGTACGACACCGACGTACGCAAACGCGGCGGCCGGATCTCCGCCGGCCAGCGCCAGCTCGTCGCCTTCGCCCGCGCCCTGCTCGCCGACCCGGCCGTACTGATCCTCGACGAGGCGACCAGCTCGCTGGACATCCCCGGCGAGCGCGCGGTCCAGCACGCCATGGACACGGTCCTGCGCGGCCGTACGGCCGTGGTCATCGCCCACCGCCTGTCCACGGTCGAGACGGCCGACCGGGTCCTGGTCATGTCGGGCGGCCGCATCGTCGAGGACGGCACCCCGGCCGAACTGATCGCGGGGCGGGGGCGGTTCGCGGAGCTGCACGAGGCGTGGCGGGAGAGCGTGGTGTGAGGGGCGGGCAGGATCAGGATTCTCTTCCTGCCCGCCCGCCTGCGGTCCGCGGCACCCTCGAACGAAAAAAGGCACGGAGAACACACTCTCCCTGCCACTACTAACCTATAGCACACCAGGGGGCTTGCGGCAAGGCCCCGGTGGTGCCGCAGAATCGTCGGCCAAGGGCAGAACCTGCGGGAAATGCGGGTTCGCGAAATTCGCACGCTTTTGCCGGCGTGTGGCATGGGGGTTTACGTGAGGGACGTGATCGTGGTCGGCGCCGGGCCGACCGGCCTGATGCTGGCCGCCGAACTGCGGCTGCAGGGCGTGGACGTGCTCGTACTGGACAAGGAGCCGGAGCCGACCAAGGTGGTCCGCGCGCTCGGCCTGCACGTGCGCAGCATCGAGGTGATGGAACAGCGCGGCCTGCTGGAGCGCTTCCTCGCGCTCGGCAAGCGGTACGAGGTCGGCGGTTTCTTCGCGGGCATCAGCAAGTCGTGGCCCGAGCGGATGGACACCGCGCACGGGTACGTCCTCGGCATCGTGCAGACCGTCACCGAGCGCCTGCTGACCGAGCACGCGGTCGAGCGGGGCGCCGAGATCCGGCGCGGCTGCGCGGTGACCGGGCTGCGCCAGGACGCGGACGGGGTGACCCTGGAGCTGGCCGGCGCGGACGCACTGCGCTCGCGCTACGTCGTCGGCTGTGACGGCGGGCGCAGCACGGTCCGCAAGCTGCTCGGCATCGGCTTTCCCGGCGAGCCGAGCCGGCGTGACACGCTGCTGGGCGAGATGGCGCTGACCGCCTCGCAGGACGAGCTGACGGCCGTGATGACCGAAGTCCGCAAGACGCAGCTGTGGTTCGGCGCCATGCCCCTCGGAGAGGGCGTGTACCGGGTGATCGTGCCCGCCGCGGGGGTGGCCGAGGACCGCTCGGTCCCGCCGACGTTCGAGGAGTTCAAGCACCAGCTGCTGGCGACCGCCGGCACCGACTTCGGCGTGCACTCGCCGCGCTGGCTCTCCCGCTTCGGTGACGCCACCCGGCAGGCCGAGCGCTACCGGGAGGGCCGGGTGCTGCTGGCCGGGGACGCGGCGCACATCCACCCGCCGACCGGCGGCCAGGGCCTCAACCTCGGCATCCAGGACGCGTTCAACCTCGGCTGGAAGCTGGCCGCCGAGGTCAACGGCTGGGCCCCGGAGGGGCTGCTGGACAGCTACCAGACCGAGCGGCACCCGGTGGGCGCCGCCGTCCTGGACAACACCCGTGCGCAGGTGCTGCTGATGTCCACGGAGCCCGGCCCCCGGTCGGTGCGGCGGCTGCTGGCGGAGCTGATGGAGTTCGAGGAGGTGAACCGGTACCTGATCGAGAAGATCACCGCGGTCTCGGTCCACTACGACTTCGGCGAGGGCCACGAGCTGCTCGGCCGGCGGCTGCGGGACGTGGCCCTGAAGCGGGGGCGACTCTACGAACTGATGCACGGCGGCCGCGGCCTGCTGCTCGACCAGACCGGCCGCCTCTCGGTGGAGGGCTGGGCGGACCGGGTCGACCACGTGGTGGACGTCAGCGAGGAGCTGAACGTGCCCGCGGTGCTGCTGCGGCCGGACGGGCACGTGGCGTGGGCCGGTGAGGACCAACGGGAGCTGGTCGCCGCGCTGCCGAGGTGGTTCGGCGCGGCCGGCAGCTGAGCACTCGGCCGCGCCGGTGACCGCTACCCGCCGGCCGGCCGCAGCGCGGAGAAGGTGTGGTCCTCCCAGATGAGGCGGGATGCCTTCGCCGGGTCCGCGGTGACGGCCGGCCGGGTGTCGAAGAGCTGGACGAGGCGCCGGCCGGTGTCGTACGCAGGCCACCCCGGGTCTCCGTCGGTGGCGAACGCCGTCCACGCGGCGCGCATGCGGGCCGACAGCGTCTCGGCCTCCGGGGAGGGTTCCTCGCCGATCAGTACGGCGGGCTGACCGCGGTCGAGGGTGCCGAACACCAGCGGTACGTCCAGACCGTGGCAGGCGCCGAAGACGCCGTCCATACCGGGCGCCTGCCAGGTCAGCTCGTAGACGTGGACCCGGCCGCCGACCGCGGCCCGGGCCTCGGCGAGGTGGAGGCTCGGCATGCGGAACAGCCAGTCCGACTGGACCCGTTCGTACAGCTCGTCCGGGCTCGCGGCCGGGAAGCGGTCGCGGTAACGGCGCGCGCCGTCCGGGCCGGGGCCGAAGATGCGCAGCGCGGTCGCGGCCTGCTCGGGCGTCACCTGGCCGAGCAGGCCGTCGATCACGGTGAACAGCCGCTGCTCGTCCCGGGTGTGGCCGACGATCAGCGGGATGTCGCGGGCCGCGCCGCCGGCCAGGGCATGCCACGGTGCGACCGGCAGCGTGTCGCCCTCGACGACCGGTGCGATCGGGATGGACCGGTGTGCGACGGCGCCCCAGCGGCGCGCGTGCCGGTCCATCGTGGCGCCGACCGCGTCACCGGCGGCGGACAGCCGGGCCGGGGCCACCGCGCGCAGGCCGCTCACCGTGGGTTTCAGCCCCAGCTCGGCGGCGCAGGCGGCGGCGATGTCGGCGGCCAGTTCCGGTGTGAAGAACGTGCCCGGCACGCTCTGCGCGACGGCCCGGCCGAAGAGACCGGCCGCCCGCGGCATGGCCAGCAGCGCGGCGGCCGACCCGGCGCCCGCCGACTGACCGAAGACCGTGACGCGGTCCGGGGCGCCCCCGAAGGCCCGGATGTTGTCGCGCACCCACTCCAGAGCGGCGATCTGGTCGAGCAGGCCCCGGTTGGCGGGCGCCCCCTCGAACTGCCCGAAGCCTTCAAGTCCGACACGGTAGTTGAACGTCACCACGACGACACCGGCACCGGCCAGGCGGCCTCCGTCGTACTCCGGCAGCGCCGACGTGCCGATCGCGTACGCGCCGCCCTGGATCCACACCATCACCGGCAGCCCGGCGCCCGGGCCCGGTTCGGGCGTCCAGACGTTGAGCGTCAGCCAGTCGTCGTCGGCGTCCCGGGACAGCGCCTCCATGCCGAAGTGGCCGCCCTGCGGGGGCGACGGCCCGTACGACAGGGCCGGCCGTACGCCGTCCCACCCGCGCACCGCCCGCGGCGCGGCGAACCGAAGCTCCCCGACGGGCGGTTCGGCGAACGGAATGCCCCGGAAGACAGCCACGCCCGCCTCCCGGCCGCCACGCACCACTCCGGTCGTCGTACGGGCTTCGGGCCCCGGGCCGGACGGCCCGGACGCTGCACCGGTCATCAGGACTCCCCTCCTGGCGGGCGGGACACCGGTACAGGAACGTACGGCGGCCTCGCTGCCCGGAATCGTCCCGCCGTGTCCCGAGCCGGCGCCAGCCATTTACGCACGGGGCCCGTGCGGACAGACCCGGCTCAGCGGCGCAGCGCCAGCACCGTGCCCCTGGTGACGGCCTCCTTGAAGCGGGCGGAGGCACGGCCGGTGAGCACCGCGCCGACCGGACTGTCGTCGGCCCGGGTGAACTGGGTGAGGCCGTCGTGGCGGCCGAGGCTGATGTTCTGCCAGACGTAACGCAGCCGGAGCGGCTCGACGGTGGTGCCGGTGAGCGCGGCGGCGACGCTCTTCGCGACGTACCCGCCCATCGGCAGCCCCGTCTGGCACGACATACGGGAGGCCGCGCCGTCCGGTCCGTACGCCGCCACCGCGTCGCCCGCCGCGAAGACCTCCGGATGGGAGAGCGAGCGCAGCGTCGGGTCCACCGTGATCAGACCGCGCCCGTCGACGGCGAGCCCGGACTCGCGGGCCAGGTCCGGGACGCGGAACCCGGCCGCCCAGACGACCGTTGCGGCCGGGATCTCGCCGCCGTCGGCGAGCACCAGGCCGTGCGCGGCGACTTCGCGGACCCGGGTGTGCTCGCGGAGGATGATGCCGTGCCGGTGCAGGGCACCGCGCAGGTAGCGCCGGCCGCGCTCCGAGAGGCCGGCTCCCAGCTCACCGGCGGTGACCAGGTGGACCGTGCGGCCCGGGTGCGCCTCGGCGAGTTCGGTGGCCGCCTCGATGCCGGTCAGCCCGGCCCCGGCCACGGCCACCGGCCCCCGCCCGTCCGCCATGCGCGCCCGCAGCCGGACCGCGTCCTGGTAGGTGGCCACCGCATGGGCGTGCGCGGCGGCTCCGGGGACGGCGGTGGTGTCGGCCCCGCTGCCCAGCGCGTAGACGAGGGTGTCGTAGGTGAGGGTGTGCGGGGCGGAGTCGATCCGTACCGTACGGGTGGCGGCGTCGACGGCGGTCACCCGGGCGACGACCAGGTCGATGTCCGTACCGGCGAGCAGGGCGCCGAGCGGCAGGTCCGCCGGCCGCCGGCCGGCGGCGAGCTGGTGCAGCCGGACCCGCTCGACGAAGTGGCCGACGGCGTTGACCACGGTGATGCGTACGCCGCGGCGGCGCAGCCTGCGGGCCGCGCCCTTGGCGGCGGACAGTCCGGCGTACCCGGCTCCCAGGACCACGATGTGATGTGTCATGCCCCCTGAACCGGCGGGCGGGCGCATCCGTGACAGCCCGGAAGGTGAAGCGGGTCACACGAGCTGGCCCGCGGCGAAGGCGAGCTTGTCGGGGTTCAGGACGGTACGGACCGCGCTCACCCGCCCCTCGTGTATCTCCGGGACGACGACGCCGAGCAGGTCCTCCCCCACGCGGAAGAGCACCGCCGGTTCGCCGTTCACCTCGGCGAAGTCGGTCCGGATGACCGCCGCTTCGGGCCGGGCCCCCAGGCCCAGCAGGTAGCGGAGCACCTTGACGCGCCCGGTGACCGGCCGGCGCGCCGCGGTCACCCGGCCCCCGCCGTCGGCCCAGGCCACCACGTCGTCGGCGAGCAGCCGTTCGAGGCCGGCCACGTCGCCGTCGAGCGTGGCGGCGAAGAACCGCTCGACGAGCTTCGCGCGCTGTGCGGCGTCCACGTCGAAGTGCCGGCGCGGGGAGCCACCGAGCCGTTCCCGGGCACGACGGTGCAGCTGCCGCGAATGGGCCTCCCCGACGCCGATGACCTCGGCGATGTCCCGGTGGCTGTGGCCGAACGCCTCGCGCAGGACGAACACCGCGCGTTCGGCCGGGGTGAGCCGTTCCATCAGGGTGAGCAGCGCGAACGACACCGATTCGCGCTGCTCCGCGGTCTCCAGCGGGCCGAGCCGCCCGTCCGCGGTGTGGGTGAGGACCGGCTCGGGGAGCCAGGGGCCGACGTACCGCTCCCGCCGGGCGCGGGCGGAGGTGAGCCGGTTGATGCACAGATTCGTGACGACCTTGGTCAGCCAGGCGGCCGGGGTACGGACGGCGGAGCCGTCGGCCGTGCTCCAGCGCAGGTAGGCGTCCTGCACGGCGTCCTCCGCCTCGCTCGCCGAACCGAGCATCCGGTACGCGAGCGCGAAGAGCCGGGGCCGGTGCGCTTCGAACTCCACGGTGGCTTGCGTGGTCATGTCCGCAGGATGCCAGGCGGGGCCGGGGACGGTACGGCCGGGGCGGCGCGCCGCCGCCGGACGTCCCCGGCGCTCCTCAGGCCCCCACCACCCCGTCGATCCCCTCGCGCAGGAAGTCGGCGTGGCCGTTGTGGCGGGCGTATTCGAGGGTGACGTGGAGCATCACGACGCGCAGGGACACATCGGCGTCCCAGCGGGGCTGGTGGGCGGTCACGTCCAGGGAGGGGGCGGCGCGTTCGATGCGGCGGGCGTGCTCGACCTCGGTGCGCCAGGCGTCGAACGCGTCGGCGCGGGTGCTCGTCCCGGGGTCGTACGCCGCCTGGTAGTCGCCCTCCGGCGACCACACGAGCGGGATGTCCTCCTTGTTGATCACCCGCCGGAACCAGGTGCGCTCGACCTCCGCCAGGTGCCGGACGAGGCCGAGCAGGGACAGCGTGGACGGCGGCATGGAGCGGCTGCGCAGTTCCTCGTCGGAGAGGCCGTCGCACTTCATGGCGAGCGTGGCGCGGTGGAAGTCGAGGTAGGCGCGCAGGGATTCGCGCTCGCCCGCGCGCATCGGCGGTCGGGGCCGTTCGGTGGTCATGGTGTTTCCGCACCTTTCTTCGTGGGCCGATCCTTTCGGCCGCGCCGATCCTGCCCGCCGTGCCGTGCCGCCGCACCCGCTTTCCGTACGCGAAGGGGGGCTCAGCGGTGGCCGAAGACAGCGCCTTCCTCCCGGGCCCGGGAACGGGCCGCCCGCGGACCGTGTATGTGCCCCGGGAGGCGGGGGCCGGGCGGGGGCGGT